>JAWKRR010000126.1:0-2090 GCA_041389525.1 Myxococcota bacterium | reverse complement strand
CGCCCAGGCCCACGCCGGCACATCGGCTCCTGGGGCAGGCGGGCTCAGGACGACGAGGGCCGTGTCGGTCGCGGCCAGCGCGGCGAGGGCGCGCTTCAGCGATGCACGGGACGGTCGCACCCGCAGGCCGACCGCGCGGCGGCCTCCGGCGTCGAAGAAGCCCTGCACCGCCTCCTGGAGCGGCGTCGGAGACGAGCCGAACTGGGCGATGAAGTCCGCCGTCGAGCCCAGCTCGACGGGTGTCTCAACGCCCCCGCTGCCAGCGGCTCCGATGAAGGCCGTGGTCGCGGTCGCGACGCCGACGATGGCGCGACTGCGCGCCGAGGTCTCTTCCACGAAGACACCGGGCGTGAGGTACTCGGGCATGGCCCACCTCCGAGGGGGAGTCCAGCCCAGTCTGCGGCGCCGTGCCGGGTGCGTCCAGCCCGATGGCGAAGTCGTCCGCTCGCCGCGCCGCATCCCTCGCCTGCCCGTCCGCGTCGCCCGGCCGGCCTCGGAGTCAGGCCGAGCGCACTTTTTTCGCTTTGAAATCAATCGACTCGAAAAAAGTCTGCGACACGCGCCGCGACTGACCGAAGGAGAGAGAGGCCCCCACCACGCGGAGGACTCTCCCATGGCCGACACGCTCATCATCCAGGTGCCCGACCGGCTGCTCTACAGCCCCCGGCTCAAGCGCTGGGTGCTCGTCTCCGAGGTCACGTCCAAGACCTCCAACGACCTCTTCCTCTTCGTCCCGCTGGAAGTCGTCGTCGCCATCCTCAACGGCATCATCGGCCGCGCCCAGGCGCGCTGCCACGAGGAGGGCGGCTTCGGCTTCGACTTCGACCTCTACGGCTACTTCTTCATGTCCAACCACCTGCACTGGCTCATCGGCGTGGACACGCTGGTCCACAAGAGCATCGTGCTGGAGTGGGTCAACCGGGAGATCGCCCGGCGAATCAACAAGTTCCACGACCGGAGCGGCCAGGCGCTGGTGCCCAGCACGGCGATCCAGATCACGACGCTGGAGAAGGCCCTGGACCGGCTGCGGTACGTCATGGGCCAGGGCACGGCCGCCATGAAGTCGCGCCACCCGAACGACGACGTCTTCGCCTGCTCCAACCCGGCGCTGCTGCGGGGCGAGAAGCTGCACGGCGTCTTCGTCCACGCCGACGGCCGGCGGGAGGAGACGACCGTCCGCATCGACCGGCTGCCGGGCCTGGGCGACCTGACGGAGAAGGAGCACCGGGCGCTGATGTGGCAGCTGGCCGACGGCATCGCCGCCGAAGCCCGCCCGCGGCGCAAGAAGGCGGGCCTGCCGGTGCCCGACCCCGAGGCGGTGCGGAAGGTGGACCCGATGACGCGGCCGAAGGAGCGCGACCGCAGCCCCGCGCCGGTGGTGCATGGGCCGCCCGAGCACCAGGAGGAGTGGCGCAAGCTCCACGCCGAGCTCAAGGACGCCTACACGACGGCGCACATCGCCTACTGGAAGTGGCTGGCGGACCCGACGTTGCCGCTGATCCCGTTCCCGGCGAACACGATTCCGCCGTCGCATGCGCGGAAGAAGCTCAGGGCGCTGGCCGAGAGCGGCTGACCAGCCCACGGGCCCCAGACCGGCCCGCCGGCGCTTCCCATCAGCGCAACGCCCGCGATCCGTCTGCTCGCCAACCTCGCGTCCTGTCTCTCGGTCTCACCGGCTCGCAGCGGGCGCGGTTGCCCCCCGACGGCCGGCTTGAGCCACAGCCCCGGCGCCCGCCGACCCCGCCGAAGGTCGCGAGATTCCAGCTCCACTCCTAAAATTACACCTATTCGGAGACAAACCCTGTCGGACAACCGGTCGGACAACCGGTCGGTTTCACGCGCCCGGGTTGGGTCGTTCCAGCAGGGGTGTCCGGGTACACGGTGGTTCCGAGAAACTCCGTCGAGCGATGGCGCCGGGCTCAGCGCGCTACGGTCATGAGGTGGACCCACAGGGGTCGAAGGGCGACTTCGCCATTCACGCGGGCGAGGCAGGCGTCGGCGCCCATGGACTGGTGGGTGGAGCAGTCGTTGTTCGGTGGCAGGGCGGTGCTGAAGACCTGGGCGTCGTCGGGGTAGTTGCCCAGGTCGGC
>JAWKRR010000125.1:0-1924 GCA_041389525.1 Myxococcota bacterium | reverse complement strand
GGCCTATCTGCAGGGGAACATTGCGGGCGGGGAAGGCTTCGACTGGTTCTATGCCAGTGCGGCTGATCGGGTGGCACAGGTGCGCACCCCGATCAGCGATGGCGCGGCGGGCAAGCCCTGGGTTTTCCGCTACAAGGATCTTCGCGCCTGGTGGTCGAACGCGCATTACGACCGCCCGGGCGGGGTGGAGAGCGGCACGCTGACGGCGTGGGCGCCGGAGTCGAAGCCGATCTGGTTCACCGAGCTCGGCTGTCCCGCCATCGACCGGGGCACGAACCAGCCGAACGTCTTCTTCGACCCGAAGTCGTCCGAGAGCTTCACGCCGCATTTCTCGCGGGGCTGGCGCGACGACGCGATCCAGCGCGCCTATCTCGAGGCGACGTATCTCTGGTGGGGCGAGGCCGCGAACAACCCTGTGTCCTCGGTCTATGGCGGTCGGATGGTGCATGTGCCGGAATGCGCCGCCTGGACTTGGGATGCGCGGCCCTATCCGTTCTTCCCGGCGCTGACAGACGTCTGGACGGACGTCGCGAACTGGCGGCTCGGCCACTGGCTGACCGGGCGGCTGGGAGCGGTGTCGCTGGCCGCTCTCGTGCGGCACCTCTGTCTCCGCGCCGGGCTGCCCGAGTCCCGCATCGACGTCACCGGGCTTTGGGGCGCGGTCGAGGGCTACGCCATCACGGCGCTCGAAAGCCCGCGCGCCTCGATCACCACGTTGTCGCGCCACTTCGGCTTCGACGCCGTGGAGACCGAGGGCGTGATCCGCTTCATCATGCGCGGCCGGGCCTCCGTTACCACCCTCGCGCCCGACGATCTGGTCGCCCCTCGCGAGGGCGACGTGCTGGAACTGACCCGCGGCCAGGAGACCGAACTGCCGCAGGCGCTGAAATGGCAGGTCGCGCGCGCCGACGAGGATTACGAGGCCGCACTCGTCGAGGCGCGGCGCATCACCGTGGACACGACGCGCATTGCCTCCGAGTCCTTCCCGATTGCCGTGCCGCCCGAGGAGGCCGAGCGGCGCTGCCGCCGCACGCTGATGGAGACATGGGTGGGGCGCGAGACGGCGGCGTTTCGTCTGCCGCCCTCGCGCCTCGCGCTCGATCCGGCCGACGCAATCCGGCTGGCGCATGACGGGCGGCTGGTCGATCTGCGGCTCGTCTCCATCGCCGACGCGGAGGCGCGCGGCATCGAGGCGGTCCGTCAGGACCGCGCGACCTACGATCTGCCGCCCGGCGATCCCCGCGCGGCGTCTCTGACGCGGGCCGTGGTGTTCGGTGCGCCGGACGCGGTGCTGATGGACCTGCCGCAGCTGACCGAGGACCAGCCCGCGCATCGGCCGCTGGTCGCGGCGCACGCGGTTCCCTGGCCGGGCGAGATGGCGGTGTTCCGCAGCCCTTCGACCGATGGCTTCGAGTTGCTGACCACGTTTGGCAGTCGCGCCCGGATCGGGGCGCTGGTCTCCGATCTCTACGCGGGGCCCACGTCGCGCTTCGATTTCGGAAACGTGCTGTTGGTCGATTTGCTGACCGGCACCCTCGAAAGCATCACGGATCTGACGCTATTCGCCGGGGCGAACGCGCTCGCGATCGAGAGCGCACCCGGAGTCTGGGAGATCGTGCAGGCGGGCACGGCCGAGCTGCTGGCGCCCGGCCGGTATCAGCTCACCCGGCTCCTTCGCGGCCAGCGGGGTACGGAAGGCGCGATGGGGAACCCTGCGCCCGCAGGCGCCCGCGTCGTTGTGCTGGATTCCGCGCTTGCGTCACTGCCCATCGCCGAGGCCGATCTCGGTATCCCGTGGAACTGGCGCATTGGCCCCGCGAGCCGCCCGGTCAGCGACGAGACCTATGTGGCGCAGGCCTTCCCGCCTGAGGGCGTGGGGCTGCGGCCGTTCTCAGTCGCCCATGTCGAGCAGCCGTGGCGCAGG
>JAWKRR010000124.1:0-1734 GCA_041389525.1 Myxococcota bacterium | reverse complement strand
TCCTTCACTCCTCGGGCCACGACACCCACTTCCACGTGCGCTTCGCCTGCGAGACCGGCGACACGCACTGCCAGGAAGAAGAGGACGATCGCGTCTTCAAGCTGGAGTAGCGGCTACAGCCCTAGAGCGCGCTGCCGGACCCCGGCGGCGTCGGGTCCACGGGCGCGCCGCCGCAGTTCTTCGGCGGCTGGTTGCAGGCGTTGGCGGCGCCGACCAGCGGGAAGGCGCCGTGGTTGTCCACGTAGCACTTCACCGTGTCGCGCCAGAGGTCCACGGTCTCCCCCGCGATGACCATGCGGTTGAAGCAGCCCCACGCGCAGCAGGGGTCGGGGGTCTCCTGCGGGATCTCTTTGCACAGCTCGAGGTACGCGCAGTACCGCTCGCACAGCACCGCCTCGCTGCCGAAGCCGGGGCGGACCGTCTTCTCCCAGTCGCAGCTGCGAGGATCTACCGGGTCTTTTCCCTGAAAGGACGGCGCCTGACAGACTTGCTTGCCGACCCCCAGCGTGGGGTAGAGGCGGTCGCCCAGGTACTGCGCGGGCGCGCAGATCTCCCAGGCGGCACCAAGGGATTCGCAGTCCGCGGTGTCGGCGCAGGTGGGCACGCAGAACTGCGTCAGCTCTCCCTTGAAGGGCGGGACGTTCGGCTGCGGCAGCGGATCGAAGCCGACGCAGAGCGTGGCGCCCGCAGGCGCGTCCGGTCCGGCGCTGCAGGTCTCCGCGGGGTCGTCGCACGCCCGCGAGCAGAACGGCACGCCGTACTCGCTCTCGAGGCATTGGCCGCTGAGGCAGTCGGAGTCTGCTTGGCAGGGGCGGCCCAGGGCGAGCGCGGCGCTCGGCAGGTCCCCGCCCACATCGGCGGCCGACGAGGCCCCCCCTTCGCCACCGCAGGCGGCGCCGGACAGCGAGGCGGAGATCCCTAAGAGGAGAAGCGCGCCCACGCGGGTCGAGATTGCAGAGTCCATGGGCATTGGATCTCACGCCCCGCCGGCTCGGCGCAAGCTCACCCCGGGGCCCGCGCGCCTAACGCGCCAAGGTCCTGGAGTCAGGGCCGGCATCCGACTAGACTCCGCCGCCATGCGCGTCACCTACTTCATCGCAGCCCTCCTCGCCTTCAGCGCCACCGCGTGCGCCGACAAGGTCACGATCATCGAGTGCCCGCTCGGCACCGAGCCCATCGGCAGCGAGTGCGTCCCGCTGGGTGTGGACCTGATCGCGCCGGCACGCGACGCCGACGCGGCTGGGGGCGGCGACAGTGACGCCCCCGAGCTGCCCATCGCCGATGTGGCCACCTCAGACGACGGGGTCGCTGATCCCGGCGGCCCGAAGCCGGACCTCCCGATCACAAACCCCGACGTGATCCCCAGCGGCTCTCCGGTCGGCGCGGCCTGCGCGAAGTCCTCGGAGTGCCAAGGCGCCGCCTGCCTGGATTGGCCCGGCGGCTACTGCACGGCCTTCGATTGCACCGTCTCCAGCTGCCCCTCCGGTTCCAAGTGCATGCCGTTGACCGGCGGCAACAGCGCCTGCCTGGCGACCTGCGAGAGCGACGCGGACTGCCGCGCCGGTGGCCAGCAGGCGTGCAAGACCCTGGAGTCGGCCGACGGCTCGCTGCGGCGCGTGTGTCACGGCGTCGCCACCAACGCGAAGGCCGTGGGCGGCGCCTGCCTCGACGCCGTCGGATGCTCAGCCGCGATGGCGTGCCTGCCCTCGCTGCCCGGGGGGTATTGCGCCGCGC
>JAWKRR010000123.1:0-2141 GCA_041389525.1 Myxococcota bacterium | reverse complement strand
CCTGAGCTGGAGCCCCGACGGGCGGCGCCTCGCGACCGCGTCCGACGACTTCAGCGCGCGCGTCTGGGACGCGGCGACCGGCGAGGAGCTGACCCGGCTCCAAGGCCACGCAGGCCGCGTCTTCGCCGCCACGTTCTCGGCGGATGGCGCCACGGTGTTCACCGGCAGCGAGGACCGCACCGTGCGCGTGTGGGACTCGCTCTCGGGCGTCGAGATCACCCGCCTCATCGGCCACGCCGCGGAGATCCGCTCGCTCGTCCTGGCGCCGGACGGGCGCTCCCTGGCCTCGGGCGACGCGGCGTCGGTGGTGCGGCTGTGGGACGTCCCGCCGCTCCGCGCGGAGAGCCGCTTTCAGGGGACGGCCATCATCCGCAGCTTGGCCGTGTCGCCCGACGCGACGCTGGTGGCCGCCGAAGGGCAGATCGGGTCGGTGTGGCTGTGGAATCTGGCCACCGCGGAGGTCGTGACGCGGCTGCCCGGTCACCGCGGGATGATCGAAGCCGTCGCGTTCTCGCCCACCGGCACGCGCGTGGCGACCTCGGACCAGGCGGGCAGCGTCAGGCTGTGGGGGGCCGCGGACGGCGCGCTGGTGTGGAGCGCCGCGGAGCACGGAGGCTCGGTGACGCGCCTCGCCTTTTCGCCTGATGGCGCCACGCTGTTCAGCTCGTCCGAGGACCAGTCGGTGCGGGCCTGGGACGTGGCGAAGGGGGTGTCGACGCGCCGCTTCGAGGGTCACACCGGCGCGGTCTACGCCCTGGCGCTGTCGCCGGACGGGCGGCTTCTGGCCAGCGCCGGCAACGACCGCACGCTGCGCCTGTGGTCCGTCGCCAGCGGCGAGGCCCTCAAGGTCCTCGACCCGCGCACCCGCGTCGTCTCGGCGGCGGCCTTCGCGCCCGACGGCAAGCGCCTCGCCACCACCAGCTTCGAGGGGGACGTGCGCTTGTGGTCCGTGCCCGACGGCGAGCTGCAGACCACCCTCGTCGGCGCCGCCACCCGCTCCCACGCGCTGTCCTTTTCCCCCGATGGCACCTTGCTAGTCGTCGCCTACTCCGACGGCCACCTCGACGTGTGGGACCTCGCGACGCAGACGGTCCGCCTCTCCGCGGCCGGCAACCACGCCTACTCGCCGGTGGTCTTTCTGCCCGACGGCAAGACGGTGGCGACCTCGACCCTGGACCAGCGCGTCCGCTTCTACGGACTCGGCGCGCTCAGCGTGGACCCGGCGGACGTGCTGCGCCAGGCCGAGGAGTCCTTCGGCGTCACCCTCGACGGCACCCGCGTCGTCCCCGACCCGGCCCGCCAACGCACGCGCCTGACCGCGCCGCGCTGATCGGACCGCAGGCGCAGGCTCAGGATCGCGCGCCAAACCCCCAGACGGCGCCTCGCCAACCGTGGACGAGGCGCCCCGCGCGTTACGCCAATCCAGCCCGCGGCTGCGTTCGCTGTTTACAGCCCTCACCGAACCTGGGAAAACGCAGGGGCCGGGACCCGAACCCCGGAAAGGTTCGGGTGTGTCCTGGAAAATCTGATTTTTGAGCGGCCCGTGGCCGGCGTCTACGAGCGCGTCGAAGCTCTGAACGCGGTCTCTCGCCGCCGGGCCGTCGGCGCCAGCGAGCGCACGGCCAGCCGCACGGTCTTCGGCGCGATCCCCCCGGGGATCGCCGACACGTTGGCGTCGGACAAGTTCCGCGCCTACGAGCACCGCAGCATCATCTTCCTGGGGCTGACGGCCGCCTTTGTCGTGTTCTGCTTGGGCAACGCGTGGCTCCTGCGCGACAGCCCGGGCCTGCTCATCGCCGCGATCGTCGGCATCTTCTTCATCGAGGACTTCTTCTCGGGCGTCCTGCACATCGTGCTCGACGACCCGCGAAACATCACCTCGCCGCTCTTCGCCCGCGGCGCGCTGGAGTTTCAGGCCCACCACGTCCTGCCCAAGGACATCGTGCGCAAGCCCTTCTTCGACGTCCTCGGCGACCTCAACCCCATCGTCATCGGCCACCTCGTGGTCCTCGGCGCCATCACCCACTTCCAGAACCCGGTCGTGAACCTGCTGCTGGGCGGCAAGCTGCTCTTCGCGTGGTGGGGCCAGTTCTCCCACCGCATGGCCCACGAGTCGCCCGACAAGCGCAGCGGCTGGGTCC
>JAWKRR010000122.1:0-2285 GCA_041389525.1 Myxococcota bacterium | reverse complement strand
CCCCGCAGGGTCACGAGGTCGCCGGGCGCGACGAACGCGGCCAGCGCCGTGCCCAGCGCCGCCATCTCGCCCTCGCCCTCCGCGATGACCACCAGCTCGTCCATGGGGATCAGATGAACTCGACCTTCACGATCTCGTAGTTCCGCACGCCGCCCGGCGCGTTGAACTTCACCTCGTCGCCCTCTTCCTTCCCGATGAAGGCACGCGCCAGCGGCGACTCGTAGCTGATGCGCCCCTCCTTGGTGTCGACCTCGTCCACGCCCACGATCTGGTAGACCGACTCCTCGTCCGTCTCCAGGTTCAGCATGGTCACGGTCGCCCCGAAGACCACGCGCGAGCCGCTGAGGGTCTTGGGGTCGATGACGCTGGCGCGGCCGATCTTGTCCTCGAGATCGCGCGTGGTCCCGTCGATGAAGGCCTGGCGCTCTTTCGCGGCGTGATACTCGGCGTTCTCCGAGATGTCGCCGTGGGCGCGCGCCTCCTCGATGTCGCGCACGTTCTGCGCGCGCTCCACTTCCTTGAGGTGGCGCAGCCGTTCGCGCAGCTTCTCGACGCCTCGAACCGTGACGAAGTAGCGCTCAGTACTCATGAAAGGCCTCCGGCAGCGCGCGCCGCCCTGCGCAGCCTGAACCGACCGCGCCGCCGAGTCCAAACACTCAGCTACGCTCGTACAGTTCCTGCAACGTCGTGATGTGGGGAGTCGGGTCCTCGAGTCGCGACACCATGGCCGCGACCGCCGCCCACGCGCCCGGGACGGTCGTCATGTAGGGGATCCCCTGCACGTACGCCGAGCGGCGGATGTCTCGCGAGTCGAGGATGGACTGTCGCCCAATCGTGGTGTTGATGACCAGCGCGATCTCATTCGACTTGATGCGGTCGACGATGTGGGGGCGGCCCTGGTTGACCTTGTTGACCAGCTCGCTGGGGACGCCGCGCGCCTGCAAATACGCGGAGGTCCCGCGAGTGCAGACCAGCTCGTAGCCCGCCTCGACCAGCTTTCGCGCCGCGCCCAGGATCATCGCCTTGTCGGGCTCCTTCACCGAGATGAAGACGCGCCCCGGGCCGGGCAGCGCGAATCCGCACGCGGCCTGGGCCTTGCCGTAAGCGCGGGCGAAGTTGCGATCGACGCCCATGACCTCGCCCGTCGACTTCATCTCGGGGCCGAGCAGCGTGTCGTTGCCGGGGAAGCGGTTGAAGGGGAAGACGACCTCTTTGACCGAGACGTGCTTCGGGATGACCTCTTTGGTGTAGCCCAGCTCGCGCAAGGTCGCTCCCGCCATGACGCGGGCGGCCAGCTTGGCGATGGGGACGCCGGTCGCTTTGGACACGAAGGGCACGGTGCGCGAGGCGCGGGGGTTGACCTCGAGGACGTAGACCGTGCGGCCGCGTACGGCGAACTGCACGTTCATCAGCCCGACCACGCCAAGCTCGCGGGCCATGGCCACCGTCTCGTCGCGCACGACGTCCAGCACCGGCTCGGCGAGATCGTGGGGCGGCAGCGAGCAGGCCGAGTCGCCCGAGTGAACGCCCGCCTCCTCGATGTGCTGCATCACGCCGGCGATGACCACGTCGGTCCCGTCGGCCAGCGCGTCCACGTCCAGCTCGACCGCGTCTTCCAGGAACTCGTCGATCAGCACCGGGTGGTCGGGCGAGACCTGCACGGCGTTGCGCATGTAGCGCGCCATGTCCTCGATTGTGTAGACGATCTCCATCGCGCGGCCGCCGAGCACGTAGCTGGGGCGGACGATGATGGGGAAGCCGATGGCCTCGGCGATGCGCAGGGCCTCCGCCTCCGTGCGGGCCAGGCCGTTTCGCGGCTGACGCAGGCCCAGCTTGGTCACCAGCGCGCCGAAGCGCTCGCGGTCTTCCGCCCGATCGATGGCGTCGGTCGGGGTGCCGAGGATCGGGATCCCCAGCTTGTCCAGGGCCGTCGCCAGCTTCAGCGGGGTCTGGCCGCCGAACTGCAGGATGACCCCCATGGGCTTCTCGAGGTGCAGGATCTCGAGCACGTCTTCGAGGGTCAGCGGCTCGAAGTAGAGGCGGTCCGACGTGTCGTAGTCGGTGGAGACCGTCTCGGGGTTGCAGTTGACCATGATGGTCTCGAAGCCGGCCTCCGACAGGGCCATGGCGCCGTGAACGCAGCAGTAGTCGAACTCGATGCCCTGGCCGATGCGGTTGGGGCCGCTGCCCAAGATGACGATCTTCTCGGCCTGGGTCGGCGCCGCCTCGCACTCGCCCTCGTAGGACGAGTAGAGGTACGGCGTCAGCGCCTCGAACTCGGCGGC
>JAWKRR010000121.1:0-2457 GCA_041389525.1 Myxococcota bacterium | reverse complement strand
CGAGCGCCAAGAAGCTCATCCTCGGGCAGCTCGAGGCCGGCGGAAACGGCCCCGAGCGCGGGCAGTTGCTGTCGATCTTGTCACGTATCGGCGGGCCCGAGGTCCTCGAGGTGCTGAGCCGCGAGGCGACCACCGGCGGACCGAACGCGAGGAACAGCGCCCTGTGGGTGCTCAGTCAGTCCGAGGATCCGGGGGCCACGGACGCGCTGCTGGCCCTGGTGCGCGAGGCGCCGGAGGGCCGCCGGGCCGAGTACGTAAGCATGCTGGCGGGCCGCGACGACCCCGAGTCCCGCGCGATGCTGGCCGAGTTCGCGGCCGCCGACGGCGAGACGGGGGCCATGGCACTCTCGATGCTCTCGCTCCACGCGCCGGAGCAGGCCCGGGCGCTGGCCGTCGAGGCGCTGCAGTCTCCCGACGCCGCGCGCCGGGCGCAGGCCCTTGGCGTGCTGGGGCAGACCGGCGGGGACGACACCTTCGCCATGGCCGAGAAGGCGCTTGGGGACGCCGACACCCAGGTGCAGGTCCAGGCGCTGAGCGTGCTCTCCACCTTCGTCGACGAGCGAGCGACCCAGGCGGTCCTCAAGGCGTACCGCGAAGGCAGCGACGACCTGCGCTCGAGCGCGACGTGGATGTTGGGCGCCACGGGTCACCCGGAGGCGACGAAGCTGCTCCTGGACAGCGCGCTCAACGGCTCGGACCAGACGCGCTACGGCGCGCTCTCCGCGCTGACGCAGAGCGCGGATGGCCCGACGATGGACAAGCTCTTCGCTCGCGCCTCAGTCCAGGACGACCGCGGCCGCGAGATCCGCCAACACCTCGTCGGGATGGGGCTGATCGAGGGCGACGAGCCGGCGGGGGCCGTCGACGAGGTCGAGGACGAGGACGGCCTGGACTTCCCGGTCTACTTCCCCGAGTGAGCGAGCCGCCGCGGGCTGGCGACGCGCGGCCGCGGCCGCCGAACAAGAGATTGGCGCGAGCGGCGGCTTCGGTTAACACTCGCCCCATGATGGGACACGCACCGATCGTCAGTCGCCCACGTGGCGTTCATATCGTGGTCACGACGCCGCAGGCGGCCGCGGCGCGCCTCGCCGACGAGATCGAGGCGCTGGCTGCGGCCTGCGCTCGCGAAGGGCGGCGGGGCGTGCTCGGGCTGGCCGCGGGACGTTCGCCGCGCGCGCTCTACGCCGAGCTGGTCCGGCGACACCGCGGGCGCGGGCTGTCATTCGCCTCCCTCGCGGTCACCAGCCTCGACGAGTATCTGGGCATCGAGCCCGGGGGCCCTGGGACCTTCGAGGCCGCCCTGCGCAGCGAGCTCATCGAGCAGGTCGACTTCGCCCCCGACGCGATTCACCTCACCCGCGTCGAGCGCGGCGAGGCCCCCGACGCGTCCGCGGCGCGCCACGAGGCCGTCCTCCGCGCGCTGGGCGGCGTGGACCTGCAGCTCCTCGGCCTGGGCGCCAACGGCCACGTCGCCTTCAATGAGCCCGGCGCGCCGCGCGACTCCCGCACGCGGGTCGTGACGCTGACCGAGGCGACCCGGGTCGCGAATATCTCGGAGATGCCTGACGGAATGCCGGTCCCGACCTCGGCGCTGACCATGGGCATCGGCACCATCTTCGACGCCCGCCGGCTGCGCGTGCTGGCCTTCGGGACGTCGAAGGCTGAGGCCCTGAAGCGGCTCGCCCAGGGCCCCCCCGACGCCGCGTGGCCGTGCACGTGGCTGCGCGACCATGCCGATCTGGACGTCTACGCGGATGCTGCGGCGGCCGCGGCCGAGCGCTGAATCCCTTGTGAGCCGACCCCGGCCTGCCTATGGTTGGCCGATGGAAGCCCTGAAAGCCGGCGTCGCCCGCGCGGACATCTCGCCACCCGACGGCACGCCCCTGGCGGGCTACGCGTGGTGGCGAGGCAGCCGCGGCGTGCGCGACCCCCTCACGGCCACCGCGCTGGTGCTGGACGACGGCGACAGCCGCGTCGCCATCGTGGCCCTCGACCTGCTGGCGATTCACGAGGCGACCGCCGAGGCCATCCGCGAGGCGGCCTGCGAAGCCGCGGGGGTGAAGCCCGAGGCCGTGCTGCTGGCGTGCTCGCACAGCCACAGCTCGCCGGTCGCGTCGACCTCAGAGCACGCAAAACCCTTACAAAAAGCCTACGTCGCGGCCCTGGTCCCCAAGGTCGCCGACGCCATCATCCGCGCCTCGGCGGCCCTGGAACCGGCCACCATGCACACCGGCGCGACGGAGGCCGACCTGGCCGTCCACCGGCGCCCCGTGGGCCCGGATGGCAAGGCCCTGCTGGAAGCCAACCCCGACGGCCCGGTCGACCGCACGGTCGCGCTGCTCCAGTTCCGCGCCGCCTCGGGCGCCACCCTCGCCACCCTCGTAAATATCGCCTGCCACCCGACCACCCTCGGGCCGCGCCACAAGCACGCCAGCGCCGTGTGGCCGGGGGTGATGC
>JAWKRR010000120.1:0-2465 GCA_041389525.1 Myxococcota bacterium | reverse complement strand
CTAGGCGGCTTCCCGGTCGTCGTCCGCGTCGACAGCGGCGAGGGCGGCGACGGCGTGCTGCTCGCCGAGTCCATGCGCGCCCTGCGAGGCCTCGCCGACCTCTTCATCTCCCGCGGCCTCGGCGGGCGCCTCGCGACCTTCGTCCCCGACGCGATGCACTGGCGCCTCATCGTCGTCGGCGACCGCGTCGTCACCGCCTACCGCAACCCCACCCGCGAGGGCGACTTCCGCAGCGAGCCCGCCGCCAACCCCGCCGACTACGGCCTGACCCCCACGCCCGAGATGGCCGACCTCGCCGTCCGCGCCACCGCCGTCGCCGGCACCCGCTTCGCCGGCGTCGACGTCCTCGAGCACCCCTCAGGCCGCCTCTACCTCCTGGAAGCCAACTTCCCCTGCTACTTCCCCCAGGGCGAGTCCTTCGGCGCCGCCGACGTCTCCGGCGCGATCGTCCGCTTCCTCCTCGCCCAGCGCGACGCCGCCGTGTAGAACAGTGGGGTCTCGCCTCCCGTTCGCTGCACGGAGTCCCCATGGCCACGCCCGCCGAAAGTCACATCCCCGACGGGTTGCGCACCATCACCCCCCAGCTCATCTTCGATGGCGACTGCGCCGCGGCCGTCGCGTTCTACCAGAAGGCCTTCGGCGCCACCCTGTGCGGCCCGCCCGTCACGGGCCCGGACGGTCAGGGCGTCATCCACGCGCTGCTGCAGATCGGCGACTCGCGCCTGATGATGAACGACGCGTGGCCGGGCGGCTGGGAGCACGGCCCCGTCGAGGGCGCCACCGCCGGCCTCTTTCTGTACGTCGAGGACTGTGACGCCGCATACGCGAAGGCCGTCGCCGCCGGCTGCGAGGCGATGTTCCCGGTGTCCGATATGTTCTGGGGCGACCGCACGGGCAAGGTCAAAGATCCCTTCGGCCATTGCTGGGTTCTGGCGACTTATAAGACCGTCTACACCCCCGAAGAGATCGCCGCCGGGCAGAAGGCCTGGATGGACAGCATGAAGCCGGCGCAATGACTGCCCCCGCGCGGATCCGGGCGTTCCAGTCGTTGACACCCCCCCGGCCGGGGTCGAGACTTCGCCACCTCTCCTAGGAGGAGCGATGAGGTCCCTACTCGCGGCGTCTCTGGCCATCTTGCTCGTCGGTTGCGCCTCCACCCCGAGCGCTGTGCGCGCGACCCAGGTGGCCGAGCGCGCGTCGACCCCCGAGGCCACGGCCGCGCCCACGGGCTGGCTGTCCTGGCGCGGCGCCGGCCAGGACGGGTTCGCGCTGGTCGGAAAGCTCCCCGAGCGCATCACCCTGGGCGGCGAGGGGCACCTGTGGACCTACCCCCTGTCGGGCCGCGGCACGCCGGTCATCGCCAACGGCCGCCTCTTCGCGCTGGGCTACCGCGGCACCGGCCCCGACCTCCAAGAGGTGCTCGTCGCGCTGGACGCCGCCACCGGAAAGCTCATATGGGAGCGCGGTTTTAGCGACTTCCTCAGCGACATCATCTACGAGCGCTACAGCATCGGCAGCCCCAGCGTCGACCCCGAGACCGGCAACGTCTACGCCATGACCGCGTTCGGCCTGATGCTGGCCTTCACCCGCGACGGCAAGCCGCTGTGGCAGCACTCGATGATGGAGGAGTTCGGCCGCCTCACCTTCCCCAACGGCCGCACTGGCTCGCCCGTCATCGCCGGCGACCGCGTCATCATCCACGCCATCACGTCGAGCTGGGGCCGCCTGGGCCCCGCCCGCGACCGCATCTACGCCTTCGACAAGCGCGACGGCTCGCTGCTGTGGATCTCGACGCCCGGCACCGCCCCCCAGGACAGCTCGTTCTCGACGCCCGTGCTCGGGACTTACCTCGACCGCCCGGTCCTGTGGGTCGGCACCGGCTGCGGCAACGTGGTCTGCGTCGACATCCGCGACGGCTCGCCCATCTGGCGCATGGCCACCTCGTCGGGCGGCGTGAACTCGTCGCTCATCACGCTGGGCGACGAGGTCTTCGCCATCCACGGCAACGAAAACCTCGACTCCACGCGCACGGGCCGCCTGATCCGCATCGACCCCCACGGCGCGGGCGCTGCCCCAGGCTCCAGCGAGCCGGCGGTGCTGGACGCCAAGGCCGAGCGTTGGCGCGCCGACGTGGGCGCCTTCTCAAGCTCGCCCGCCATGTCCGATGGCTGGCTCTACATCACCGAGCCCACCGGCGAGCTGGTCAGCGTGGACATGGAGACCGGCGACATCGGCTTCAAGCTGAAGCTGGGTGCCGAGCAGATCCACGCCTCGCCGCTCTACGCCGACGGGCGGCTCTGGGTGCCGCTGAACGACGGTTCATTGTCGATCGTGCGGCCCGAGCCGGACACGGCCATCCTGGACCAGCGGGTGCAGCTCGAAGGCCACTGCCTGGGCGCGCCTGCCGCGGCGGACGGGCGCCTCTACGTCCACACGACGTCGGCGCTCTACGCGTTCGGCGGCGC
>JAWKRR010000119.1:0-2723 GCA_041389525.1 Myxococcota bacterium | reverse complement strand
CCTCCGGTTCGTCCCAGACGTCGCGCATCAAGCCGACGCCCCGGGCCGCGCCCTCGAAAGCGCCCAGGCGACGCTGACGCCGCAGCGGCGCGAAGAACTGCCAGATCGACCACCCGGCGATCCCCACGTGAGCCGCCACGATCAGCAGGACCGGCTCAATCATCGACGCGCGCGCCCGAACTCGCGCCCAAACCCGCGCCCGCCCCGCCGCCGCCGCTCAGCGCGACCTCCCCGCCCGCCGTCGCGACCTCCAGCGCGCCGTCCACCCCAGCCCCCGCCCCCGCCACCGCCAGCGCCCCCGCCACCGAGTCCAGGCTCCCGTGGTCAATGCGCTCGATGGCCCGCAGCGCCGCCTGCCGCACCGCCGCCGACTCATCCGCCAGCAGCCCCCGCAGCGCCGGCAGCGCCGCCTCCTCCCGCACCAGCCCCAGCCCCTCCGCCGCCGCCGCGACGACCGCCTCAGCCTCGCCCGCCGCCAGCAGCCCATGCAGCGTGTCCAAGGCCAGCGGCCAACACGACGACGCGGACGCCGCCGCCACCGCCCGCGCGCGCAGCCCCGGCTCCAACTCCCCGTCCCGCGCCAACGCCAGCAACGTGTCCATCCCGTCGCCCGCCAGCCGCCCCGCCGCAAGCAGCCGCAGCTCCGGGTCCGCGTGCTTCAGCGCCAGCCGACTCGCCGCCAGCCCCTCCGCCGTCTTGCCGTGAACAGCCAGCAATCGCCTGATAAAATGAGACGCGACCTCCGGGTCCCGCGCATCCGACGCGCGCTGCAGCAGCGCCTGCCGCGTCGTGTTCTGTGGTGTCAGCCGCGGCGCCTCCGCCGCCAACCGCGCCACCTCCTCGATGAAGCGCTGCGCCCCCGCCACCGTCTTCGGCGCCCAGAAATCGTGCCTCCGCAGCCGCCCGTCTTGAACGTACTGCCGCTTGGTCGCCAGCATGCGCCGCACCCACGCGCGGCTCTCCGGCGCCGCCAGCACAGCGATCACCGCCTCCCCTCCGCCCAACTGCACGTCCGCATCGAAGGCCGCGTCCCCAGTCGCCTGCGCCCCCGGCACCCGCGCCCGCTTTCGCATCGTCGGCTGCACGACCACCGGCTCCGACACCGCCCAGGGCAGCGTCGCGCTCACCGTCAGCGGCGTCATCGTCACCGTGACCGCCACCCCGCCGACCTCGCCCTCCCCGCGATACGCCAGCGCCGGGTCCTTCACCTGCGCCAAGCCCAGCGCCTCACACGCCCCGCGCACCGCGTTGAGGCGCGCCCGCCCCGCCCGATACGCGAACAGCGCGACCGTCGCCCCCGCGAGCGGGATCAGCGTGGGGATGATGAGTTCCAGCAGCTCCGGCCCCAAATCCGCCCTCCGTCACGGCAGTGTAGGCCAGCGTCCGCTCAGTGGCGACGCGCGCGGCATCCGTGTAGCCTCGGCGCACCCCGGACCGAGGCGCAGACCATGCGGCGACTCACTCTCCTCGCCTTCACCGCCCTGACCGCGGCGTCGCTCAGCGGCTGCCCCGACTACAAGAAGATGGCCGCCGAGCAGCTGGCCGCCGAGGGCTACGAGGGCGCGGAGCTGACCGCCGGGACGGGCGCGGGGACCAGCTACGGCTTCACGGCGACGAAGGACGGGCGGCCCTGCGAGGGGACGATCGCCGTGACCGCGATGCCGGGCAGCTCGGCGGCGGATTTCAGCACGGACGTGCGCTGCAAGGTGCCCGAGAGGGACAAGCCGGAGCAGGCGCCCGACGATCCCTTCGCCGCCCAGGCCGCAGCGTGCGAAAAGGGGGATCTGAAGGCGTGCACCGATCTCGGGCGGGCGCTCGTCGAGGGGTCGGTCGGCCAGCGGGACCTCGAGCGGGCGCGGGCGGTGCACGTCAAGGCGTGCGAGGCCGGGGCGATGCCGTCGTGCAACGCGCTGGGGACGCTGCACCTGCGCGGGTTGGGCGGGCCGCAGGACGAGGCGCAGGCCGAGGTGCTCTTCACGAAGAGCTGCGACGCGGCGGACATGGACGGCTGCGCGCTCTTGGGGCGGCTGCGCTTCATCAATCGGCGCGGAAAAGAGGCGCGGGAGCTCTTGAAGCGGGCGTGCGACGCGGGCAGCTTCATCGGGTGCGACGGGCTTGGCGCGGCGTACCGCGAGGCGGTGGGCGGCGACGAGGATATGGCCGAGGCCAAGCGGCTCTTCCAGATGGCGTGCGACGGCGGCGAGGCGAGCGGTTGCGGCAATCTCGGGACCATGTACCTGCGGGGCGAGGGCGGCGTGAAGAGCGACGCGCGGGCGAAGGAGCTGCTGGAGCGGGCCTGCAAGGGCGGCGTGACCAGCGCCTGCGCCGAGCACAAGCGCATCCCGTGAGGTCGAGCCGCGCGCTGCTCGCTTTTTCGCTGATGGCGACGGTGTTTTCGTCGTCGGCGGCGGCGCGTTCGGGCGGCGGCGCGAGCGGAGGCGTGGGTGCGGCGCCCCAGGCGGCCTGCCCGCCCATGGAGGTGCTGCTGCTCGGCGACTCCAACATCTACGGAGCGCTTGGAAAGGAGATCCAGCGGGCGCTGCCGGCCGTGGGGTTTCACGTGGTGCGGCGGGGAAAGCCGACCAGCGGGCTGGCGCGGCCGGACTTCTTCGACTGGTTCGACACGGCGCGCGAGCTGATCGGGCGCTATCGGCCCGACGTGGTCATCGTGATGCTGGGTGGCAACGACGGGCAGCGGCTGGAGCGGGTCAACAACCAGCCGG
>JAWKRR010000118.1:0-3287 GCA_041389525.1 Myxococcota bacterium | reverse complement strand
GCCCGTGACCGACAGCGGCGAAGAGCTCGGCACCTCCTACGACGTGGTGCTGCTCGCGCCCGCCGCCTCACGCGGCCGCGCCACCGACGACCTCGCCAGCGGCCGCGCCCTGGTCGCCGCGCTCAACGCGCGCTTGTCCGAGTGGCGCCCTGACAGCGAGGTCAGCCGCATCAACCGCCTCGCCGCCCAGGGCCCCGTCGAGCTGGCGCCCGACCTCCGCCAGCTGCTCGCCGGCGCGCTGCACGTCTCGACGGTGACCGACGGCGCCTTCGACATCACCTGGCGGCCCCTGGGCGATCTGTGGCGCGACGCCATGGTGGCGGGCGTTTCGCCCCAGCCGAGCGCGCTGGCCGAGGTCCTGGCGTCCGTCGGCTACGCGCACGTGCGCCTCGACGCGAGCGGCATCGCCTTCGACCACCCGCAGACGCGCATCGGCGTGGCCGGCGTGGCCAAGGGCTGGATCATCGACGCGCTGTGGCGCCACCTCAGCGACAAGGGCTGGCCGCACGTCATCGTCAATATCGGCGGGGACTTGCGCACCAGCGGTCGCCAGGCCGACGGCAGCCTGCAGTCGTTTCAGCTCGCCGACCCCTGGCAGCCCGGCCGTTTCGTCGGAGCCATCGAGGTCGAGGACACCGCCATCGCGACCTCCGGCAACTACGCCCGAGCGCGCGCGGTCGGCGACAGGCGCGTCGGCCACATCCTGGACCCGCGGACCGGCCAGCCGCCGGCCTTTGACGGGTCGGTCACGGTGCTGACCCGTGACGCGGCCATGGCGGACGCGCTGGCGACCGGGCTCTTTGTGCTCGGGCCCGATCTCGGGCTGGCTTTGGTCGGGCAGACGCCGGGCCTCGACGTCATCTACGTGACGCGAGGCGGGCTGCGCAGCTCGCTCCCCGCGGTCGACGGCAAGCCGCTCACAGGTGACGCTGAGCGCGGGTGAGTGACGCGTTTCGTCAGGCGGCAGCGCTTCTTTCGGAGTCTCCGCGGCCGGCGACGAGGGCGGAGCCGACAAGCTCCAGCAGCGACGCGAGGCGGAAGGGCTTCTCGACGACTTGGACGTCCAGCTCAAGCAGTTGCAGCGCGTAGCGCGCGTCGTCGGCGCGCGCGGACATCAGGAGCACCGGGAGATCAGGCCACTCGGCTGTGACGTGTGACATCAACGTCACACCGTCGACCCGTGGCATGTGCACGTCCGCCAGCACCAGCTCGATGTCGGCGTTCAGCGCGTTGAGGAGGTCGATGGCCTCGGCACCGTCGGTGGCCTCGACCACGTCGTAGCCGCCGTGCTCAAGGATATAGCGGGTGATCCGGCGCACGGAGGGCTCATCCTCGACGACGAGAACGCGGGGCTTTGCGGAGATAGGGCGTGCGGTCATGGGTGTCTCCGATCGCGCGGCGTTGGGTTCCGCGCCGGGGCTACGGCGGCGGTACGCGTATCCCTTGCAGGAGGCGTACCAACCGGCCGTCGACGAAATCGGTGGGGAGGCAGGGTCGGTGGGGTGGGAGCGGGGCTCAGTAGGGGAGCCCGGCGCGGCGGTAGAGGAAGTGGACCAGCCAGGCCGGGCCGATGAGGAGGTACTGCACGTCCTTAAAAAAAGACGGCTTCTTGCCTTCGATTTTGTGGCCGACGAACTGCACGGCCCACGAGATGGCGAAGACGACGGTCGAGATCAGCCAGAGCGGCGCGATGCCCGACTGCTCGATGAGGAGGTTGCCCCAGACGATGACGGCGGCGACCAGCAGCATGCCCGGGAAGAGCTTGAGGGACAGGCGCGCGTAGAAGGCGAGGGCGACCAGCATCGCGAGGGTGCCCCAGTTCAGGAGCGGGTCCCACGCGCCGGGGAGCACGCCGGCCAGCGGCCCCCGCGGGATCGACCAGAACAGGCCGATGGTCGAGAAGAAGATGGTCGGCACGCAGATCCAGTGGATCAGTTTGTTCGTCGGGTTGCGGTGACTCTCACCGTACTCGTCGAACCAGTTTTGTGCTGACTTCATCGTGCCTCCCCGTAAGCAGCGCCGGCCCACGACCCGTCGGTCACGGGGCTCAGACGCGCTCGCGCCGAGGTTGATACAGCAACTAACGCGCCGCGTCACGCAAGAAGCGACCCGAGATCGTTAGCGATCTCGGCCGCCGACAGCGCTGCGTCACGGCCCCGGAAAGATCGCCGGGTCGTAGTGGGGCAGGATCCGCGGCTTGCCGAACACGTCCGTCAGCGGTGTCACTGCGCCGCTGGGCCACTTGATGGTCGCGACCTCCCACATGGCCAGGGGTTCGAGGGGGACCTCGGCGGCTTCGAAGACCACCGCGCCACCGATGCGAACGCGCACCGTGGCCAGCGAGCCGCCGAAGCCGTTGTCGTTCCACGCGTGGACACCGACCTTGTACTCAAGCGCTTCGTCGTGCGGGAACATGCGCACGACTTCGGAGACGCTCCCGCTCTCGCTGTCACCCAGAAGGTGCGGACCCTTGCTGAACGCCGGGTCAGGTGAACCCCAGTTCGGGTTCGGGTTGAACCAGAAGCAGTCGTAGAGCAGGTCGAACCACCCGTCGAAGACGCCGTTGCCATCGAGATCTTCGCCCTCGGCCCACGGGTGGGCGAAGTGCAGGTCCAGGTCGGCGCTGGCTTGGGGACCGTTGTCGGTGGGGTCGGGATCTCCGGGCGTCGTCCAGGTCAGATCGATTCGAATGTCCGAGCCGATGCGCGCCCGCACGGTCGCGTCCGCCTCGCAGTGGGTCTTCCCGGTGCTGTCGAGCACCTCGACGCGGAACAGGTAGTCGCCCGGCTCGGTGACCTTGAACGTCGCAGCGTCGCCTGAGAATCCGGGCAAATAGGTGCGGACCGAGCTCCCCGGCCGCCGCACGGACCACGCGAAGAGGGGGGAGAATGAAGCGCACTGCAGCGCCGAAATCGCGCGCAGATGCACGAGCGAGTCGGGGTCCACGTCCGGGCCTTCGATGACCACGACCTCCGTCGGTATCGAGCAGATGGGCTTGATCGCGGGGCCAGAGATCGGGACTCGCACAGACCCTGGGGGGACGTTCGAGGCGACGCGGATGCCTCCGTGCTCAGGTACGAACTGCGCGGTCGTCCAGCTGTCCGTGACCTCGGTTGGCGTGTAGGTGACTCGGAAGAAGGCGCGGGTTTGGGGCGGCAAGACGATGGGTGGCTCACCCGGGCTGACTGTCGCCGTCCCGGACGGCAGCGCCACGCCGGGCGCGAGGGGGAGGCCGGCGAGGTCGAGGGTGAAGGCGGGCGAGGTGCCGGGTTCGAGCGCCAATTCGT
>JAWKRR010000117.1:0-3384 GCA_041389525.1 Myxococcota bacterium | reverse complement strand
TCCGCAATGGCGCAGGTGCCGGAGTCCCATGGGACGCGGGCGGTGTCCCCGGGGACACCCACGGGACGGAGACAGGCGATTTCAAGTATTTTCAAGGCGTTATCCGCTGGCACCGCCCTTGCTCTAGCTCATGGCGTCCCTCTTCCCCACACAGGAGAACCCCATGAAACGCTTGATGTTGGTTGTGTCGCTGCTCGCCGGTCTCTGCGCTGGCGCATGTGATCCGGACGGCGGGTCCGCGGTCTTGGCGGAGGCGCTCATCGGTCCCGAGGGCGGCGTGCTGGAGTCGCCGGACGGGCGGGTGCGGCTGGAGGTGCCGGCCGGGGCGCTGGCCGAATCGAAGCGCCTGACCGTGGCTGAGCGCGAGGCGGTCGCTGACTTTCTGCCGGGCTCGCTCTTCGAGTTCACGCCCGATGGCACCGAGTTCGCCGTGCCCGCGACCCTGCGCGTGGCCTACGCCGCCGAGGCGCTGCCCGCGGGCGCCGACACCTCGCTGCTGACCCTCGGGAAGCTCATCGAGTTCGAGGGCGAGCAGCTGGTCCTGACCCACGGAGCCCCTGCCGTGGACCCGGCGAAGCGCACGATCGCCGCGTCCATCGACGGCTTCAGCTCGCACGGCGGAACCGCGGTCGCGCACATCCCCTGCGCGTCGTTCAGCGGCACCATCACGGCCACCTACCAGCCCGACCGGACCATCGACGTGGCGTGGCAATCCCCGCTGTCCACGGCCTTGGTCGAGGTGGCGCGCCTGACGAACGTGGTCGCCGGGACGCCCGGCGCGCTGACGCCGCGGGAGAGCGACTATCAGCCGTGGATCCAGTGGGCGGCTGGCAGTCGGACGGCGATCTACCCGGCGGGCGATGACGCGGCGCTGCTGTATTTCCGCGTGCGACCGCGCTGTGGGCAGACCCTCGGGCAGCCCTCGGCGCCCGCGATGGTGACGGTCTTTGGCAAGCCGCGGCTGCCCCACGCACCGCAAGGCCTGCGCGCGACGGCCAGCGCGCACGACGAGGTCACGCTGGAGTGGACCGCGGACGCGTGGGCCGACCACCACGAGCTCGAGCGCACCGTGGACGGCCTGACGTGGAAGACCTACCCGCGCCTCGGCGGCCAGCAGTCGAGCTTCACCGACCGCGGCGACCTGACCGCGCAGACGCGCTACATCTACCGGATTCGCGCGCTGAACTCCCTGGGGCAGAGCCCGTGGGCCCAGGTCGCGGTGAACACCCCGGCTCCAGGCGCGGCGCCGGCCCCCAGCGGCCTGCTCGCGTCGGCGGTCTCGCCCACGGCGGTGTACCTGGAGTGGTCGGTGGACGCGACGAAGGTGGACGCGGTGGAGATCACCCGGCAGTCCGCAAACGGCGCGCCGGCGGTGGTCACCGTGGTCCCAAACACCCAGCTGAACTATGAGGACACGGGGCTGACGCCGGACACCGCGTGGGTCTACACCCTCACCAGCCGGCGCGGTGGTCAGCCGGGCGCCGCCGCCTCGGTGAACGTCGCGACCCCGCCGCTGCCCACGGTGGGCGGACCGGGCGGCTCGACCACGACGACGTGCGAGCACTTCGACATCACGCTGTCCCCGGGCGTCGCGAAGCCGACGGTGGGCGCGCCCGCGCTCGTCGACATCACCATCGCGCGCAAAGGCGGCTTCAGCGACGGCTTGGCCCTGATGGTCGAGGGCTTCTGCGAAGGGCGCCTGCCCCTGTGCGAGTTCGGCTACATGTCGTTCTGCGCCGACGGCGAGTGCGGCGCCTACACGGGCATCGTCGCGCCAGGGCAGACGAAGACGCGGCTGCGGGTCGAGGTGGACTTCGTCATCGAGGGCGGGTTCTCCACCGTGCTTGAGATTGTGGATCCGGCCTACCCCAACTGCCGGGCGCAGCTCCCCGTCGAGGTGAAATAGCGTGGGTGGGGCGGCTCGGGGCGCGCTCGGCTCTGGCAAGGCGCCAGGGTCGGGCGCGCCCGGGTCGGCGGTCCGCGGGTGGGTGTTTACCCGCCCGCGGGCCGATGCGTATAGTCGAGCGATGCACTGGCTCTTGCCCCTGACCCTCGCGCTGGCCCTCGGCGGCTGCCTCTCCGACCCGAAACCGGCCCAGACGAACGACCTCGCCGCCGACTCGGACCTAGCTGCCGACCCCGACGCGGCCGCGACCACCGACACAGCGCGGGACGCCGGCCCAGACGGCGACACGGCCCCCGCCGACACCTCCGTCGACGCCGAGCTCCCGCCGGTCCAGGTCAGCAACGCCTTCCCGCCGCCGCCCGCCACCCTACAGACGCGCCTCAGGCCAGCCCTCGTCGTCGACCTCAACGGCGACGCGGCCGCCGACCTGCTGCTCCCGAACCTGGGTAAGGACGCGACCCAGCAAGGCATCTTCGTGCTGCTTGGCCGCGCGTCGGGCTTCGGCGAGACCTACGACGCCTACCTGCCGACCAAGGCGCGACCCGAAGGCATCGCCATCGCACACGTCGTCGGCGACGCCCGCCCCGACCTGCTCGTGGTCGGCAGCTCCGGCAGCAAGAGCTGGCTCGAGGTCTTCGCCTGGTCCGGCGTCCCCGGCGAGCTCTTCGCCCGCCCCGGCCTCGCCCGCGAGCTGACTTCGGCCCCCTTTCTGCCAAACGGCGGCTCCTTCCCCAACGACCTCAAACCGGTGCTGCTGACCGTCGCCGACTACACCGCGGACGGCGTCCCCGACCTCGTCACCAGCGACCTTTACGCCGCCCTGCTGGTCTCGCCCAAGGCCTGGGACGGCCCCGGACTCGCCCAAGCGCAGTTCGGCGTCGTCGCCCCGACCACGGGCCTCTGGGACGCCATCGTCGGCCTCTACAACGTGGCCGGCGGCGGCCAAAACTACCTGATGGTGCATGAGCAATTCGGCCGCCTGAACTACTTCCCAATCGACGCCGGCGGCCTGTCCTCCAAAGAGGTCGTCGTCCCCCTCGGCGGCAACCAGAAGGGCACCTCGCCCGCCGACCTCGACGGCGACGGCACCCCCGACGTCTTCGGCACCAACGGCTACGAGCTGAGCGTCGTCCGCGTCACCCCACCCGGCGGCGACCAGCTCGCCTTCGAGCCCTCCCAAGACCTCGCCGTCCCCGACAACGAACTCGACGACATCCACGCCGCCGACCTCGATCACAACGGCGCCATCGACGCGGTGCTGCTCGACAACGCCTCGACCCAAGGCGCCGAACGCTCAGCGATCTACGTGGTCCGCGACCTCTACGTCCAAGGCAGCACCCTGCGCTCGCCCTTCAGCGTCGCCTCAGCCCAGTTCGCCTTCGGCTTTCACCCGCGCAGCCTCGTCGTCGGCGACTTTGACGGCGACGGCACCTCCGAGATCCTCGGCTTCGACCACGACGGCCGCTACGCCTGCTTCG
>JAWKRR010000116.1:0-3943 GCA_041389525.1 Myxococcota bacterium | reverse complement strand
CCGCATCGCGCGCCTGACCGAGGTGAGCCCCGGGACGCGCGCGGTCAACGCCGAGCTGGCGCTGCCCCCGCCCCAGGCGCCGCCCGCCGATCCCACCGACGCCGCCCGCATTGAGGCGCACCGCCAGATCGCGGCGGCCAATGCTGGCGCTGCAGCCCGCGACACCCGCCCCGTCGCCGTGGCGGCGCCTGTCGAGCCCGCCCCCCACGTGGCGCCGGTCACAGTCGTCGAGCGCTCGCCCGAGGCCGAGGAGGCCGCTCTGGCCGCCGCCCCCAGCACGACCCGCTACGCGCTGCAGGTGTCTGCGTTTGGAGCGCCCGCCCCCGCTCGCGCCGTGGCCGACCAGCTGCGCTCGGCGGGCCACGCGGCGCAGGTCCGCGAGGCCGTCGGTGAAGACGGCGCGCCCTCGTGGCGAGTGGAAGTGGGCCCCTTCGCCGACGTGCCCGCCGCCAGCGCGTTTCAGCGCGAGTTCGAGCGTAGCGCAGGCTACCCGACCGTGATGGTCCCGGTACGCTGAAGGGCGTCCGTCGCCCCCCATCCCCGCGCAGACCCGATGGCCACCCGCCTGGGTCGCCGCGCCGCGCATGGGGCGGCACCGACACCCGGGCGCCCGGGCCGTCTTGATCTCGGGTGACGCGCCCTAGACACTGTGAGCGCTCAGATGGGACCGCGGGTTGCGGACGGGAAGGTGCATGGGTTCACGGCGAGGCGCGAGGAGGTGGTGGGGTGTCCCGTGGGCGCTGCTGCTCATCGGTGCGTGCGGCGGCGGATTGAACGCAGGCGGCGATGCGGGGGGCGGTGACGAGGGCGTCCACGCCGACAGCGGCGGGTCGACGGACGCGGCCGACGGGTTCTTCCCGGGCGACACCACCTCCGACGCCAGCGGCTGCACGACCGCGACCTCCTGCCTCGCGCCGCCAGACCTGGCCCCGTGCGAGCGCGTGGTCTGCGTGGCCGGGGCCTGCGGCCGCGCACCTCGCGACGAGGGAAGCCCCTGCGACGACGGCGACCGCTGCACCCTGGGAACCCGTTGCTACGACCAAGTCTGCGGCGGCGGCACCGCGCTCGCCTGCGCCGACGCGAACCCATGCACCGCCGACCTGTGCGACCCATTGACCGGCTGCAAGTTCGACCCGAAGCCTGAGCTGTCCCCCTGCAGCGACGGCGACCCCTGCACCCTGGGCGATCGGTGCGAGGGCGGCCAGTGCGAGGGGACGGGGGACCCTGCGTGCACCTGCGCGGTTGATGACGACTGCGCGCCATTCGATAGCGACGATCTCTGCGCGGGACACCTTGTGTGCGACGCACAAATGTGCCGCATCGATCCCGCCAGCGTCGTGTCCTGCCCCGCGCCAGGTCCCTGCCGGGCGAGCGCCTGCGACCCCGAGACGGGCGCCTGCACGACCCTGCTGCTCGGCGACGACGCGCCCTGCGACGACAGCAACCCCTGTACGGCGTCGGACCGGTGCTCGGCCGGCGTGTGCGTCGGCTCGACGGGCGCTTGCCCCTGCGACGCCGACGCGGACTGCGCCGAGTTCGTCGGCGCCAGCTACGACTTCTGCCAGGGTCCGCTGCGCTGCATCGAAGGCGCCTGCGCTCCCGACGCCTCCAAGGCCGTGGTGTGCGAGGGGGGCGGCGCGGGCTGCCTGACCGAGGTGTGCGAGCCGTCCACGGGCCTGTGCGCCGCGGTGGCGCGCGCCGACGGGACGGCCTGCGCGAGCGAGGTCCCCTGCACCGCGTCCGGGGCCTGCGCCAAGGGCGTCTGCGTGACCGGCGCCGCTGGCTGTGACGACGGCAACCCCTGCACCGCCGACTCCTGCGCGGGCGCTGCGGGCTGCGAGCACACGCCGATCGGCGGCGCGTGCGACGACGGCAACCCCTGTACCGCGAGCGACAGCTGCGCTGACGGCGCCTGCGTCGGCGGCCCCGCGCCCGCCTGCGACGACCTGGAGCCCTGCACCGTCGACACCTGCGAGCCGAGCGCCGGGGGCTGCGTCTTCACCCCGCGCCCCGACGGCGCGCCGTGCCAGGGCGCGGATCTGTGCCTCGAGGGCGGCACGTGCCAAGGCGGCTACTGTGGCGGCGGGGCGCCGGTCGAGTGCGCGGCGTCGGGCCCCTGCGTCCAAGCCCTGTGCAAGCCCGACCTCGGCTGCACCACCAAGAGCTTGGCCGACGGCGCACCCTGCGACGACGGCGATCCCTGCACCCAGGCAGGCCAGTGCGCCGGCGGCGCCTGCGACGTGCTCCCGGTGCCCTGCAAGGACGGAAACCCGTGCACCGTCGACGCCTGCGACAGTCAGGCCGGCGGCTGCGTCCACACGCCGACCGCCGACGGCGCCACGTGCGATCCCCCAAACCCATGCATGACCGGAGGCAGCTGCACGGGCGGCGAGTGCGGGGGCGGCACGGCCGTGGTCTGCCCTCCCCTCCCGTGCCGCGTGTCCGCGTGTGACGAGGCCACCGGCGCGTGCAAACCCGGCGCGCCCTTGCCGGACGGGACCCCCTGCGACGCCGGCCTGTGCAGCGCGGGCGCCACCTGCAGCGCTGGGACGTGCAGCGGCGGCGCTGGCCCAGCCTGCGACGACGCGGACGCGTGCACCCTCGACACCTGCGACCCGAAGAGCGGCGCGTGCACGTACGCGCCGAAGCCCTGTCCTGAGCCGGCCGGCGACGCGTGCCGCGACGCGAGCTGCGACGCCGCCGCGGGCTGCGACTCCACACCGTCGCCCCTGTGCGCCGACGGCTTCGTGCTCCTCAGCACCAGCTTCCCCTGCGAGGGCGCGTCGGCCTGGACCGCGGCCCCGGCGCCAGGCCCACCGGTGCTCGCCGTGGGGCAGACCACGGGGCCCGTCGCGCCCTGGGACGGCGACTGCAGCCTGGGCGCCCAGGTCCCGCCCACGCTACCTGGGCCGTGGGAGACCGCCGCCACGACGAGCGAATTCGCCGCCGGACAGGGGTTCGCCGGCCCGGCCACCGTCCGGGTCACCTTCGTGGAGCTCCTGAACACGCAGCCCGAGGCGGCCCCGACGACGCGCGCCGTGGCGCTCACCGCGGGTGACGCGACCGCCGTCGAGGTCGAGCTCCCACCAGCGCCCCAGGGCTTGAACGCGGGTTGGCAGCAGCGCCAGGTCTTTCTGCCGCTCCCCGCCGGCGCCAAGGCCGACGGGCTGCGCTTTCGGCTCGCGGGCTCGGCGAAGAGCGGCCCGATGCTGTGGCGCATCGACAAGCTGGTCGCGGTCTCCATCGAGCCCCCCGCGCCCTGAGCGACGCCGTCGCGGGGCTCCGCCTCCGCAGGTCCCTAGCCCAGCCCGCGCACCTCGAGCTCGTCCTCGTCGAGGCCCAGATAGTGGCCGATCTCGTGCAGCACGGTGATCTGCACCTGCTCCTCGACCTCGTCGGGGCTGCTGCACATGCGCTCGATATTCCACCGATACAGGTAGATGCGGGTCGGTCCGGTCGCCACGAAGTCCACGCCCCGCTCCTGCGCCCGCTCCGGCCCGTCGAAGAGGCCGAGGATGCGCGAGTCGGCGACGTCGGTGTCGAAGATCCACGCCTCAGGGTAGTCGTCGACCACGATGGCCACGTTGCCGAGCGCCTCGCGGACATGGGGCGGGAGGCTCTCGATCGTCTCCTCGGCCACCGCGATGAAGCGCTCCTCGGGCAGCCACAAGCGAAACGCCGGCTCCGAGTCGTGCTCTAACTCCCAGACCTTGCGAAAGCAGGACAGGCGGAGGTCCCAGTCCTCGATGCGCTCGGCGGCGACGCCCGTCTCGTACCAGAGCTCAGGGTCTTCGGAGTGCTGCTCGGCCGCCGCGAGCAAGGCCCCAGCCGCCTCGGCGTCGCCGCTCATGTCGTGGAGCACGTCGGCCAACTCCAAGATGGTGTCGACGTCGTCGGGGAAGCGGCGCGCGGCCTCCCGGACCACGACCAGCGCCTCGTCCCG
>JAWKRR010000115.1:0-4609 GCA_041389525.1 Myxococcota bacterium | reverse complement strand
TCGGCGATGCGGCCGCGCGAGACGGCGACGCCCCCGCCGGCTCGCGCGCACCATCACGAGCGCTCCCTGTCTCCTCGTCGCCGCGCGGGGAGTTCGCGCGCCTCCCGAGGAAGGAGCCGGCGACCACTGCACCGACGCAGATGGGGGGCGACCGCAAGTCGCAAGTCCGGACCCGACCCCTCGATCGCCGCCGAGGACTCCTAGGGCGTCGGGCCGCGCAGGGCGACAAAGCCGATGCGCACAGGCCGCGCGTTGGGGGCTTGGGTGCCGCGGCGGGCTAGGCCCTCCAGGCTGCCCTTGATGAAGCGGGCGTCGATGTGTTCCAGGCGCAGGCGGGTGGGCTCGACGATCCAGTGGTGCTCGCCCTCGGTGGTCACGCTGACCGTGGCGTCCCGCAGCGCGTCGGCGCCGAGGTCGAGGCCCTCGAGCGCGTCAAGGCGCGTGCCTGCGGGCACGGCCAGGGGCAGCACCCCGCGCACCAGCGGCTCCTGGGGCTCGCCGCTCTTGTCGGCGCCCGCCGCGGCAAGCAGCCGCACGGTGATGGGCTGCTCGACCGGGTCGGCCGCCTTGGTGCCCTCGTGGACCACCACCCACGCGAAGGGCAGGTACAGGTCCGCGGTGTCCAGGCGCACCCTCGCGAAATAGCCCGCCGGCACGCGCAGCCCGGGCGTCCCCGGCACGATGGGCCCCGCCGCGCTCGTCGACGCGTTCTCGGTCGGCATCTCCGCCGGCGGCCGCTGCGGCTCGTGACCCACCGGGACGTCTGGCCCCGGCTCGTCCACCTCGAGCCACTCCACACAGCCCGAGATCCACAGCGCTATCGCCGCCAGCGCAGCGTAGCGCCCCACCCTCACTTCTTATCGTCGCTCTTGAGCGCCGCCTGCAGCAGCGCGCCAAAGCTGCCGAGTCCGGCCTGCGCGGGCTGCTCGGTGTCCTTCCACGCCACGCTGCCCTGGCGCGGCACCCGGCTCTCGCGGTCCCCACCTCGCCCACGGTCGTCGCGCGGCCCTCGGTCGCTCGGACGTCCACGCGACGGGGCCGACTGCCGCTCGTGCTCTTCGAGCCGCGTCAGCGCCAGCTTGCGCCCCGCCAAGTCCACCCGCAGCACGCGCGCCTCGACGGTCTGCCCGCGCTTGAACTCGCTCTGAAGCGGCCGCCCCTGGGGCACCCCGCTCTCGCTCGCCGGCAGCAGCGCCGTCACCCCGGGCTCCAGCTCGATGAAGGCGCCGAAGGGCTCGACCCGCACGACCTGCCCGCTGACCGTCGCGTCCACCGCATAGCGCGCCGCCACGCTCTCCCACGGGTCATCCGCCAGCGCCTTGAGCGACAGCGCCACGCGCCGCTGCTCGAGATCCACCGACAGCACCCGCACCTTCACCGTGTCGCCAACCGCCAGGATTTCCCTGGGGCTTTTGACGTGGTGATGGGCCAGGTCCGACACGTGCACCATGCCGTCCACGTTGGGCGCTATCTGCACAAACGCGCCGAAGCTGGTCAGGCGCACCACCGGCCCCTCGACCACCGCTCCGACCTGCAGCCCGGCCGCCGCATCCTCGAACGGATCGCCGCCCGCCCGCCGAATCGACAGCGCGATGCGGTCCCGCGCCTCCTCGACCTCCAGGACCACCACCTCGACCTGCTGGCCGAGCTTCACGACCTCGTGGGCGTCGTCGATGCGCGACCACGCCAGCTCGCTCATGGGCACCAGCCCGTCGACACCGCCGAGATCCACGAACACGCCGAACTTCTGGATGCTGCGGACCACGCCCTTCATCCGCGCGCCCGGCTCGAGCTTCGCCCGCACCTCGGCCGCCCGCTCCTGCCGCTCGGCCCGCAGCAGCGCCTGCCGCGACACCACCGGCGAGTCGCCGTCCTTCAGCTCGATGATCTTGAACTCGAGCGTCTGGCCGACGAAGACCTCCGGATCCTCAGGCCGCACCAGATCGATCTGCGAGTACGGGCAGAACCCGCGGGCCCCCGCGACCTCGACCTCGTAGCCGCCCTTGTTGGTGCCGGTGACCTTGCCGTGCACGGTCAGCCCCGCCTCGAACGCGTCGGCCAGCGCCTGCCGGTCGCCCAACGCCCGCCCGATGCTGGTCGCGATGCGCACGCCGTTGGAGTCGGTCCCGACGACGATCCCCTCGAGCTTGTCGCCCTGCTTGACCGTCAGCTCGCCGTCCGACGCCCGCAGCTCCTCCTTGAGCACGTAGCCGGTGGCCTTGCCGCCCAGGTCCAGGAACACCTCTTCGCCGTGCAGGCTGATGACCTCGACCGTGCCGACGACCTTCTCGCCCGGCTCGAATCGCCCGCTGACTCGCCCGCCCGCGGCCGCGTCGCCCGTGGACTCGGCCAGCAGCGCCTCGAAGTCGGCGTCCAGCTCGACGTCGACGTGCTCGACCGGCTTTCGCACGTGCTCGACCAGCGGCGCCTCGGCCTGCCCCGGCGCGTGACGCACGGTCACGACCTCGGGTCGCCGCACGCGCACCGTGTTGGTTCCGTCGGCGGTCGCCACCTCAACGTGGTCGCCGTGGGTATCGCCGTCTTGCTGCCGATCACTCGAACTCATCGCGGGCTCCGGGGCCTCTTGAGGGCGCGGACTATACGCAGGGCCGCTCGGCAGTGACAAGACGCGAGGCGCTGCCCGCCCCCGCCTGCCGGCCCCACGCGACCCCTCCGTCGCGCCACGACCGCAGCGGCCGCGCGTTGACACCTCATGTGGCGCGCCATAGCTTTCGCGGGCCCCGGAGGCGGCGATGGCGAGCCGAAAGGTCGCGACCACCATCTACATCACGGCCGAGCAGGACAGGCAGCTCAAGCTGCTGAGTCAGTCCACCGGCACGCCCATGGCGCAGTTCATCCGCGAGGGCATCGACCTCGTGCTCGAGAAATACCAGCACCGCCTGCCCAAGCAGCTCGGCCTCGGCATCCTCGACGACAACGACCGGTGACCCGCGCGATGCGCATCGTCGTGACCGGCGGCGCGGGCTTCATCGGCTCGCACCTGTGCGAGGCCCTGGTCGGCGCGGGGCACACGGTGGTCGCGGTGGACAACCTGCTGACCGGGCGCGCGGAGAACCTCGCCAGCCTGGCGAGCGAGCCCCGCTTTTCCCTCGAAGAAGCCGACGTGATCGAGAGGCTGCAGATCTCGGGCGGGCTTGACGCGGTCTTGCACCTCGCCTCACCCGCCAGCCCCGACGCCTACGCCGCCTACCCCATCGAGACCCTGCGCGTGGGCTCCGAGGGGACCCGCCACGCCCTCGAGCTGGCCAGCGCCCGCGGCGCGCGGTTTTTGCTGGCGTCCACCAGCGAGGTCTACGGCGACCCCGACGTCCACCCGCAGCCCGAGACCTACGCTGGAAACGTCAACCCGGTCGGCCCGCGCGCGGTCTACGACGAGGCCAAGCGCTACGCCGAGGCCCTGACCGCCGCCTACCAACGCCTGGGCCGCGCCGACACGCGCATCGTCCGCATCTTCAACACCTACGGCCCGCGAATGCGCCTGGACGACGGCCGCGTCATCCCCACCTTCGCCGCCGCCGCCCTCCGCGGCGAGCCGATTCCGATCTACGGAAAAGGCAGTCAAACCCGATCTTTTTGCCACGTCGACGACATGGTTCGTGGCCTCATGCTCGCCCTCGCCGCCGACCACGCTGGCCCCATCAACCTGGGCAACCCCGAGGAGATGACCATCGCTCAGCTAGCGACCCTCTGCGTGGCCACCTACGGCGACGGCCGCGCCCACCTCGTCTACCAGCCGCTGCCGGTCGACGACCCGCGCAGGCGCTGCCCCGACCTCACCGTGGCCCGCGCCGCGCTGGGCTTCGAACCGACCATCGACCTGGCCACCGGCCTGCGTCGCTGCGAGCCCTACTTCCGCGAGGCCGTCGCGCGCTCGGTCAGTCCGGCTCGAATGGGTTGACGACGGCGACGCCGGCGCGGGCGATGTCTTTGATGTTCCGGGTGGCGACCGTCAGGCCGTGGACCAGGGCGGTCGCGGCGATGAGGCCGTCGCTTACCGGAACCGCGTCGGGGACGCCGAGTTCGGCCCAGCGGTCGGCCACCGGCGCGTCCACCGGCAGGACCCGGTGCGCGTAAGCGGCGACGAGTCCGTCGATCCACTCGGTGATGGCGTCACCGGCAACGGGATCTCGGCGTGCGCGCAGGAACGCACCGTGGCGAAGCTCGCCGATCACGATGACGCTGAGGAACAGCGTGGCGCCGTCGCAGGCTTCGAACCATCTGGCGACGCTCGGGTCGCAGCGGTCGCCCTTTCGGAGTTCGGAGAGGACGTTCGAATCGAGCAGGTGCCCGTTCAAAGATCGACCTCCCTGGGGAAGTCGCGCTGGCGCTCGAAGTCAGCGTCGTCTCCCAGGTCCGGCATCGTGAGGAGGTACGCCTTGAAGGCCTCGCCGTCGTCCTGGCGTAGCGCCTCCTCGAGGATCGCGCGGTGCTCGGCCTCGGCGGAGCGACCGTGCCGGGCTGCGCGGAGTTTGAGTGCCTTCACGATGTCGGGGTTGAGTTTGCGGACCACGAGCTGAGCCATGGTGACCTCCTGCGCTGAATGCCCGCCGATGCTATCACTGATTGCACTCGCATCAAGCGTCCGGTC
>JAWKRR010000114.1:0-4653 GCA_041389525.1 Myxococcota bacterium | reverse complement strand
TCGCGCCCGGCTCGCAGACCACCGGCGTCCCGTCCGGCCCGCCCGCTGCGTCCTCGTCGGCCGCGTCGTGGGTCTCGGTCGCGTCGTCGGGGGCCCTCGCGTCGCCTGCGTCGCTTCCGTCGGTCGGGACCACGTCCGGGGTCGGTCCGCTCGGCGCGTCACCGGCCGCGTCGCCGGCTCCAATCTCCGCGGCGACCGCGCCGTCCGCGTCCGCGCTCGCGTCGCCCTGGGCCTCCCCCGCGCCGCACGCCGCCAGCAGCAGGACCAGCGCGGGCCACCCGCGTCGCCAGGTCACGCGGGGTGTCGTCATGAGATGGCGGCGGGGGTGTCGGCGGCTCATCCCCGATCGCTCGCACAGGGGCCGCCCCCGGTCAAGGCGGCGCCCGGACCCGTGCGCAGGGCTCGGCTTCTCCCCGCCTGATGAGGCGATCGGCTGGACGGCAGGGAGCGCGACCGGCTAAACGATCCCCACGCGGCGCGCCGAGTCCGCGGCTTCGCGCGCCGAAGCTCGGGCATGGCGCGGCACGTGGGCTCCCCCGGTCCCAGAGGCACCTCGATGAAGCGTCGGCTGCAGACCGGCCTCGGCGACCCGCTCCAGTTCCCCACCGACCGCTTTCAGCTGAAGCGTGCGGTGCTGCCTGCGGTGGTGGAGATTGCGCGGCTCCGTCCTTAGCCTCTGGGGCTGCGCGGTCGCCCTGATGGCGGGCGGCTGCGAGGCCGGCGTCGTCGCGCAGGCGAGCGCTGGCAGCAGCATCGTGCGGGTGGGAGACCGCCTCTGGCTGAGCTCGCCCGACGACCACGCGGTGGTGGTGCTGGACGCCGAATCCCTCGAGGAGATCGAGCGATTCGCGGTGCCCGGGCGGCCCGAACAGCTGGTGGCGACGGCCGGCGGCGTGTACGTCAGCGCGACCCGAGACCACCGAATCACCCGCGTCGAGCCCGACGGCCGCCTCACCCGCTTCGACACGCCCTGTGGCGGGACGCGCGGGCTGGCCGCGACGTGGGCCGGGGTGGTCGCCACCTGCCCTTACGACGGCGGCGTGGTCTGGCTCGGTGGCGGCGGCGAGGCCCGGTTCGAGCCGCGGCGCGGTCGGTCGACGGCGGTGGCGGTCGTCGATGGACAGCCGCAGATCTCGGGCGAGCTTGCCTTGGCGGGCGACCACCGCGACGCGGGCCGTCTGGACCAGCTCGCGGCCGATGGGGGGCGCTGGGTGGGCGTCTATCTGCGGCAGGACGTGGCCGCGGACCGGGATCGTCCGCCGGAACACGGCGGCTACGGTGCGGTGGTCGACGGCGGTCCGCGCATCGAGCCGTGGTTGACGGGCGACTGCCGCGGGCGCCTCGCGCGATTCGACGGGGAGGAGCGGGTGTTTTCGGGGCCATCGGCGGTCGCGCTGCACGCGAAGCGCGGTCTGGTGTGGGTGGTGTTTCGCGACACCGGAAACGTCGGGGTCTTCGCGTGTCAGCAGGACGACCGGGCCTACGCGCCGCTGCTGGCGAGCTTTCAGGTGGGCGACGGCGCGCGCGGGATCGCGCTGGGGGCGGATGGCGGGGTGGCCTTTGTCGACGTGGGCTTCGACCACGCCGTCAGCCGGCTGGAGCTGCCGGCCACGGTCGCCTACGAGGTGGCGCCTGCGAAGACGGTGCGACGCGACGACGCGGGGGTGACGCTGTCGGCGCAGGCCCAGCGGGGGCGACGCCTCTTCTTCGACGCGCGCGACCGGCACCTGACCCCCAGCGGCGTCGTGACCTGCGGGAGCTGCCATCCGGGCGGCGAAGACGACGGTCTCACCTGGTTCTTTCACACGCAGAACGTGCCGCGAAAACTGCGCCGGACCCTGCCGCTGTGGGCGTCCAGCGAGTCGCCGCTTCACTGGGACGGTCAGTACACGAGCGCGGCGGAGCTGATCTTGGACACGATCCGCGAGCTCATGGACGGGGACGCGGCGGGGGTCGACGCGGCCGCTATCGCCGCGTTCATGGCGACCGTCGAGCCGCCGGTCGGCAAGCCCGGGCTGGACGCCGGCGCCGTGGCGCGTGGGGCGGCGATCTTCGACGCGGCGTGCGGAAACTGCCACCCCGGCGGCGCGAAAGACGGCGCCTCCCACTCGGTCGTGCGCGCGTCGGCCGACCCGGACGGCGTCCTGGCCAGCGTGGTCACCCCGTCGCTCGCCGGGACTCGCGCTCGGGGACCCTGGCTTCACGACGGCCGCGCGGCGACGCTGATGGACCTGTGGACTCGTCACAATCCCGACGATACTCACGGGGTGACCTCGCGGCTCGAGCCGACAGCGCTCGCCGACCTCGTCACCTACCTGGAGACCCTCTGATGCTTCGAATCGCGCGCTCAGCGCTGGTGGATCGGCGGGCGACGCGCGCCGCCCGCGCGCCGTCGAGCGCCCCGCTGGCGTCGCTGTGAGCGAGGTCCTCCATCCCGCGACCTGGGTCGCGCGGTGCCGGTGACCCCGCCTCCGAAGCCGCCCGGCGCTCGGGTGCCCTGGGCGCTCTTCCCGGCGCTGCTCGCGGCGGCGCTGACGCTGCCGATGTGGCTACACCCGGACCTGTGGGGGACCGACCGCTTCTTCAACGAGATCCGGGTTGTCGCCCTGTCGCGCTGCGCGATGGCCGATGGCCTGTGGCCGGCGTGGTTGCCCGACCTGGCTCACGGGCACGGGTTTCCGCTCTTTCACTACTATCCGGCGGGCCTCTACATCCTCGCCCGCCCGATGGCCGCCCTCGGGCTGGACCCGCGCTCGGCGCTGCTGCTGGTGCTCACGCTGGCCTTCATGTTCAGCGCGTGGGCGGTCTACGGCGCGATCGCCAGGCGCGCCGGGCGGCTGCTGGGTGTGTGCGCTGCGGTCCTGTGGGTCACCGCGCCCTACCTGCAGGTTGATCTGCAGGTCCGCCACGCCTGGGCCGAGCTCCTCGGGCTCTGCTTTTTACCAGTCGCGCTCTGGGGTTTTCTCGATCTCGCGGAGGGCGAGCGCGGCGTCGGCGCGGTCCTGCGAGCGGTCGGCGGCCTGGCGCTGACCATCCTCAGCCACAACGTCGTCGCGCTGCTGGCGGCCGGCGGTGCGGTCGCGCTCTGGCTTGGCGTCGCGCTGCCTCGGCGGGACCGGGGCGCCATCCTGGGGACCGCCGCGGCCCTGGCCTCGGCCTTCGGGCTCACCGCGTTCTTCTGGCTGCCGGCGCTGCTGGACGGCTCGCTGGTGCGGGTCGACCAGATGTCGCGGGGCTTCTACGCGATGGCCGAGCAAGGCATCTACCCCGCGCAGCTGCTCGGCGTCGGCTTCGGCCGCGGCCCCAGCGTCCCGGGGCCCGACGACGCCATGAGCCTCTCGGTCGGGCTGGCCCAGGGGCTGAGCTTCCTCGCGCTTGTCGCCGTCGCGCTCGTCCGTCCGCGCGCCCTTGGTCGCAGCGGACACGGGCCCCGCGGCTGGCTGCTGGTCGGCTTGGCGCTCGCCCTGGTCGCCCTCACGCTTCCCTTCGCGGCCGGCGCCTTCGACGTGCTGCCGCTGCTGCACCATGTGCAGGCGCCGTTTCGCTTGCTCGGCCCGCTCGCGCTGGTCCTGGCGTGGGCCGTGCCGCTGCTCGCCGCGGCGCTGCTCCCTGCTCGGTCGCGCAAGCCCGCGGCCGGCGTCGTGATGCTGCTCGCCGTCGCCACGGCCGCGCCCTACTTCGGCGACATCCGCACCATGACCGCGGCGGAGACCGCCGACTACCAGCCCGTGCGCGAGGCGGGCCTCGACGGCGTGGCACGCCTCGCCGATCCCTACACGACCACCGCGGGCTTCCTCGAGTACCTGCCCAAGACCGTGGTCCGCTACCCCACCGAGCCCTCGCCCGCGGTCCAGGTGCCCCCGTGGATGACCGCGGAGGTGATCTCGCGCCGCTGCGAGCGCCTCGAGCTGTCAGGCAGCGCCTCACAGCCCGGCGTGGTGCGCGTCGGCGCCTTCGACTTCCCCGGCGTCGAGGTGCTGCTCAACGGCCAGCCCGTCGCCCACCGCACCGATCCCGACCTGGGCTTCATCCTCGCCCCCGTGACCGCGGCGGGCCCGTGGACGATGGAGGTCCGCCACAGCGAGCTCGGCTCGAGCGGCCTTGGACGCGCGGTGAGCTTGCTGAGCCTCATCGCGCTGGGCCTGCTCGCACTCCGCCGCCGCCGCCGCTAGCGACCCCCAGACCCCACAGCCCCCCCCGGCCCCACAGATCCCCCAGCCCCGGAGCCCCGCCCCATGCCTCGCCTGCTCACACTCGCCGCCTGCTTCATCTGCGCATGCGCCAGCGACCCCGCGGTCGACACCGCCGAGCTTCACCTCGAGATCGCCCTCACCGGTTCGGCGCCCGTCGACTCGGATGGGGCCGAGTTTCCGTTGTCGACGGCTCAACTTCACGCCGCGAACATCGACGTCTACGTGCCGACCGGCACCGACTGCCGCGACGTCTCGGGGCTAGTCGCAGAGCCCGCCCAGCCGCGCAAACACACCGTCTCCTGCGCGACTACGGGCGACCGAGTCCGCCTGCACGGCCCCTGGGCCATCGATCTCGGCAGCGGCACGACGACCCCCGAGCTGCCAGCGTTCTCCGTGCCCGCCGGGACCATCACCCGCGTCGTGGTCCAGCTCTCGCCAGGCGACGCGGCCCTCGGGGTGG
>JAWKRR010000113.1:0-4973 GCA_041389525.1 Myxococcota bacterium | reverse complement strand
GTTCGCCGTTGAGTTCTACCCTGTCGACGCCCGCCCGCTGACCCTCGGTTTTCACCCCGACCTCGAGTGGGGCACCAAGGACGAGTTCCCGCGCAACTTCCGCCGCGGCTTGGCCCCCGGCATCAAGCTCTCCCTCGATCTCGACGGCTTCTACGTGTTCGCGGGCGCCAAATCGGCGCTCATCAAGACACCGCTCGAGATCGAGCTCGAGAACGACGGCGGCAACCGCATCCTGTTCTCGACGCGGACCTTCTACGGGCTGCTCGGCGGCTTCGGCTACGGCCGCGCCCAGGGCTTCTCGGCCGAGGTCAACGGCGGTTTCTTCCACAAGGGCACGCTCTCGAAGGAGGGCGTCATCGGTAAGCCGATTCTGTCAGGTGGCGCCTCGCTGCGATTGGCGTGGCGCAGCGGGCTGCCGGTGGGGCTGCGCATCGCCAGCGCGCTCTACCAGCGCGTGGCCGCGGGCGGCGAGCAGATCATCGAGAAGCCCAGCTACGAGGGCCGCCTCGCGTGGGCCGTCACCGGCGAAGGCTCGCTGCGCGTGCAGAACCTGGCCGACACCGACCGCCCCAACTCGACGGCCCTCGAGTGGGCCTGGGCGTCGCACCTCGGCTTTCAGCTCCGCGTCGGCGACACGCGAATCCACGTGGAGCAGCGAAACCGCAGCCTGACGCACATCGTCGCCGACGTGCCTGGGCTCTTCCCCTACTCCACGCTGCCCGACGGCTCCGAGGTCACCCCCGAGGTGCAGGCGCTGCTCTCGGTCGACCACCGCCTCGGCGATTTCACCCTGGCCCTGACCGGCGGCGTGCGCCTGCCCGCGACCTACCGCGGGGTCGCGCCCGACGGCGCTGGCACCGACGCAGCCTCGGCCGGCGTGCGCACCACCGTCATCTCCGACGCCGACGCCGGCGGCTGGTACATCCTCCCCGAAGGCGACGACGCGGTGCCGGTCTGGTGGCTCGAGCTGGGCTTCAAGTGGCACCCGGCCAAGCAGTTCGCGCTCTTGACGGACGTGCTCTTCGGCCGCGACCAGAACCGCACGCAGGTCGAGCGCGACGCGTCAGGCCACGCCCTTCGCGTCTACACCGAGCCGAACGTGCTCTCGCTGAACGTCCTGGGCCAGTTCCTGTTCTAAGCGCTGCTCGTGTAAGATCGGGCGATGCACTGGGATCTCGGTCGAGCTTGCGTCCTCAGCCTCGCGCTCTCTCTCGCCGCCTGCGCGAGCGGCGGCGACGGGTCGAGCGACGCGCCGCGCTTCACCAGCGTCGCGCCCCGCGCCGCCACGGTCGGGACCGAGTACGTCTACCCGGTCGTGGTCACCGGCGACCCGCCGCCGGTCCTCTCCCTCAGCGGCGCGCCGACCTGGCTCAGCCTCGACGCGGCCATCGTGTCCGGCACGCCCGGCCCCGAGCACGTCGGTCCCGTCAGCTTCACCGTGAGCGCGACCAACGGCGTCCGCCCCGACGCGACCCAGCTCGTCCAGCTCGGCGTGGTGCAAGCCGGCGACGACGACCAGGACGGCCTCGACAACGCCGACGAGCTCGCCCTCGGCACCGACCCCGCCGACCCCGACAGCGATCACGACGGAAAGCCCGACGGCGTCGAGGTCGGACCCCGCCCGAGCCCGCCCCTAGACAGCGACGGCGACGGGCTGATGGACGCCCTCGAAGGGCTGCACGCCGACAACGACAACGACGGGATCCCCGACGAGAATGACGCCAGCAGCGGCTGGCAGATGGTGTACGGCCGCTTCTGGCCCTTCGCCGTGCGCAACGACGGCAGCGAGGCCACGCGGCTCGAGGTGCGCATCGTGGGCGGGCAGGGCGTCGCGCAGGTCTGGGCCGGCGCCTCCGACGCCTCCGAGTCGCCGCTGCGCTTGCCGCCCCTCGACGATCTCATGGTGGACGGGGCGCCCGTGCCCAAAGACGGGATCGAGCTCTTCGACGACGGGACGCACGGCGACCGCGTGGGGGCTGACGGCATCTGGTCGCGTGGCGGTATCACCGCGCTCACGCCCGCGCTGACCGGCGGCAAGGTCGGCCTCCGCGAGCTGGACGAGGTCCGGGTCCGCGACGACACCGGCACCCGCTCGCGCGCGGTGTGGCAGGGTTATCAAGAGCAGCGCTCGGTCTTCGTCTCGGGCAGCTTCGATCTCGGCGTGGTCTCACCGGGCGCCCTGGTGACGCCGCAGCCCTTTGGTGACGGCCACCAAGCCACCTCAAACCTCGTCAACCTCGTCGCGCCGCGCGTGATGCCGACGCTGGTCGCCATGCTCAACGACGACGGCCCGAACGTCGCCACGGCGGCCCGCGAGGTCATGGGCGCCCTGGGCTACGAGGTCGATTTCCTCTACCTGTTCCCTGAGTACTACGCGGTCAGCGGCGCGGGCGGCGCGACCTTCAACGTGCGAAACGACGCGGCCGGCCTGGGCATCGACGTCGGCGCGTCCGCGGGCGACTTCGGCAGCACGCGGCTGCAGAGTGTGTTCGCCATGAATTTCAGCGACAACGGGCCGCTGCTGCACGAGACCGCGCACCGCTACGGCGTCTTCCTCGACCCGAGCCTGGGCTTCTCGGGCACCCACTGGGGGACCAGCGGGGCCGACGGCCAGCTCGGCGGCTTCGACCCGGCCAGCCTCGTCGACCATGGCGACGGCACCTACACGGTGGACCGCTTCGGGCGCTTCGCGAACGGCGGCGACACCAAGCGCTACGGGCCGTGGGAGCTCTACTTGATGGGCCTGCTGGACCCGGCCGAGCTGCCGCCGCTGCCAGTGCTTCGGGGCGCGGAGAGCCTCGGCATCAGCGGTGGCCGCGAGACCTTGCGGGCCGCAGCCCTCGACAGCATCACGCTCGCCGACCTCGTCGCGATCCACGGCGTCCGAAAGCCGGCCTTTGGCGAGGCCAAGACCGCCTTCAGGGCCGCGTTCGTCGCCGTGTCCGCGCGCCCGCTCACGGCGACCGAGATGAGCTTTTACGAGAGCTGGGCCGCCCGCTTCGGCGCGGACAAGGGCGACGGCGACCTGCTGAGCTTCCGCGAGGCTACCGGCGCGCGCGCGACCATGGAGACGGCAGTCCCCTAGCGGCGCGCTCGGCCAGGCCGCGTCAGTGGATCGGCTTTCGCGCGGCGGCGATGAACGCGCGCGCCCGCTCGGGGTCCACCGCCGCGGTGGTCACGCCGTCCACCTTCAACGCCGTCCCCACGATGACGCCGTCGGCCTTGGCCAGAAGCTCGGCGACCGAGTCCGCGCTGACGCCGCTGCCGAGCAGGACCGGCACGTCGAGGGCGGCGTCGCGCACGGCCCGCAGGTCGTTCAGATCGACGCGCGCACCCGTCGATTTCCCAGTCACTATCAGGCCATCCGCGAGCCCGCGGCCCGCGGCTTCGGCCGCCGATTCGGCGATGTGGGCGCCGATCCCGAGCGGGCGAGCGTGCTTTACATCGACGTCCGCCAGCACGGCCACCTCGGGCGCCCAGCGGGCCCGCTCACGCATCGTCTCGTAGGCTCGGCCCTCGATGACGCCTTGGTCGGTGACCGCTGCTCCCACGTGGACGTTGACCCGCACGAAATCCAGGCCGCATGCGGCGGCGACCGCCAGGGCCGACAGCGCGTCGTTTCGCAAGACGTTGACGCCGCAGAGCGAGTCCGCGCCGCGCGGCATGGCGGCCGCGATGCGCGTCATCGCCGCCACGGTCGAGGCCGGCACGGGCCCCGGGTAGAAGGGCGCGTCGCCGAAGTTCTCCACGATCCAGCCATCGAACCCGGCCTCGAGCAGGACGGTCGCGTCGCGCTGCGCGGCGGCCAGAACACGCTCGATCCCGTGGCCGCTCGCGCCGGGGCTTCCGGGGAGCGGGCCCAGATGCACCATGCCCAGCAAGACCTTTCCGCGCCGCGTGCGCGCGCTCCAGTGCGTGGTCGCCACCGCCATCGGGCCCTCCGTGCGCCTCTGCGCCTGCGAGTCGATCGCTCCATATCATGGAACGGACGGGCGTCTGCTCCGTTGTCTGTGTGGCAGAATCGTCACTCGATCCCCCTGCTGGGATCGGTCATGCTGGGGTCGAGGTGAGCGCCGTGGTGAAGAGTTCGGAGGCCGAGATCGCGAAGCCGGGCGCCGGGACGCCGGGTTCGCCCGAGATCGCCGCCGCGCCGCGCGAGCACGCGTCCCCGGCGTTGGTGCCTGCTCCCGCCGAGCCCGCCGCGCTCCCCGATCTGACCGACCCGCGCTACTACATCCACCCCGAGCTGAGCCGCCTCTCGTTCAACATGCGCGTGCTGGCGATGGCGGCCGACCCCGCGGTGCCGCTGCTCGAGCGCTTGCGCTTCCTGACCATCGCCAGCACCAACCTCGATGAGCTCTTCGAGATCCGGGTCGCCGGCATCGTCGAGCAGTCGCGCTACGGCGTGCCCACGGCGGGTCCCGACGGCCTGACGCCGCCCGAGGTCCTGGCCCAGCTCGCCGACGCCGCGCGCACGATGGTCGGCGAGCAGTACCGCATCCTCCGCGACGAGCTCTTCCCGGCGCTGGCGACCCAGGGCGTCCGCATCCCGCGCCGCGGCGACTGGTCTGCACCCCAGCGCGCCTGGATACACCGGACCTTCCTCGAGCAGGTCATGCCGGTGCTGACCCCGACCGCGCTCGACCCCTCGCACCCCTTCCCGCCGATCCAGAACAAGGCCCTCAATTTCATCGTGACGCTCAAGGGAAAAGACGCGTTTGGGCGCCGCATCGGGCTGGCCGTGCTGAAGGCGCCGCGCTGTCTGCCGCGCCTGATCCGCCTGCCGCCCGAGCTGTCCGGCGGCAGCGACGAGTTCGTGATGCTCTCGTCGGTCATCCACGCCCACATCGACGACCTGTTCCCGGGAATGCAGGTCACCGGCTGCCACCAGTTCCGGCTCACGCGCAACAGCGACCTGTGGATCGACGAGGAGGGCGCTGAGGATTTGCTGCTCGCGCTGCGCGGCCAGCTGC
>JAWKRR010000112.1:0-5080 GCA_041389525.1 Myxococcota bacterium | reverse complement strand
GGCCCACGCCAAGAGCTCACGGGCTTGGTCGTCAACGCCAAGCCCGCGGTCCCGCGCGACGCCTACGACCGCCTGCGCGCGACCCTGCATAACTGCGCCGTCCACGGCCCGGATTCGCAAAATCACCAGTCGCTGCCTGATTTCCGCGCCCATCTCGAGGGGCGGGTGGCCTTCGTGGGCTCCACCTCTGCGCTGCGTGGGCCCAGGCTGCGACGGGCGCTCGCCGCGATTCGCTGGTAGCATCGCTGCGCTGGCACATCCCTTGCTCTGACAGTGCGTGCGCTCACCCGCGGAGTGCGCCGCTCTTGGGCACCGACGACCTCGAGTGCCAGCAAACAGAGGGCTTGCGAGTCGAGAGAGAGAAGCCGCCCGGCGGCTGTCGCGAAGAAGCTGTGCCATATCACACATCCCCCGTCATAGAAGGCGCGCCAGTTGGCACGCCACGCACCAAGGAGCTGAGCCGTCATGAGGAACATCCATCGCATCATCCCGTCGCTCGTGCTGGGCCTAGGCCTGTATGCCTGCGACTCCCCACCCGCGACAGCGCCCGCAGCGCCCACGGCACCTGCCGCCGCAGCCCCCGCGCCGGCCGCAGCCCCCGCGCCGGCCGCAGCGCCCGCCGCCGTCCCGGATGGCCCGATGGCCGGCGAAGAAGAGGCCGTCCTCACCTCGCCCCCCCAAGTGCCGCCGCCCATCACCCGTAATCACCCGACCCACGTCACGGTGAAGATGGAGGTGAAGGAAGAGGTCGGCCGCATGGCCGATGGCGTCGAGTACACCTATTGGACATTCGGCGGCACCGTGCCGGGTAGTTTCATCCGCGTCCGCGAGGGCGACGAGGTGACCTTTCACCTGTCGAACCACCCCGACAATAAGATGCCGCACAACATCGACCTGCACGCCGTGACTGGCCCGGGCGGTGGCGCAGCGGCGTCATTTACCGCGCCGGGGCACACCTCGCAGTTCTCGTTCAAGGTCCTCAACCCGGGCCTCTACGTCTACCACTGCGCGACCGCGCCGGTCGGTATGCACATCGCCAACGGCATGTACGGCCTCATCTTGGTCGAGCCCAAGGGCGGCCTGCCGAAGGTCGACCGCGAGTACTACGTCATGCAGGGCGATTTCTACACGCGCGGCAAATACGGCGAGGCGGGCCTGCAGCCCTTCGACATGGAGAAGGCCATCCAGGAGCACCCTGATTACGTCGTGTTCAACGGCTCGGTTGGCGCGCTCACCGGCGACAACGCGCTGACCGCGAAGACCGGCGAGACCGTGCGCCTCTTCGTCGGCAACGGCGGCCCGAACCTCATCTCGTCCTTCCACGTCATCGGCGAGATCTTCGACGTCGTGCGGCACGAGGCTGGCGCGACGGTGAACACGAACGTGCAGACCACGCTGGTCCCGGCCGGTGGCGCCTCGGTCGTCGAGTTCAAGCTGGATGTGCCTGGCACATTCATCCTGGTCGACCACGCCATCTTCCGCACCTTCAACAAGGGCGCCCTGGGCATGCTGAAGGTGACCGGCGACGAGGACAAGGTCGTCTACTCTGGCCAGCAGGACGACCGCATCTACATGGGTGAGGGCAGCGTCGTGCAGGCGATGCCGGGCGCGGCGGCCGCGGCTGAGGTGCCGGCCACGCGCTCCAAGGAGGAGAAGGTCAAGCTGGGCGCCATCGTGTATGGGCGCGTCTGCGCGGCGTGCCACCAGCCCGCGGGCGAGGGCATCCCGTCGGCCTTCCCGCCCCTGGCTGGGTCGGACTACCTCCGCGACAACCCGGACAAGGCCATCGCGGCCGTCGTTCATGGCCTCCAGGGCGAAGTCACCGTCAACGGCAAGGTCTACAACAGCGTCATGCCCAAGCTGGACCTCTCGGACGACGACGCGGCGAACGCGCTGACCTACGTGATGAACACGTGGGGCAACGCGTTCGGCGAGGTCTCGGCTGAGCAGGTCAAGGCCGCGCGCTCGGGCCCGGCGCCGTCGGCTCCGGCGGAGCACTGATGGTCGTTTGGCTGGCACTTGCGCTGCTCGGGGTCGCCAACGTCGGCGTGGTGGGGGATTTTGCTCCCACCGCGCTGGTGCGCGTGCCCGCGGGCGTCTATCGGCCGTTCTTCCCGCCGCCGGGTGGACCGACCGAGGAGCAAGTGCCGGCCTTCGCGCTCGAGGCGCACGCTGTCACTAACGCGCAGTTCTTGGCGTTCGTGCGGGCGAATCCGCAGTGGCAGCGTTCGAAAGTGCCGCGAATCTTCGCGGACGAGCGCTACCTCACCCATTGGGGCGGGGACCTCGAGGCCGGGCCGGATCTCGCAGATCGCCCGGTGACCTATGTGTCGTGGTTTGCCGCCCGCGCTTACGCCGAGTGGGCCGGGCGGCGGCTGCCCACGATCGTGGAGTGGGAGCGCGCGGGTGCGGCCAGCGAGACGCGTGAGGACGCGCGGGGCGAGGCCGGGCTGCGGGAGCGAATCCTGGGCTGGTACAGCCGCCCGACGCCGCGAGTGCCCCCGAAAGTGCAGAGCACGCCTGCCAATCTGTGGGGCGTGTACGACCTGCACGGCGTGGTGTGGGAGTGGACCGACGACTTCAACACCCTGCTGCGGCAGGGCGAGGCGCGCGGCGACGGGCAGCCGGGAGGCGGGCTCTTCTGCGGCGCCGGCTCGGTGGGTTCGGCCGACCCCTCGGACTACGCGGCCTACATGCGATTCGCGCTGCGCTCGAGCCTGCGCGGCGCCTTCTGTCTCGGAAACCTCGGATTTCGCTGCGCGACGGACGTGGCCCCTGACACAGCGAAAGGAGACGAATAGTGAGACGGCACCTGATGAATTTGAACGGCCCCACCCTGCGAATGACCCTCGGCCTGAGCTTGGGGATGACCCTCGGGCTGGCTTTCCTTGCATGCGGTGGCGACGCGGCCACGACGGTCGGTGCGCCGGAGCCGGCGGCGGTGAAAACCCCCGTCGAGCCTTACGTCGTGCCCCCGGTCTCCACGGCACCCCTGCCGGGCGAGTCGCTGTACCACCTGCCGACGACCTGGACCGACCAGGCCGAGCAGACCCGCTCCATCGCGGAGTTTCGCGGCCACGTCGTGGTGTTGGCGATGATGTTCACCCACTGCGACTACGCCTGCCCGCGCATCGTGGCCGACATGAAGGCCATCGAGGCCGGCGTGGAGGCCGACGAGGCCCTGGACGTGCGCTTCGTGCTGGCCTCCTACGACACCAAGCGCGACACCCCCGAGACCCTGCGCGCCTTCGCCAAGGACAAGGAGCTCAACCTCGCCCGCTGGACGCTGCTTCACGGCAAGCCCGAGGGCGTCCGCGAGCTGTCGGCGGCCATGGGCGGGACCTACGCCGAGAACGACCTGGGCAATTTCGCACACTCCAACCAGGTCGTCGTCCTCGACCGAGACGGGCGCATCGTCCACGTCCAGGACGGCCTGGGCATCGCGCCGGACAAGGCCCTGGCCGCCATCGAGAAGCTGAGGCGCTGACGCTACGGCCCGTTGGTGAAGCCGCCCCCAGAGCTAACACAGGTTCCTTGCTGACAGATCAGCGGCGGGCAGCAGTCGGCGCCGTCGGAGCAGGCGCCGCACACGCCCTCGGCGGTGCAGGCTTGGTTGCCGCAGTCGCCGCAGACGTCGCAGGTGAGGCCGGAGGGGTCGGGGCACGCGGAGCCGGATTGCAGGACGGCGCGGTCGTAATGGATCTGGAGCTTGTTGGAGGCGTCGAGGCTGCCGACGACGAGCCCACCGTAGAGGTCGAGTTGGTTCGAGAGGCGCACAGGGCCTGCCGCGGCGTAGACGAAAGCGCCGACGGTGAGCTTGTTGGAGAGCGTGATCCCTTCGGTGCTGCCGACGTAGACGCGGAGAAGCGCTGGGAAGGCGGGCGAACCCAGGCGCAGTTCGTTGGAGAGATCGAGCTTGCCGGCGATGAGCACGTCGAGTTCACCCGTCGGCGAGGGCGTGATCTGCAGCTTCCCTGAAGTCTCGATGACGCCGTCGATGAAGAGGGCGGTGCGGCCTGTGGCCACGATGGATATGTCCTGGGAGCTCTTGATTCCGCTGAGGTAGTAGCGGCCGCAGGGCAGGGTCAGGCTGACGGGGCCTGAGGGGTTGATGAGGGCGTCCGCGGAGAGGCCGATGGTCGCGTTGTCGTTGTCCGTGGTGTGGGCGGCGACGATGGCGACGACGGGGACGAGGTCTTCCGGCTCACAGGGACAGGGCGAGGCGACGGAGACCGCCTCTTTCACCAACGCGCCGTGGGTCACGGGGCCGTTGATGGCCGCGGCTTGGGTGTGGTGCAGCGTGCCCTGGATCGCTAGCGACTGATTCGCGGTCACCGTGCCCACCACCCAGGCGTCGCCGCCGACCGTTGAGGCGCCTCCGGTCGCCAGCGGGCCGCCCACGTGGAGGTTCACCGCGATGTCGTTGGTGTTGCCGAGCTGCGCGCCGCCGGAACCGGACACCCACAGCGTGCCGCCGATGGCGACTTTGTTGCTGGTGCTGAACTTGCCGCGTACTCCCACGCCGCCGCCCACGCCACCGGGCGCGTAGCCGCCTTGGGTGCTGTCGTAGGCGTCGGTGGTGATCTGGTTCGACAGTGCGACCTCCGCGCAGGAGCAGAGACCCCAAGTGAACGAGACCTGCGCGGTCTCGGACAGGCAGACGTCGCCGCCGGGTGTGGGCACGACGATGGGCGGGCCGAAACCGTCACAGTTGGCGGGGCCGGGACCGACCGGGATCGCGGGCTTGCACGAACCGTTGACGCAGCCCTCTCCGACCTCGCAGATGGTGCTGCAGCCGCCGCAGTACGCCGGGTCGGTGAGGGGGTCGACGCAGGTCTGGCCGCAGGCGAGCAAGCCGGGGAGGCATTCGCTCGAGCAGGTGCCGCCCGAGCAGACCTGGCCCGGGTCGCAGGCCTCGTCGCACGCGCCGCAATGCAGGGGGTTGACGGTGGTATTCACGCAGATGCCGCCGCACAGCTTGTGGTACACGGGGCAGCTAGGCTCGGGCACGTCTGCGTCTGCGAGCGAGTCATTCGCGGCGTCTGCGTCAGCGCTGGTGTCTGCGTCAGTGCTGATGTCT
>JAWKRR010000111.1:0-5647 GCA_041389525.1 Myxococcota bacterium | reverse complement strand
GCAGCTCAGGATGCGTCCCGCCTTGAAGCGCAACGCGAGGCTCGAGTCGCTCTGGGTGCCGTCGACGTCGTGCACTTCCACGAACTCGAAGCGCTCGGCGCCATTGCAGAATCGGTCGCGCCAGCTCTCCAGCGGCAAGGCCTGGGAGACATGCTCGCTCAGCGTCCCCGTGACGTGCTTGCCGTCGATGGTGAGCGACAGCTGGGTCACGACCTCCGCCCCGCCGCGCCCGTATGGCTGGCTCTCCCAGTCGCCAGAGAGGTCGCCGGGGTCCCCGACTCGCGCGGCCGCTCGCGGCTCACCGCCGGCCGCCACGCCCCGAAGCGACGCCCCCTCGCGAACGTAGATGGTGTCGCCATCGCGGAGCGCGTCGCCCGCCTCAACCAACTCCAGGGCGTAGCCGCGGCGCCGCTTCTCAGGGATGCAGCGCGCGCCGCAGGTGCAGCTCACGACCGCCGGCCGCTCGCGGCGAAACGTCACGTCGGCACCCGATATCTTCCCGGAGACGGGTGCGGCGGTGACCATGCGAAAGATCTGCTTGCCACCGCAGCTCGTGTCGACCCAGGCCGCCGGCGCCTTGAACCAGGTCTCCTCGAAGACGCGCCCGACGACGCGCTCACCGTCCTGAGTCAGCTCGAGCCGGCGCTTCACGTAGGCGTCGATGGTCTTCTGCGGGGGCATGTGCCAAGTGCCGGTCAGCGGCGCATCCGGGTCGCGCGCAGGGGCGCTTTCGACAGGCGGCGACTGAGCTTTCGCGGGTTCGGCGGCCGCGGGGGGGGCTGGCGGCTGAGCGGGGGCTGGGGCTTGGGCGGGCGTTTGAGCGGGCGCTGGTCGGGCCGCGGGCTCGATGGAGTCGGTCAATCCGGCCCGCAGCGCCTCCAACTCCTCGATGAGCGCGGCGTGCGCCGGCGTGGGGGTCCATCCCGGCGCTTTCGACTTGGGGAGCTCCACGTTGCACTGGTCGCGGAGGGCCTGGAGGATATCGCCCAGCACCCCATCCTTCCCAGCCTCCCGCGCATCGGCGCTACCGAGCCACGCGCAGCCGTCGCTGAGCCTCGCCGCGGTCGCCCCTGGCTCGGCGGCGATCGCCGTGTGCGACGCAGCACCGACAAAGCACAGGGTCGCGAGATGTAGGAGCGCAGATCGGCGCATGAGAGAGACTCCACAGCCGGGCGAGTGGCGGCTACCGCGCCCCGGATGGGTCGTGGGCCCGAGACCAGCCGGTCCCGGACGCGGGGGGAAACGAACGCCGACTATAAGGATAGACCGCGTCGATTTCCACCCAGGGCCGCGCGCGCCGCTGCCGATCGACCGCAAGCCGCCGACGCCGCCCTCTCGTGGCCGTCGAGTGTTACGCTGCGCCCGTCCGGCCGTAGATCGGAGGGAGATTCTTCTTCTCGAACGACCGACGTTCGGACGTCGGTCCGCCCAGCCCCGGAGCCCCTCCTCCGCGGCCCTCACCACGGCGCGGACTGGCAGCCCTGAGACGCGGAGAGGTTAGCGATGTCGTCACAGACCCGAATCCTGAGCGCGCGATCCTGGGCCTTGCGACTAGGCGCCATCGCGCTACTCAGCGTCCCGGCGACCTCCGCGACCGCGGCCGAACCCGCGACGAAGCCGGCCGCCCAGCCCGCACGAGCGGTCCGCCCCGCGCCACAGCCTGCCAAGCCGGCGGCACAGCCTGCCAAGCCCGCCCCCCAGCCCGCGAAGCCGGCGGTGCAGCCTGCCAAGCCCGCCCCGCAGCCCGCGGCGCCGGCGGCCCAGCCCGCGAAACCCGCCCCCCAGCCCGCGAAGGCGACGCCCCCGCCGCGGCCGGTCGTCGTGCTCGTGCGTTGCGAGAAGGCCGCGGCGCGGTATGCGGCGAGCGAGCGTTTCAACCCCGCCGCGGCCCACCGCGAACTGCAGCGCATCGCGAAGCTCGAGCCCAACTGCACCAAGGCTCCGGAGGCCGTCTACGGCGCCTTGGACGCGGTGTGGGACAAGATCCTCCCCAACGCGCAGGGCCGCGTGCCAGCCGCCGTCGTGCGGCGCGAGCTGGCCCGCTACGAGCGCCACGTCGCGCTGCTGGAGACCCTGCTCGACTTCAACCGGTCGCCGCGCCGCACCTTCGCCGCGCTGAAGCTCGGGGAGCTCAGCGAGGCCATGGCGGCGTACCTCGACCAGGTGGGCAGCGCCCCGGACACCCTGATGGTGACTCGGGTCCAGCCGGAGTCGCTGTACCACACGCGAGCCGTGGACATTAACGAGCACCTCCGGCTCGAGGCCGAGGAGGCCTACCAGAAGGTGATGGACCTGACGGCCGGCTCCACCCAGCCCAACAAGCTGCGCGACCTCGCGCGCGAGCGCCTCGACGTCCTCAGCGGCCGCTACGCCGAACGGCGCGCCGAAGAGCGGGCGATCCAAGAGCGCGCGAAGGCCAAGGAAGAAGCGCGGCGGGCGCTGGAAAGCCAGCTCTAGGACCTGCGCCCCGCCCGCTTAGACGACCTCCATCGCATCGAAGCCGTCGGCGGGCCCGGGCGCGCGCAGCAGCGACGCGACAGGCAGCGTGATTTCGCCCAGGCGCAGCCGGGGGACGTCGTCGGACCCTGCATCGATCTGCTCGACCAACCTCCCGTGGCACGCCCGCGTCAGGATGGCCGGAAGCGAGTCCCGCGCGCTCCAGACGTAGACGCGGTCGTCGGGCCCGAAGGCGATGTGCGGCTCGCTGCAGCGGACCGGCGTGCGACCGCGTAGGCGAAGCACCAACGCACCCGACTCCGCCTCCAAGCCGTCGACGAAGAGGGCCACGCCCTCGCACGCCACGTAGGCCCACTGGGCCCCAACCGTCAGCGTCACGTCACCGTCAGGGCGCACCGCCAGCCCTTGATGAAACAACGCCTGGACGCGCGGGTTGTCGACCAGCGCACCCCTGTAAATAAAGGCTCCATCGCGATTGAGGGCGAGGCCGCTCTGTCGCCGCAGCATCTCGAGGTGGCTGGGTTCCATCACCCCAGCTTGGGCGCTTTAGCCCACTGACGGCAAGGGCGAAGCCGCGTCCAGCCCAGCGTTGACAGGCTTGGAAGCCCGGTGCTAGCTTCCCGCAGGTTCCTTGGACAGCTGGCGAGGACTGCGGAGGCGGGGGCCCCTGCAACGCCTCGAACACGCTGGGGAGATGACGCGAATGACGGCGCCCGACATCTTGACTGCCAAGGACGGCAAGCTCGTACTGAGCCTCGACAAGGGGATTTATCCTCTCGAGGTCATCTACGGCGCGTCCTACATCTTCATCGACCGCGCGTACGTGCTGCTGGGCAAGTCCGGCGACAACGTCACGGTCGAGATAGCGACCAAGGACGGACGCGACGAAGCGGCTCTCCGCGCGTTGGCCGGTGAGTTCAGCAACGAGCTGCTCAGCCAGGCCCTGCGGCGGCGCATCACCAAGGAAAACCAGAACATCCTGGAGACCATCGTGTCCCAGGCGTTGGCTGGCGCCACGGGCGCGATGGTGCCCTCGGCCTTCGAAGACGACGAGGACGACGACGACCTCGACTTCCTCGACGACCCGCTCGGCATCGCGGTGCCGTGGGAGGAGCGCTTCAAGAAGCGCGGCTCCGCGCCCGCGCAACCGGGCCCTGACGCCGAGCGCGTGGCCGGACCGGGCGACAGCGGCGGCTTCAAGCCGTCCGGAGAGCAATAGATGTCTGCGGCGGCGGCACGGACCTTCCCGAAGAAGCTCTACAAACTCGCTGCGATTCAGGACGCGATGGAGGCCTACGCCGACTTCGCCACCCTGGCGTTGGAGCGCAGCGACGAAGAGTGGATTGTGACCTTCGACGGCGCGGATGAAGAGTTCGGCGCCGAGACGCTGGCATCGGAGTTCGCCAACTACGCGCTGGCCGAGACGATCCAGCGAGTGCGCCAGGGCGCGCAGGGGACCGACTAGATGCACGCCGCAGGCGTCACGGATGTCGATGAGTCGCTTGCCGGACCATTCCGCTACCGCGCGCTCGGCGGGCGCTATCTGATCACGAACGACTTTGGCGACTGGCTTTTCCTGAGCCCGGACGAGTTCCGCGCCTTCGTCGAGGGGACGCTGGCCCGCGATTCGGCCCTGTACGGCCGGCTGCTCGAGAAGCGGTTCATTCACGGCGAGATCGCGCTCGACGACGCGGTCGCCGTCTACCGGCGCCGGCACGGCTTCTTGCAGCACGGGCCGGAGCGGCACGTCATCGCGGTCACGACCCGCGAGACGACGTCCCGGGACGACGGCGAGGACATGCCGCTTGAGACCGCGGAGCGCGCCGTGGACTGCGCGTTCATGACGACCAGCCCTCGCGTCACGCTGGTGGTCGGGGGCGGTGAACCGCTGCTCAATCGCCAGGTCGCCCACCGCGTGGTCGAGTATGCGAGCGAGAAGAATCGCCTCGCGCGCAAGGAGTTCCGCGCGGTCATCGAGACCGACCTGCTCAACGCGGACGAGGCCGAGACCGCCTGGATGGTCAAGCACGACGTCCGAGTGCGGGTCCTGCTCACCGACTCGCTGCTCCGCGAGGATACCTCACCCGCACGAGCCGCCATCCTTCGACTGAACGCGGCGTGGGCCGAGATCGGGTACTCCGCTGCCACCCATCATGTGGAGCTGGTCGCGCGAGTGAGCGCGGAGCAGCTGGGCGACACCGAGGCTATCGCCGACCTCGCGGTGCAGCTGGGCTGCCGCAGCGTGGAGCTGACCTCCCCTCCGAGCTACCCCCTGCTGGACGAAGACGAGCGCGGCCGAGGCTACAGCGCCGATGAGTGGCTGGGCGGATACGAGCGCGCGGTCGCGCGGATGCTGCAGCACGAGCGCGAGGGCCGGCCCGTCGCGGAGAAGACGGCGAGCCTCTTGCTGGCGCGGATCGTCGATGGCGACGCGGACGACGCCGGACGGCACCGCTCGCCCGCAGCGGACGGCCTTGGCGAGTTCGCTTATCACGTCGACGGCCGCGTGTTCGCCTCTGAGGGCGGACGCCGGATCGCCCAACGCGGCGATGACATGTTCCAGATCGGCGAGCTACGGCGGAACGGCTACCACGACATGGTCACCAGCCCGACCGTTCGGGCCCTGGTCATGGCGAGCACGCTCGAGGGACAGCCCGGCTGGGTCCAGAACGCGTACAAGCCCTTCGCTGGAATCTCTCCCGCGCGCTGCTACGCGGAGCAGGGCTCGATTCACGGCCGCATGCAGGACTCCAGCGAGACCCGCGAGCTGCTCGGCATTCTCGACATGCTCTTTCTGCAGTTGGGAAGCGACGCCGCTGACGTCCGCGCCATCCTCGAGCGCTGGGCCGGTGGCAGTGCTGCTGCAGCCTGAGCGCGCGCAGCGCCAAGGCCTGCGCCCGTCGGCTCGCACACGCAGTATTGGCCGCTGAAAAGCGACCGCGACGCGACGACGCGTCCGGGAGTCTCTTTGGATTCGACGACCATTCCCGCTCAGTTCCTCGACGCCGACGCCGTCGCGGTCGTCGGCCGCCTCCAAGAGGCCGGCTTCATCGCCTACCTCGTGGGTGGCTGCGTTCGTGACGCGTTGCTTGGGCGCGAGCCCAAGGACTTCGACATCGCGACGACGGCTCACCCCGAGGATCTCCGCTCGCTCTTCGGCCGTCGCTGCCGCCTCATCGGCCGGCGTTTT
>JAWKRR010000110.1:0-6447 GCA_041389525.1 Myxococcota bacterium | reverse complement strand
TCGGTGCTGACGCCATCGGTCACCGCCTCGCGCTGGACCACGCGCCAGCTCGCCCCATCGTGCTTGAGACGGTACCGCCACGCGAAAGTCTGAAGCGCCGTCTTCCCGGGGGCGGGCTCAGCGCTCGCGTTGACCCACACCTCGTCGGGCCCCAGCTCGCGCACCGTCAACACCAGCCGCTTCCCGACGACGTACGCGTTCCACGTCGCCCGGGTCGAGGCGTCGAAGAGGTCCGCGGCCACCTCGAGCGCCCGCGATCGGTCCGCGTCGCTCGCGTCCCGCCACAGGTCGCCGAGCACCTCCTCGTAGCGCCCCGTGAAGTCGTAGAGCGCGCGCGCCGCCGCCAGGTCACCCCGCTCCACGGCGGCGTGCAGCGCCTGCACCGTCTCCACAGGCCCGGGTGCGGAGTCCGGCGCCGGCAGGCACGCGGCCCACACGCCCAGGAAAAGCAGCGCCGCGACGCGACCTACCCGACCCACGCTGCGCAAGGGCACACCTCCCCGAAAACCTTGGTGAAGCCTACCAGATCGCCGGCTCCGCTGTCCCAAGACGATCACGAGTTTGAAGATCCCCAGACAGGTCGCGTCGGAGCCCACGTATCCCGGCCCGCCGCTGAGCGAGGGAGTTCCGATATGACCAGCCCCACCACCCGCATCGCCTTTGCCGCCGCCCTCGCTGTCACCGCGAGCCTCGCCGGCTGCGAGTTCACCGAGTACCCCTACTACCCGCCACCGCCGCCCACCACGTCGTATTGCCACAGCGACTACGACTGCGCGTCAGGCTTCTACTGCGCGGCCGACGGCGCCTGCTATCAGGAGGTCGAGTGCACCAAGGACGCGCACTGCGGGTACGGCGCTTATTGCGGCTCGGACTACGCTTGCTACGCGATCCCGGAGTGCACGTCGGACAGCCAGTGCGGCTATGACGCGTACTGCTCGAGCTACGGCACCTGCGAGTACCTGCCCGGCTGCACCAGCCAGAGCCAGTGCCCCGCCGGCACCTACTGCGCCACCGACGGCGCGTGCTGGGTGGGCGACCTCTGCTACGACGACTTCGACTGCGCGCCGAGCGACTACTGCTCGAACGACGGGCTGTGCGAGGCCTGGGGCGGCTGCTACACCGACAGCCAGTGCCCTTACGGCACCTACTGCGGCGGCGACGGCGCGTGCTACGAGGAGCCGGAGTGCTACTCTGACTCGCAGTGCGGCTTCGACCAGGTCTGCGACGACGGCTACTGCCTGGACATCGCGACCTGCTACACGGACTGGGACTGCCCGGGTGGATCGTACTGCGACGCGTACGGCTACTGCGCGGCGTTCTAGAACTCCGGCGGGAATAGCGAGTCCGGCGCGGGGCCGGGGTCCGAATGCGGGTCCCGGCCTTCGCTTTTTGTGAGGTAGCGCCTGCGGAAAAGAGCCAGCGCGACGGCGCCCATCAGGACGCCGAGCCACAGGGTGGTGAAGCGGACCAGCAGCGTGGCCGCGGTCGCGACCTGCTCGGTGGGGACCACGGCGAGCACGCCCGAGAGCAGCGCGATCATCGAGCCCTCGGTCGCGAGCACGCCGCCGGGCAGCATGGACAGCGCGCCGGCGAGGGTGGCGAAGGCGTAGACGAAGGTCGCGTCGCCGAAGGTGGCCGTCGTGTCCGGGAAGGCGGCGAGGACCAGCCAGGTGCCCAGGGCCTCTGCGCCCCACGCCAGCAGCGAGAGGGCGCTGGTGCCGAAGAGCAGGCGCGGGCCCATGAGCTGGTTCATCGACACGCGGGCCTCGTCGAGGCGCGGGGCGAGGCCGCTGACCAGCTTGACGCGGGCGACGGCGCGCACGGCCATGGCGCCCGCGGCTGGCCAGGAGAGCAGCGTGACGAGGGCGACGACGAGCAGCCCGCCGGCGACGATGACGGGGGCGCCGTAGTCCAGAGTCGCCGCGCCCCAAGTCGCGAGGCAGAGCAGCGCGATGAGGTCGGTGGTGCGCTCGGCGATGACGATGGGCGCGGTGCGGGCGACCGAGACGCCGCGCGACTCGCGGATGAGGAAGCTCTTGAGCACCTCGCCGACCTTGCCCGGGGTGATGCTCATCACCATCCCGGCGAGGAAACACAGGACGCTCTCGCCGCGCGCGAGGCGAAGGTCCAGGCGGGCGAGGTAGATCTCCCACTTCGCCCAGCGCACCGCGTAGCCCAGCAGCGACAGGGCGAGCACGGGGGCGAGCATGCGGAGATCGAAGGTGGCGGCGGCGAGGGCGAGCTTGCGGGCGTCCGACCACACCATCAGGCCGATGGTGACGGCGAGACCGGCGAGGAGGCCGACCAGGACGCGGCGGCCGAGGGGGCTCACTCGTTGAGCTCGCGCAGCAGCCCCACCATCTTGCGGTGGAGTACCGGGTGGAGGAGCTGCGGGTTCAGCTCGCACAGGGGCGCGAGGACGAAGCGGCGCTGGGCCATGCGCGGGTGTGGCAGGACGAGGTCGGGCGTGTTCAGCACGACGTGGTCGAAGACCAGCAGGTCGAGGTCGAGGGTGCGCGGGCCCCAGACCTCGCCGCGGCGGCGGCCGGCCGCGGTCTCCAGCGAGCGCAGCACGTCGAGCAGCGCGCGCGGGCTGAGCTCGGTGCGCAGCCGCGCGACCGCGTTGAGGTAGGCGGGCTGGGGCGGACCGACGGGGGCCGTGTGGTGAAAGGTCGAAACGGCCTCGACCTCGACGCCCGGCGTGGCCGCGAGCCACGTGAGCGCGCGCCGCAAGCTGGTCTCGCGGTCGCCCAAATTGGCCCCCAGCGCGATGAAGGCGCGAGAGAGGCCAGGACTGTCCTTCTGTGGCATGGGTGGCCGGGCTGTGCTACGAGAACTCCCCCAATCGGAGGCGGAGCAGGCTCGAATGAATGCGTTTTCTACTCGCCCCGCGCGACGGAGCGGCCGCTCGATTTGGCTGGCCGTGCTGGCGCTGGTCCTCTGTACGTTGACCCAATGTGTCTGTCAAAGCGCTCGGCGCGACCAGGCCGGGCACGCCGAGACGGAGGACACAGCCCCCGCGAAGAGCGAGCCGGCGCCTGCGAAGACCGAGGTCGCGGCCGACAAGCCGGCGCCCGCCGCGTCCGGCGTCGTGCTGCCGAAGGTGCTGGACGTCTCCGACCTCGACAACGACGAGAAGAAGGTGCTCGCCGAGGTGCTGCGCGAGCAGTTCGATCCCTGCGGCGAGCCCAAGAGCTTCATGGAGGCGCTGGAGGCCGAGAAGCCGTGCGAGCGCGCCATCTCGCTAGGCGCCTTCGCGGTCACGCAGGTCCAGAAGGGGCTGTCGAAGCGGCTCATCGCCCGTGAGCTGATGAAAGAGCTGGCTCGGACCACCTCGAAGGCCACCTTCCAGTTGGAGGGCGTGCCCCATATCGGCGACCCCAAGGCTGAGCACGTCATCGTCGAGTTCCTCGACTACGAGTGCCCCTTCTGCAAGCAGACCTTCGGGCCGCTGAAGAAGACCGCGAAGAAGTACGGCGCGGTGGTCTACGTGAAGCAGCTGCCCCTCACCGCGCACCACAAGTACGCGCTGGCGGCGGCGCGGGCAGCCCTGGCCGCCCATCGCCAGGGCCTCTTCTGGGAGATGTCCGACGCGCTCTTTGAGAACCAGGATCGCCTCAGCGACAACGTGATCGCCGAGCTGGCCAAGCAGGTCGGCGTGGACATGAAGCGCTTTGAAGCCGACGTGAACGACCCGGAGCTCGACGCCATCCTCAAGCGTGACGAGATCGAGGCCGATGCTGCCAAGGTGGACGGGACGCCCTCGATCTTCCTCGACGGCTACATGGTCGAGCACGACCAGCTCGAGGACAAGCTGAAGGCGGCGACCTCAAAGCATTGATGGGCGCGGGCGATGGCCCCGCTCGCGACCCTGCGGCGAGCTAAACCGGAGATTGTTGACTTACAATGTCAACATTAGTTACTGATCGAGGTCGGAAGGGCTCGTTCAGCGCGCGCCGCGTCGGGAGAATTGGTTGGCGACACTCGGTGACAAGACGGCCCTGGTCGTAGGTGTGGGCGGGCTGGGTTGCCCGGTGGCGCTCGCGCTCGCCGAGGCCGGCGTGGGCCATCTGGTGCTGGTCGACGACGATCGCGTCGAGCCGTCCAACCTGCAGCGCCAGGTGCTCTTCAGCACGGCCGACCTCGGCAGACCCAAGGTCGAGGCCGCCCGCGACAGGCTGCGCGCGCTCTTTCCCGACCTGCGCATCAGCACGCGCTCGGCGCGCCTGACCGCGCTGAACCTGGACGGTCTGCTCGCGGGCGTGGACATCGCCGTCGACGGCACCGACGACCCCGCGTTCGGCTTCGTCCTCAACGATCGCGCCCTCGGGTTGGGCGTGCCGGCCGTGCTCGGCGGCGTCATCCGCTTCGAGGGCCTCGTCCTGGCGGTCGCCCCCGGCCATCGGGGCTGCTGGCGCTGCCTGTTCGAGGACGTCCCCGCCGCCGATGAGGTCGCGACTTGCGGCAGCGCGGGCGTGCTTGGCGCCATGGCCGGCGTGGTCGGGCACCTCCAGGCGCAGGTCGCGCTGGCGTTGCTGGCGGCTCCGGCCTCGCAGACCGGGGCCGTGACGACCGTGGACGGCCTGCGCGGCCGTGTGCGACGCATCGCCGTACCACCCAATGACCGCTGCATCGCCTGTGCGAGCCCGACCTCGCAACACACCGCAACGCAGCATTCGCACTCGGGCGCCTGAGCCCGCCACCCTGTCCCTGTCCTCTCTCGAAGGAGTGTCCGATGGCCGTGACCATCAAGATCCCGACCTCGCTGCGCAAGTTCGCAGGCGGCAACGACGCCGTCTCGGTCGACGCGGGCAACGTCCGCGCGGCCCTCGACGGGCTGGAGTCCGCGCACCCCGGCATCAAGGCGAAGATCTGCGACGAGGCGGGCAACCTGCGCCGCTTCATCAACGTCTACGCCAACCAGGAGGACATCCGCTTCCTGGACAACCTGGAGACGCCGCTCGCTGAGGGCGCAGAGCTTCAGATCGTACCGGCCATCGCTGGCGGCAAGTAGCCCGATGGCGCTCGAGCCCACGCAGGTCGCGCGTTATGCGCGGCACCTCCTGCTCGCCGGCGTCGGCCGCGCGGGGCAGGAGCGGCTGCTCGCGGCCGGGGTGCGTCTGTTGGGCGAAGGGCTGGCGGCGGAAGAGGCCGCGACCTACCTCGCCGCGGCCGGCGTGGGGCGCCTCGTGTTGACGCCCGGGCTCGCCGAGAGGCTGGCGGCCCGCCTCGCCGCGCTGAATCCGGACGTGGCGGTGGTCACGGAGGGCCCCGCCGACCTCACCCTCGCTGAGGCCGCGCCGGACACCCGCTTGGTCGGCTCCATGGCCGCCCTCTCGGCCCTGGTCGAGCTCTCCGGCGCCGGACCGCGCCCCGAGTGGAACCTCCCCGACGTGGCCATGGGGTGGCAGTCATGCTGAGCGCCCACGACGTCCTGAGAGACCCGGCCATTCGCGCCCAGGTCGACGCCCACGCGATGGCCTGGTTCCCGCGCGAGTGCTGCGGGTTGCTGCTCGAGGGCGACGACGGCGGGCAGGCCCTGCTGCTGGAAAATCTCGCCGACAAGTACCACGGCCTCGACCCTGAGACGTACCCACGCACGGCCGAGATCGCGTACATCCTGAACCCGCTGAAGATCATGGAGCAGGAGCGCGCCGGGCGCCGCCTGGTCGCGATCTTCCACAGCCACTGCGGGTTCGGCGCCTACTTCTCCCAAGAGGACATCGAGCAGGCGCTGGCGCCGCGTTTCGACGAAGAGGACCCGCTGGAGCCGCGCTACCCGGGCGTCGAGTACGTCGTGCTGAACGCGCACCCCGACGGCGTCCGCGGCTACCGCAGCTTCCGCTTCGACGACGCCAGCGCGGTCTTCGTGGAGTCGCACCGCGAGGGCGACATCCGCGGCAGCAAGGAGACCGGGTGAGCGTCTACGCGCAGATCCTGGCGAACCCGGGCTTGCTGAAGCTCGAGCTGATGATGCGCGGGCTGCGCGTGCCCAAGAACGTGCGCGACCGGCTCAACGGGGACTACGGCGTGACCGGCCATGCGCTCTTCGGCAGCGCCGGCGACGTCGACCTCGTCCTGCCCGGTGGCACCTGGGCCTCGGTCCCGATCATCGGCGGCCTGATGGCCACCACGCCCTACGCGCTGGAGTGCGTGGACGACGCGTTCACCATCCGCGCCGACGAAGACCCGACCTTGACTTGTCGCGTCGAAGTCCGCAAACCATCAAGCTTTTTCAAGCACAGCACGTCGACCGGCATCCCCTACGGCCGCATCGGCACCGTGCACGGGCCCTACCTCGCGCTGTCGCCGACCAACCGCTGCGCGTTCCTGACCGACCTCGACCGCTGCCGCTTCTGCGGTGTGGGCCAGGACGGCGCGACCCACGCGGGCGTCCCCGTCGACGACGTGCTCGAGGCCATCCGCATCGCCCGCGCCGAGAACCCC
>JAWKRR010000109.1:0-6609 GCA_041389525.1 Myxococcota bacterium | reverse complement strand
GTCAACCACAGCTCGCGCGTGATTCTGCGCGATGACGCACCGCGGGCGGTGCGCGTGGAGTCGGGTGAGGCGCTGCTCGAGGCCGCCCACCGCGAGGACTTGCCGGCCCTGCGCCTGGATTTGCCGGCCGGAGAGGTGGAGGTCACGGGCACTCGGGTGGAGCTTTACGCGACGCCCACGCTGTCGGTGGTGGGGGTGCTGGACGGCACGGTGAACGCGAAGTCGGCCGGCAAGACGCGGGCGGTGGGGGCTGGCGCCGAGGCGCTGCTGGTGCCTGGGCTGGCGCCGGTCCTGAAGCCGGCGGCGAATCTGGCGGCGTCGGTGGCCTGGGCCGAGGACCGCGACGAGAGCGCGCTTGGCGACCCGAGCGGGCTGGGGTCGCTGCGGGCGCGCAAGCCGGGGGCGAAGAACGACACCGAGGAGGCGCTGCGGCTGACCGACCACCGGGTGGACGTGCGGATTCAGGGCGCGGTGGCGCGCACGACCATCGAGGAGGCGTTCAAGAACGAGAGCGCCGATACGCTCGAGGGGACCTACACGTTTCCGCTGCCGCAGGGAGCGCGGATCGCGGCGCTGGAGCTGCTCGTGGACGGCACCTGGGAGCGGGGCGCCATCGTCGAGCGGAAGCGCGGCGAGAAGATCTGGCGCGGCGTGATTCGTCAGGCCACACCTAAGAAAAAGCGCGTCACGAAGGAGGAGTGGATCTGGGTGCCCGGCCCGTGGCGCGACCCGGCGCTGCTGCAGTGGAAGCAGGGCAACCAGTTCTCGCTGCGCATCTTCCCGATCCCGGCGCGGGGTGAGCGGCGCGTGCGCATCGCGTACACCGAGACGCTGCAGGCGGCTCCGGGCGGGCGGCGCTATGTGCTGCCGCTGGCGGCGGACGCGGCGGGCAAGGCGCGGGCGGACCGATTTCGCTTCGAGGCGCGCGTGGGCGGGCTGAGCCCCAAGGCGAACGTGCGGGCGACGCCCTACCCGCTCGAGGCCACGCGCGCGGATGGCAGCTTGGTGCTGACGACCTCGCTCGAGAACTTCGCGCCCGTGGGCGACATCGTGCTGGACGTGCCGGACGAGGCGCCGACCGACGAGCTGCGCACGACGACGTATCGCGAGGCCGAGCAGGAGGAGGCCTTTGCGCTCTTCGCGTTGCAGCCGCCCTTGCCGCCGCGCGGGTCGGACGCGCCGGTGGATTTGGTGGTCATCGTGGACCGCTCGTACAGCACGCAGGCGCTGCGGCTGGGGCGCGCGGCGGAGTTCACGGCGGGGGTGGTGCGCGGGCTGGGCGAGGAGAGCCGCGTGCAGGTGCTGGCCTGCGGGACGAGCTGCGCGGCGTTGGGCGAGGGATTTCGCGCGGCCACGCCTGAGCTCGCGGACGCGCTGGCGGGCGAGATCTCGGAGCTGGAGGCCCTCGGTTCGACGCGGCTGGAGGAGGCGGTGGCCGCGGCTGGGCGGGCGCTGCGGGCGGGCGGCGGGCCGGTGACGCGGGGGCGGGTGCTCTACCTGGGCGACGGGATCGCGAGCCTTGGCGAGCTGGACCCGTCGCACTTGGCGGCGCGGACGCGGGAGGCGCTGGGGGCGGCGCGGCTGACGGCCGTGAGCCTTGGCGGTGAGGTCGACGACGTGGTGCTGCGGGCGATGACGCGAGCGACGGATGGCGCGTTTATCCCGATGCGGCCTGGGGATTCTGTGGGCGCGGCGGTCTGGAAGACCGTGGACCGGCAGTTCGCGGAGCCGCTGCGCGATGCGCGGCTGGCCTTGCCGGAGGGCGTGCGCGAGGTGGCGCCGGCGGAGCTGGGCGTGGTGTGGCCGGGCGATGAACTCTTCGTGACGGCGCGGATGGGCGGGCCCGTCTCGGGCGCGGTGATCCTGAGCGGGCGGGTGGCGGGTGACCCGTATGAGTCGCGGTTCACTGTGAACCTGCGGCCCGAGGGGGCGGCCGGGAACGCGTTCCTGCCGCGGATGTGGGCCGAGCGGCGCATCGACGACCTGGAGCAGACCGACAGCGAGGGGCAGCGGGACGCCATCGTGGCGCTGTCGACGCGGTTTCATGTGCTGAGCCGGCACACCAGCCTGCTGGTCTTGGAGAGCGAGGCGATGGCGCGGGCTTTTGGCGTCGAGGCGACGCGGCCGGATGTGGAGTGGACTGGCGATGAGGCGGCGGAGAGCGCGTCGTCGGAGGATGAGAACGCGCCTCGGTTGGCGGCGGAGAGCGAGGCGAAGGGCATGAAGTCGGAGGCGCTGGGCGCAGCGGAGCCGACGATTCAGGCGTCGATCAAGGCGGCCGGCGGGGCCAGCGGTTCGGGCGGCGGCCTCAAGGACCTCGCGGAGGCCAGCAGGGGGGCGCGGGTGCAGCCGACGCCGAAGCCGGGTGCGCCGCGGCCGCCCGAGGGCGGGCACTTCGTGAGGGTGGTGCGGAAGGCGGTGCGGGAGGCGACGTTCGCGAGGCCGCGGGAGGCGCGCGAGCGGGACTTCGCCGAGCTGGCCAAGCGGGAGGCGGCGCTGGCGGAGCGGCCGGACAGCCGGGAGCGCACGGAGGCGCTGCTGCGATGGCAGATCCGGCTGGGGCAGTTGGACGCGGCGGAGGCGCTGGGGCGAGCGTGGCTGGACAAGGACCGGCTCGACGCGGGCGCGCTGCTGGCGATGGCGGACGTGGCGACGGTGCGGGGGGATTTCGCGCGGGCGTTGCAGTGGCTTGAGAGCGCGGTGGACCTGGACCCGAGCAGCGCGGAGGTCCATGGGCGGCTGGAGGCGGCGTGGCGGGCGCTGGGCGACTCGGACACGGCGTGCGCGCACGCGATGAGCTTGGCGCTGGTGCAGGCCGAGGATGAGGAGCGGCAGGTCGCGGCGATTCGGTGCGGGGGCTCGCGGGAGCGGCACCTCGCCGGGCTGAGCGAGCGGGACCGGCGGAATGCAGAGCGGGCGCTCGAGCAGCGCGAGGGGAAGGCGCGGGTCGGCGGCTCGCTGGTGGCGACGGTGAGCTGGGACGAGGGCGACCCGGTCGAGGTGGTGATCATCACGCCGAAGGGGCGCGTGCTCAGCCGGCTCGGCGGCGAGAACAAGCTGCTGGCGGGCGGCGATGACGCCGAGCGCGAGCGCAGTGTGGGGACGCCGCTGTGGGAACTTGGCCGGTACCGAGTCCGGGTGGTGCACGCGGTGGACGCCTTGCGGAAGACCAACGGGAACGTGCGTTTGGTGGCCTACGGGCAGCGCGAGACGCGGCGCTTCGAGACCGACGGCGGCGAGGACGACATCGCGGACCTGGACGTGAAGATCCGGTGGGAGACGCGGCGCGTGACGTCGCCGGTGCCGCCGGACCAGCCCCGGCCGCGCCCGATAATCGGGCGGTAGAACGACGAGAATCGGAGGGCCTGGCCGACCCAGGCACCTCCGATTCGTCAGTCCGTAGCAGGATCTTTGCGGATCCCGCCGGCCGCTACACGTTCACGAAGCGGACCGGCCCGCGACCTGCGACCGCGAGGCGCGTGCCGTCGTGGTTCAGGGCGATGGCGCCCAGCGAGTCGGAGGGGGCCGGCGGCGTGTCGCTGAGTGAGGCACCCGTGCGGGCGTCCCAGACCGAGACGCGGCGGTCCATGGCGCCGGTAGCGACGCGGCGGCTGTCTCCGCTCCAGGCGATGAGGCGGACGACGTCGGGCACCTCGATGGTGACGGTGGGGGTCGGGAGCGCGCCGCCGATGGCGTAGATGGTCAGCGGGCGGGAGGCGTCGGCGAGGCCGGCGAGGGCGCCGGCGAAGTGGCGGCCGTCGGGGCTCAGCGCGGTGCGGCTGAGGGTGTGAGCTTGGGCGAGGTAGCGGCGCGGCTCGACCTGGTGGACGACCTTGCCGCCGGCGATGGAGCACTGGACGAGGTGGCCGGCGTGGTTGAGCACGCGGACCTCGGCGTCATCGGGGGTGAACGCCAGCGAGGTCGCGAGCGCGCAGCCGGTGGGAAGCTCGAGGATGTGGCGGCCGCTCTCGACCTCCCAGACGTGGAGGAGGCGGTCTTCGTCGACGGCGGCGACGAGGCGGCCGTCGTGGCTGGTGGCGGCGGCGGCGATCGCGGCGCGGGCGTCGGCGAGGCGGTGCACGAGGTCGCCGGTGGTGGCGTCGTGGACGGCCAGGATCCCGTAGCGGCGGTCGGTGAGCACCAGGCCGTCACCGGCGCCGAAGGCCACGACGCGCGCACCGCCGCGCGCTCGCGAGAGGGGCGGCCCGCTGGCGGCGGCGTGCAGCGCGAGGTGCCCGGCGCGGCTGACGGCGAAGCGGTCGCCTGAGCGGGCCAGTGCGACGCCAGCGGCCTCGCGCGGGAGGGCCCAGACCCAGGCGGCGACTAGCAGAACCGACACGAACTCGCCGACCGCGACGGTGGCCGCGGCCGAGGAGAGCGTGGGGCCCGCGTCGTCGATTGCCGCGACCCGGGCTTGGGCCGGGCGCCAGCTCGCGCTGGCGGCGACGAGGACGGCGATGCCCAGAACGGCCTGGAGCGTGCGCATGGCGGGGCGGCCGCCGCGGCGCGTGAAGATGACGTAGGCGATCAGCAGGTCGGCCATCACGGCCAAGCTCAGGGCTGTCAGCGCCATCACGCGCATGGCGGAGCGGGCGGCGCCCTCGCCGCTGTCGATGCCGAGGGCGGCCGAGGAGGCCTCCCAGAGCACGACGAGGCCGAGCAACACGGTGAACGGGCGCAGGTAGACCATCGTCCGGTCGTAGGCATCGAGGGTCGCGGCTGCGGCCGGACTGTGGCGCAGGCGGTGACGGATGCGCGGGAGGCCGGCGAAGACGATGGCGCCGGCGATGGCTGCGGCGAGCAGCGCCGCCCAACCCATCGAGCGCTCAGCGAGCTCGGTGGTGAGCAGGAATAGCGCCGCCGGCAGCACTAGGGCGAGCAAAGTCCCTGTGATTTCAGGCAGAAACGCGAACGACACGCGGCTCGAATGGCCGGCAACCGACACGCGCGAAGCACTCATCGGGTCACTCTCCGTGGTCGCGGCGGAGGCGCGCCGCAGCGTGCTGCCCGTCGAGTCCGCGGGGGGCGAGTGCTCGTCCCCGGGGTCGCGACCTCACGCCCTTTCCGAACTGGACGCGGTCGACGCACTGGCACGGAGAGGCCATCAACAGCACCTGAGGGGAATCCATTCCAGGTGCGCGTGAAATCGCGGCTCGAACGCCGATTCGTCAGGTCTCACCGAGGAAATACGCCCCCAGGCCGGGCAACCTGCCTCGCGGCGTCGGGCTGAATCGAGCGCCCAAACCGGCTCCAACCCGGTCGGCAAGCGGGCCAGGGCGCACTTGGCACTCCGCTTGCTTCAGTCATCCGCATGCACCCGCGCTCGGTGGGTGCGAGACCGGAGACACACCATGAAACAGGTCATCTACGCAGAGTTCGCCTCCCACGCGGCGGCGGAAGACCTACGCGACGAGCTGACGGCGACGCCCGAGTGGAACGTCGACGTGGACCTCATCGACCACCCACCCGAAATCGAGATGGAGGCGCTCTCGACCGCGAACACGTCGGCGCGGCGCGGCCTGCTCTCCGCGGGGCTGTTGGGCGCCGTCGCGGGCGCAATCATCGGCCTCGCGCTGGTCTGGCCCTTCGGCCTCATCGGCAGCGACATCCTGTCCGGAGTCCTGCTGGGCGCCGTCGCCGGCTTCATCTACGCCGCGCTCTTTGGCCTGCTCATGGGCTCCGCGAACCCAAGCCGAGAGCTGCGCAAGGCGGCGGACGACACGCCGGAGCAGCACACGCTGCTGGCCGTCGCGACCTACGACCAAACCACCGCCGACCTCATCCGCTCCGTCGCCAGCGCCCGCGGCGCCGTACGCATTCAGCGCTCGCGCATCGCGACGTGACGCAGCGCCCGGGGTCCACATCATAGCCCGAGATCTGCGCGTTCCCCCCCGCCGGCCACGCCTGCGTCAACACGGTGTGCCAGCCGAAGGACGCGGACGTCATATCCGATGTGCCGGATGACGTGCCCGCCGACATCACCGACGCGGACGTCGCGCCAGACGCGGACGTCGCGCCAGACGCGGACGTCGCTCCAGACGCGGACGGGACCGCTGACCTGCCCGGGCCAGACTCGGCCGACGTGCCGGACCCGAAGCCGGTCCCCGTCGTTTCGCCGGCGAGTTTCTGGTTTGCCAACGCGACGCCGACGATGCCCGAAAGTCAGCAGTTCACCATCGGTCACGACCCTGCGGCCTCCTCGGCCCCGTTCACCGTGACGAAGATCGACATCAGCGGCGGGGGCAGCGAGTTCAATCTGCTCGACGTGCCGCCGCTGCCCAAGACGCTACCGGTCCCCGACCCAGGCAACCCCAACGCCAGCGAGCTCACCTTCTCGGTGAGGTTCTTGCCCCAGACGGCGGGCGCGAATCCGAGCGCCGTGCTGCGCGTGACCACAGACATCAGCGCGGCGCCGCTGCTGATCCCATTGAGCGCCGGCACGCTCGTCGGGAGCTGGAGCGTCGTGTACTCGCACTCCCACGAGTTCGACTTCGCGGACGCGACTACCGCGAGCTGCCGCCAGATGACTGTCGCGTCGACAGGCACGGGGCCCATCACCGTGATGCAGCCCGCGGTCGAGCCGAGCGCGGGGCAGAAAATCTTCTCCGT
>JAWKRR010000108.1:0-6948 GCA_041389525.1 Myxococcota bacterium | reverse complement strand
CGACGCCGTCCTCGAAGAGCACGTTGTCGGGCAGGACGACGGCGGCGCGGCCGTGGGGTTTGAGGTTCCGGTAGATGTGCTGGAGGAACGCTAGCTGTTTGTTCGAGGTCGGGAAGGTGAAGTCGTCGCGGGTCGGGCCGCCGCCGCCGCGTTTGGTGCCGAAGGGCGGGTTGGTCAGGATGAGGTCCGAGGGCGGGAGCGCGCCGCCGGTGGGGGAGAGCGTGTCGCCCAAGATGATCTCGCAGTCGAGGTCGTGCAGCAGCGCGTTCATCAGGGCGAGGCGGCGGGTGTCGGGGACAAGCTCGACCGCGTAGAAGGCGTCGCGGCGTTGGAACTGCTGCTGGGCTTCGGTGAGGTCGAAGAGGTCGCCGGTGGCTTTGGCGACGAACGCGCTGGCGCGGGTGATGAAGCCCAGGGTGCCGGCGGCCGGGTCGCTGACGACCTCGCCAGCCTGGGGCTTCATCAGGTCGACCATGACGTCGATGAGCACGCGAGGCGTGAAGTACTGCCCCGCGCCGGACTTGGTCTCGTTGGCGTTGCGCTCGAGCAGCCCCTCGTACATGTCGCCGAGGCCCTCGTGCCGGGCCGAGTACCAGTCGAGGGAGTCGATGGCCCCGACCAGCTTGGCCAGGTTGCGGGGCTGGCGCAGCGAGGTGTTGGCGTTGGCGTAGATGGCCTGCACGCGGCCGCCAGCCTCCGCACCCAGATGAATCAGCAATTCTCGATAGAACGTGAGCTGGTCGACCCCGTCCTTCGCCACCAAATCCGCCCAGCGCCAGCCGGCCGGGATGTACGATTCCTGCCCCGTCTCCTGCGCCATCTTGAGGAAGAGCAGGTAGCTCAGCTCGGTGACGTACTCGTGATAGGTCACCCCGTCATCGCGCAGCGTGTGACAGAGGTTCCAAAGGCGAGCCACGATGTCGTGGGTGGTGGTCATCAAGGCTTCCTTCGTGGGGGGCTGGGGCGCTGGTGGTAGCCCTGCAGGTCGGCGTCGAGCGACCAGATGAGGACGCCGGACATCGCGTGAAGCGCGCAAGTGCGCTGCCACTCTTTGATGAGCGACGTGTCGGCGAGGCTGACGCCGGCGCGGGTGCGTCGTGGCGACTTGTCTCGCTGGGCGAACTCGGGGAATTCGCGCAGCCACGCGGTGAACTCTTCGCGCGTGGGGAAGTGGGTCGGCCGGTACGGGGTCTCGCCGTCGATGGCGCGCACCACGTCGTCAGCGAGCGCTTGGGCGTAGCGGCGACGGAGGCCGCCGGTCTTGAGTCCGGCGATGTGGTTGCCGGTCTCCCAGACCGTGGCGAGCGGCAGGAGGAAATAGTCGCCGGCGTCGACGCGGCGAGCGAACTCGTCGAGGACCGCCAGCCGGTGCTGGTTCAATCCGGGGAGGTCGAGGACGTTCATGTAGATGGACGTGTCGAGCAGAACGATTTCGCTCACGGAGCGGCCGCTCCGCGGACTTCGGCGAGCCAGGCGCGGGCGCGGTCTCGGCGCTCGGACGGGTCGCGGCGTGCCTTGACGAAGCGTTCGAGGATGCCGGTCGTGCTGAGGTGGCCGAGCGTGCCCTGGGCGATGAGCTCCGGGTAGTCGGGGACCTCGTCGAGCCGCACGAGGCGGCTGGTCCCGTCTTCGGGGGCGCGGTAGCAGAAGACGACGTCGCCGATGGCCTCGTCGGGCAGCGCGTCCAGCAAGGCCGGGTTGTGGGTCGAGAGCAGGACACGGAGGTTGCGGCGCTCGGCGATGGAGCGGATGCGCTCGAGCAGGTGGCGGGCGCGGCTGGGGTGGACGCCGTTGTCGATCTCTTCGATGACGACGAGGCTGCCTTCCTGCGCCGACAGCATCGCAGCGGCGACGGAGAGGACGCGGAGGGTGCCGTCGGACAGCAACGACGCGTCGTACTCGCGGTCGTGGCCGCCGAATGTCTCGGTGAGCTTGAGCATCACGCCGCCGCGGGGCTCGCGGAGAAAGGACAGGCCGGAGATGTCCTGCTCAGGCAGGCTCTGGATGAACTGGAGGATGTCTTGGCGATTCTGGGCGTGCGGCGCGCGCTCGGAGTCGGCGTCCTCGCCCCAGAGGTTGAAGAGGACGGCTGACAGGTTGGCGCCGTCGCCTTGGAGCCGCTGGTCGGACGGGAATGCGTACTCACGCATGCGGGCGGGCGCCGGGTCGAGAAACAGAATAGACGCCAGCCACTGCTCATACTTGCGAGTCACGTCTGGGATTTGGACGCGGGAGGCGTTGTGCTTCGCGTCGAAGGCGGCCGGGGTGCCAAATTGCGTGAAAATGGCGAGTTGATCGCTGCATGTGACACGCGGCTTTCCGCCGCTTTTTGAGAAGCTGTTGTAGACCACGCCCGCGTATCCACTCCCGCCGATAGATGGCTGGTCGAGGATGTACAGAGCATTGACGCCCTCGGAATCGGTGATGGCTTCGCGGCTGATGTGGAGGCCGTCGGCCCTGCGCTCGACCGTGATTTCGAGCCGGTCCCACGGAACGACCTCCGTAGAACAGCCCAGCGTGAACTCAGCTCCCTGGTGCATCGCGAGGTCCTCGACCTTCCCGCGCACCACGCGGTCGCCGTTCTGCACGGCGTACTGAATCGACGAGAGCTTCTGCCCCTGAGCCAGCCAGGAGAGCATCCGCAGCCCGTCGATGGCGTTGCTTTTGCCCGACGCGTTGGCGCCGATGAGCACGGTCAGCGGAGCGAGCGGGAGGCGTGCGTCGGTGTAGCTTCGGAATGATTTCAGGGTGATAGACTTCAGCATGGACGCAATTCCTGGGCTCCCGAGGGCCAGGGCAATTCTAGGGGGGAAGGGTTACAGCCGCAATCGCGCAGCGTTTTTCGCGGTCCAGCTTGCGGCGCTCAAGCGGTGTCCTTCCAGAGTTCCTCGTGCAGGGTGCCGAGTAGCTGCTCTAGCTGGCCCTCGAAGACCTTGTTGATTCGGTTGAAGCCACCTTGGGCTTTGAACTGGCCGCGGTCTAGGGCTTCGCGGTCGACGATGAGCTCGGCTTTGAGTTGTTTGCCGATGCGGTCGAGCCACTGGCGTTGGGGGGGCGTCCAGGGTTTTAGGGCGAGGACGCGCTGCATGGCGCGGTCGACGCGCTGGTCGTAGGGGAGGAGTGGGGAGCCGAGGGCTTGTTGGCGGATGAAGCCGATGATGGAGGCGGCGATGTCTTGGTTGGAGACGGCGGCCCAGGCTTTGCGGACGGTGGATTCGGGGTAGCCGGCGGCGTCGAGCTGTAGGCGTAGCTCGCGGAGCTGGGTGCGGGTGAGGTCGCGGGGGCGTTGGGTGACGAGGGTCAGGGCGGCGAGGGCGTTCTGGTTGGCGTCGATGAAGGCTTTGAAGCCGGCGAGGTAGTCCTCGGGCTTGGTGGCGGTGCCGTAGCCGACCTCGGTGCCGATCAGCGCGTCGGGGTGCTCGCTGACCAGGATGGGCTTGCCGCCGGCGCCGGGGATGCCGTCGAGGAATGAGGCGACACCTGGGTGTTTGGTGAAGAAGTCGACCGCCAGCCCGAGATCTTGAGGCTTCAGGAGCGCGATGAGGGACTCGGGGCTCATGCCGGTCAGGGTCTCGAAGGACTCGCGGGTCTGGCCCTCGATGCGGCGCTTTTTGCGCTGGAGTTTGGCGATGAACTCGTCGAGGACCGTGCGCTTGTGGTCGTCGTCGGGAGTGGTCAAAAGCTCCGTCGCGAGCTGGTCGAACGTGATGTTGGGGCGGACGACGACGGGCTTCATCGCCGAGTAGGGCAAGAGGGCCGAGTAGAGGTCGACGGTGTCGTAGATGCGGAAGAACTCTTTGTCGGCACCCGGGCCGTAGAGGTCGGCGCAGAGGCGGGTCGCGCGGCCCATCATCTGCTCGTAGAGGATGCGGCTACGGACGCGGCGGATGAAGACCAGGTTGGTGATGGCGGGGACGTCGATGCCGGTGGTGAGCAGGTCGACCGTGACGGCGACGTTGGGGAGGCGCTCGTTTTTGAAGCGGCGGAGGTGTTCCAGCGGCTTGTCGGTGGCGCCGGTGATCTTCTGGACCGCGGCGTCCTCGACCGCGCCGTAGGCCTCGTTGAAGGCCTGCTTGAGGAGGTCCACCACCATGTCGGCGTGGGCGTCGGTGGCGCAGAAGACCATGGTCTTGCCGGGCAGGGTCGGGTCGATCTCGGCGGCGAGGGCTTGGCAGATGACGCGGTTGAAGGGCTCGGTGACGACCTTGGTGTTGAAGCCGTCGACCTCGATGTCGATCTCGTCGGGGGTCTCGAAGAGCTGAAGCTGGCCCGTGCCGGGGTCGTAGACGTTGACCGACTCGCCGACTTCCCAGTGGATTCCTTGCTGATTGAGCTTGGTCAGCAGGCGGATGGGCGGCTCGTGGTCGACGAGGTAGCCGTCGATGACGGCTTGGCGGTAGCCGTACTCGTAGATGGGTTTGCCGAAGATCTCGGTGGTGTGGAGCGCTGGGGTGGCGGTCAGGCCGATGCGGGTGGCGTCGAAGTGGTCGAGGACGCGGCGGTATTTCGAGATGTAGTCGGCCTCGGAGCGGAACTCGAGCTCGCCTTCGGTCATCTCGCGGTCGAGGCTGTAGCCGCGGTGGCACTCGTCGATGAGGATGCAGTCGTAGGCGCCGACGGCCGGGGGTGGGGTGTCGCCGTCGGGGTTGAGCAGGCGGTGGACCATGCCCTGGACGGTGGCGACGTGCAGGCGGGTGTCGGGGTCGGGGCGGAGGTCGCCGAGGCCTTTGACGTCGTAGATCTCGGTCAGCGGCTGGAGCTGGTCGAGGCGGACGTCTTTGAAGGCGTTGTGGGCTTGCTCGCCCAGCGCCGTGCGGTCGACGAGGAAGAGGACGCGGCGGAAGCGGCCGGCTTTGAGGAGGCGGTAGATGAGGCAGAGGGCGAGGCGGGTCTTGCCGGTGCCGGTGGCCATGGCGAGCAGCATGTTCTGGCGGCCCGCGGCGATGGCGGACTCGACGGCGGCGATGGCGGCGCGCTGGTAGTCGCGCAGCGGGAGGTAGTCGGCGGGCTCGGTGGCCAGCTTGTGGTCGGCGGCGGCGATGTCCTGGGCGAGCAGGGCCGTGAGGTCGTCGGGGGTGTACCAGCCGCCCAGCGGGCGCGGGAGGTTGGTCGCGCGGCGGGCGTCGAGGAACCAGATGCCGCTCTTGGTGCGTAGCTGCTGGATGAAGCCGCGGCCGTTGGTCGCGAAGAGGAAGGGGATGGCGTAGGCGTCCCAGGGGCCGCCGGGGGAGCGCTCGCCTTCGCGAAAGACGTAGTCGCGGGCGTAGCGTTTGGACTGGTCGATGGCGCCGGCGACGTCTTTGGCGCGGCGTTTGGCTTCGACGACGGCGAGGGGGGTGAGGCCGGCGAAGAGGACGTAGTCGGCGGGGCCGCTGGCGGTGGGCCACTCGGCGATGGCGAGGTTGCGGCCCTTGGTGGGGCGGGTGCCGGCCTTGTAGGAGATGGCGGCGGAGTCGGCGTCCCAGCCGGCGGCGGTGAGCTGGGCGTCGATGGCGAGGCGGGTGGTGGCCTCGTCGTGGAGGAAGTGCTCGCCGGCGTGCTGGACCTGGGCGAGGACGGCGGCGGCCTCGGGCTTGGGGGCGGCCTCGGCGGCGGCTTGGAGGGCGGCGAGCTGGGCCTCGAGCTGGGCCTTGTCGGCGGCGGCCTGGCTCTCCGTTTCCTGAGCGAGATCCAGGGCGATCTCGAGATCGGCGTAGGCGGTCTGGGCGGCGCGCTCGGCGGCGGCGCGCTGCTGGGCGAGGTCTTCGGCGGTGGCGGCGAGCTGCTCGGACTTGGCGGCGTGCTCGGCGAGGCTGGCGCGCAGCTCGGCCAGCTCGGCGGCCAGGGCCTTCTCGACGTCGACCGGGTCGGGCGGCGGCACGAAGGGTCCCGGCTTGAACCCGCGCTCTTTGAACGCGCGGCGAAACCAGACGGCGAGGCTCCACGCCATCCGGAGCTGCCGCAGCGCGTCCCGCTGGTTGCCGTAGTTCTCGTGGACGGCCTTGTTCCCGGCGACGCGGATGCTGTGAAAGAAGTCCGCGACCTCGCCATCGATGACCCGCCGGTCCCGAAGCCGCCGCAGGAGGTCCACCTGCTGCTCGGCCGGCGACGCGTACATCCCGGTGTGCGCCGCGACCTGCTGCGCCAGCACCTCGCCGAACTGCCGCGTCTTCACCAGCGACACGACCGGGTCATCGAAGACGTAGCGCTCCGCCCGCGCGGCAAGTTGGACCAGCGAGGGCTCGACGGTGGCGAGAAACGAGAAGTTGGGTGAGGTGGCCGCGTTACCCACGGCGCCGCCGCTCGGTGCGAATACAGATGGCATTTAACAAGGCATCACCTCACGAAACGCGCGACCGGTCGGCCTCAGCGGCAGGAAACTACCGCGGCCGCCGCGGGCGGACAACCCGCGACCGTCCGCCCGCGGCGCTCCCAGTCCACGCCGCCGCCCCGCCTTGCGTGGGACGCCGCGGTGGCCTATCTCATCGGGGACTGCGGAGGACGCGATGAAGTTGGCGACGCTGGATGATGGGACGCGGGATGGGCAGCTCTTGCTGGTCAGCAACGACGGGACGCGGGCGGCTTCGGCGCAGCCGATGTGCAGGACCATGCAGGAGGCGCTCGAGCGCTGGGAGGACGTCTGGCCGGCGTTGAAGCTGCGGGCGGACGCGCTCGAGGCGGGGACCGTCTCGGAGATGCGGACCGACTCCGTGCCGCTGATGGCTGCGTTGCCGCGGGCCTATCAGTTCGTGGACGGCTCGGCCTACCTCAACCACATCGAGCTGGTGCGGAAGGCTCGGGGGGCTGAGATGCCCGAGTCGTTTCTGACCGACCCGCTGGTTTATCAGGCGGTGTCTGATCATTTTCACCCGGCGACCGGGCCGATCCCGGTGGCCGACGAGGCCTACGGGCTGGACTTCGAGGCCGAGGTCGGCGTCATCACCGGGGATGTGCCCGCGGGCGTACGGG
>JAWKRR010000107.1:0-7757 GCA_041389525.1 Myxococcota bacterium | reverse complement strand
CGATCTCGGGCCTTCTCACTGCCTCGCGACGCCCGACTGCTGCGCCACCATCGTGTCGGCGAACCGCAGCTGCTACCGCGCCCAGAGCTACGCGACCGCGCGGCTGCTGGCCCAGCGCCTCGACCTCGCGCCCGACGCCACCAGCGTCGCGTTTCAGTCGCGCCTGGGCCGCACGCCGTGGATCAAGCCGTGGACCGACGAGGCCCTGGTCGCGCTCGCCAAGCGCGGCGTGCGGCGCTTGGCCGTCATGTGCCCGTCCTTCGTCGCCGACTGCCTCGAGACCCTCGAGGAGATCGGCATCCGCGCCGCCGAGACCTTCCGCGCGGCCGGCGGCGAGGCGCTGACGCTGGTCCCGTGCGTGAACAGCGACCCGCGCTGGGCCGAGGCCGTGGCCCAGATGCTGCGCGCCGCCGTCGGCGAGACCGCGGAGCCTCTGGCCCTGCCCGCGCCCGCCTAGCCCGCGCCCGCCTAGCCCGCGCCAAGCCAGCCCGCCCCAAGCCAGCCCGCTCAGCGCCTGAAGTTCTCGTCCACCCGCGAGCGCAGCGCGTCGCGCGCCGTCCCGACCAGCGGCGGCCCGTGCCCGCTGATGAGGTGCCGAAACTCCAGCGCGCACAGCCGCCGGAAATCCTCGGCCAGCGGCGGTCCAGCCGGCCGCTGCATGAACTTCAGCCAGGGCGGACCTACCTGCGCGGGCTTGTGCAGCCCCATCGCCCGCGTCGCCACCTTGCCGAGCACCGACGCGAACGCCGTGTCCGCGTGGTTCTGCGCCGAATCGCAGGTCACCAGCAGCCCGCCGTCCACCGGCAGCAGCAGCGCCCCCTCGGGCGCGCGCGCGTTGCGAAACACGAAGAGCTGCGCACCCTCGATCGGCAGCTCGCCGTCCTCGCTCAGCTCGTGATGCGGCTGCAGCCCGTTGGCGTGGCGCATCTTCGGCAGCGCCCAGAATCGCGCGCCATACCGGTCGACCATGTAGCCGTCGTCGCGGTCGTGGGCGACGCCGATGCGCACGACGTGCTTGACCTCGCCCAGCTCCGCCAGCGCGACCTCGCCCGAATCGTCAAGCCGCACCGAGTTGATCAGCGTCAGCTCGCGGCCCTGGCGCACGATGGTCATGGTGCGGCCGATGGCCAGCAGCGGCTTCATGACGATGCGCCCGCGGACGTAGAACACGTCCGAGAAGAGCTCCTCGATCAGCCCGTGCGGGAGGGCGGCGGGGAACGCGTCCTTCGCCACCGCTACTCGTCGCCTTTGCGGAAGAACTGGCCGAACTCGATGTCGAGCCCAAGCGCCAGCGTGTCGAACTTCGACTCGAAGCGCCCCGCGTTGGCCGGCACGCCTTCGGACCCGCCGCAGTCCCCCGGGCACGGCCGCAGCGGGCGCTCCTGGTACTGCTTTGCGAAGTCCTCGGACACGTCGCGCGTCTCCTGAAAGACGTGCATGTAGCTGGCGGTCAGCGACACGCGCCGGCTGATGTCCCAGGTCAGCCCGGCGCCGATGCCGAAGCGCTGAAAGCTCGGGAAATCCAAGTGCGAGTAGTTCAGGGGCGAGGCCGCGCTCTCCCAGAAGCCGCCCGCCCGGATCGTCAGATGCCGCGGCACCACGTTCCAGTCGCCGCCGACGCGGACGCTGACCGTGTCCTTCCACGCCTTCTCGATGACGATCTCCTCGACCGACTGCCCGGCGATCTCACCGGTCATGTTGATGCGGTACTCGTCGATGGAGGACCAGCCCTCCCAGACCACGTCCGCCTCGATGTCGAAGACCTCGCGCTCGCCGTCCATGTGCACGTAGCGCAGCCCCGCCCTCACAATCGGCGGCAGGTTGAGCTCCAGCTTCGCGTGCAGCTCGTCGCTGATGAGGCTGGGCTTGTCGACCTTCACGCCGCCCTCGGGCTCGAGGTGGATCGGGATGAAGCGCGTCGAGAAACCCAGCTCGAGGTTGCGAATCGGCCGCCACCACATCCCCAGGATGGCCGTCGGCGCGAAGTGGTCCTTCAGGTTCAGCTCGGTCTGGAGCTGCCCGCTGGCGCCGTTCGGGACGGGGGTCAGCGAGCCGAGGCCCGTCACCGCCGTCGAGTCCACGACCAGCCCGTACTTCATCCGCTGCAGGTCCGCGGCCTGAAGCGTCAGCCCGATCCCGAACTTGTTGGGCACCTCCCACGCGAACGCCAGCGAGTAGTACACCAGGATGAGGTCGGTGTTGTTCAGCATGAAGGACTGCGGGCCGTAGTTGTCCTTCACCTTCTTGCCGGTCGACGGGTCGGTGATGGTCTTGCGGTAGTCGCTCTTGCCCACGGCACTGGGCCCGTAGATGCCCAGCGCGATGCTGAAGTCGCGGGCCTTCTCGGAGAAGTCGCCCAGGTCCAGCGACAGCCCGACGAAGCCGCCAAGCCCGAAGAATCCCTCGCTGTTCTCAGCCTTCTCGAAGGTCGTCCCCGCCTTCGGCCCCCAGCCGTCGCCCAGCGGCGCCCGCTGAAAGCTGCTCTCGTGCCACACCAGATTGTGGTGCCACATGATCCGGCTGCCCTTGAGCCGCGCGATGGCGCCCGGGTTGTACTGCAGCGCCGTCAGGTCCTTCACCGCGACGGTGTTGGCTCCGCCTCGACCCAGCGCCCGCGCGCCGTTGTCCGGAATCTCGAACCCACCAGCGTGCGCGACGCCAGCCATCCCGAACACGCAGGCGCCCAAGAGCGCGAAAACGCAGGTGCGCCCTGGGTTTTTGCCGAACCTTCGCATCCATCCCCTCCGACGTCGCGAGCCAGCGTCTCCGCTACCACAGCGCGCGGTACGTCGTCCACGCGGGCTTGGCACCAACCTCGCCTCCGCCCTATAGTCCGCCCGCCTCCAAACCCGGGACATCCGATGCGGCTCACCCCCCTCCGTTCGGCGCTCTTCTGCACGCTGCTCTCCGTAGCGGCCTGCTCGAACCCCACCGACGACCGCGTGAACATCTTCCCGTTCACGGGCATCTCGGCGGACGCGACGCCGGACGTGGTCGAAGAGATCATCGTCGACCCGACGTCGGAGAGCTTCCTGGTCGACTGCATCCGCATCGAGAACCTCGGCAGCGTCGGCCCCGACGGCTTCCAGACGCAGTTCCTCGGGCGCGCTTGGACCAACGACATCACGGCTCGCAAGCTCAACGTCATCTTCGACGTCGTCGGCCGCAACCTCGGCGACGGCGCGCTCTCCCTCCAGCTCCACTCCGGCATCGGCACCTCGCTCAGCGATATGTGCAACGAGCCCAGCAGCGACTCGCCGATCGTCGAGGGCTCCTTCGTGGTCGACGGCGGCGACAAGGCGCCCTTCCCCACGCCGACCGAGGAAGACCCCTGCATCATCGACAAGCCCGGCGAGACCGGCCTCGGCGACATGGGCACCGTGCAGCTCGGCACCGACGACCGCGTCTTCATCTACGCCGAGGACGACAACTTCGTGCCCTTCAACTGCACCGCGGACGCCACCCCCGACGCCGTGCCGCTGCGCGCGATCCAGTTCACCATGACGCTGACCCCGGACGGCACCCGCGCCGCCGGGCGCCTCAACGGCTGCCTGTCCCTGCGCGAGGCCGGCACGCTCTGCTCCTGCATCGGCAAGTGCGCCGGCGCCGAGGGTCCAGGCGACGTCCAGGCCGATGGCGTCTGCAAGGGCTGCCCCCTGGGCGGCAAGCCGCTGGCCACCCAGCTTGCGGGCGTCAAGCCCACCGAGAACTGCACCAAGCTGCTCGGCGAGGAGGCCTTCGACCTAGTCGCCAACTTCTCGGCCACCCGCATGCCCAAGAAGCCCATCACCTGCGAGTAGCCCGCCGGCGAGCCCCCGCCGCGCCGCAAGCGGGCTGTGGGCTGAACGCTGAACGCTGACGGCTGATAGCCAATCACCATCAGTGAAAATCGCGGCTGCGGCTGCGCTCGGCTCGCAGCGGCAGCGTCGGCCGCCACAGGTGGTCGGCGATGAGGTGCACCACCCCGTGCTGCGCCTGCACCTTCCCCGTGATGCCCAGAAAGGGCTCGGTCTTGGCCAGCACGCGGTAGCGCTCGAAGACCTGCTCCCAGACCACCAGGTTCACGAAGCCCGTCTCGTCCTCGAGCGTCATGAAGACGACGCCGTTCGCGGTCCCGGGCCGCTGCCGACAGATGACCAGCCCCACGTAGCGCACCCGCGCCCCGTCGCTCAGCCGGTTCAGCTCCTCGGCCGGCGGCAAGCGCTGCATGGCCAGATGCGCCCGCAGCGGCCCCAGCAGATGCCCCCGCGGGCTGTGGTCCGTCGCCCGATAATCCCACGCGATGGTCGACAACACGTCCAGGGGATCGAGCTCGATCTCGGGCTGTGGATCATCGAGCGGCAAGGGGATCGGCGTCTGCCGCGCCAGCCGCGCCACCTTCCAGAGCGCCTCCCGCCGCTCGCCCCCGAAGCACGCAAGCGCCCCGGCCTCGGCCAACTGCTTGAGCGCCCGCTCGCCAAGGTCCGCCCGACTCACCAGGTCCTCCAAGCTGCGAAAAGGCCCCACCCGCCGAGCGCTCTCGATGCGCTCCCGCTCGCGAACTCCAAGACCTTTCACGAAGCGCAGCCCCATGCGCACGGCCCAGCCCGTCGCGCAGGGGGCGGCTACGCCCTCGCTCGTCTCTTGCGCGACTGGCCGAAAAGTGCTGGCCGGGACTGGCTCAAGTGTGCAGTCCCAATCGCTTTTCGCGACGCACACCGGCCGCACGTCGACGCCGCGGCGTTTGGCGTCGTGGACCAAGGTGGCGGTTGAGTAAAAGCCCATGGGCTGGGCGTTCAGAAGGCCGCACAGGAACTCCGCCGGGTAGTGCGCGCGCAGGTAGGAGGTGGCGTAGCTGATGAGCGCGAAGCTGGCGGCGTGGCTCTCGGGGAAGCCGTACTCGCCGAAGCCGCGGATCTGCTCGAAGACGCGCTCGGCGAACTCCTCGGGGATGCCTTTCTCCATCATCCGCGTCACCAGCCGCACGCGGTGCTTCTCGATGGCGCCCGAGCGTCGCCACGCCGCCATGTCGCGGCGTAGCTGGTCGGCCTCGCCCGCGGTGTAGTCGGCGGCGACCACCGCCAGCTTCATCACCTGCTCCTGAAAGAGCGGCACGCCAAGGGTTTTTTCGAGCACCGGCTCCAGGCACGGGTGCGGGTAGGTGACCTCTTCCTCGCCGCGGCGGCGCCTCAGAAAAGGGTGCACCATGCCGCCCGAGATCGGGCCCGGCCGCACGATGCTGACCTCGATGACCAAGTCGTAAAAGGTCCGCGGCAAAAGCCTCGGCAACATCGACATCTGCGCCCGGCTCTCGATCTGAAAGACGCCCACGGTCTCGGCCCGGCAGATCATGTCGTAGGTCGCGACGTCGTCGGCCGGGATGGTGGCCATGCTCAGCTCAACGCCCGAGCGCTCGCGCAGCAGATCGAAGGTCCGGTGTAGCTGGGTCAGCGCGCCCAGACCCAAGAGATCCACCTTGAAAAGCCCCAGCGCCTCGACGTCCTCCTTGTCCCACTGGATGACGGTGCGCGCCTCCATCGACGCGTTCTCGATGGGCACCAGGTCGTAGACCGGCGAGTGGCCCAGCAGAAATCCGCCCGGGTGAATCGACAGATGCCTCGGAAAATCCAGGATCTCCGGCACCAGCGACAGCAGAAGCTGGTGCGTCCGCGCGTGGGGATCGAGGCCCGCCGCGCTCAGGGTCTCGGCGTCGGGTGCGGTCCACCAGCCGCACAGCTTCGACAGCCGGTCCAAGCTGGTCTCGGGAATCGCCAGGGCCTTCCCCACCTCGCGCACCGCCGACTTCGCCCGGTAGCGGATCACGTTGGCGACCATCGCGGCCTTGTCGCGCCCGTAGGCCTCGTAGACGTGCTGGATGACCTCCTCGCGCCGCTCGTGCTCGATATCCAGGTCGATGTCGGGCGGCTCGGCGCGCTCACGCGAGATGAAGCGCTCAAAGAGCAGCTTCATCCGCACCGGGTCCACGGCCGTGATGCCCAGGCAAAAACACACCGCCGAGTTCGCCGCCGAGCCGCGGCCCTGACACAGGATCTGCTCGGCCCGGCAGAACTCCACGATGTGGTGCATGGTCAGAAAATAGCCGGGATAATCCAGCTCATTGATGACCTCCAGCTCGCGCTCAAGCTGCGCCGCCACGTCCTCGGGCACCGCGCCGTCGTAGCGCTGCCGCGCCCCCTCGAAGGTCAGCTCGCGCAGCCACGCCGCCGAGGTCGTCCCGTCGGGGAGCGCTTCGGAGGGATAGCGATACTCGATCTGGTCGAGGCTGAAGTTGCAGCGCGCGGCGACCTCCATGGTGCGCGCCACCGCGTCGGGAAGGTCGCGAAAGAGCGCCTCAAAACCCCGCACCGGCTTCAGCGCGTGCTCGGCGTTGGGCCGGGTCAGCCGCCCCGCCTCGTGCAGCGTGACGCCGTGGCGGATGCAGGTCAGCACGTCCTGAAGCGGCCGCCGCGACAGCGAGTGGTAGAGCACCTCGACCGCGGCCACCAACGCCAGCCCGAGATCCTGCGCCCTCCCCCGCACCCTCGCCTCGCGCAGCACCTCGTCGTCGCGCCGGTGCCGCGTCACCATGGCGTAGAGCCTGTCGCCATATGACGATTTGAGGGCCGCCCCCACAGCACCCGGCCCGGCCTCGGACGCCAGCAGGCTGCGCTCGCCGCCCCACAGCGCGATGAGCCCCTCGGCGTGCTCGCAGACCTCGGGCCAGCCGACCACGCACTGGCCCTTCTCCGACCGCAGCCGGCCGCGGGTGATGAGGCGGCACAGGTTCGCCCAGCCCCCGCGGTCCATGGCCAAGAGCGTGATGGTGGTGCCGTCGTCGAGGGTCATCTCCGAGCCCAGCAGCAGCTTCAGGCCAAGCTCGCGCGCCTTCACATGGGCGCGGACCACGCCGTAGACGCCGTCACGGTCGGTGATGGCGAGCGCTGGCAGGCCCAGCTCGACCGCGGCCTGCACCAGCTCGTCGGGGTGGCTGGCGCCTTCGAGGAAGGAGTAGTTGGTTCGGCACCAGAGCGGGACGTAGTTCACGGCGCCACCGCCTTCGCTGCGACTCGCTTTTTGTGAGGTAATAGCTGACGAATCGAGGCGCTCACTCGAGCGTGCCCTGCAGAAACCAGCGGCGGCGCGGGCGGTCGTAGAAGGCCCACAGCACCTCGCCGTTTTGGGTCTCGATGAAGTGGTAGTCGCGGTGGACTTCGTGGTGCCACCAGCCGCCGGAGACGACGTAGGGGCCGGTCATGCGCACGACTGGGCCTTGGCTGAGCGTGCCTGGCAGCCAGCCGTCGTTTCGGGTGTGGCGTTCGGGCGAGCGGAGCGGGCGCGGGCGCGACATGAGCCGCCGCACCGCGACGTCGCCCCCCTCGAAGCGCGGGCGCGCGGCGGCCAGCTTGCCCATGGGCTCCCAGCGAAAGCGTGCCTCGGGGAGATGCCCATCCCGGAGGCGCGCCTGCACGACCATCGCCTCGCCCAGCTCGGCCCGCACCCGCGCCAGCGCCCGGTTCGCCGCCGCCAGGTCGCGGCGCGGCTGCTTGGTGAAGAGCCCCGTCTGCTCCCAGGAGGTGCGCGTGCCCTCGGCGGTGAGGCGCAGCTCTTCGACGCCGGCGGCCAGGGACAGCGCGTCCAGCTTGAGGTGCACAAGCTCGAGGATCTGGGCCTCGTCCAGGGTGGGATCCGCCGGCCGCACCGTCGCCTGGCAGGGCGGCGCGTGGTCCAGGGTCATGTGCAGGTGCAGGGCCACCAGGGCCTCGGCCTGGGTCGCGAGC
>JAWKRR010000106.1:0-8994 GCA_041389525.1 Myxococcota bacterium | reverse complement strand
GCCCAGGTCGCGCACGGCGACCGCTGCGGGCGGGGTGGAGGCGGCGGGCAGGCGAATGGTGAGCGTGGTGCCCTGGCCGACCGCGCTGTCGGCGGTGATGTGGCCGCCGCTCTGGCTGATCATCCCGTGGACCATCGCCAGCCCGAGGCCGTGGCCGGACGTCTTGGTGGTGAAGAAGGGCTCGAAGACGTGGGTCAGGGTGTCGCCGTCCATGCCGCAGCCGTCGTCGCGGACGATCAGCGCGACCCAGCCCGGACCGGGCGCGTCGGCGGGCGCTGGGACGCGCTGGAACTCCATGACGAGGTGGCCGCCGTCGGGCATGGCGTCGCGGGCGTTCAGCGTCAGGTTCAGGATGACCTGCTGCATCTGCCCGGGGTCGATCTCGACCCAGCTCGGGCGCTCGTCGCGGACCACGGTGAGGCCGACGCCGGGGCCCAGGAGCCGCTCCAGCATCTCGTGGGAGTCCTCGATGAGTGAGGCGAGATCGACGGTTTCGGGCTGCAGGACCTGGCGGCGGCCGAAGGCGAGGATCTGGCGGGTGAGGGAGGCGGCCTTGTCGGCGGCTTGCTGGACCTGGGCGACGAGGCGGCGGGCGGGGTGGTCGCCGCTGATGCGCATGAGCGCGAGCTCGGTGAGGCCGCTGATGGCCATGAGGCTGTTGTTGAAGTCGTGGGCGACGCCGCCGGCCAGCCGGCCCAGGGCTTCGAGCTTCTGGGCTTCGAAGAGCTCGCGCTCGAGGCGGCCGGCCTCGGCGCGTGAGGCTTCGAGGGCGCGGGAGCGCTCGGCGACGCGGGCCTCGAGGGACTCGGCGAGGAGCTGCAGCTTGGCCTCGGCGGCGCGGCGTAGGTTCATGGCCGCCTGAAGCTCCGCGTTGGCGAACTCGGCCTCGTGGGTGCGGCGCCGGGCGAGCAGCATGAGGTGAAAGACGATCCCGACGAGGACGGCCATGCCGAGGCCCAAGAAGAGGACCAGCGGTGGCAGGGGCGAGGCGAGGTCGGTGAGGACGCCGGAGCGCGGGCTGAGGCGGAGGTCCCACCAGACGCCCGAGAGGCGGACGGGGACGGCGTCCGACCAGACCTCGCTGCGCGCGCGGGGGGGGCCCATGATCTGGGCGTCGTCGTCCCAGGCGGCGATGTGATAGCGGGCCTCGACGGGCGCGGGTGTCAGGGCGCGGATCAGCGTCTCGAAACGGCAAATCGCGAGGACAAACCCGTCGAATCGGCCGGCCGGGAAGAGCGGGACGTAGATGACGAAGCCGGCGTGACCATCGTGGAGGCGGATGGCGTGCGACAGGATGGGCCGGCGCTCGTCGCGCGCGCTCTGGAGCATGTCGGTGCGCGCGACTTCGCGGGCGAGGTCAACGGCCGGCCCGCCGGTGCGCGCGGACTCGGGGAGCACCCACTGCGGCGTGCCCGAGGCGTCGACCCAGCTCAAGCTCTCGTAGCCGCGCTCGTGGGTGAGGAGGTGCGTCGCGTCGGTCGCCCACTCGTCGCGTGGCGTGCCGCCGCGGGCCTCCCAGCGCACGCCCATCCGCTCGAGCCCGAAGATGCGCGTCCGCATGGCGCGCTGTACTTCGAGGGCGAGCTGGGTCGTCGCGGCGTCGACGGTGGCCTTCACCTCGACCTCGTCGCGTGCGCCGAGCGCGCGCCAGAGCACGGTCGTCACGAGGGCGAGCACGAGGGTCAGGGCAATCGGAGCGAGCGCCGTGCTCCGAATCGCCCGAACTGCCTCTGCTACCCTCGCCATCGTGTGGTCCCGTGGTCGCAGCGCGTTTGTGGGCGCTGAGCCTGCGGAGCGCGCTCCCCCGAGTGCGACCCGCGCCCAGGTTAGCAGGTGCGCCCACAGACCGCGAGACCGAACTCGGGCCTACTTGCGTCCCGGAGGGCCCGGAGGGAGCTCGAGCAGCGCCTCGCCCTCGTAGAGCCAGCGGTAGCGCGCGAGCGAGCGGGTGACGCGCTTCGCGTAGCCGCGCGCTTCGCGATACGGGATTCGCTCGACAAATTCGTCCAAGTCCACGTCACCAAATAGGCGCCGCCACTTTCCGACCGCGCCGCCGCCTGCGTTATAGCCGGCGCTGGCGAGGCTGACGACCGGGTGCCGGCCGATGAGCGACGCGAGGTATTTCGTGCCGAGGGCGATGGCGACCTCGGGCTTCTGGAGGTTCTCGCGGTCGGGGATGAAGTCGGTGCCGGCGGCCAGCATCTTGGCGGTGGGTAAGATGATCTGCATCAGGCCGATGGCGTTGGCCCAGCTCTCGATGCGGGGGTTGAAGCCGGACTCTTCGCGCATGATCGACCAGACCCAGTAGGGGTCGATGCCGCGCTCGCTGGCCCAGCGGTGGACGAGATCGGCGAAGGGGCGGGGGTGTGCGAGCTCCCACAGGCGGCGGGCGGGGCCGACGGGCCAAGTGGCGCCGAGGCGAGGCTCTTCGGCGCGGGACAGGCGGGTGGCTTGCTCGTAGGCGCCGGCGAGCTGATAGAGGACCACGCGGGTCCAGGTCCAGGCTTGGCGGTCGGCGGCCGGGGGCGTGGCGGTCGCGGAGAGCTCGCGGCGGGCGCTGGACTGCAGGCCCATGCGGGCGAGGGCGGCGGCGGCGCGGAAGTGGCGGTCGCTCAGCAGCGACGCCGGGATGGCGGCGAGGGGGTCGGCGGGCGGCTTGCTGGCGGCGATGGCGGCGCGCAGGGCGGTGGCGGCGGCGGCCGGGTCGTGCTGGCGCAGCCGGGAGTGGGCGAGGACGGCGTACCAGCTGAGCGGGTAGTCGGCGAGCACCTGGGCGTAGCCCTCGCGCGCCTTCTTCGACTTCCCGAGCTTGTCGAGGGAGCGCGCCCGCCAGTAGAGCGTGCGGCCCTCGGCGCGGTAACTGACCTCGCGCGGCACCCGCTCGAGGATGCGGTCGGCCATGGCCACGGCGTCCTTGTAGCGGCGCGCCTCGACCCGCGGCCACAGCAGCGCCCACGCCGCGTCGTCGACCATGTCGCCGTCGGGCCAACGCCGCAGCGACTCGAGCAGCGCGTCGTCTGCGCCCTTGGCGTCGCCGGTCTCACGCAGGCTCTGGGCGAGCATGAGCTGGCAGTCGTCCACGGTGCTTCGGTCGGGGAAGGTCTTGATGTGCTGGGCGAAGAGCTTTCGCGCGGTCGCGTGCTCGCCGGCGCCGAGGCGGTTGCGGCCGCCGGCGAAGGTGGCGTCGGCGAGGGCGTCGCCTTTGCAGGCCAGCGCTCGCTGAAAGAAGGGCCACGCCTTCGACGACTGCTTCTTTTTCTCCCAGGCGCGGGCGGTGAGGGTGAGCGCCTCGCAAGCGACCGGGCTCTCCGCCGGGGCCAGGGCGAGGACCTTGCCGAGGGCGTCGATGGCGGCGTCGTGGGACTGGGCGTTGAAGTAGTAGCGCGCGATTCGAAGGGTCTGCGCGGCGTTGAACCCGGGGGTGCTGCCGAGGGCGGCGAGGGCGGCGCGGCCCTCGGTCTTCGAGGGGAAGCGGCTGGCCAGCTCGCGGCGGGCGTCAGCGACACCTTCCGGGGTGGTGCGCAGCGTGGCGAGGCTGACCCACAGCCCGGGGCGGTCGTCGCGGACGGCTTCGCTGGCGGACTCGGCCAGGGCGAGGGCGTCGGCTGGCCGGTCGGCGGCGACGAGGGCCTCGACGCGAAGCTCGAGCGACCGCGAGGTCAGCGTCGAGTCCTTCGGCATCCCGTCGAGGACGCGCAGGGTGTCGGCGGGCCGCCCGGCGTGAAAGTGCGCGCTGGCGGCGTAGTAGAGCGCGTAGTCGGCGAGGTCGGGCCAGGCGCTCGCCATGGCCTCGAGGCGCTCCGCCGTCGGGTCGAAGACGCCGCCGTCGTGTCGGGCGAGCAGGGCGACGAAGCGCGCGGCGCGACCGACCGCGGTGGCCGGCTCGGCGTCGGCGAGGCCTTCGAGCACACGGGCGGCGGAGTTGTTGTTGCCGGCCTCGAACTCATCGACGGCGGCGTGGATGGCGGGGTCGGTGAAGTAGGGCTTGAGGTCGTCGACGGTGCGCAGCGTCTCGACGATGGGTGCGGGCGGCGGCGCCGGCGGGGGGGGCGGCGCGACCGGGGCTGCGGCCACCTGCGGCTGGGCGGCAGGCGGCGTGGGCGCAGCGGCGACGACGGTCTGCGAGGTCTCGCAACCTGCAAGCGCGGACATCAGCAGCGCGAGATAGGGGACGGCGTACATGGCGCGCAGCATAGGGTGGGGGGGAGACCTCGTCGAAGAAGCTGGTAGGCGCTCAACGATCGCCCGGGTCGCGCGATTCCGCCGCGTCTGCGTGGCGCCCGCACGACGTCCTTGCGCGGCCAGCGCTCAGAGCCCTAGTCTTCCCGCCGTCGCCGACCGCCGGAGAAACGATGTCTGACCTCTTCGACCCCACCGATGAGCACCGCGCGCTGCGCGAGATGGTGCGGAACTTCACGCTGCGCGAGATCGAGCCGCAGGCTGCCGAGCACGACCGGCACGAGCGCTTCAACGTGGGGCTCTTTCGCAAGCTGGGGCCGCTGGGGCTGCTGGGCATCACGGTCCCCGAGCGCTTTGGCGGCGCCGGGATGGACGCGGTGGCGGCGGTCATCGCGCACGAGGAGATGGCCGCGTCGGACCCAGGGTTCACGCTGTCGTACCTCGCTCACGCCATGCTCTTCGCCAATAACCTCGCGAACAACGGCGACGACGCGCAGCGGCAGCGGCTGCTTCCGCGGGCCTGCTCGGGCGCGCTCATCGGCGGCATGGGGATGAGCGAGCCCGGCGCGGGCACCGACGTCATGGGCATGCGCACCCAGGCGCGGCTCGACGGCGACGCCTACGTGCTCAACGGCTCCAAGATGTGGATCACCAACGGCGCCATCAGCGACGACGAGCTTGGCGATGTGTTCCTGGTCTACGCGCACACCACCGGCGGGCCGCGCGGCCTGTCGCTCTTCTTGGTCGAGAAGGGGATGCCGGGCTTCCGGTTGGGCCAAAAGATCAAGGATAAGCTGGGGATGCGCGCGTCGACGACCGCCGAGCTGGTCTTCGAGGACTGCCGCATCCCGCTGGCCAACCGGGTCGGCGAGGAGGGCGACGCGGTCCTTCATATGATGCGCAACCTCGAGATGGAGCGGCTGACCCTGGCCGCGATGAGCCTCGGGATCGCGCGGCGCTCCATCGAGATCATGAACCGCTACGCCAACGAGCGGCAGGCCTTTGGGCAGCCGATCTCGGGCTTTGGTCAGATTCAGGCGCACATCGCCACCAGCTACGCCGAGTACATGGCCGGCCGCAGCTACGTCTATCAGGTGGCCGGGCGCATGGACGTGCCGCGGCAGGGCAGCCGCATCGACTCCGACGGCGTGAAGCTCTTCTGCTCGACCATGGCCAAGCAGGTCGCGGACCGGGCGATTCAGGTGCTCGGCGGCTACGGCTACGTCGGCGAGTACCACGTCGAGCGGCTGTGGCGAGACGCCAAGCTGCTGGAGATCGGCGGCGGGACCATCGAGGCGCACCAGAAGAACATGACGCGCGACCTGGCCAAGGTGGAGCGCTTCGGCTGAGGCGCGCTGGCTCTGCAGGGCGCGCTGGCGCGGTCAGGGCGCGGCGGGGCCGAAGGCGATGACCGGCGGCGGCCCCGGGTAGACCGTCACGTGGGCGCCGTACACCGATTTTAGCAGGTCCGCGTTGAGGATTCCGACGCTCGGACCGGCGCCGGCGACGCGGCCGGCGGCCAGGATGAGCACGCGGTCGGCGACCCGGGCGGCCAGGGTCAGGTCGTGCAGCACGCAGGCGACGGCGCGGCCGGCGGCGGCGAGGCGGCGGATGAGCGCGCCCAGCGCCACGGCCTGGGCGGGGTCCTGGTGGCTGGTGGGCTCGTCCAGCAGCAGGACCGGCGTGTCCTGGCAGAGCGCTCGGGCGATGAAGACGCGCTGGCGTTCGCCGGCGGACAGCTCGTAGACGGGGCGGTCGGCGAAGGCCTCGGCGCCGGCGTCGGCCAGGGCAGCGCGGGCCAGGGCGAGGTCGGCGGCGGTCTCGAAGAGGCGCCGGCCCAGGTGCGGCGCGCGGGCCATCAGGACCAGCTCCGTCGCGGTCCAGGCGAAGGGGAGGGCGGGCTCGCCACCGGCGAACGCGATACGGCGGGCGCGCTCGGACGGGGACAGGGACTCCAGCGGCTGGCCGCCGACCCTGACGGCGCCGGCGCTGGCCGTCTGGAGGCCCGCCAGGACGCGGAGCAGCGTGGATTTACCTGCTCCGTTGGGGCCTACGATGGCGGTGACGGTGCCCGGCTCGAGCGTCAGCGAGACGTCGGCGAGGGCGGCGCGCTGGCCGTAGTGGTGCGCCAGGCCCTGGGCGGCGAGGGTTGTGGCCTCCGGCGTCATGCGCTGCTCCGCGCGTCGCGGCGCAAGAGCCACAGGAAGAGGGGCCCGCCGATGGCTGTAGTGACCACGCCGACCGGCAGCTCGGTGCCCAGCGGCCCGGTGAGCCAGCGCACCGCGAGATCGGCCAGCAGCACGAAGACGCTGCCCGCCAGCGCCGACGCCGGGAGCAGCAGGCGGTGGTCCGGGCCCAGGGCGAGCCGCACGCCGTGGGGCACGATGAGGCCGACGAAGCCGATGAGGCCCGTGGCCGCGACCACGGCGCCGATGGGGAGCGAGAGCACCCAGAAGAGTCGCCGGCGCAGGGCCTCGGGGTCGACGCCCACGGTCCGCGCGCCGTCGTCGCCCAACGCCAGCAGGTCCAGCGCGCGGGCGTGGCGCATGACCAGCGCCAGGCCCAGGGCGGACGCGGCGACGACGACGGGCAGCGCGAGGGGCTCGGTCGGGTCCACGGCGAGGGAGCCCATCAGGCGCAGCAGCACCCGCTGCACCGCAGCAGGGCCGGCGAGTGCTTGCAGCACCATCAGCATCGAACCCGCGAAGGCGTTGACGACCACGCCGACCAGCAGGATGTGCAAGGGCGAGATGCCGTCGCGGCGGGCGGCCAGGGCTGTGACCGCGAAGAGCGCCAGGGCGGCGCCGACGAAGCCCCCGACGGGTGCTGCCACGAACGCGGCGAGGCCGGTGAGGCCGACCAGGGCGCCGCCGAGGGCCGCGCCGCCGGAGACGCCCAGGATGAAGGGGTCGGCCAGGGCGTTTCGCAGCAGGCCCTGGAGGGCGGCGCCGCTGGCCGCGAGCACCGCGCCCGTGGTCAGCCCGGCGAGCACCCGCGGCACGCGGTGGCCCCAGAGGATCGCGTGGTCGGTGGAGCTTGCGTCGGTGAGCGCCCGCCCGAGATCGATGGGCACCGCGCCAAAGCCCAGCGCGGCCACCGCCACCGCCAGCGTCGCGAGGGCGAGCACGCCCAGCACCGTCCACAGGCGGCGCGCCGTCAGCAGCGGGTGGCTCACGGCGACGCGGTGGCCGCGGCGGGCCGGGCGGCCGGCTCGCGGGCCGCGGCGGAGACCAGCGCCGACAGCCGCGCGACAGCCTGCGCCAGCCCCGGCCCGTGGGTCGCCAACGCGCCATTTGGCCAGACGTGGACTCGCTTTTTGACGACCGCGGGCAGGGTCGGGCTCGCCGCCCGCCAGTACGCCAGCGCCGCGGCGTCGTCGCCGAAGCGCGCGCTCGGGGCGACGTGGACGATCATCTCCGGCGCCATGGCCTCGACGCGCTCCAGCGGCAGCCGCGCCGTCAGGGCCCCGCCCGCGGCCACGTTGCGGGCACCCACCGCGTCCAGCACCTCGGCCAGGTGGTCGCCGCCGCCGGTCGTGTAGACGTAGCCGTCGGCGACCTCGTAGACCAGCAGCACGCCGGGCCTCGCGGTGCGCGCCTGGGCCTCGGCGCGCGCCCCGGCCATCGCCGCGTCGAGCGCTGAGACCATGGCCGCCGCCTCGGCCTGGGCGCCCAGCCGCTCGCCCAGCGCCAGCATGGCTTGGCGTGCGTCGCCTACGCTCTCAAGCGGTAGCTCAAGCACGTCCAGCCCTTGCGCTCGCAACCCCGCCACGTCCGCCGCCATCGAGGCGTAGCGCGGCGCCAGCACAAGCTCCGGCCGGGCCGCCAGCACGCGCTCGACCTGCGGCCGCGCGTCCCCGACCACAGCCACTCCGGGCGCCTCGCAGTAGCGCGTGGCCCCGACCAGCCGCTCGCCGCGCCCGAGCCCCACCACCATCTGGGTCAGCGACGGCGCCAGGGACACCACGCGCGCCGCCTCGCCGCCCGCCTGCGCCTCGGTCCGCGCCGCGCTGGGCCCACAACCGACCGTCAGCGCGAGCAGCGCCAGCCCGAGGTGCATCCCCACCCCGCGCGCCCGGCCCTCCCGGCCCGCGTCGCCCGGCCGCGTGAGTTGCGCCTGTCGCCGGGTTGTTGCTAATAGCAGGGGCACGCGAATGGGGTCCTGGTCGAGGTCTCAGCAAAGTTGGGTGCGCCCGTGATCGCCCGCGCCACCGCGAGCAACCCGAGGTTGATACGTCGCCGCGCCGGCCTGCTGCAACCCGGTGGACACAGTACGCGATGCCCGACCATCCAGAGGGACGCCCGATGACCGACACGAAGAAAGCCCTGATCACCGGAATCACTGGCCAGGACGGCTCCTATCTTGCGGAGTTCCTGCTGGCGAAGGGCTACGAGGTGCACGGCGTCATTCGGCGCTCAAGCTCGTTCAACACCGCGCGCATCGACCACATCTACGAGGACCCGCACGCGCGCGAGAAGGCGCTCTTTCTGCACTACGGCGACCTGACCGACGCCTCGAACCTGTCGCGGCTGGTCGAGCGCATAGCACCCGACGAGATCTACAACCTGGGCGCGCAGAGCCACGTCAAGGTCAGCTTCGAGGTGCCCGAGTACACCGCGCAGGTCGACGGGCTGGGCACGCTGCGGCTGCTGGACGCCATCAAAGAGACGGGGGTCCGCACCCGCTTTTACCAAGCATCCACCAGCGAACTTTACGGAAAGATCCAGGAGATGCCGCAGCGGGAGACGACGCCGTTCTACCCGCGCAGCCCCTACGCGGTCGCCAAGCTGTACGGCTACTGGCTGGTGGTGAACT
>JAWKRR010000105.1:0-10123 GCA_041389525.1 Myxococcota bacterium | reverse complement strand
AGGTGTTCGGGAAGGCGAGGTGGACCTCCCACCAGTCGCAGAGCGGCTTGATGAGGTCGCGCAACGCCACGGCGTCGTGGACGTTCTGCTGGACCAGGATGGTCGAGACGATGAGGACGCCGCCCTCCCCCATCAGGTCGCGGAGGTTGCGGATGGCCTTCATCACGTCGTCGAAGGCGCCGGTCGTGCCGGCCACGGCGTCGTGGATGGCCGCCGACGAGCCGTAGAGCGGGACGTAGATGTGGTAGCGGGCCGGCATCGCGGCGATGTAGCGCTCGGCGAAGGCGCGGTCGGCCAGGGGGCGGCAGGTCGAGAGCAGGTGGAACTCGCCGATGCCCTCGGTGCGCGCGAGGTCGAGCAGCTCGAAGAGGTAGGGCGCGTTCAGCGGCTCGATGCCGTTGATGCGGAGGACCTGGGTGCCGCGCTGCGCTGAGCGGACGATGTCCTCGCGGAAGGACTGGACCAGGGCGGAGTCACGGTCGAGGACCGGGTAGATCTCTTCGCGCACCGAGCAGAAATTGCAGGTCTGGCCGCAGGGCGCGGGGATGGCGAGGTTCATCGCGCGGGGCGGCGCGTCCGGCATCTCGGTGAACTCGGGCGCGGTCGTCGACGGGATGAATCGCACGCCGCGGTCGAGGGTTTCGAGGACCAGGCCCAGCTCGGAGGCGAGGCGCTCGTTGATGGCGGCGCGGCGATCGTCGGTGGTCTGGCCGAAGACGAGGTTGTAGGTGATGTCGAGGCTGGAGGTGCGGAACGCGGCCGGGCGCTCGTCGTCGCGGATGCGGACCTTCAGGCGCGGGGCGAGGGTGTCGCCGGGGAGCTCAAAGGCGACTGCAAGCTCGGAGGCGCCGTGGGGGTAGATCTCGGCGAGCTGCCAGCCTTCCCAGAGCGCGTCGCCGACGCGGAGGTGGCTCGAGAGCCAGGCGGTGAACGCCTCGGTCTGGAAGTCGACGTCGCGGACCGGGGCGTCCGACGGCCGGTCGGTGCGCAGGCCCTGAGCGCGGGCGGCGTGGGCCAGGGCGTGGCACATGGCGGCGGCGGCGCGCTTGATGTCGGCAGGCGTGTCGGCGTCGTCGAGGTCCCAGTTGCCGGGCGCGCGCCGGTAGCCGACGGCGTAGGAGTCGCCCTTCAGGAAGGCGTCGACGTGCTCGCCCGCGGGTTCGCACCACTCCAGCGCCACGCCCTGGCCGCGGGTGGGGCCGACGTCCAGCACGACCGCGCGCGCGTCGAGGCGGCGGATGCCGCGAACGGACCAGCCATCGTGGAGGGCACCGGCGGACTCGAGGATTCTGCGAGCCCCCTCGCGAATCTCGATGAGCCCGCCGCCGGAGTCAGCATGCGCCGCGTCGATCATGGGCGGATGATAGCGGGCGCCGACCCGCGAGCACAATGGTCGGTTGGGCTTGGGCGGAACCGGGTGAGGTCACGGGGTGCGCTCGTAGGGCGACGGGGCGGGGCGACTCGGCGGAGGGCGCCTGGGGAGACGGCGCAGGCGCACCAAGGTCTCGCCGCCCGCGACCAGCGCCGCGGGTTCGACCTCGGCGTCGACGCGGCCCTGGGCGCGAAATATCAGGGTCGGAGGCGGCGTGCTCGCGAGCCATTCATAGTCGAGCGGGGTCTCGCCGACCGGCAGCTCGCCCTCGTAGACCTTGGCGCCTGAGGGGGAGGATGCCAGGCGGGTGCGGAGGAGCTGGGCGGGGGGCTCGGCAGGCGTTTCGGCGGTCTCGGGCGGGCTTTCGGGCTGCTGCGCGAGCTCGGGCGGGCGCTCGGGCTCGGGCGCGAGCTCGGGCGGGCGCTCGGGCTCGGGCGCGATCTCGGGCGGGCGCTCGGGCGCCGGATCGCGCTGCGCGGTCGGGTGGGACTCGCGCTCGGGCGGCGCGACGGCGGCCGTGGGGGCCGACGTGGCGGGAGGGCGCGAGGCGGGTCGCCACAGGGCGTAGACGGCGGCGACCAGCACGAGCGCGAGCGCGGCCGCCAACCAGAGGCGGGTGTTGCGAGGCGAGGCGTCGCTCGGCGGGGCGTGCTGCGCGGTGGCGCCGGGGTCGGTGGCGAGCTCGTGCGGCTCGCGGCCGGTGGCGAGGCTGACAGCCGCGATCTCGGCGCTGACGAGGGGAACCGCGCGGGTCGGCGCGAGGTCGTCGTCGTCCCCAAGATCGGGGGCGGGGGTGTAGGCCGGCATGTCGCCGGTAGTCCCAGGCGCCGATTCCGCAGGCAGCGACTGGGTGTGGGCGGAGTGGCTGAGGTGCGGATCGCGGCCCGGGATGGCGTTGTCGAGGGTGGGTTCGACCCGGGGGGAGGTGATGGGGCCGGTGGCGCCGAGCGCTGGCACGGGTGAGGTGAGCGCGACCTCCTCGATCGGGCCGGTGAAGGCGGTGGTCCGGATCCCCACTGCCGCCGGATCGATCGACGCGGGCTGGCTGATCTGGCCGGTCTGGGCGGGGGAGCGAGCGGGCTCGCCGCGCGGGGGGACGATCTCCCGGGTCGGGCCGCGGGGGGCCCGTGGCGGCTTGGGGACCTGTGGGCCGGGCGCCGTGACGTGGCTGGCCGCGGTGATGTGCTGCCCGTGCATCGCGCGCAGGGCTTCCACGACCTCCATCGCGCCCTGGGGCCGCGCGCTGGGGAGCTTCTCGAGGCAGGCGGCGACCAGATCGGGGAGCGGACCGCTGAGCACGCGCCCCTCGACGGCGACGGCCGGGGCCGGCGCGCGGAGGTGGGCGACAAGGAGGTCGGTCGCGGTGCGCCCGGTGAAGAGCGACCGGCCGGTCAGCATCTCGTAGAGGATCACGCCCAGCGTGTAGATGTCGGCTTGGCCGGTGACGGGCTCGCCCGTGGCCTGCTCCGGAGCGATCCAGCGTGGCGACCCGACGGCGACGCCCGTCGAGGTGAGCGGCGAGTCGGCGGCGCGATCGCCGCTGACCTTGGCGATGCCGAAGTCGAGGACCTTCACGAAGTCCTGGCGGCCCAGGACCTCGGCCAGGAACAGATTCGGCGGCTTCAGATCGCGGTGGACGATGCCGTGGGCGTGGGCCTCGACCAGGGCTTCGGCGACCTGCAGGCCGATGGCGGCGGCGCGGGCGGGCGCGAGGGGGGCCTCGCGGGCGATGAGATCCTCCAGGGTCTCGCCCCGCAGCAGCTCCATCACTAAGAAGAGGCTGCCGTCCTCCACCTGCCCGAAGTCGAAGAGCCGGATGGTGTTCGGGTGCGACAGCGCGGCGACGGCGCGGGCCTCCTGTTGAAATCGCGCGACGTCACGCAGGTCGCGGGCGAGGCCTGGCTTGAGGACCTTGATGGCCACCGGGCGGTCCACCGCCAGCTGGACGGCCTCGTAGACCGCGCCCATCCCACCCATGCCGAGCAGGCGCACCAAGCGGTAGCGCCCGTCGAACACGGTCCCCTCCAACGCGGCCGCGTCTGGCTCGCGGTAGCGGCTGGCGTCCACGGTCGTGAAGCCGTCGTCGGGGCAGCGCGCTTCCGGGGTCTCCTGTCGGCACTGGGGACAGATTCGCAGGGGATCTCCTCGCGTGGGTCAGCGGTTCATGGCGGCGGCGCGCGCAGTGAGAGCCAGTGCCATCGGCCATGGTCACAAAGCGCGGGGCCGCGCGTCAACGCCTTGTCGTGTCTGAGGGCGCGTGCTAGCCCGAGAGCCCTGTCCCCGGAGGCTTCGATGCAACGAACTCTGGTCGGAAACGAGCTCATCGAGCGGCTCCTAGACGAAGTCGGCGCGCCCGAACACGGCGGGTCAGAGTTGCTTCGCGGATTCGCCGCCGAGGTGCTCAAGCGCGTCGACGAACGCTACTTTTACCGGCACCGCATCACGACCTTGCCGGCGCAGCTCTCGGATTCGCTGCGTTGGCTGAGCACCATCGCCTCACTCGACGCGGTCAGCGTCCGCATCTTCGACCCCAACGACGACGCTCACGGCTACGCGCTCGAGGGTACCGTCTTGGAGACCGCGGTCCCCGATCAGCCCTTCATCGTCGACACCCTGAAGCTGTGTCTGGCCGACCAGGGCGTGCGCCTGCTCAACAGCTTGAACGTGATCCTGCCTGTGGTCCTGGGCCCGGACGGCGCCGTGGCGCGCTTCGACGCGCACGCCCCCGACGTGCGACGCATCAGCTACACGCGCTGGTACCTCGAGCTCGACGGTACCCCCGCGGACCGGTTCACCGCGGTGGTGCGCGAGCGGCTGGAGCTGTCGCGACAGGTCGTCGCCGACTTTCATCGCATGGTGCGCGCGGTGAAGTTGGTCGCCAACGAGTACGAGTTCCTCGAGACGCTGGAGCCCGAGCGGGCGGCGGACTTCGACGAGGTCCGCACCTTCCTCGAGTGGCTGCCCGACGAGCACTTCCTCTTCATGGGCGTCAGCTTCTACGAGCGCGACGCCACCGGGGCGATCCGCGTCGCGCCCTCGCGCGGGCTGGGCTCGGTGACCGAGTCGGCGACCCCCTCGGGTGCCAGCACCGAGAGCGCCCTCGCCTTCTTCGCCGACCATCAGGGGCTCGCCCGGCCGCTGCTGCGCGTGCGCAAGTCGACCGACGAGGCGCGCATGCACCGCGCGGGCAAGGTGGACGAGATCCTCGTCCGGCTCTTCGACGACCGAGGCAAGCCGCTCGGCGGGGCCGTGATTCACGGGCTCTTCACCTTCAAAGGGCTGTCGCAGCCGGGCACCGAGATCCCGATCTTGGAGCGGAAGCTCGCGCAGATCCTCGAGACCACCGGGACGGTCGACGGGAGCTACGACCGCAAAGCCCTGATGAACGCGTTCAACACGCTGCCGGTCGAGTACCTCTTCGAGGCGTCGCACGAGCGGATCGCGGCGCTGCTGGACATGAGCGTCAACGCCGACGCGGAGCGCGAGATCCGCAGCAAGGTGGTCGTCAGCGACGACGCCTCCAGCGCGTTCGCCTTCGTCGCGCTGCCGAAGCAGCACTACTCCGATGACATGCGGGCGGCGATGCAGGCAGCGCTTGAGCGAGCGCTTCACTCGAGCTACGTCGACCACCGCGTCCACCTCGGGAAGTTCGGCACCGTGGCCCTGCACTTCTACCTGACGGGGACGCAGCGCTTCCGCGAGGAGGACGCGCGGGCGGCCGAGGCGGCGCTGGTTCGCATCGGGACGCCGTGGCCCTTCCGTCTGATGCAGCGGCTCGAGGCGGACAACGCGCCCCTGCCGGTACCCGAGGCCCACGCGCGCTGGGCTGTACGCTTCCCCGAGGCCTACACCGACGTCACGCAGGTGGAGCAAGCGGTGGTCGACATCCGCCACCTCGACGAGGTGCTGCGGACCGGCGCGATGCGCTTCGACGTCGTGCCCCACCCGACCGCGGCGACCGAAGCCCTCATCCGCATCTACAGTCAGCAGCCGCTCAAGCTCACGGCGATCCTCCCCGTGGTCGACAACTTCGGCGTCGTCGTGCTCGAGCAGGCCTCGGTCACGGTGCCGTTGACGGACGCGCCCGAGCTGACGGTGAGCACGCTGCGGGTCGAGCGCGGCGAGCACGACCTCGTCGCCCAGCGCGTGGACCTCATCGGCGGGCTGCTGGCGGTGTTCCGTCGACAGATGCGCAGCGACCGCCTCAACCGCCTGCTGCTGGTGGCGAAGATCTCCTGGCGCGAGGTCGACCTGATGCGCGCCTTCGCGCACTACAGCCGCCAGCTGGGTCACCAGCTCGACGCCGAGACCGTTCAGAAGGTGCTCAGCACGCACAGCGTCTTCGTCGAGACGATGATGCAGCTCTTTCGCATGCGCTTTGACCCGGACCTGCGGCTCGACAGCGACCGCCGCGCGCTCAGCGTCGAGACCCTCACGGACACCCTCGGCCGCTACCTCCAGCACGTGAAATCCTTCGAGGAAGACAGGGTCCTCCGCATCTTCCTCGACCTGTGCCTGGCGACGACGCGCACCAGCTTCTACCGACGCCAGCCCGAGGGTGAGCACTCCATCGCGCTGAAGTTCGACTGCGCGCGCATCGGGGAGATGCCGGAGCCCCGCCCGATGGCCGAGATCTACGTCCACCACGCGCAGGTCGAGGGCGTGCACCTCCGCGGCGGCCGCGTCGCTCGTGGCGGCATCCGTTGGTCCGACCGCCTCGACGACTACAGGTCCGAGGTGCTGGGGCTGATGGCGACCCAGATGCTGAAGAACACGCTCATCGTCCCGGTCGGGGCCAAGGGCGGCTTCGTGCTCAAGGACCCGGTGGAGGACCCCAACGAGGCCCGAGCGCGGGCCGACGCGCTCTACCGCGTGTTCATCCGCGGGCTGCTCTCGGTCACCGACAACCGCGAGGGCGCGCACGTCGTCCCACCGGAGCGGGTGCTGCGCTACGACGGCGATGACCCGTACCTGGTGGTCGCGGCCGACAAGGGCACCGCGCACCTGTCGGACACCGCGAACGCCATCTCGGCCGAGTTCGGCTTCTGGCTGGGCGACGCCTTCGCGTCAGGCGGGTCGGTGGGCTACGACCACAAGATCAAGGGCATCACGGCGCGGGGGCGTGGGTGTCGGTGCAGCGCCATTTCCGGGGAGATGGGCATGGATCGGAGCGCGACCCCATCACGGTGGTCGGGCTCGGCGACAGAGCGGGGACGTCTTCGGGAACGGCTCTGCTCGCAATCGATGAAGCTGGTGGCGGCTCGCTAAACCATCGCCACATCTTCCTGGACCCGGCTTCAGACCCGCCGCGTCCTTCGCCGAGCGCGCCGCCGCCTCTTCGATCTCGGGCGTTCGAATTGGACCGACGACGCCTCGCTGATCTCGGCGGGCGGCGGGGTCTTCGATCGGGGCGACAAGAGCATTCAGGCTCTCGGCCGAGGTGCGCGAGCTGCTCGACACGCCGCTGGAGAGCACGTCGGGCGAGGAGCTGATCCGGCTCATCCTGCGAGCGGACGTCGATCTGCTGTGGAACGGCGGAATCGGGACCTACGTGAAGGGGTCCACCGAGACCCACCAAGACGTCGCCGACAAGTCCAACGACCGCGTGCGTGTGGACGGCTCGGAGCTGCGCTGCCGTGTCTTCGGCGAGGGCGGAAACCTCGGCATCACCATGAAGGGGCGCGTCGAATACGCAGCGCGCGCCGGGCGGATCAACCTGGACGCCATCGACAACTCCGGCGGCGTCGACCTCTCGGATCACGAGGTGAACCTCAAGATCCTGCTGCAGTCCGAGGTCCAAAGTGGGCAGCTCCAGCCCGAGGCCCGCAACGAGCTGCTGCGCGAGATGGGCGACGAGGTCTGCGACAAGGTGCTGGCCAACAACTTCGGGCAGTCGCTCGGGATCAGCCTCGACGCGGTGCGAAGCCAGGGCGACGCGTTCGCGTTCGCCCACGCGACCGACCAGCTGCGCGCGCGCTTCGGCTTCTCACGCAAGCGCGAGCACCTGCCGAGCGGCGTCGACGTCGTCGCGACGCGGCAGGAGCGACGCCTGGGCCTCTACCGGCCCGAACTGGCCAAGCTGACCAGCTACTCGAAGATGTTGGCCTTCGACGCGATCTCGGCCCACCCGCTGGGTTCTCGCGAGGAGGCGCGGCCTTGGCTGGACGCGTACTTCCCGGGCCGCGTCGTGTCGGAGCACTCCGACGCCATCGACGCGCACATGCTCTACGACGCCATCGCGGCGACGGTTCAGGTCAACCACATCGTGCACCACGCGGGGCTGACGTTTTTCCCGCGCATGATGGCAGCGACCGACCGCAGCGCGCCCGACGTCGCGGTGGCGTGGCTGATGGCGGAGGAATACCTGGGCGCCCGCGAGGTGCGCGACGAGATCCTGAGCGGGGCGAAGCTGAGCGCCAGCGCCGAGTATTTCGCGCTCATCGCGGTCGAAGATGCGCTGGCCCGCACGGCGCGTTGGTTCCTCGACACCCGCGCGGAGCGACTCACCCTGGGCGTGCGCGCGCAGCTGCGGCCGTGGGCCGCGATCATCGAGCGCATCCGCACCCGCACGCGCAAGGTCCTGCCCGCGGACGCCTGCGGACATCTGGACGAGGAGGCGCAGCGAGGGATCGCGGCCGGGCTGTCGCCCGAGCTGGCTCAGCGGGTCGCGACGCTTCGTTTCGAGAGCCACGCCCCGCTCATCGCCGTGCTGGCGAGGGCGGTCCGGCGCGAGGCCGAAGACGTCGTGGGCCTGTGGTTCGAGGTGGGCTACGGGATGCGCGCGCTGCCCATGGTGGACGCGGTCTCCACCCACGCCTACCGCGACGCCTGGGACTCGATGGCGATCGCGTCCATCGAGCGGGGGCTCTTCCGCTCGCTCACCGATCTTGCGGCGTGGCTGCCGATCGGAGCGCCGGAGACCACGACCGCCAGCGCGTTGGAGCGGGTGCTCCAGAAATCGCGAGGGCTGGGGCGGCTGCGCGACGAGCTGGACACGGCGGTGCGATCGCGGCTGCCGGTCAGCGGGATGTTCGTGCTGGGCGAGCGCCTCAGCCGCGAGGTCGCCGCCGTCACCCGCGGAAAGAGCACCGAGGACGAATAGGCGGCCGGGGGGCAGCGCCCGCTCAGTCGACCATGCGGCTGTAGATCACGCCCTCGGCCAATCCGAAGTTCGTCGACCGCGAGCCCACGACCCGCAGGCTCCCCGCGGCGGTCCCCCACACGTCGTACAGCATGCTGCCGGACCCGCTCTCCGTGCCCAGCTCGACCACGTTCCACGAGCCGCCCGAGTCAAGCTCGCCCGAGGTCCGCGCCAGCCACAGCTCGAAGACGCGGTTCTGCCCACTGCCCGCGCGCCACGCCGCCAGCGCGACGACGTCCGCGCCCGACCAGGCCCCCTCAAAGGATCGAGAATCGCTCGATTTTACCTGGAACTGGCCGCCCCACACGCCCTGCGCCGAGCGTGGGCGGAGGTAGCCGCGGGTGCCGACCGCCAGCTGGCGTCCGTCGGCCAGCGCGGTGGCGTCTCGGGTCACGGTCGCCGAGTCCCCCTGGTCCGTGTAGTGCAAGGTCCAGAACACGCTGGTGCTGACCGCGCGCCCGTAGACGTCGTTGTAGTACTGGGCCACGCCGTTGTCGCTGCCGTTGGGGTAGTCGCCGGCCAGCGAGATGTCGGGGGCCTGGCAGGCCGGCGCGAGGCACGGGCCGGCAGCGAAGGCGCGCAGTAGCGCGTTCGTCGCGACGTCATTGGGCTCGGCAGCGCAGGCGACCGAAGCGCCCTCCGCGGCGTTGCAGCGGCGAATGCGGGCGTTCGAGGTGTTGCCGGCGATCCAGAGATCGGCAGCCAGCCCGCTGGACACGTCGGCGCTCGTCCACAGCGTGGTCCCGGCCAGGGTTCCCAGGGTGGCGTAGGCCTTCGACGCGGCGTTGTCCGAGGTCCAGGTCCCGCCCGCGCTCGCCGGGTCGAAGCGCCAGAGCTTGCCGGCCGAATCGGTGGCAAAGCCGCCTCGCAGGGCCTGAAAGGTCGCGGTCCCCTGGGTGTTCGAGAAGGTCTTCGAGGCGCCGGCGGCGCTCAGCTCACCGAGGCCGCCTCCGCCGCCGATCACCGGGATCCCGCTGTCCACGATGACGAACCAACGCCCGGCGGCGTAGTCGACCCCGCGCAGCGTGGTGGCGGTCCCGATCGTCCCCGAGACCGTGGTGCGGGTGAATCCGAGACAGACGCCCTTGATGCACACGTCCCCAACCGTCTGGGCGTCGCCGTCGTTGCACGAGGTCCCTGCCGCGCCGCTGCACGCGATCCCCACGCCACACAGCGGGATCTTGGTGAACGCGCAGACCCCCGCGGCGCAGGCGTCGCTGGTGCACGGATCGGAGTCGTCGCAGACCTTGGCTGTGCCCGCGCAGGCCGACGCGGCGCACACGTCGCCGGTGGTGCAGGGGTCGCCGTCATCGCACGACGCGCCGGCCACCGCGGCGTACACGCAGGCCCCGTCCACACAGCTGTCGGCGGTGCACGGGTTCTGGTCGTCACAGACCAGCTCAGCGCCGACGCAGCTGCCGGCCTGGCAGACGTCACCGCTGGTGCAGGGATCCCCATCGGAGCAGGCGCTGCCCGCCGGTTTGGCCGTCACCACGCAGCTTCCGGTGGCCGCCTCGCACATCGTGGCTTCGCATGGGCCCGCGGCGGCGTCGCCGCACAGCTTCGGCGTGTTGACGCAGCCTAGGGCGGGGTCGCACGAGTCGGCGGTG
>JAWKRR010000104.1:0-10894 GCA_041389525.1 Myxococcota bacterium | reverse complement strand
CGCTGAGCGTCACCGTGGCCGCGCCGGACTTCAGCACGCCCGGCGGCACCACCAGGGCGCCGGCCTCGGTCGCGCACGGCGGCACCGGCGAGACCAGCGTGCAAGGGCTCAGCGGAATGCCCTCCCACGTCGCGTTGCGCAGGTCGCTGTCGACGCCCAAGCCCGCCGCGACCAGCGTGATATCCCCGATCGAATAGGAGGCGACAGCCCCGCCAGCGTCCGGGTAGAGCGCCAGCGTACGGCCGGTGGTGTCGGCCCGGTCGGTGATGCCAGCCTCGGTGGCCCCGTAGTACGAGTCGACGACGTGGCGGGTCAGCGGCACGACGCGGCCCGGGCGCACGAAGGCCGGAAGCTCGGTGGGCGCGGCCGGCACCAGGAGCGTCACCGTCCCGTCGGGCGAGGGCGTCGTGGGCACGGGCGCCCGGCCGAAGAGCGGCCACCAGCCCGCGCTCGGCATGGTCACTGAGCGCTCGGTGGCCGCCTCGGTGACGACAGGCGCCACGAGGATGTCGTCGCCGAGGAAGAAGAGGTCGGGGGTGCCGGTCCAGAGGGCGGGCTGGCTTGGCTCGACCAGCCAGGGGTGGCGAATCAGGGGCAGCCCGGTGTCGGCCGCGGTCTTGGCGAGCGCCTGAAAGAGCGGGAGCAGGCGGCTGTGGACCGAGGCCCAGCGGCGGTGGTGCTCTAGGGTCTCGGGGTCGCGGTCGAAGCTCCAGTTGGCGCACTCGCTGGAGCCGTGGTGGGTGCGCATCACCGGGTGCAGCGCCGCCATGGAGTCCCAGCGGTAGAAGAGCTCTTTGGTGGTGGGCGTGGCTTGAAAGGACGAGTAGCCGGCGATGTCGGAGCCGAAGATGGGCACGCCCGAGAGGCCGACGTGGGTGGCGATGGGGATGACCGAGGGCAGGCCGTCGTCGCGGTCCCAGTCCGTGTCCTGGTCGCCTCCCCAGAGCATCGGGGCCAGGGGCGCGGTGGCCCCGCGGGTCGACGCCCAGCCGCTGCGGGCGAAGAAAAGCCAGCCCTCATCGGTGGAGGGGCCGCCGCTGTGTACCTCGGTCAGCACGTCGCGGTTCACCTTCTGCCACAGCAGCGGGTAGCGGTTGTGGACCAGCCAGGCGGACTCGCCGGTGGAGACGATGGCGTCGGTGGGCAGCCACTCGGCGAAGTCGGCCATCCAGCCGTCGATGGCCAGGGTCTTCGCCGCGGTGCGGAGGTAGCCGGACAGCCAGGTGCGGGCGGCCGGGTTGGTGAGGTCGACCATGCTGGCGTCGCGGCCGGCGGGGTCGGCGAAGATGTAGGGGCCGCCCATGGGGGACTTGATGAGGAAGCCGCCGGCGACGCCCTCGTCCCACATGGCGACGTTGGTGGGGACGAAGGGGTTGAAGTAGGCGAGGAAGGCGAAGCCGCGGGCGTGCAGCCAGGCGATGTCGGCGGCCAGGTCGGGGTACTGGGTGGGGTCCCAGGCCCAGGCGTAGGAGAGGCGGTAGCCGCTGGGGCCTTCGGTGCCGCCGATCCAGTCCTCGCTCCAGATGGCCGACGAGGGGACGCCGTGGTCGCGCAGGGTCTGGGCGACGGCGCGCAGGTGCTCGGGCCCGCCGACGGCGTCGTTCCACGGCGCGAACATCCACGCGGGCGGGGTGTCGATGCGGCCGATGATGTCGGTGACCTTCTTGAGGCGCTCGCGCGGCGTCGCGCCGCTGATGAGCGCGAACGCGGGCAGCTCGCCGTGGCTGCGGAGGCTGCCGGTGGGGTTGGCGAGGTCGAGCTCGGTGTAGGCGTCGATGGCGAGGACGGCGGAGTAGCCGGCGGTGGAGTGCCAGACGCCCATGGGCGCGTAGGCCGCCTCGGGGATGTTGTTGAGCGGGAAGAAGCCGCCGCCCTCGGGCTTGCCGATGCCCTGCTCCTGGGTCCACAGCGGGAAACGGCGGCCGCGGAGGTCCATGGCGACGCTCTGGGTGCCGAGGCCGAAGAAGGACTCGTCTGGGGCGACGGCGAAGCGGAGGGCACCTGTGATGGCGCCGGGCGCGACCAGGGCGATGCGGAGGGCGCCGTCGCTGCGGGCCTCGAAACGCAGGACCGCCTTGGTGTTTCCGAGCTCAAGGCGGACCTCGAGCGCGCCGGGGAAGGGGACCGGGAGGGGCTTGACGGCGGGGTTGGGCGAGCTCATCGGGATGGCGTCGAGGTCGATCTGGTAGGCGCCGAAGAGCTGCTCGACGGCGGGGGCGCCGCTGGTGGCGAGGCTCAGCCAGTTCTGGCAGCCGGCGGGGCCGGCGAGGAGCGGCGTTGAGGCGTCGACCGGGCGGACCGACCAGGTGCACCCGTCGGGGTCCACCCGGACGCGCCAGTCGCCGACGGCGTGCTCGAGGGGGTCGCTGGCGTCGGGGAGGTCGGCGGTGAGGTCCGCGATGACGTCGACCTCCGTCCCGCCGTCCGAGCCGCCGCCGCCGCCGCCGCCGCAGGCCGGGGAGGTCGCGAGCAGCAGCGCGCAAATAGCTAGGAAATATCTGGTCATTTTGGGGTCTCCGTCGAGGCGGGGGTCGCGGCTGCGTGGGGGGTCACCGCGCCAGGAGCGTGGTCGTCGACGCCGCCGGCGCAACCCTTGGCTAGGCGCGCGACGGGAGCGGCGCGGTCAGTGGGGCTCGGGGAAGGCAAGCTGCCAGAGGGTCGGCAAGAGCGCGCCGGCGGATCCCGTGAGGTGCAGGTCCGCGGCTTCGGAGATGGGCGTGCGCTCGGGGTTGATGTCGATGAGGGTGGCGCCCGCCCGCTGGCCGTGAAACGCCAGGGCGGCCGGCGGCCAGACGGTGGCCGAGGTGCCCGCGACCAGCACGACGTCGGCGGCCTCGGCGGCGGCGCGGCAGATCTCGAGCACGCCGGGCCAGTAGGTCTCGCCGAACCACAGGATGTGCGGGCGCATCATGCCGCCGCAGGAGTCGCAGCGCGGGACCGGCTGGCTGTCGTCGGGGCCGTCGGCCGGCCAGGGCGCGCGCGCCGCGCAGACGCTGCACCGGACGACGTCGATGGTGCCGTGGATCTCGACGATGCGCTGGCTGCCGGCCCGCCGGTGCAAGCCGTCCACGTTCTGGGTCGCCAGCAGGAACTCGTCGTAGCGGCTCTCCATCAAGGCCAGCGTGGTGTGGGCCGGGTTGGGCGCGCAGGCGCCGTAGGCCGCCCGACGCCAGCGGTACCAACGCCAGACCCGCTCCGGGTCGCGCTGAAAGGCCTCGACGGTCGCCAGCTCCTCCGCGCGAAACCCCTCCCACAGGCCACCCGGCCCGCGAAAGGTCGGGATGCCGGACTCCGACGACACGCCAGCGCCCGTCAGCACGAGGACGCTCTGGGCCTCGCGCAGCACGGAAGCGGCCTCGGCGAACTCCGCAGGCGCCGGCGCGCGCTCCGAGCTCAGCGTGTAGTCCGGCGGCGCGAGACGATGGCGAATCCCAGCAGCCCGGCCAGCGCCAGCGCGAAGGGCAAGCCGCCCCCGGCGTTCCCGCCGCCAGCGCAGCCCACGCCGCCGCCCACACCCGTGCCGCCCACCGGCAGCGTCGTCGGGGGCGGCGTCACCACGGTCTTCGTCCCGTCAAGCGACAGGTAGGTCGGGTCCTTCGCCTCGATCGCGGCCTCGGTGGCCTTGACGTCGCCCAGCGCGACCAGGGTCGGCGCGCCGGTGGCTGCCAGCTGCTCGATGCGGGCCGCGGCCGCCTCGCCGGGTGCCGGGTCCGCGAACACATAGTCGCCGCCCCACTGATTGATGGGCCCGGCGATGAAGATGGTCTCGCCCGAGCTCAGGGTGATGGTGATGTCCTTGATCATGCCGTTGTCCTCGCAGGTCCCGGCCGCGTCGGCGCGATGCACGTTCGACACGTCGGGAAGCTCGGGGTTCAGCGCGAACATCGGGTCGCGGGTCATCTCGTCAGGCGAGACCGTCGAGTAGAGCCGCGTCAGGTAGGGGTGCGCGTCGACCTGGGTCTGAGCGTCGCGCAGCGGGATGACGACGCGCGACTCCAGGTCCGCAGCGAAGGCCGCAGCGTCGAATGCCCCCGGCGCGAGGAGGTCCAGGCAGGTCTCCTTGTTCCAGTTGTAAAACGCCGTCTCTTCCTTGCAGTCCTCGGGCAGGCTGTCGGCGGGCGGCATCGGCATGTGCTTGCGGATCAGCGCCTGAATCTGCGCGTCCCGGGGGAAGCCCTGGCTCAGCATCGCGTCGAGGAAGTTCGACGGGTCACTCACGGCGGCCAGGGCCTCGGTGTTGTAGCGGTCCGCGCTCCAAAGCTGCTTTCCGAGGGTGTGCTTGCCCGCGAACTCGGTGATGAACCCGTGCCCGGCGGCGTCGTCGATGGCCTGCTTGGCGACCTCGGCGTAGTTGGAGCCGTAGTTGAGCCAGTCGATCTTCTTCTCGTTGACGACGACGTTGTACCAGTTGGTCGGGACGGCGCGGGCGGCCCCAAAAACCCAGACCTTCACTGGCATATCGGGCTGCGCGGCGATGCGGGTCAGCACCAGCGGCACGCAGGGCTCGTCGCTCGCCATCTCCAGCACGATCGGCTGGATATCGCCCGTCCCCTCGTTCTGGCCGAGCTTCATCGCGACGAAGTTCAGCCCCTGGTCCACGTAGTGCTCCATGATGTCCACGGAGCCCTCGGGCTGAAAGAACCCGTGCCCGTCGAGCCACTCGATGAGCTTGGTCGCGTCCTTGGCGGCCAGGGTGACGGTCTCGAAGGGGCCGACCTGCTCTTCGGCCAGAACGACCACCTCGTCCTCACCCCCGGCACCCGCTTGAGGAGGCCCGGCGGCGAAGTCGTCTTCGGGCGAGAAGAACCCGCACTGCCCCTCGCCCCAATTCCAGTCGAGGTACCACTGCGGGCTGGTCATCTGCTCGACCGCGCCGAAGAAGCCCTGCGCGCCGAGGCGGATGTCCGGAACGCCCGACACGGGGACCACCCACGCGAAGTCCTGCGCCTCGCCCTGGTAGGCGATCTGGATGGTGGCCGTGACCTTGCCGGGCTCGACCGAGAACACGATCTGCTCGCCGGTCTGCTCGATGGGCAGGAAGCTGCAGAAGAAACCGCCGCAAGCCGAGGCGGGGGCTGCCGTGGCGCCGATAAGCGCGGTGGCAAGGGCGGCTGAGGCGAGGACGCCGGTGAGTAGGCGGATGGGACGCATGGGGGGCTCCTGGGCGGGTCGAACGCCCGAGATAGTAGCAGCCCTCGGCCGTCGAGGCTAAGTGGAGGCGTCGTATGATGGGCGGGCGCTCAACGCGCTCGATGACGCCACGGAGGTGAGAGTTGCAGCGCGTAGTCATCATCGGGGGCGGCTTCGGCGGCCTCAACGCGGCGCGCGCGCTCGGCGGGGTGCGCGACGTCGAGGTCACCCTCATCGACCGCCGCAATCACCACCTCTTTCAGCCGCTGCTCTATCAAGTCGCGACCGCGGGCTTGTCTCCCGCGGAGATCGCCGCGCCGATCCGCTCGCTGCTGGCTCGCCACGACAACGTCCGCGTGCTGCACGGCGCGGTCGACCGGGTGCTGCCGGCCGAGAAGCGCGTCGAGGGCGAGTTTGGGGCCCTCGACTACGACTTCCTCATCCTGGCGACCGGCGCGCAGCACTCCTACTTCGGCCACGAGGCCTGGGAGCCCCACGCCCCCGGGCTCAAGACCCTCGCCCAGGCCACCGAGATCCGGCGCCGCGTCCTCGAGGCCTTCGAGGGCGCCGAGCGCGCCACCGACGCGACCGAGCGCAAGCGCCTGCTGACCTTCGTGGTCATCGGCGGCGGCCCCACGGGCGTCGAGATGGCCGGCGCCATCGCCGAGATGAGCCGCTTCACCCTCGCCCGCGACTTCCGGCGCATCGACCCCAAGCTCACCCGCGTCGTGCTGCTCGAAGGCGGCGAGCGCATCCTCGCCTCCTTCGACGCCGAGCTTGTCAGCCGCGCCACACGCGACCTCGAGCGCATCGGCGTGCAGGTGTGGACCTCCAGCATGGTCACCGGCGTCGACGAGCGCGGCGTCGACGTCGGTCACGAGCGGGTCGACGCCGCCACGGTGGTCTGGGCCGCCGGCGTGCAAGCCTCCCCCCTGGGCGCGAGCCTTGGCGTGCCCCTGGACCGCATGGGCCGCGTCGTCGTCGAGCCCGACCTGTCAGTCCCCGGCCTCCCCGAGATCTTCGTCATCGGCGACCTCGCCCACCTCGTCGGCCCCAGCGGCAAGCCCCTGCCCGGCCTCGCCCCCGTCGCCCTCCAGCAAGGCCGGCACGTCGCGGGCGTCGTCCGCTCCGCCATCGCCGGCACCGCACGCGCCCCCTTCCGCTACCGAGACAAGGGCCAGATGGCCACCGTGGGCCGCAGCCGCGCCATCGTCGAGACCGGAAAAGCCCGCTTCGGCGGCTTCTTCGCCTGGATCGCGTGGCTGGTGGTCCACATCTACTACCTGTCCGGCTTCCGAAATCGCGTCCTGGTGCTGCTGCGCTGGGCCTGGTCCTACGTGTCGTACCACCGCGGCGCGCGGCTCATCACCGACCGAGATTGGCGGGACTTCCCCGAGGCCGCAGCCGGGCCCTCGCCCGAAGGCCAGCCCGAGATCGGGCCCGCCACATCCCAGCCCGTGGCCGCGCCGCGTCCCTCGGCCCCCGACGCCTAGCAGGGCCTCAAACCCGGCGTCACCAAGGGTTCTCCGCGATGCAGCGCGCGGGCCTCGAAAAGAACACTTGCTCCCGAGTAAAGATGTCTTTACTGTGCGGACCTCGTTGCTCACCCGGCCTAAGTATGTCTTCAATAACACCGCGTAAAGAACGCGAAACCGCCACGGCCCGCCTCGCTTTTATCGAGGCGGCGATACCCGTTTTCTCGCGCAAGGGCTTCCACGGCGCCACGATGGACGAGATCGCCCGAGGCGCGGGCTACTCTCCGGGCGCCATCTACCGGTACTTCAGCTCGAAAGAGGACGTCTTTGGGGCCGTCGCCGACCACATCACCGAGGCATTCCGGCGTCAGGTGGCCGAGGAGCCGCCCGTGCCGCTGGCCTTCGAGGACCGGCTGCGCTGGTTTCTGGTCCGGCACCTCGAGGTCGCGATGGAGCACCGCGACTTCTTCATCGCGTTCGTGGCGCATAACGCCATGATCGATTGGGAGCGGCAGAGCGTGTTGGGCCAGCGCGTCCAATGCGCCCAGGATGATATCGTCGGCGGCTTCGCGAGGCTCGTGGAGCGCGGGATCGCCGAAGGGGCGCTGCAGCCGGGCGATCCGGTGGTGTACGCGCGGGCACTGAAGGGGCTCATTCGCGCGCTGAGCCTCGATGACCTGATGGTCGGCGAGCCGGGCCCGGTGGCCCCCACCGTCGAGCGTATCGCCGAGATGTTCATGCACGGCGCCGGGGCACGGGAGTCTTGATGATGCGAGTTCGAGTAGAGAGCCGACCAACAGACCTCCCGTCGCGCCCGTTTGGCCGCGAGGCACATGGCGGCGTTGCACCTCGTCGCCGTGCTACAGCACGACTCCTCGCCGCGTCTTGCCATGCACCACGGGGCCAAGCGCTCGCTCGGTCCGCTCTGTTAGTCGGCTCTCTCGTGGCCGCCCTCTCGGCGGCGCTGGCCTTCACATTCCCAGCCACGGCCGCCGAGGTCTCCCTGGACGAGGCCATCGAGGCGGCGGTGGCGCACAGCCCGATGGTGCGGGTCAAAGACGCGGCCGTCGATCTGGCCAAGGCGGACCGGATCCGGGGTAAAGCCCAGCTGCGGCCTGTGCTCCAGCTCACCGCCGACATCAAGGTCTGGGACAAGGCCCAAGAGGTCTCGTTCGGCGGCGGCGGCGGCGACGCGATCGCGCTGCCGGCCCCGACCACGCCTTACGAGGCTGCGCTGGCCGGCCTGCTCTCGGGCTTCTCGTCCCCCACGCGGATTCAGGATCAGGTCACCGGCAGCGTGGGCGTGTCGATCATGCAGCCCCTGACCGACCTCATCAGCACCCGCTCGACGCGCGAGGGGCTGGCCCTGGGGCTGGACGCCGCCGAGTCGGGGCGCGCCGAGGCCGCGCGGCAGGCCGCGGTCGAGGCGGTCGGTGCCTGGCTGCGGCTGCACCTGATGATCGCGATGGAGGCGTCGGCCCAGCAGTCCGTGGGCGAGTTCGCGCCGCGGATTCAGCAGCTCGAGGCCCTGGTCCAGGGCGGGGTGGCGCTGAAGAGCGACCTGCTGCGGCTTCAGGTCGCGCAGGCTGCGGCGGCCCAGGACCTCATCGCCGCGCAGACGCACGTCAAGCTGGCGCGGACGATGCTGGCGACCGTGATGGGGCTGTCGGCCGCGGAGGCGACCGCCCTTGAGCCCGCGCCGGTCGATGTGGGCTCGTGCCAGGCGGAGACGGCCCAGCTCGACGCGCTGCTCGACCGCGCGCTCGCCACCCGGCCTGAGCTCCAGAGCGCGCGCGCCACGGGCCGCCAAGCCGAGTTGGGCGTCGACCTGGCCAAGGCGCGCATGTGGCCCTCGGTGTCCGCCATCGCCGCCTACACCCACCTGGAGGGTCAGGGCCTGGCCGTCAAAGACTCAGCATTTATCGGGCTGAATCTCCGGTGGAACGTCTTCGAGTGGGGCGCGACCCACTCGGGGATCGCCGCGGCCCGCGCGCGGTCGCGGCAGGCGGCGGAGCAGGTGGCCGCGCTGACCGACTCGCTGCGCCTGCAGATCGAGCAGGCGCGGCAGGACCTGCACGCCACGGCCGAGGTCCAGGGCGTGGCAGCGCTCGCCGAGTCGCTGGCCGCCGAGAGCCTGCGCTTGGACTCCGCCCGCTACGAGGCCGGCGACGCGACGGCGACCGACGTCGTCACCGCGGAGGCGGCCCTGCACAAGGCGCGCGACCAGCGCGTGGCCAGCGGATATCGATGTCTTTTGGCGCGCGCGACCCTGCGCGCGGCCGTGGGCGACACCCTGAGCGCGTCGACCCTGCTCTCTGACGGAGGTCCTAAGTGAGAACGATTGCCCACGCCCTGCGCGCGTTCGGGATGGTGAGCTGCGCGGCGATGCTGGTCCTCAGCGGCTGCGACCGCGGCGAAGAGGGCGCGGCGCTGCCGAACGAGGCCGTGCCGGTCAGCATCAGCGGCGCCGCCGAGGCTCCGGCCGAGGCCGCCGACGGCGCAGCGAAACCGGGCGCGCCGGCCGACAAGCCCGCCGACGCCCCACAGCCCGCCGCGAAGCTCCAAGCCGACGCCATCTTCACCGGCTCCAGCGCGCCGCACCGCCGCTCCACGATCTCGGCCAACCAGTCCGGGACCGTGCGCGGCGTCTTCGCCAACGAGGGCGAGACCGTGACCGCGGGTCAGGTCATCGTGCAGCTCGACACCACCGACTTCGACCTGCGGCTCCGCCAAGCGCAGGCCGCGGTGCGCAGCGCGCAGGTCCAGGTCCAGACCGCGCGGATCGAGGCCGACCGCGCCAAGAAGCTGCTCGCGTCCAACGCCATCCCCGAGCGTCAGAACGACATGGCCGTCGCCCAGACCCGCGCGGCGGGTGCTGCGCTGCAGCAAGCCATCGTCGTGCGCGACATGGCCAAGCGCTCCATCTCCGAGGCCGAGGTTCGGGCGCCGTTCGACGCCGTCGTGGTGCGTCGCCACATCTCCGAGGGCGAGGCCGCCGCGTCGATGCCGCCCACGCCGTACCTCACCCTGGAGCAGCGCTCGCCCCTGGACGTCCGCCTGGATATCCCCTCGGTCCGGCTGCGCGACGTCGCCGTGGGCACCGCGCTGCGCGTTCGCTTCCCCGCCCTGGACCGCGAGGTCGAGGGCACCGTGACGCGGCTCGTCCCGTCCGTGGACCCGCGTTCCCGCGCGGCCGTGGCCATCGTCGAGCTGCCGAACGCCGACGGCTCCATCGCGCCAGGCCTCTTCGCCGAGGCCCGCCTCGCGGCGCCCGCCCGCCCGGTCGAGGCCGCCAAACCGACCGCCGACGCCCTGCCCGCTGAGGTGGCCCCGTGACACTCTCCGATATCTCGATCCGCCGCCCGGTCCTCGCGACCGTGATGATCGGCACCCTCGTCGTCTTTGGCCTCGCGGCCTACGGCGACATCGGCGTCGACCTCTTCCCGAACGTCGAGTTCCCGATCGTGACGGTCACGGCCGTCTACCCGGGCGCTGACCCCGAGAGCGTCGAGACCAAGGTCCTGGAGAAGCTCGAGGAGGCCGTCGGGTCGGTCGGCGGCATCGACTTCATGCAGGGGACCGCGCAGGAGAACGTCGCCACGATGGTGGTGCAGTTCCAGCTCGGCGTCAGTCCGGACCAGGCGGCGCAGGATATCCGCGACCGCATCGCGGCGATTCAGAGTGAATTGCCTCCAGATTTGGAGGCGCCGGTCGTCCAGAAGTTCGACATCGGCGCCGCCCCGGTCATCAACCTCGCCATCGGCGGCCCGCTGCCGGCGCGCGAGCTGACCCGCCTCGCCGATGACGTCGTCAAGGCGCGGCTTCAGACCCTCCAGGACGTCGGCTCCGTCGAGCTGGTCGGCGACCAGGAGCGCGAGTTCCACGTCTGGCTACACCCCGACGGCCTCGAGCAGTACGGCCTCGCCGCCGCCGACGTCCTTCAAGCCATCGCGGCGCAGAACGTCGAGATCCCCGGCGGCCGCCTGGAGACCGGCACCCGCGAGCTGACCGTGAAGACCCGCGGTCAGGTCCACACCGCCGAGCAGATCGGCCAGCTCATCATCCCCACGCCCAGCGGCCCACCCATCCGCGTCCGCGACGTCGCCACCGTGGAAGACGGCGCCGAGGAGCGCCGCTCCATCGCGACCCTGGACGGCGAACCGGCCGTGGCGCTCATCGTCCGCAAGCAGTCCGGCACCAACACCGTCGAGGTCGCCCACCGCATCCACAAGGCTGTCGAGGAGCTGCGCGCCGAGCTCCCCGCGGGCGTCGTCCTCGCCATCCCCATC
>JAWKRR010000103.1:0-11150 GCA_041389525.1 Myxococcota bacterium | reverse complement strand
CGTGGCGGCGGACGGCTCGCTGATGATCACCCGGGACGACGGGCGGCGCTTTCGCGCGGTCGTCAGCCGCGACGGGAGCGCCCGCTGGGTCAGCGTCGGCGGGCGTACTCATCGGGTGGCTGAAGCCCAGGCGCGGGGCCGCGGGGCCTCCGGCGGCCACGAGGGCAGCCTCGAGGCGCCGATGCCCGGCAAGGTGCTGGATCTCAAGGTGGCGCCTGGGGATTTGGTGGTGCGCGGCCAAGTGCTGGTCGTGGTCGAGGCCATGAAGATGGAACACGCGGTCAAGTCGCCCAGAGACGGCACCGTCGCTCGGGTCGGCGTGGCGGTGGGTGATATGGTCAACCCTGGGACGCCGCTGGTGGTACTCGAGGAAGTCGCAACGTGAGCGAGAGCGTGCTCATCACCGAAGTGGGTCCGCGGGACGGGCTGCAGAACGAGCGGGCGCCGCTGTCGAGCGCGGCGAAGGTCGCGTTCGTCGAGGCGCTGGTCGAGGCCGGCGCCAAGCAGATCGAGGTGACCAGCTTCGTTCACCCGACCAAGGTCCCGGCCATGGCCGACGCCGAGGCGGTGTACGCCGGACTGAGGCGCCGCCCGGGGGTGCGCTACCTCGCGCTGGCGCCCAACGAGCGAGGCTACGAGCGGGCGGTGGCCGCCGGCTGTGACGCGGTGGCCATGTTCACGGCGGCGAGTGAGGCCTTCACCGCGGCGAACATCGGCATGAGCATCGCCGAGAGCCTGGAGCGCTTCGCGGCGGTCAGCGCGGAGGCCGCCCGCGACGGCGTGGCGGTGCGCGGCTACGTCTCGACCGTCTTCGCCTGCCCATTCGCGGGCCCCGTGGCGCCCGAGGATGTCCTGCGCGTGGTCATGCCCTTGCTTGAGGGCGGCTGCTACGAGGTCAGCCTCGGCGACACGATCGGCATCGGCACGCCAGCCCACGTCTCGCGTCTGCTGGACCTGCTGCTGCGCGAGATCCCGGCGTCGAAGCTGGCGCTGCATCACCACGACACCTGGGGGATGGCGGCGGCCAACACCCTGCGAGGGTTGGACTACGGCATCCGCTCCTTCGACGCGAGCGCGGGCGGCCTGGGCGGCTGCCCCTACGCGCCGGGCGCGACCGGCAACGCAGCCACCGAGGACCTCGTGCACATGCTGCACGCGATGGGCTTCGACACCGGCCTCGACGTCGAGGCGGTCGCGCTGGCTGCTGACGCCATCGCGTGCTCGCTGGATCACCCGCTGGTTGGCCGCGCGCACCAAGCGATCCTCGCGCGCCGCCGCCGACTGGCAAAGCAGGCCGAGACCCGATGACCAGCAACCACGGACTCAACAGCGACGGCTTCACCCTCGCCCAGTTCCTGCCGCTGTGGCACACGGCGATGTGGCAGGCCGTGGACCCGGCGGAGCGCGCCCGGCTCACCCTGGAGCTGGGCCGCGCGCGCGTCCGCGAGCAGTCGGTTCAGGACACGCTGCTGGTGGCCTTCTCGCCGAAGAAGGACCCGCCCTTCACCATGATGCCCCTGGACGCCGTCCCGTCGCCCGAGTCCGGCGCGCTTCGCCTGAAAGTCTGCCAGCGCCTCGCCGAGATCGCCGCCACCGAGGTCTACGTCCTGCTCACCCAGCAGGCCGCAAGCCAGACCGGGCCGCCGTCCTACGTGCTGACCTCATGGGCTGAGGACCTCGAGGGCGAGCAGATCTGCTGGATGCAGGCCTTCCGCTACAAGAACGGCGGGATCGAGGAAGCGCCGCCCTTTTTTGCGCCCAAGGCCTCCGAGACCGCGGTGAATCGCCGGTTGGCGGGGCTGCTGACGCCGCTCCATTGACGGTGGCGGCCCCCCTGATGCAGCCGGAAACACCCTGATGCGAGCTAGCGATTCGGACGTGGCGGGGCACTCGCCCCGGGGCCCCTGGGCCGACGTCGAGGAGTCCGATTGGACCGACTGGCGCTGGCAGCAGCAGCACCGGATCCGGACCCTCGGCGAGCTCGCCCGCGTCATCGACCCAAGTGAAGGGGAGGTGAGGGCCATCGAGGCGACCGCCGACCGCTTTCGCATGGCGATCACGCCGTACTACGCCGCGCTGATGGACCCGTCCGACCCGGAGTGCCCTGTGCGTCGGCAGGCCGTGCCGCACCTCGACGAGCTGACAGTCCACCCCGGCGACCTGGACGACCCGCTCGGCGAAGAGGCGTACATGCCGGTGCCCGGGATCACCCACCGCTACCCCGACCGCGCGCTCTACTACGTCACCCACAACTGCCCGGTCTACTGCCGCCACTGCACGCGCAAGCGCAAGGTGGCCGACCCGCGCAGCGCCGCCTCCCACGACCAGCTCGACGCGGGCCTGCGGTACATCGCAGGCCAGCCCGAGATCCGCGACGTGCTCATAAGCGGCGGCGACCCGCTGAGCCTCTCCGACGAACGGCTCGACGGCGTGCTCGGCAGCGTCGCGGCCATCTCCCACGTCGAGGTCATCCGCCTCTGCACGCGCAACCCGGTGACCTTGCCATTTCGCTTCACCGAGGCGCTGGTCAGCCGCCTGCGTCGCCACCAGCCCATCTTCGTCCACACCCACTTCAACCACCCGCGCGAGTGCACGCCCGAGGCCGCGCGCTGCTTGCGCATGCTCGCCGACGCGGGCTTCTCGGTCGCCAACCAGATGGTGCTGCTGCGCGGCATCAACGACGACGCCGCCGTGGTGCGCGAGGTCAACCACTGGCTGCTGCGGCAGCGCTGCCGGCCCTACTACCTATTCCAGGCCGATCTCGCCGAGGGGATCTCGCATTTCCGAACCTCGGTGGAGGCCGGCATCGAGATCATCCGCGCGCTGCGGGGCCACACCAGCGGGATGGCCGTCCCCCACTACGTCATCGACGCGCCGGGCGGCGGCGGCAAGATCCCGGTGGTGCCTGACTACGGGCTACACCGCGAGGGCGGCGACTGGGTGTTCGAGAACTACCTCGGCCAGACCTACCGGTACCCTGCGGAGTAGACGCAGCGTCAGTGGATGGCGCAGCGGACGGGCGACTCATCGACGAGCCGAGCCTCGAACGCCTGCAGCTCGGCGAGTCGCGCGTCGACCGCCTCGCGCCCCGTGCCGAGCTGGCGGGCGAGCTTGAGGAAGGTCTCGCCGTGATTGGCCTCTGAGCGCGCGAACCGCATCCACATGGCCCGCAGCTCGAGATCGGGGTGCTCGCTGCCCAAGAGGCGCAGCCGCTCGCAGCTCCGGGCCTCGATGAGGGCGGAGACGATGAGGCGGTCGACCAGCCGCTCGCGCGGGGTGCCGCGGACCTGGCCGACCAGCGCTTGGGCGTAGGGATCGCCGGGGTCGGGGCCCAGCACGTGCCCGCGGGCCAGGATGCGCTGGTGGACCTCCTCGAAATGCGCCAGCTCCTCGCGGGCCAGGTCCACCATCGCGGCCACGAGATCCGGCTCGTCGGGGTGGCGGGCGACCAGGGCCATCGCGGTGGCGGCGGCTTTGCGCTCGCAGTGCGCGTGGTCTTGGAGCAGCGCGTCGGTGTCGGCGACGGCGCAGGCTAGCCAAGCGGGGTCTTGCGGGCTCTTCGGGTTACGCATGGGCGGAGGCTGGCACGACGCCCCGCTGGCGCGCAACGAGCGAGTGGGGCGACATGGCCCAGCAGCAGCCGGCCCTCGGTGCGCAGTCCATGCCTGGGCTGGCTGGCGCCGGATGTGCGTGCCTGTTAACTTGCGGCGGTGAGTACACGTCAGGGAGCCTGCGAGGGGGCCCGGGCGGACCGATCGCGGAGGTCGTGGCGTTGAACGAACCAGTGTTCTTGGCGAAAACGCCCCTGGGCGAGCGCGCCCACCTCGCCGCGCGGGCGTTTGCCGTCCTGGCCGCCCTGCACCTGCTCTTCGCCATGGGCGGGTGCATCGAGGGGGGCGGCGTGACCGCGCCGATCCCCGTGGGACTGTTCAGCGACATCGTGGCCGAGACCGACACGGGCGGCGGCGATGTCGTCGCGCCCGACGCCGACGCGAAGGGCGACGCCGACGCCACCCCAGACGCCGGCGACGCCGGTGACGCGGATGGGGTCGACGGCGCCGATCTGCCTGATGGCGTCGATGTTCCCGAGGTCACCCCGGACGCCTGCGTGCCCGGCACGCCCGGCTGCGAAGTCACCAAGTGCACCGAGGACGCCGACTGCATCACCCTGGACGACGGGAACCTGTGCAACGGCCGCTACGTCTGCACCGACAGCGTCTGCGTCTCTGACCCCACGCCCGTCGAGTGCCCCGTCGACAACTCGACACAGTGCTATGCGAACGCCTGCGACCCGGCGAGCGGCCTCTGCGCGAAGACCGCGAAGCCGGACGGCTCCATCTGCACCGATCTGGAGGCCTGCACCGCGGAGGACCACTGCATCGCCGGCGCCTGCGTCGCGGGCAAGCGCGTGGCGTGCGACGACGGGGACCCCTGCACGGACGACGCGTGCAACAACGGCAGCTGCAGCCACGTGCCGAACACCAGCCCCTGCGACGACGGCAACCCGTGCACGAAGGCCGACGCCTGCAACGCTGGCCGCTGCGTGGGCGGGCAGAGCGTCTGCGCGTGCGCCGGAGACGGCGACTGCGCCCAGTTCGACGACACCAACGCGTGCAACGGCACCCTGAGCTGCGTCGGCGGATTCTGCCGTGTCACGGCCGAGTCGGCGGTGGTCTGCCCGGCGTCGGACAATCCGTGCGCGGACAACCGCTGCAACCCCGCCTCAGGCGCCTGCGAGCCGGTCGCCAAGGCCGACAGCACGGGGTGCACCGACGGGGACTCGTGCACCATCGACGACGTCTGCATCGGGGGCGTGTGCACGGGTCAGACGCTTGATTGCGGCGGTGGCGCGTGCGGCGTGGGCAGCTGTGACCCGGCGATCGGCTGTACGACGACGCCGGTCACCGACGGCGAGGCGTGTGCCGGGGCGGCCGGGTGCCTCGAGGGCGGAAAGTGCGCGGCGGGTGGCTGCGCGCCGGACCCGGCGAAGTGTGGCTGCGAGACTGACGGCGACTGCAAGGCCTTCGACGACGACGACCTGTGCAACGGCAGCCTGGTCTGCGCCGCGGGGCGCTGCGTGATCGACCCGACGACGGTGACCATCTGCCACGTCCCGCCCGGCGATCAGTGCAAACAGGCCGTGTGCGCGCCGGCGACGGGCATCTGCTCGGTGACGAACAAGCCGACGGGCTCGCCGTGCAGCGACGGGAACGCGTGCACCATCAACGATGGGTGTCAGTCCGGGCTGTGCCAGGGCCAGCCGCGCACCTGCACCGGCGGCGACGCCTGCAACGACGCGGTCTGCGACTTCTTCACGGGCTGCAAGACGCGGCCGAAGGGGGTGGCCTGCACCCCGAGCGATGTGTGCACCGCCTCGGCCGGCTGCGCGGCGGGTGTCTGCGAGGACCTCGTCGCGGTGGAGTGCCCCGCGGGCACCACCTGCGCGGATTCGGCGTGCGACCCAGCGCTCGGAGGCTGCGTGTCGGTGCCGCTGGCCGTGAGCTGCGACGACACCAACGCGTGCACCGAGGGCGACACCTGCTTGGCCGGCCAGTGCCGCGGAACGAAGAAGAACTGCGACGACGGAAACCCCTGCACGCTGGACGCCTGCGGGGCGAGCGGGGCTTGCACCCACGACCCGACGACGACCGCGATCTGCAGCGACGGCAACGCCTGCACGGTGGGAGACGCGTGTCAGGCTGGCGTCTGCGTCGGGACGGCGCTGGCCGCGTGCGGCTGCACCGGGGACGGCGACTGCGCCGAGTTCGAGGACGGCAACCTGTGCAACGGCACGCTCTTCTGCGACGCCGGCACGTGCAAGACCAAGCCCTCGACCGTGGTCACCTGCGCGCCCGCGGGGCAGGGGCCCTGCGTCGAGAACCGCTGCACCCCCAGCACGGGGCAGTGCGCGCCGGTGTCGCTGGCCGACGGGGTGGCCTGCGAGAGCGCGGACGCCTGCACCAAGAACGGCGCCTGCCAGGCGGGGGCGTGCGTGGGCAAGCCCGTGAACTGCGACGACTCCAACCCGTGCACGACGGACGCCTGCGATGCGGTGCTGGGCTGCACCCACGCGGTGAAAGCGGGCGGGTGTGATGACGGGAACTCGTGCACGCCCAGCTCGTCGTGCAGCGCTGGGCTCTGCGTCGGCGCCAGCAACACGTGCACCTGCAGCGTGGACGCCGACTGCCTCAGCAAAGAGGACGGCAACGCCTGCAACGGCAAGCTGCGCTGCGTGGTGGGCAAGTGCGAGGTCGACCCGAAGACGGTGGTGACCTGCGAGACCAGCGCGAACCCGTGCGTGACCACCGCGTGCGAGCCGGCGACCGGCAAGTGCGTCGAGAGCGCCAAGACCGGCGCGTGCGAGGACGGCAACCCCTGCACCACCGGCGACACGTGCACCAACAAGGTCTGCGTCGGCGGCGCCGCGAAGCAGTGCGCGTCGACGAACGCGTGCGCCACGGCGAGCTGCGACCCGCTCTCGGGCGCCTGCGTGTCGGCGCCCAAGGCCGGCAGCTGTAACGACCAGAACCCGTGCACATCAGGCGACGCGTGCACGGGCGGCGTGTGTGTGGGGACGCAGAACAACTGCCCTTGCACCGCCGACGAGGAGTGCGACGACGACATCACCAACAAGTGCCTCGGCACGGCGGTCTGCGGGGTCGCGGGTTGCGAGCTTCTGCCGGGCTCGGCGGTGACCTGCTCTGCCCCGTCGGACACGCCCTGCGCGTTCTTGGCATGCGATTCGGCCACGGGGACCTGCGCGCCGACGACCTTGCCCGCTGGCGCGACGTGTCAGCCCGCCGGCAAATGCTTCGCGCCGGGAAGCTGCCAGGCCGATGGGTCGTGCAGCGCGAAGGCGTTGGTCTGCGACGACAAGAACCCGTGCACCGCCGACACCTGCGATCCCGCGGTGGGGTGCGTCTTCACGCCGCTGGCGGCCAACGCGAGCTGCGACGACTCGGACCCGTGCACCCTGGGCACCGTCTGTCAGGCCGGTAAGTGCGCGGGCGGGCTGAACACCTGTAGCTGCTCGAGCCAGGCCGACTGCGACAAGCTGCCGGTCGCCAATCCGTGCAACGGCACCTACTCGTGCTCGTCGAACACCTGCAAACTCTCGGGCCCCGTGGTCTGCGCGCCGACCGGGAAGGAGCCGTGCCAGGTCCGCACCTGCAACTCATCCTCTGGCGCTTGCGTCGTCTCGCTGGCGGCCGGCGGCACCCCCTGCAATGACAACAACGCCTGCACCAGCAACGACCGCTGCAGTTTCGACCTCTGCATCGGGACCCCCAAGGTGTGCGCGGACACCAACCCGTGCACCGACGACACCTGCGACGCCGGCCAGTGCATCAACGCGGTGAAGGACTCCGGAGTCTGCGATGACGCGGACCCTTGCACCGCCGGAACGGTCTGCAGCGCGGGAGTCTGCGGCGGCGGAACCTTCCAATGCGGCTGCACGACCGACGCGAACTGCAAGGGCTTCGATGACGGCAACTCCTGCAACGGCATCTGGAAGTGCATCTCCAATGTGTGCCAGCCAGCCGCCAACAGCGAGGTCACCTGCACCGACCCGAACCCCTTCGACTGCGTAGACGTCGCCTGCGCGCCGGCGACCGGGTTGTGCACCCAGACCACGCGCGCGAAGGGCGTGGCCTGCAACGACGGCAGCGTGTGCACGACCTCCGACGTCTGCGACGCGACCGGCGGGTGCGCGGGGACGCTGACCGTCACCTGCAACGACCCCGACCCCAACGACTGCGAGACCGTGGCCTGCGATCCGAAGCTCGGCGCGTGCGTCGCGAAGAGCAAGGCGAACGGCGCGGCGTGCACCGACCACGACGCCTGCACGACGGGCGACACCTGCGTCGCGGGAGCCTGCCACGGCACGCTGCTGAACTGCGACGACGGGAAGCCCTGCACGGTGGACACCTGCTCATCCACGAGCGGGTGCCGGAACGCCCAGGCCTTCGGGCCTTGCGACGACGGAAACCCGTGCACGGGCAGCACGATCTGCGTCAACAGCATCTGCCAGAACGCCAAGGACATCTGCGGCTGCACGGTCCAGGCGGACTGCGACTTCCTGGAGAGCGGCGACCTCTGCGACGGCGATTGGAAGTGTGTCAGCGGCCACTGCCAGCTCGATCCGGCGACGGTCATCAAGTGCCCGGCGTCATCGAACCCGTGCGTCGTGCCAACCTGCTCGGCCGGCGTGTGCTCCGACGTCCCGGTCGCCGACAATCAGCCCTGCAGCGACGGCGACGCGTGCACGGCGAATGACGCGTGCATCGCAGGGGCCTGCGTCAGCGGGAAGCCGCTCTGCGATGACGGCAACCCGTGCACCACCGACACGTGCAACGCGGGCAACGCGACCTGCACGAACGTGAACAAGGCCGACCAAACCCAGTGCGACGACGGCAACCCGTGCAACGGCCAAGACGCTTGTGTCCAGGGCGTCTGCGTGAAGGGCACGGCATCCACGTGCGAGTGCGTCGACACCGCCGACTGCGCCCCGTCCGAGGACGGAAACCTCTGCAACGGGACGCTCCAATGCGTCAGCGGGAAGTGCGTCATCAACCCGGCGAGCGTGGTGTCCTGCCCGCTGGACGCGACGGGGTGCGCGCCGCAGAAGTGCAATCCCGCCACCGGGAGCTGCACTGCGACCATTCAGCCGAACGGCACCGCCTGCAACGACGGCAGCGCATGCACCGTGGCCGACAAGTGCGATGCGGGAGTCTGCGCCGGCACGCCGCTTCGGTGCGACGACTCCAACCCGTGCACCAGCGACGTGTGCCTGCCGTACTTCGGTTGCGTCCACTCGGCGACCGTCGGCCCATGTGACGACGGCAACCCCTGCACCATCGGCGAGGTGTGCACCGGCGGGCTGTGCGTTGGGAAGCCGAACACCTGCGACGACGGCAACCCGTGCACCAAGGACGAGTGTCTGGTGAGCCAGGGCTGCCGCTACATCAATGAGTCAGCGAGCAAGACCTGCGACGACGGCAACGTCTGCACGAGCGGTGACCGGTGCGGCGCCGGGACCTGCAACCCGGTCAGTCAGATCTGCGGGTGCACCAACGTCTCCCAGTGCACGCCGAACCTGTGCCTGGGCACCGTGTCCTGCACCGCCGGCCAGTGCGTCTACGACGCCGCGACGAAGGTCACCTGCGCGAAGAACACCGAGTGCGCGACCCACGCGTGCGTCCCTGCGACAGGGGCCTGCGTGACGACCCCAGCGGAGAACGGCACGGCGTGCAGCGATTCGAACGTCTGCACCACGGGCGACTCCTGCGTGGACGGGGCCTGCACCTCGACCGGGACCGTGAGCTGCCAGGACGACCCCAGCCCGTGCATCCAGGCGATGTGCGACCCTGTGGCGGGCTGCCAGAACGCGCAGGTCGCCGCGAGCTGCGACGACTCCCAGGCCTGCACGATCGATGACCAATGCGTGGCGGGCGCCTGCCTCGGCGTCCCGGCCGCCTCGCCACACCACAGCTTCGACACCGGCGACCTCTCGGATTGGACCTTCGCCACCACGGCCGATGAGGCCCAGTGGCAGCTCACCGGGGCGCGGGCGTCCTCGCCGCCGCTGGCCCTGGGCGTGTTCGACGCGGACACGGGCAGCTTGGCCGACGCGGCAGGGCCGTGGACGGCGACAGCGACGCGCGCACCGGTCAGCGTCCCGGCGGGCTTGCCGGTGGGCATGGCCGCGCTGCGCATGCTGCTGCGCATGGATGTCGGCACGACGACGTGCTTCCGCGTGCTGGTCGATGACGCGCTGGTCTTCGAGCGCTGCACCGCGACCACCGCGTTCATCCCGGTCGACATCCTGCTTGGGGATGTGGGCGGACTCGACGTCTCCGTCCAGCTCGAGGTCGAGGAGAGCTCGGGGGACTCGACCGGTACCGGCGTGTACGTCGACGACGTCATCCTCGACTGGGGCTGTCAGCTCAAATGACCTTCGCCGCGAGAGAGCCGATGCTGCAATGTCGACGAATCGTGCCGGCCTGGGTGCGCCACGGGGCGGCGCTGGCCCTAGTGCTCGGGTGTGGGTGGACCGCCGACGCGCCAGCGCGGGCCGCGTCGATCAACGTCCAGGCGTTCCAGCCTTCGGCGACCGCTGGCGATCTGCTCAGCGTCCTGACCACCCGGACCGACCAGGCGATGGGCCTGAGCGTCGGCATGGCCCTGCATTTCACCCAGGGCGCGCTGGGCTTTGTGGGGCAGAACCCCAACACCGACCAGACCCTGGTCGAGAAGACCGTCGACTCGCGCATCATGGCCGAGATCCTCGCCGGATTTACGCCCATCGAGCGCCTGCAGGTGGGCTTGGCGATCCCGCTGGTCCTGGCTGGAACGACCAGCACCGAGCACTTCACGAGCGCCGGGGACACCAGCGGCTTCGCGATGGGCGAGATTCGGCTGTCGGTGAAGGGCATCGCGTTGCGCGAGAAGGTCTTCGGCCTCGGGTTCGAGGGCACCCTGGCGCTGCCCACGGCGACCGAAGAGAGCCTCGCCGGCAACGGCTTTGGCGGCGGGATTCGGATCATCCCGGATTTTCAGTTCGGGCGGGTCCTCATCTCGCTGAATATCGGCGCGTATTTCCGCGCGGGGAAGGCGACCATCACCGCGACCGACGGGATCGACACGACGACGCTGCTCTCGGTCGGAAACGAGCTCACGGCCGGCCTGGGCGGCGAAGTGCGGATCATCGACCCGCTGTCCCTGGTCGGCGAGATCTACATGCGCACGGCGCTCGACGACCTCTTCGGGAGCGACGGGAACAACCAGCTCGAGGGCATGGCAGGCGTGCGCTGGAAGCCCATCGAGCAGGTCGCCATCACCGCAGGCGCTGGCGGGGGCACCCCGATCTTCGAGGGCTACGGCACCTCGCGGCTGCGGGTGTTCGCGGACGCGCGGTGGAGCTGGGCGCCGACCGCGGACACGGACGGTGACGGCGTGCCCGACCGCAGAGACCAGTGCGAGATCCTCCCCGAAGACCGCGACGGCTTCGAAGACGACGACGGCTGCCCCGATCCCGACAATGACGGCGACGGCGTCCTCGACACCGAGGATCGCTGCCCGAATGAGCCCGAAGACCTCGACGGTGTCGACGACGACGACGGCTGCCCCGACCTCGACAATGACGGCGACGG
>JAWKRR010000102.1:0-11386 GCA_041389525.1 Myxococcota bacterium | reverse complement strand
AAGCCAACTCAGCTTCGTGCTGGCCGGCGTGGTCAGCCAGCAGCTCATCCCGCGTCAGGACGGCAAGGGGCGCGTGCTGGCGGTCGAGGTGATGATCCCTAACGCCGCGATTCGTAACCTGATTCGCGAAGACAAGACGCACCAGATCTACTCGCAGATGCAGATGGGACAAGGGAAGTTTGGCAATCAGACCTTCAACCAGTCCTTCCTGGCGCACATCCAGGCGGGCTCCATCTCGATTGAGCAGGGGCTGGAGTACACCAGCGACCCCGACGAATTGACGAACATGGTTCAGCAGTGGCGTTCCGACCGGGCGGGCGGTGGCGTGCCTGGGCCGTCGCGCCGGGGGACCGGCTCACGCTGAGGCCCCGCACAGGGTTCGCCGACGAGGCGGCCCAACAGTTTTCAGGGTGTGAGTCCCCGCGCTAATCTCGGGGCCAGAACGAGGAGAAGGGCATGGCGCTCTACAACTGGGAAGGCAAAGACCGCCACGGCGAGCCGAAGCGCGGCGTCATCGACGCGCCGAGCGAGATCGAGGTCCAGAACCAGCTCCGCTCGATGGGCGTCGAACCCACCAAGATCAAGAAGAAGCGCGGCAGTGGCGGCGCGATCATCATCCCGGGCATCACCAACGTCCCGATCAAGACCAAGGTGGTGTTCACGCGCCAGCTCGCCACCATGATCGACGCCGGTCTGCCCTTGGTGCAGTGCCTCGAGATCTTGGGCAGCCAGGAGCCTCACCCGCTCTTTCAGAAGATCGTCCTCGACGTGAAGCGCTCGGTCGAGTCGGGCTCGACTTTCGCCGACGCGCTCGCGAAGCATCCGAAAGTATTCGACAATCTCTTCGTGAACTTGATCCAGGCCGGCGAGATGGGCGGTATCCTCGATACCATCCTCAACCGGCTCGCGGCCTACATCGAGAAGGCCGTCAAGCTGAAGCAGAAGGTCAAGTCGGCGATGAAGTACCCGGTGACGGTGCTCTTCGTCTCGCTCACCATCAGCGGCTTTTTGCTCATCAAGGTCATCCCTGCCTTCGGCGAGATGTTCACCTCGATGGGCAAGAACCTGCCGGCGTTGACCCAGCAGGTGATGAAGGTCTCGGCGTGGACCGTCGAGAACACGCCGCTGCTCGTCGGCATCATCGTCTCGGTGGTGGTCGCCTTCAACGTCCTGCTCAGGTACCCGAAACCACGGTACTATTTCGACGCGTTCCTCCTGAAGGTGCCGGTGTTCGGCACCCTGGTGAAGAAGGCCGCCGTCGCGAAGTTCACCCGTACGCTCGGGACGCTGATCAGCTCGGGCGTGCCGATCCTCGACGCCCTCGAGATCGTGGCGAAGACCGCCGGCAACGCGGTCGTCGAGAAGGGCGTCATGTACACCCGGGAGAAGATCTCCGAAGGCAAGTCCATCGCCTCGCCGCTGATGGAGCAATCCGTCTTCCCGAAGATGGTCGTGCAGATGATCGCGGTCGGTGAGTCCACCGGCGCCATGGACATCATGCTGTCGAAGATCGCCGACTTCTACGACGACGAGGTCGACGCCGCGGTCGACGGCATCACCTCCCTCATCGAGCCCCTCATCATGGTGGTGCTCGGCGGTATCATCGGCGTGGTGCTGCTCGCGATGTACATGCCGATCTTCAACATGGCGGACTCCTTCTCCTGAACCGGACCTCCCCCGAGTCGCGAGAAAATCCGCCCGATCCGCTCTCCCTGCAACCGCCTGGGGACCTGCGGCCAAAGCTCCGGGCGCTCATCGTCCTGCGCGTGGTCATCGCGTCATGCCTGCTGGGCGCGACGCTGCTGGTCGGCTCGCCAGGCAGCGCGGCCGTCGGCACCTCGACCGAGGTGGTCATCTACGGCCTGGTCGCTGCCGTCTGCGCGCTGAGCCTCGCGTACATGATCGCGCTCCGGCTGATCAGCACGCACCGCCACCTGACGATGCACGCCTACGCGCAGGTGACCGGCGACACCTTCTTCGCGGCCATCCTCGTCGTGCTCACGGGCGGCACGGCCAGCGTCTTCACGTTCCTGTTCTCGCTGTGGATCGTGCTCGCGGCAGGCATCCTCTACCGCCGCGGCGCGATGTACGTCGCCACCATCAGCGCCCTGCTGCTGGTCACGCTCGGCCTCTTCGAGATGCGCGCCGTCGGCGCTGGGAGCTTGCTCTCGCGGGTGCTCCAACAGGGCGTCGTCGTCTCGCCGGCCGACGAGTTCGAGCTCGCCGCGAATTACGGCGCGACCGCCTACAACGTGCTCGTCAACCTCGTCGCCTTCTACATGATCGCGTTCCTGTCGGGCTATCTGGCCGATCACCTGCGCCGCGCCGACCGCGAGATCCTCGCGAACCGGGTCAGCCTCGAAGATCTGCGGGCGCTCCACGAGAACATCGTCTCGTCGATCCAGTCCGGCCTCATCACGGTGAACCTGAACCGGCAGATCACGTTCTTCAACGGCGTCGCCGAAGAGATCACCGGCTACAGCGCCCGCAGCGTCCTGTACCGAGACATCACGCGCTACTTCACCGACCTGAAGGCCATCTTCCAGAACGAAGACAAGCTGTTGACCCAGACCGAGGAGCTGACCAGCCAGGTGCTCGGCGGCGAGCTCGCCCACATCAAGTGGACCATCACGCCGCTGCTCGACGCCCGCGACCGCCACATCGGGCACATCCTGATCTTCGCCGACATCACGCGGGTGCGGCAGATGGAGGAGCGGGTCAAGCGCGCCGAGCAGTTCGCGACCCTGGGCCAGCTCGCCGCCGTCGTCGCCCACGAGATCCGCAACCCGCTGGCGTCGATCTCGGGCGCGGTTCAGCTGCTCGGGCGGACGCTCAAGCTCGAGGCCGACGAGGCGACGCTGCTCGCCATCGTCAGCCGCGAGGCCGACGCGCTCAACCAGTGGATCACTGACTTTTTGACCTACGCCCGCCCGCGACACGGCGAGCGCGTGCCGACCGATATCAGCCGGATGGTCAATGACGCCGTGGCTGTCTTGAAGCACGACGAAAAGTTGGCGAACATCCGCGTGGAAACGGCGGTGGAGGAGGGCGCGCGGGTGATCGCCGACCCCACCTACCTCACGCAGGTCATGTGGAACAGCCTCACGAACGCGGTGCAGGCCATGCCCGAGGGCGGCGACCTCCGGGTCAGCGTGGCGCCGCTGGACGACGATCGAGGCTGCTTTCATCGCCTGACCATTTCGGACAGTGGGCCCGGCATCCCGCCCGAGATCCGGGAGCACGTGTTCGAGCCCTTCTTCACGACGAAAGAGGCGGGAACGGGCCTCGGGCTTGCGACGGTGTATCGTATCGTCACCGAGAACGACGGCTTCGTGTCGCTCGAGAGCGAACCCGGGGCAGGCACCGTCTGCCACGTCGACCTCCCGCGGCACGTCCCGACGCGAGCCGCATGACCCCCGAGACCTCTGCATGACCGACGCGGCTAGAATCCTCATCGTCGACGACGAGCGCAGCCTGCGGGAGTTCCTCGAGATCTTCCTGCGCAAGGAGGGCTACGAGGTAAGCCTAGCGTCCAACGGCCGCGACGCCATCAACCGCCTGGAGTGCGGCGAGGCCTTCGATCTCGTGCTCACCGATTTGATGATGCCGCAGGTCGACGGGTTGGGGGTGCTCGAGGCGGTCAAGGACCGGGCGCCCGACACGCAAGTCCTTATGATGACGGCGTTTGCGACGACGGACACCGCCATCGACGCGATGAAGAAGGGGGCCTTCGACTACGTTCAGAAGCCCTTCAAGGTCGACGAGATCAAGGTCGTCATCGAGAAGGCGCTGAACCAGCGGCGCTTGCTGGAGGAGAACCGCCAGCTACGCGCGCAGGTCCACAAGCAGTACAGCTTCCACAACATCGTCGGGCGTTCGGCGCGGATGCAGCAGGTCTTCGAGCTGGTGCGGCGCGTGGCCGACACGCGGACCAGCGTGCTCATCACGGGCGAGAGCGGGACGGGAAAGGAGCTGGTGGCCCGCGCGATTCACCACGGGTCGCGCCGACAGGACTTCCCGCTGGTGGCGGTGAACTGCGGCGCCATCCCTGAAAACCTGATGGAGAGCGAGCTCTTCGGGCACACGAAGGGCGCCTTCACCGGCGCGCACGTGGCCAAGGTCGGCATGTTCAGCGCCGCGAATCAGGGGACCATCTTCCTCGATGAGGTGGGTGAGCTGCCGATGCACCTGCAGGTGAAGCTGCTGCGGGTGTTGCAGGAGCGGCGGATTCGGCCGGTGGGCTCGGTCTCCGAAGAGGCGATCGACGTGCGCGTCATCGCGGCGACGAACCAGGACCTCGAGGAGGCGATCCGCGGCGGGCGATTCCGCGAGGATCTCTACTACCGCCTCAACGTCATCCGGCTGGAGATCCCGCCACTGCGCGAGCGACGCGAGGATATCCCGCTGATCGCGCGGCACTTCCTCAAGCGATTCGCGACCGAGATGGACCGCCCCATCGAGGACTTCGCGCCCGAGACGACTGAGCTGCTGCTGGCCTATGACTTCCCCGGGAACGTCCGCGAGCTGGAGAACATCGTCGAGCGGGCTGTGACCTTCGAGACGACGCGGGCGGTGACGCCGGACAGCCTGCCGCCCACGGTGGCGAGCGGCGACACGCGGCTGCGCGGGCTGGCGGCCGAGCTGACCGTGCCGCCCGAGGGCATGGACCTCGAGGGCCTGCTGGCGGAGCTCGAGCGCGGGCTGCTGATTCAGGGGCTCGAGCGCACGGGCGGCAACCGCACCGAGGCCGCCAAGCTGCTGCGAATCAGCTTCCGGTCGCTGCGCTACAAGCTCGACAAATACGACATAAACACCGGGGATCGTGATTAAGCGCCAAGGCCCGTCTCAGTCCGCCGCGCGGCAGGGCGCCGGAGCCCTGCTCGGGGCCGTGGGCGCCGTGCTGGCGTCGCCCTACCGGTTCGTGCAGTGGCTGGCGGAGTGGCTGACCTGGTGGACCGCCTCGAACCGGCGCCGCATCACCTTGCTGCTGCTGGTCGGCGTGGCACTCCTGGCCACACTGCTCACCCGCACCAGCCGCATCGACCTGCGCTTCGACGCCGCTCAGACCGCGCGGGCGGAAGACGCGGAGACCTCCTACTTGCCGCCGCCCATCGCGCTCGAGGCGCTCTCGCTGGGGCGGCCGGCCTTCGTGGCCGACATGGTCTTCATCCGCGCCAACTTCTACTTCATCGGCCACCTCTTCACCGACCGCATCTTCAAGTGGTTGGACCTCTACGTGGAGACCATCCTCGCCCTCGATGAGACCAACCCGCGCGTCTACGAGTGGGCGAGCCAGGCGGTCAAGTACGGCCAGCTCATCTCCAACGAGACGCTGGAGCGCTCTAACTACTACGCAGAGCAAGGCATCGAGCGCTTCCCCGACACGTGGCGCCTCTACTTCGACATCGGGTTCAACTACTACCTGGAGTGGAAGGTCGACTCGCCCGCCGAGCGCGACCAGATGCGCAAGAAGGCGCTGCCCTACTTCTCCATCGCCGCCTCCCTGCCCGGCTCGAGCCTGGACCCGAACTTCGTCACCGAGCTGTACCTGCAGGAGAGCGACGTGGAGATGGCGCTCTTTCACGCGTACCTCCGCTACTGGGAGGCCAACGAGCGCGAGAAGGTCGCCCTGCGCGAGCGCATCGCGGCGTTCGAGTCCCAGGCCGCGTCCGAGCGGCTCGAATCCACCGAGAAGCGCTGGCGCGAGCGATTTCCGTTCCTGCCCTACTCGCTCTTCGTCCTGACCGGACCCGAACACGACCTGCGCGTACCGACGTCGTGGGCTGACCCGACCGCGGTGGCCGAGGCCCAGATGATCGAACCGGCCCTCGCCCCTGCGTCCGAGCCTCCTGAGGAGACCCCATGATCGAAGGCAAACGCGTGCTCATCACCGGCGGCGCCGGATTCATCGGCACCACCTTGGCGCTGCGGCTCGTCGAGGCGAATGAGGTCGTCATCTTCGACAACCTGCACCGCAACGCCATGGGCGGCACCGGCCTGGAGCAGCACCCGCGCCTCACCTTCATCCAGGGCGACGTGCTGGACGCCCCCGCGCTGCTGGCCGCGGCCCAGGGTTGCCACCACGTCATCCACATGGCGTCGATCGCCGGCGTGGACACCGTGATGAAGAACCCCGTGCTGACCATGAAGGTCAGCCTGCTCGGCACCTACCACGCGCTCGAGGCCGCCAATTCGACAGGGATCGTCGAGCGATTCATCGACTTCTCGACCTCGGAGGTCTTCGGCCGCTACGCCTTCCGCGCCACCGAGGGCGACGCGACGGAGCTGGGTGCGGTCGGCGAGGCGCGCTGGACCTACGCGGTGTCCAAGCTGGCGACCGAGCACCTGGCGCTCAACTACCACAAGCAGTACGGGCTGCCCGCGCTGTCGATTCGGCCCTTCAACATCTACGGCCCACGCCAGGTCGGGTCGGGTGCTGTCCACCACTTCATCGCGCGGGCGCTGCGCGGCGAGAACCTCACGATCCACAACGACGGCGCGCAGATCCGCTCGTGGTGCTACATCGACGACATCGTCGACGGCATCCTGCTGACGCTCACCCAAGAGGGCGCGGTCGGCCAGGCGTTCAACATCGGCAACCCGCGCTCCACCGTGACCATCCACCAGCTCGCCCGCGAGATCGTGCGGCTGTCGTCGTCGTCGAGCCGCCTGGAGTACGTCCCGTGGAACTTCCCGGACGTGGAGCTGCGCGTGCCGAACATCGACAAGGCGCGCTCGGTCCTGGGCTACGAGCCCTGCATCGACCTGGAGGAGGGGCTGCTCCGGACGATCTACTGGTATCGGGGGCGCCAGTGAGCTTGCCCCTGCACCGACCCGTGCTGGGCGCCGAGGAGGAGGCCGCCGTCGCGGCGGTCCTGCGCTCGGGCTACCTCGTGCAGGGGCCTCGGGTCGCCGAGTTTGAGGCGCTGGTGGCAGCATCGCTCGAGATCGAGCACGCGGTGGCCGTCAGCTCGGGGACGGCGGCGTTGCACTTGGCGTTGTTGGCCCTGGGCGCAGGGCCCGGCGACGAGGTCATCGTGCCCGCGTTTGGGTTCCCAGCCACCGCCAACGCCGTCGAGCTCTGCGGCGCGCGCGCTGTGCTCGCCGACATCGACCCCGACACCTTCGCGTTGACCGGAGAGAGCGTCCGCGCCGTCACCGGGCCGCGCACCGTCGGCATCATGCCGGTCCACCCCTTCGGCATCCCCGCGCCCATGGCCGAGCTCGAGGCCGCGGCTGCGAGCGGCGGGCTGTGGATCTGCGAGGACGCGGCCTGCGCGCTCGGCACCGCGACGCGCACGTCGGCCGGCGCGCGGCGCTGGGCCAGCGGTGTACACCCCGTCTGCCTGTCCTTTCATCCGCGCAAGACGATAACCACCGGGGAGGGCGGGCTTATCGCGATCGGCGACGGGACCCTGGCGGCCACGCTGCGCGAGCTTCGAAATCACGGCATGAGCGGCGACGCCGACCGCGGCTGGCGACGCTTCGTGCGGGCAGGCTTCAACTACCGCCTCTCGGACCTCCACGCGGCCATCGGCGTGGTCCAGATGGGCCGGCTTGGGGACATCGTGGGCGATCGGCAGCGCGTGCTGGCCGATTACCTCGACGCGCTCGGGGACAGCGAGGGGCTGCGCGTCCCGGCGGCCTACGCGCAGGAGGCCTTGTCGGCCCAGTCCTTCGTCGTGGAGCTGGACGCGGACCTGGACCGGGACGGGATCATCGGCAGCCTCGGCGAGCGCGGCATCCAGGCCACCATCGGCGGCTACGGGTTCGCCGAGCAGCCCTATTACGCCCAGCGGGCGGTGTTGCGCGCCGAGGATTACCCGGTCGCGGCGCGGATGGCGCGGTCTTCGTTGACGTTGCCGCTGTCAGGGGCGATGACCAGCGGCGACGTGGGGCGCGTGGTCGGGGCGCTGGACGGCGCCATCCGGAACCAGAGGGGGGCAGCGTGAGCGAGGCGGCAGCGGCGAGCGGGGGGATAACCCCGGTGCTCGCCTTCGAGAAGCTGACGAAGGAGTTCAAGCTAGGCCTGCGGCTGACGCGCGTGCAGGCCGTGCGCAGCGTGGATCTGCAGGTGCATCAGGGGGAGATCTTCGGCTTTCTAGGGCCCAACGGCGCCGGCAAGACCACCTCGATGAAGATGGCGATGGGCCTCATTCGGCCGACCTCAGGCCGCGCGTTGCTCTTCGGTGAGTCGGTGGAGCGCCCCGCCATCCGCCGCCGCATCGGCTACCTGCCTGAGCAGCCCTACTTCTACGACTATCTCACCGGCGCCGAGATCCTCGATTTCTACGGTCAGCTCTACGGGATGCCGAAGAAGGCCCGCCAGCAGCGCGTCGACGCCCTGCTGACCTTGGTGGGCCTCGACCACGCGCGCGATCGCACGCTGCGCCGCTTCTCCAAGGGCATGCTGCAGCGAATCGGGATCGCCCAGGCCATCCTCAACGACCCCGATTTGGTCGTGCTGGACGAGCCGATGAGCGGGCTCGACCCCATGGGCCGCAAAGAGGTCCGCGACATCATCCTGCAGCTGAAACAGCAGGGAAAGACTGTGTTTTTCTCGTCGCACATCCTTCACGACATCGAGACGATCTGCGACCGTGTGGCCATCATCGTGCGCGGACGCGTCGAGCGAATGGGGTCGCTGGGCGACCTGCTGACGGCCAACAGCGGCAGCGTGGAGGTGGTCGGGACCGACGCCTCGGCGGAGCTGCTCGCGCGGCTGCAGACGGACGGTCTCGGAGCGGAGGTCGCCGGCCATGGCCACCGTTGGGTCGTCGAGGAGGCCCGCCTGGAGACGCTGCTGCGGGCGTTGATGGATGGTGGTGCGCGCATCACCCATGTCGAACCGATGCGCGAGAGCCTCGAAGACCTCTTCGTGCGCGAGGCGGGGGCTCATCATGCAGACTGACGCGCTGCACCTTGGCCGCGTCATGGCGGTCGCGCGAAACACCTTCCGAGAGGCCGTCCGCAATCGGGCCTTCTTGGGGCTGCTGCTCTTCTCGGTCGCCTTCATCCTGTCGTCCATCCTGCTGAGCGCGCTGGCCGTCGTCGGCGAGGGCGCGCGCGTGGTCGTGGACTTCGGATTCTTCGCGGTGGGCCTCTTCTCGGCCGCCACCGCCATCGTGATGGGCGCGCTGCTGGTCTACAAAGAGCTCGAGCGCAAGACCATCTACACGATCGTCTCGAAGCCGATTCACCGCTACGAGTTCATCCTTGGTAAGTATCTGGGATTGATGGCGATTCTCTGCGCCCAGGTCATCGCGCTGAGCGTGATCTGGGTCCTGGTGATCCTGATGCGGGACGGCGACGTCAGCCTGGAACACGCCAAAGGGATGGCGCTGGTGCTGATGGAGGTCGGTGTGGTCGCCGCGGCCGCGATGATGTTCTCCGCGGCGTCCAACCCGATGCTGACGGGGCTCTTCACCCTGGGCGTCTTCATCGTGGGGCGGCTCGTCTACCTCATCGAGAACATGCTGCAGGCGCCGAAGGGCCTCTTCGTCGACAACACCTTCGCCCGCGCCTTCGGCGAGACCGTCGTCGCGGTCTTCCCCGACCTCAGCGTCTTCGACGTCAGCCAGCAGGTGCTGCTGGGAGTGGCCGTGGCGCCGGGCTACCTGCTGCACGCCTTCAGCTACGCCTTCGCCTACGCGTTGATCTTCATGGTCGTGGCGCTCTTCGCGTTCGAGCGGCGGGACTTCACCTGATGGTTCGGGGTGCCGACCCGGAGCGCCGGCGTCGGGTCGCCACCGTGCTGCTTGCGCTGGGCGTGGTGCTGGCGGCGGTGACGGTGCGCACGGTGGTCAGCGGGACGGCCGCGAGGGACCACGGCATGGAGCGGCTGGCTGCCGGCGATGAGGCGGGCGCGGCGATGTTTCTGCGCGAGGCCGTGAGCTGGTATCTGCCGGTCGCCTGGTGGCGCGAGGAGGCTATCGAGGGCCTCTGGAGCCTGCATGAGCGGCAGGTGGCGCAGGGGCGGCTGTCGGACGCGGTGAGCACGCTGAGCGCGCTGCGCGGGGGGCTCTTCGCGGCGCGCAGCCTCGTGCACCCCGACGGCGACTGGCTGGTGCGGGTCGACGCCGCGCTTGCGCCGCTGCTGGCGCGCTGGGAGGCGGAGGCGGCGTCGGTTGAGGGGCGTGCGGCGCCTGGGACGGCGAGCGCGCGGGAGGCGGCCTTCGCGGCGACCCTCTCCCGAGAGACGCGACCGTCACGCGGTTTCGGGCTGCTGGCGGTCTTGGGTTTCGCGCTGTGGGTCGGCGCCACGTGGACCGGCTTGGGCTCCCCCCAGGGGGCGCCGCGCTGGCGCTGGCTGGGCGCGGGCGTCTTGGGCTTGCTCGCGTTCCTGGCGGGCGTCGCCTTCGCCTGACCGCGGTGACCGTCAATCCGGCCTCAGCGGGCCAGCAGGGGCCGCAGCGCGGCGGCGATCTCACCCGCCATGCACGCGGTGCCGGCCGGGTTCGGGTGCGAGCTCTGGGGATCGAAGTAGTGGGCGTCGTCGACGCAGCCGCCCATCACGGTCGCGGACCGCGCCTCGGGTGCGGCGAACCAGCCCAGGTCCAAGTCGCGGGGCAGCCGCCGGAACACGTAGAAGACCACGGGGATATCTCGCGCGCGCAGCGCCTCGGCGAGGGCGCCCCACTCCCGCGTCACCTCGCCGCGCAGCCAAGCGGGATCCGGCGGATTGTCGTGTTGCGCGGCCGACTCGAGGCGGTCGATGAGGTGCCAGGAGACCTCGCGCCGGCAGCAGGGCGGGAGCGCGCACAGGGCGGTGGACGCGCCGTGGGTGCCGTCGTTCGTGTAGATGCCGATGACCAGCGCGGCGGGCTGCACCGGGTCCAGCCAGGCCCGCGCCCGGCTCAGGGCCCCGACGAGGTTGTCGCCCTCGATGCCGGCGTTCAGCGCCTGATACTGGGGCAGCGCGCGCTCCAAATGCGCAGGGATCGTCTGGTCATCCTCGACGGCTGAGCCGTGAACGAAAGAGTCCCCGACCACCAGGATCGCCGGCCGCGCGGGGTCGCGCTCGGGGCCGCGGAGGCCCAGGGCGTTGATGTGGGCGGTGTAGGCCGGCTCGGCGCCCTGGGGCGACGCCTCGATGGTCGCGTGGGCCTGCATCCGCGGCAGCCCCGCGCTGCAATCCAGCGCGCGGGGGGTCGGTGGGGGCGCCGACATGAGGTTCAGCCCGAAGGCGCCAAGAGGCAGCAGCATCAGCAGCGGGAGGACCACGGAGAGCCTCAGCCAGCGCGGTCGCGCGCTCGCGGAGGGTCGCGCGCCCAGCAGGAAGGCGGAGACGAAGAGCAGCAGCCAGCCCGCCGCGAACTGGAGGAGCGCGGTGGGCGCGAGCACCGAGCGCAGCACGACGCCCCCGTCCACCTCGATGCTGCGGAGG
>JAWKRR010000101.1:0-11835 GCA_041389525.1 Myxococcota bacterium | reverse complement strand
GGGTCCCGACCGAGACCGTGTACGGGGTCGCCGGGGACGCGAAGAACCCGGACGCGATCGCGCGGCTCTTCGCGCTCAAAGGCCGGCCTGACGGGCGTCCGCTGCCGGTGCTGCTGCCGGATGTGGACGCGCTGCTGGCGTGGTGTCCGGAGCTGCCTGGCGCCGCGCGAGCCCTGGCTGCTGCGTTCTGGCCCGGGCCGCTGACCATGGTGGTCGCGCGGCCGTCCGGGCTGCCCGACGCGCTGACGGCTGGCGGGCAGACCTTGGGCGTGCGCGTGCCTCGACACCCCGTCGCTCTGGCGCTGCTGCGCGCTTTCGGTGGCGGGCTCGCGACCCCGTCAGCCAACCGACACGGCGAGGTCAGCGCGACCGACGCCGCCTCCGCCCGTGCCGCCTTCGGAGCCGATCTCGGGCTGGTGCTCGATGGAGGGGCTTCGCAGGAAGGCGTCGAGTCGACGGTGGTCGATCTGACGCAGGACCCGCCGCGGGTGCTGCGGGTCGGCGCGCTGCCGGTGGCGGCGATCGAGGCCGTGCTCGGCGCGTCGCTCAAGGCTAGCGAAAACCCAGGTGGCAGCACGGCGTTTTCGCCGAAGACGCCCACGGAGATCATCAGCGCAGCGGACCTCGCGGCGCGCTGCGCTGAGCTAGCGAGCGAGGGCCTTCGCTGCGCGGTGATCTCGCCGCTCTCGGCGCCGCCCCCCGCCGGCGCGCGGCACGTGGCGATCCCCGACGACGAGGCCGCGCGAGCCCGCGAGTTCTACGCCCGGCTGCGGGAAGCCGACGCCCTGGGCCTGGACCGCGTGCTGGTGGCGGATCCGGGCCCGACCGCGTGGGGCCAAGCGATACGCCAGCGCCTACGCGGCGGTGGGTGATGAGTAGCAGGAGGGGCGCCCGGTTTCCCGAAGCGCCCCTCCCACTTTGGCGTCCCCAGCGGGGTTCGAACCCGCGTTACCGGCTTGAAAGGCCAGCGTCCTGGGCCACTAGACGATGGGGACCCAACCTAACCTGGACGGGCACCGGAGATGTGAGCCGAGCGGGAGTCGAACCCACGACCCTCGGATTAAAAGTCCGGTGCTCTACCAACTGAGCTATCGGCCCGAAGCCCGGGCCTAATAGCGTCCCACTCAGGGCCGCGTCAAGCGTATATCGCCCGCCCGGGTCACGCACGCCGGGGGCGCGCGAGCTGGCGTCCACGCGTCGGGTCGCGAGGTCGCGAATCGCCGCGAATCCAGTCGGCGCCTGGGATTTCCGGAGTCGAGCCTGTGCGGCAAGGCACGGCGCGGAGGCTCGGCGGATTACACGAAGCCGTCGCACCGCCGACGATTTGGCATCGGGTTGTGACCGAACACAGCTAACTTGCCCGATCGCAGGTCCCGCCCGACCGCCTTGTGGGAGTTTGCTTCGCCGAGGAAGTTCATGCGCGCTCGCCGCCTCCACGATTTGCCGACTCCCCGTCCGCCAGCGCGGGGACCGACCAGGCCCACGGCGCGGGGCGTTTTCCGTTGGTTGTGGTGCGTGGCTCAGTCGGCGGCGCACGTCCGCGTCGAAGTCGCAGCAGCCCTCGCGCTGGCCGCGCTGATGAGCGGGGCCCTGGGGTGCGCCGCGTCGTCGGTGGCCGGCGACACGCACGAGGTGCAGTCCGTCGACGCGCAGATCGCCGACGGACCGGACGGCGCGCTCGCCGAGGACACCGCCGCCTCGGACACGCTGAGCGACGCGGATCATCTAGCACCTGACGTGACCGAGGCGGGCCACGAGGCCGATGTGCTCGACGAGCAGGCGGCCGACTCCGACGCCGCCACGCCGGACGCGGCGCCCGACCCCGAGCCCGACACCGCTGAAGACACGCCCGAGCCGCCCGACGCGAACACCGTGGCCGAGCCGGACCCGGACGCGGCGATCGGACCCGACCTCGTCGCCGAACCCCAGCCGGACCCCGGCGCCGGCCCCGACGCCGTCGCGGAGTCAGAGCCGGACGCGATCACCGAGCCCGACGCCGTCGCGGAGCCCGAGCCGGACGTGGAGGCCGAGCTTGAGCCCGACGTCGCCGGCGAGCCCGACTTGGAACCCGACGTTGCTGACCCCGAGCCCGACCTGGTCGCTGAGCCGGAGCCCGATGTCGAGGAGCCCGAGCCGGACATCGCCGAGCCGGACATCGCCGATGCCGACAACGCCGACGGGGACGGCGGGCCGCTTGGCGATCTGGTGGCGCCGCTCTTCGGGGGCGTGGTCAGCGCGGAGGCGGTGTCGACGATCGAGGTCTTGCTGACCTGGGACGCGGCCGAGGATGACGTCTCGTGGCCCGAGGACATCGTCTACGAGGTGTGCATCTCGGAGTCGCGCGTGGCGAAGGGGGCTTGCGTGCCTTGGGTCGTCGGCGACGTGAGCGCGGCTGGCGTCGTCGAGCATCTCGTCGAGGGGCTTGAGGAGAACACGCGGTATTTCTTCGTGGTGCGGGCTCGGGATGAGGCGGGGAATCTTGATGGCAACCTCGTCGAGGCGACCGCGCTCACACCCGGGAACCATGCGGCGAAGGCGGTGACGGTCGGCGGGGGACACGCTTGCGCGCTGATGGCGCGGGGCACCGTGCGCTGTTGGGGGGCCAACGCGTTCGGGCAGCTCGGCGACGGGACGACCGACTCGCGTGACGTCGCGGCGCCAGTCGTGGGGCTCGAGCTGGTGAAACTTGTCGCGGCCGGCGCCGACCACACGTGCGCGGCCATCGCCGACGGCACCGTGCGTTGCTGGGGTAGAAACGAGCGCGGGCAGCTCGGCGACGGCACGACCGACGACTCGACTGTCCCTGTGGTGGTCGCGGACCTCGGCTTCGTGAAGGCGCTGTCCGCGGGCGACGGCCACACCTGCGCCATCTTGGGCGACGGCACCATGCGTTGCTGGGGTGCGAACGACCGTGGCCAGCTCGGCGACGCTAGCTTCGAGGACCGACTCGGACCCGTCGAAGTATCAGGCGCCGCCTACGTAAAAGACGTGGCTTGCGGCGCCGAGCACACCTGCGTCGTGGCCGCCGACGGCCTCGTCGCCTGCTGGGGCCGAGGCGACTCCGGCCAGCTCGGCCACGGCGACTTCGAGGGCCGAAGCGCCTGGGCGACGGTCGAGGCGCTCGAACGGATGACAGACGTGGCGGCCGGTGTAGGGCACACCTGCGCGCGTCACGGCGACGGCACGGTATCCTGCTGGGGTGCGAACCTCGAAGGTCAACTGGGGTCGGTGGAGTCGGCCGAGATCGAGCCCTTGCCGCTGGTCGTGCCGGGGGTCGACCGCGTGTCGGCGATCGAGGCGGGCGAGTCCTCAACCTGCGCGCGGATCGGCGACGGCACGCTTCGGTGCTGGGGCGACGGGCGGCCGGATCCCGAGGTCCTGCCGGGGTTTGAGCCTCTCGACTGCTTCGATGTGGGTGAGCGCATGTGCGCGCGGGATGGCGAGGGGCGAATCTGGTGTCAGGAACTGGCGCTGCCTCCCGGCGATGTGGCGGCACCACCCTACGCCGTGGAGGGACTCATCGGCCTTACCGGCCCGATTGACATCATGGGTTCGAATAGCACTTGCGCCGTGCTCTCTGACGGCACGGCGCGGTGTTGGGGGCGCAACCAGGGCAATGCACTCGGCAACTGGTCTTCGGCGGGCGCGTGGGCGCCCGCCGAAGGATTTGCGGTCGGGGTCGACGATGTGCAGAAGAGCGTACGCGGCGTTGGCCTTTCCAGGAGGACGTGTGTGATCTTGGCGGACGGCAGGATGCGCTGCTGGGGCGCGACGCACCTCGGCGGCGGCGCGAACCCACAACCGCCGTACATCCCGGTCCATGTGCAGAGTTTTGGCGATGCCTTCGCGACGGGACAGGGTGCACCGCTAGATCGCACATGCGCCGGTCAGAGCAACGGGAGTCTGTGGTGTTGGTACGATGTACCCGCCCGTGTTGAAGGCGCGCGCGACGTCATCGGCGTTGCGAATGTCGGCCGCTACGTGGCCGCCGACGGGCGGATGCATCTCTGGGACACGTCCCAGATGACCGCCGTCCCGGACGCCGTCGAGGCCGGCGTGGATCGGGTTGTCTACCTCGGCTCCGATGGCGGACTGAACGCGGTCAAGGGCGACGGCTCGCTCTGGATTTGGGACTACCTGCTCAGCCTCTTGCCGAGCGGCTACTGGACCCTCAATGTGCCCACTCGGCTCGTCGCCTTTCGGGACATCGTCATGGTCGAGAGTGCCGGAAACCTAGCGATCATCGGCCTTCGCAGCAACGGTCGGCTTCAAGGCTGGGGCCAAGCAGGTACCCTCCTCGGCATACTTGAGGGATTGTGGCACTATAAGAAGAATCCAGCCGACTTCGATCTCGGCGTGGACCTCACGAACGTCGACTACGCCATCGACGTCTCGATCGAGCGGACCGCAGGCCCCGCAGTCTGTGTCCTCATCGCCGACGGCCGCGTGAGGTGCTGGGGCGTCGTCGAGACGGAGAGCGATCCGAGCCAGTTCACGGACAGCCACACCCCGCGCGACATCCGCTATCTGCCATGACGCGTTCCGCCCGGAGAGCGTAGATTCGCAAGCCCGCGCGAAGACACTAGGCGTCTGCTCGATAGGTGACCCCGTTTGCTCTACAGGAAGTGAGAAGCGAGCAGGCTTGACCCCTACTCCCCTACTCCTCACCCTCCGTCCTCCCATGAATCGCGATGGTACCGGGCGCCGCGACCTGGGTTGCGGCTGGCCACCTGCTTGACTCGGGTTGGGAGGGGCATAGAATCGAGTATCGGTTGTTCCGATACCTTGGAGGGCCCCCAACATGATGCCGCGCCCCACAGTCGAGGCGTTCGACGCTTGGCTCCGCGACCGCGCGTTGTGCCTTGAGGCCATCGTGGTGGGAGGCTCCGCGCTCGCGTTGCTCGGCATCACCGACCGCCAGACCCGGGACGTCGACGTCCTCGACCCTGCGCTGCCCGAGGAGATCGCGCAGGCCTCGCGAGACTTCGCCGCGCACTTTCGCCGCGAGGGTGTCGGCCTCGCCGACGATTGGCTCAACAACGGGCCGATACAGCTCGCCGCTGTGCTACCTCCCGGCTGGCGACTCCGAGTCCGCCCTGTCTTCGAAGGCGCGGCGCTTCGACTGACCACGCTGGGTCGGCCCGACCTGCTCAAGACAAAGCTCTTCGCCCTCTGCGACCGGGGCACCGATTTGGTCGACTGCCTCGCCCTCGCCCCGACCGCCGCCGAGCTCGCAGATGCGCAGCCCTGGCTGGTCCAGCAAGATGCCAATCCGATGTGGCCCGCCCACGTCAGCGCTACCCTCGACGACCTGCGCGGGAGGCTCGGCCATGGCGTTTAGTCGGGTGAGAGCCATCGGAGAGCGCCCAGAGGACGCCGCCCTGACCCGACACATGGCGGGCGTCGGGATGAACTTCGCCGCGGAGCCCGACCGCGATGCGCGGATCGAGGAGACGCTCGTCCACGCCTCTGCCCTGGGCATGGAGGAGCAGGACCTACGCGTACTGGCGGTGCTCACGACCTGGCTCGGCGTCCACCGCGCGCACATCAACGCCGACCGGCTCATCCGCTGCGTGGCCGACCACCCCTCCGAGCGGGTCCACGCCTACTGGGCCGCGATCGCGACGTGGTTTCGCAAGGACCGCCGCTTTGCGCGGCTTCCCAAGCTCTACGAAGGCCCCGTGATCGACCTGCTGCCGGTGGGCACCGACTTCCAGCTCGCGCGTCGCGGCGAGGACGCACGCTTTGCCGGCTCCGCGCTGCGCGTCCCCGCCGGCACGCTCCGTGACCGCGAGGCCGACGTGCTCCCGCCCGAGGCCCTCGCCCGCCAACACGCCGGGTATCGAAACCGAGTCCGAATGGGCCCGACCTGGCGCGCTGACGTCTGGACCGTTCTTGAGGACGACCCGACCATCACCGCCGCCGAAGCCGCCCGGCGCGCCGGGTGCTCATTCGCGGCGGCGTGGCAGGTAGTCCAGGACTTCGGAGTGCTGCGCCACGCCGAGCCGCACCCCAAGTCGCGAGCCGGCAGCGGCGCGCGACTTGGGATGCGGAAGGCGACAGCCATCCAGAAAGCGCGCGGTGAGCAGTTGTGACCCCTACTCCTCAGCAGCACTTGCCTTGGTACGCGCGGCCGCCGGCTCTCGCTGCGATCTGGTTCGGTATCGGCCGGCTCGTCTGCACTGCCGCCGGCTCGATGCGTGAGGCACGGATTCGGCGGGTAGAAGACACCGCCGTCGTTGAAGCGCTCAACGATTTTTCCGAAGAAATTGACCGACTTGCGGGTGACGTCAGTGCCTGCGACACCGCCGAGTTCGCGGCAGGGGTTGGAATGATAAGCCCGCCGTCGAGTCGAGGGTTAGGCTCCCGCTCCGCTGGAGCGTCGGACGAGTCTTTGGGGACCGACGAAGTCGCGACGCCGGTCCGCTCGGAGCTGCTGTCGATGCTGTTTTGCAGCGATCAGCCGCCATTCGTCTGCGCGGAATACAACGCAGAACTGCGCCGGATTCGGATGGAGTTGTTCCTTTCCGATGGCGGGCGAAAGACCGGAACTCGGTGGACCGAATCGATCGTACCCGAGCGGCGACCGTCTGGGCGCTGTGAGTCGGTGACAAAGGACGTTGGTTTGCGCGTCGATGCCCCGCCAGCGTTTGTCCGATAAGCAGGAAATGGGGTTGGGTCCAAGGAAGGAGAAGAGCGGCAGGGAAGGGCGTTTGACGCCCGGGCCGCACATCTTTCGCGAGTCTCGAAGTCGGGGGCGAGCACACGCACGGCTCCAGCGTCAAGGCGTCCGCGCCGGCGCCCAATCCAGCGCCCGCCCGGCCATCGAACGCGACGTCCGCGCGGCGCCCGAACCCTTCAAACGCCGAGGCGCCATCAGCGCGTTCGTGGTCCGCTGCGACGACGCCACGTGCGAAGGCTCCCCCGCGCCGGTGGTCGAGATCATCCTGCGCCTGCCCCGCCGCGTCGAGCAGGTGCTGCTGCGATTCACGGGCGGTTGAGCCCGCCGCAACCCGCCAACCGCTGCGTCGTCGCCTCCGACCTCCAATCCGCGAGGCCCACCTCCGCGCGCCGAGCTCACGGACGTCTCGTCGGTGTCGCTCGAAGCCCGGAGAGCAACCCACGTCAACCGTCCCGCCCTGCGTGCTTCCCCACGTGGAGGGCCTTCCACTGCAGGCCGGGATTCTCGCGGATGCGTGCCTGCAGGCCGAGATCGGTTGTCAGCAGTGACGCCTCGATCTCCCCTTCGCCGTTGAGGCGCTCGAGGAACCGGGTCTCTGCTTCGTTCAGTGGGACCACGGCGCTGAGCAGCGAGCGCGTCTCGTCGATCAGGGCCGTGGTCCAGCGCTCGACGTCGGCGTCGTGGGGCCGGAGGTCCCTCCGGAGCATCGGCAGGAGCTGCCTTTTTACGTCATCGACAGTCGTGCTGACGCCTTCAGCCGAGACCGTCCGCCAGTCGACACGGTTGATCCCGCCGTAGACCACGAACGCGAGGCGGAGCTTCTCCCGGTCGAACGTGTCGCGGGCGAGCAGCTCACGGGCGTCGAAAATATCTCGGCTTGCGCCCCGAGCCAGCAGCGCCGCGAGCTTTCCTGCCGCCAGTTCGTGTGGGTCGAGCACGTTGACGCGCTTGGCGCGGTCGCCGAGGAACTCCCGCGAATCCTGCGGCGTCGGGTCCCAGAGCGGAACGCGGAACATGTAGTTGACGTCGACCTCGATGATTGCGGGGCGTCCGAGCGTGGATGTGTACGAGAGCCGCCACTTGCCGCCTGCGTGCTCGCCCGGCGTCCGTTTGACGGTCAGGCCGAGGCGAGACGCGACCTGCGACAGCGCTGCGTCGACCTTTGGACGTTCGGCCATCATCGCCTCGCGCTCCGGGGCGCCGATGTAGTTGACGTCGATGTCGACCGACAGCCGTGGCAACTCGAAGACGAAGAGGTTGAGCGCCGTCCCGCCCTTGAGCGCCACGCGCGGGCCCAGGAATGGGTGCGCTGCCATGAAGCTCAGCAGACGGATGAGCATCGACACCTTGTCGAGCGAGTCGATGGGGAAACCGGTGTCGCTGGCGGCTCGTTGGAGCTGTTCGCGAGTCAGCATCAGGCGACCTCGTCCCAGCGCTGGTTGAGCACCCACTCGGGGATGATGAGGTTCCACGGACCGACCAGCCGACCCGGGTCGCGCGACGTGTCGAGATAGCGCGCCTGTTTCGGCGCGTGCGCGGCGAGGCGCTCGATGTGGCCCTCCTCGACGAAGAGGCGCTCGCGGTGCAGCGAGAGGAAGTAGCCGACGCGCGCGGCGGTCACCGCCGAGTCGAGGGCGAGCGTGTAGGTGATGACGGCCTCGAGGTCGAAGAACTCGACCATGGCCAGTGAGCGAAAGATCTCCTCCCAACCCCCGCCGAGGGCCGGCGAATGGAGCACGTCAACCATCGCCCGCTCACAGGTGCAGACACGCGCCACGCCGCCGCCACTCGGGATGGACTCGACGCCGCCGCCCATGTCGGGGAGCCGGGCGACCTGCTCGGGCGGCCGGACCGGCACATACTCAACCGGACCGAAGCGGAATCCCCGAATCGCCTGCGTCGTGAGGAACGTGACCTGATTCCACATCGAATAGGCGCGCCCATGGAACTGGAGGGCGGCGTGGTGGCTGACCGCGGCGTCCCGCGCGGCTTTGGTCGCGACGAGGAACGGGTCCACCGCCTCAGCGCTCGCGCCCGATTTGGTCGAGAGGTACAGCCCGCGCCGGATTCGCGCGACACGCCCGCTCGCGACGTGCTTGCGGAGCAGGCTATCGACCGTCCGATGACTCGCGCTCTCGCGGCTCCGCGCGTACTCCTCGTGCGTGAACACGGGATGGGCCAGGAAGAACTCTTCGGATGGCGCCACTTGCCAGTCCTTGCGGAAATACGCACTCAAGGTGCGTGGATTGCGATGTTTCAGCAAGTCTATGGGGCGTGCGTACCGCTGTCCACACTGGACCAAAACACGCACCCCGGGGATGTGTTTCGGCTCAAGTCGGCCACCAAGATTAGACCTATAGCTGAACCCCGGGAGGCGATCGCTGGGAGAGGGGATTGCCGCAACATCAAGGGCTGCCCGAGACGCCGACGCAGTGGCCCGCGGCCTGGGATGCGGAAGGCGACAGCCAGCCCCTCTCTGCCAACGTAGCTGAGACAGTTCACTTCATCCCTATTACGGAGCAGGGCGTGTACGTTGGAGACCATGGACACCGAATCGAAAACAGATGGTACATCAGGGACCCCGGGCGCGCCGCCCAGCGTCGAGGTCGCTGCTGGATACTCCGAGGTTTCGAGGACGCGTTGATGGGGATGGATCCGCCGCGAAGATGACGTGTTTATTTTGGGCCAGTTCCTAACCTCAACCTCTCGAACCGCCCGGTGCGGACCCGCATGCCGGGTGGTGTGGGAGGGGACCGGCGGGGATCACCCGCCGCCCCTATCCCGATTAACGGGGCTTGCGATTCGGGCGCCAGGGGCCGGCTGGGCCAGGGCGTCGCTGCGCAGACATCTACCCGTCGCGCAGTCATGCGTACGTCTGACGGTGCTATCGCTGCCCCGGCGACGCTCCGAGACGCCCAAAGGCCAGATCACGCCTGAGCCGATGGTCCGCGGCGTCCGAGTGGGGCGTGGCACCGGCCGGTTCGAGCCCACAGCTCGCGTTCCGGCACGCCACCTTACGCCACGGACATGGCGTAAGGTGGCGTTGTTCACAGAACGGAGGACGGCATGGGCAGCCCGCTCGAAACAGACGAAGAAGCCCTCTTTGGCCGTGCGGAGCGCACCATCGAGGCTGCGCGCTCGTTCGCCGACCGCAGCGTCAACATCGCCATGGTTCACGCCTACTGGCTGGTGGGGCGTGACATCGTGGAGGTCGAGCAGGCTGGCCAGACGCGCGCCGGCTACGGGGACGAACTGCTGAAGAGGATCGCAGGGCGGCTCACCGAGCGGTTTGGTCGCGGGTTCAGCGCGCGGACCGTTCGGCGTATCCGCCAGCTATATCTCACGTGGCCGGAAGGCTCCCCCCTGTCGTCCGAACTTGGTGGCCCCGAGATTCGGTCAGCGCTGCTGTCCGAATCCGGCCCCGAGGAGATTCGGTCAGCGCTGCTGTCCAAATCTGGGGACCGGCTGCGTCTCCTCTTTCCCCCGTCGCTTGGGTGGACGCACTACCTCATCCTCATGAAGGTCAAGGACGCTGGCGCACGCGCCTTCTACGAGATTGAGGCTGCTCGCGAGGGCTGGACCACGCGCGACCTTGAGCGGCAGGTCGCCTCGCTGCTGTACGAGCGTCTCGCGAAGAGCCGCGACAAGGAGGGCGTCCTCGCGCTGGCTCGCGAGGGCTTACAGGTCACCACGCCGGTCAGCATGCTGAAGGATCCGTTCGTCCTTGAGTTTCTCGACCTGGCCGAGCGGCCTCAGTGGCGCGAGCGTGACCTTGAGCAGGCCATCATCGATCGTCTTGAGAGCTTCCTCCTCGAGCTCGGCAAGGGCTTCTGCTTCGTGGCGCGCCAGAAGCGCATCACGCTCGACGGCGACCACTTCTTCGTCGACCTCGTCTTCTACAACCGGCTTCTGCGCTGCTTCGTTCTCGTCGACCTCAAGCTCGGCAAGCTCACCCACCAGGACCTCGGTCAGATGCAGATGTATGTGAACCTGTACGACGCGACCGAGCGCGCTGACGGCGAGGCGCCGACCGTGGGCATCGTGCTCTGCTCCGACAAGAACGACGCGATGGTGCGGATCACGCTGCCGGAAGACACCCAAGTCCACGCCAGCCGCTACCTGCTCTACCTGCCGACCGAGGAGGAGCTTTCGAAGGAGTTGACGCGCGAGCGCGCGGCGGCCGAGCGCGAGTTGCTGGCGGCGGCGTCAGAGCGCGACGACACGCCATGAGCCATGTGGCCGAGTGGCACGGTAGACTCGATGTGCGGGTTCAAGGTCACACTGCGAGGCGGGGTGGAGCCAAGCCGGTTGAGCGTGTCGATCGATATCAGATGGGACGAGTAAGCGGATGGCTCGACGGAAGAATCGGAGCAAGCCCTTGCCGCCGAGGCGGAAGCGGATGAAGCCACCGGCACGACTGATGGCGGCTCGTCACTGGCTCCCGACCTTTACTGGCAAGAACGTCGTCAGGGGCTACGCGAAGTGGTTCGGCGTCGACCTGGAGTGCGCCGTCAAGGAGCTGTGCGTGCTCGGCGTGGAGCTTGACCCATCGTACGTCGAAGCGCTCAGGCGGACGCTGCACAATCGCGGCAAGCGCCGGCAGACCGTCGAGCCGGCGCCCGCGGCGATCCCCGAAGGGTACGGCGGCGAGTGGGACGACGACTTCGCTTACATCGCCGGCTTCACGTCGGGTGGCGCCCCGTTCGGCGTGGCCTGGGACGAGGCGGAGGTCGAGGAACGGCGCACAAAACTAAAGCTCCACTGAAGTTTCGGGGCCGCCCACGAACGCAAGTCCGACGCCAAGCTCTTGGAGGAACCGCCGAACCGACACTGTCGCCAAGAAGCTCGTGGCCACGCTCCTGGGCGACTTGGCGCCAGCGGCAAGGGGTCCAGGAGCGGGTGCCCGAGGGCTTCGCGGCGGCGCTGGACGCGCTTCTGTGGGTTCCGTCGGCTGTGGGTTCCGTGCGCTCCCCGCTCGCCCCGGGAAGGGCGGGGAACTGAAGCGAGAAAGGCGTCTGACGCCCACACTACACACTTTTCGAGAGACTCGAAGTCGGGGTCGAGCACACGCACGGCTCCAGCGCCAAGCCGTCCGCGACGGCGCCCAAGCCAGCGCCCGCCCGGCCCTCGAACGCGACGTCCGCGCCGCCCTC
>JAWKRR010000100.1:0-12517 GCA_041389525.1 Myxococcota bacterium | reverse complement strand
GCGGCCGCCTCGTCGACCTCGAGCGCGCCGCCAAGATGCCCATCAAGATCGCCACCTACGGCGTCGTCACACGCACCGTCCGCGACACCGCCGCCTTCTACGCCGCCATGGACGCCAGCGCCCCCCCGTCCGGCCTCGCCCCCATCGGCCACGTCGAAGGCCCCGGCTCCGCCCGCCTCCGCATCGGCCTCTACGCCGACTCCCCCATCGGCACGCCCATCCACCCCGCCGCCCGCGCCGCCGTCGAGCGCACCGGCCGCCTGCTCGAAGCCCAAGGCCACCACGTCGATCTCGTGACGCCGTTTTCCGAAAAGCTCGTCCGCGACATGGCCCGCGACTTCTTCAACTACTGGGCGCTCCTCGGCGCCGGCGCCCACCGCCAGACCCGCATCACCATGGGCCCCAGCTTCCACGCCACCCAGTTCGAGCCCTGGACCCGCGGCCTGCTGACCCACTTCAAGAAGAACGCCCTGTCGACCCCGCTGGGCCTGTGGCGCCTCCGCCGCTTCGAGCGCCACTACGCCGCGCTGTTCAACCGCCTCGACGTCCTGGTCTGCCCCACCCTGGCCGGTCCAGCCTCCGAGATCGGCCACCTCTCGCCAGCGCTCCCCTTCGAGACCAAGTACGAGCGCATCCACGCCCACGCGCCCTTCACCCCGGTCCAAAACATCTCAGGAGCTCCGGCCATCTCCCTGCCGATGGGCACCACCGAAGGCGGCCTCCCCATCGGCGTCCAGCTCGCCACCGCCGTCGGCGGCGAGCGCACCCTCCTCGAGCTAGCCTACGCCCTGGAATCCGACGCCCCCTGGCCCGGCGCCGCACAGCTCCCGACCTGACCAAACCGCCGCGAGCGCCTACGCCGAGTACGCCATCGCGGAGGGATCTCGGGCTGTGATGTCTCCCGCTTCCCGCGGGTTCGCCCGGTTCCAACCTCCGTCGAAAAGACTATGCTGCCGCCAGGAGGTGCTCCATGGCCGATACCAGCATCAGTTTTATCCGTTCGCTCTGCGGCGGTGAGATCGAAGAGGACGTGCTCTTCCCCTACCCGACCCTCGACCCGGACGCGCGGGAGACGCTGACCGCGGTGCTCGAGGCGGTCGACCAGATGCTGGCGGGGCGCGAGGAGGCCTTCGCGAAGTGGGACGTGGCCGGCGAGCTTCCCGCCGAGTTCGTGCAAGAGCTGCGCGAGTTCGGGCTCTTCGGGCTCATCATCCCCGAGGCGAGCGGCGGCCTCGAGATGGGCAACATGGCCTACTCGCGCACGCTCCAGCAGATCGCACGCTACGACGCCTCGGTGGCCGTGACCGTCGGCGCCCACAGCTCCATCGGCATGCGCGGACTGAAGCTCTTCGGCAGCGACGAGCAGAAGGCCCGCTACTACGAGAAGCTCGCGACCGGCGAGATGATCGCGGCCTTCTGCCTGACCGAGGAGGGCGCGGGCTCGGACGCCGCCTCGGTGCGAACCACGGCCGAGGAGACCGCCGACGGCTTCGTGCTCAACGGCTCGAAGATCTGGATCACCAATGGCGGGATCGCCGACTTCTTCACGGTCTTCGCCAAGACGGGAAAGCCCGGCGAGCGGGCTCATCTCTCAGCGTTCATCGTCACGCGCGACATGAAGGGCGTGTCCGTCGGCGCCCACGAAGACAAGATGGGCATCCGGGCTAGCTCCACCTGCACGGTCTATCTGGAAGACGTCCTGGTCCCCCATGAGAACCTGCTCGGCCCGAAGGACGGCGGCTTCAAGGTCGCGATGAACATCCTGAACAGCGGCCGCAGCGGGCTCGGCGGCGGCTCCATCGGCGCGATGAAGCGGCTCATCAGCCTCTCGGCGGCCCAGGCCACCGAGCGCAAGCAGTTCGGCAAGGCCATCGGCGAGTTCGGCCTCATCAAGCAGAAGGTCGGCCACATGGTGGTCGACTGCTACGCCTCCGAGTCGGCCGTCACCGCGGTCGCGGCGCTGTCGGACCAAGGCTACGACGACTACTCGGTCGAGGCCGCCATCGCCAAGGTCTTCGCCACCGAGGCCCTGTGGCGCACCGCCGACGAGGCGCTCCAGACCGCGGGCGGCGGCGGCTTCATGCGCGAGCTACCCTACGAGCGCATCGTCCGCGACTGCCGCATCAACCGCATCTTCGAGGGCACCAACGACGTGCTGCGCCTCTTCATCGCCCTGACCGCGCTCAACGACGTCGGCAAGCGCCTGCGCGAGCTCTCGGGCACGGTCAGCGGCATCTTCGAGGACCCCATCAAGGGCTTCGGCGTGCTCTACGACTACGCCCGCCGCCGCACTCAGTGGGCGACCGGCCGCGGCGGCAAGCGCCTGACCAAGGTCCACGTGCTGCTGCAGCCCCAGGCCGAGCAGTTCGAGGAGCTGACCCGCGACCTCGCAGGCATGGCCGACCGCCTGCTGCGAAAGCACGGCAAGGCCATCATCGACAAGCAGTTCGCCTTGCGCCGCCTCGCCGACGTGATGATCGACCTCTTCGTCCTCGCCACGGTGCTCTCGCGCGTCACGGCCGCCATCGAGTCCAAGGGAGCGGAGGAAGCCGCCGATGAGCTGTCCATCGCCCAGATCTTCGCGGGCCAAGCGCGCGGCCGAATCGCCCGCAATTTCCGCAAGATCGACGACAACGACGACGAGCTCATCAAAGAGCTGGCCGTCCACACCTACGAGCGCGGCGGCTACCCCTGGGACGCGGTCTAGGGGCCGGACACGGCGCAGCGCACGCCCGAATAGTACGAGTCGCTGAGGTCGGGCGGGCCGATAAACGAGCGCGCGCGCACCCGACCCCAGTGGGTGCCGGCCACCGTGCTGGAGCCGCCGCGGCTCATCACGCTGCCCGGGAACTTGGGGTCGCAGTCGGTGAGCCACGGCTGGCCGTCGGTGGGCGCGCCCCGGTAGTCCAAGTGGACGCAGTCCTCGACCATCTCCCAGACATTGCCGCTCATGTTGTAGGCGCCGATGGGCGAGCGCCCCTCGGGAAATGCGTCCACGGGCACCATCGACGTGCTCGGGCACTCCTTGCCGACTGCTTGGAAGCAGTAGCGCCCCCACTCGTCGCCCCACGGGTACTGGCGCCCGTCCGTGCCGCCGGCCGCCAGCTCCCACTCGGCCTCGCTGGGCAGCCGTCCGCGGGCGGTTACCCACGCGCAAAATGCCCTGGCGTGGTCAGGCAAGAGGCGGTTCCGCGGCAGGTCAGCGTCCTCGCGGTGGTCGCTCGGCGCGCCGGGCTGGAGCCGCACCGGCGCCGGACACGCCCCGGCCGCCTCGCACGCCGCGTAGGCCCCATTGGTGGCCTCGAACTTCATCAGCCAGTACCCGCGCCGAACGTCGACATCATGCCGCGGGACCTCGCGCTCGCCAGGTCCATAGTCCGCCGCCGCGCCCATCTCAAATGACCGCGGCGGCACCCAAATCCACACGTCGAGCGCACGCCACGCTTCGGACGCATCCGCGGCTGAGTACTCGCAGTGCGCATCCGCGTTGCATTGCGCTTCGTAGCCCGCGAGAGCCGGGCAGCGCGCCGCGTCCTCGGGGACGACGCACTCGAAGTCGTACTCGGGCGGGGCCGCGGGCGCGAACGGGGCGAAGGGGGCCAGGACGACCAACGACGCCAGGCGGCTGAGACTAGCTAGCCGTCGGCCCAGGCGCGGCCGCGGCGGCGCTGAGTCAATCGCCCGCCCGAGATCCCTCGTCGCGTGGGCTGCCGTGGCCGGAGGTCGCACCAGCTCGGGGGTCGCCAGGGTGCGCGGGGTCTCCGTCGACGGCTCGGGCGCAGCCTCCCCCGACTCCAGCGCGGCCAGCACCGCCGCCGCCGACCGCGGCCGCGCGTCCGGCGTTTTCGCCAGCATTTGCCTATACAAATCGCGGATCGCCGCCGGCACCATCTCACCGCTTGCGAGCCGCTCGGGCAGCTCCGGCGGCTCGTCCTCGAGGTGCTTGCTGATGAGCGGCGTCAGCGACTCGGCCCAGAACGCCAGCCTCCCCGTCAGCATCTCGTAGAGCAGGCAGCCGCACGCATACAGGTCCGTCCGCGTGTCGACCGCGTGCCCGCGGATCTGCTCCGGCGCCATGTACGCCGGCGTCCCGACAGCCGCGCCGTCAGCGGTCAGCCGCAGGTCCACGTGGCCGAGGTCCTTGGCGATGCCGAAGTCCATGAGCCGGACGTGCAGCGCGCCATCGGGCCGCGCCTCGATGTGGACATTCTCGGGCTTGATATCGCGGTGCACAAGCCCGACCGCTTCGCAGGCCTGGAGCGCCTGCATGATCTGCGACAGCAGGTCCACCGCAACGCGCACTGACAGTGGCCCCCTGGCGTCCAGCCGCTGTCGCAGGGTCTGCCCTTCGAGCAGCTCCATCACCAAGAAGAGCCGCCCAGTGGCCTCGTCGAAGCCCGAGTCGTACACGCGCACCGAGTGCGGGCTCTCGACCCGCGCCGCCAGCATGGCCTCCCGCGAGAAGCGCGCGACGTGGTCGCCGCTGGACGCCAGATGCGGCCGCAGCGTCTTCAGCGCGACCGGGCGGTCGACCCCCGGATGGTGCGCTGCGAAGACCTGGCCGGTCGCGCCGCTGCCGATGAGCCGGTCGATCTCGAAGCGCCCGGCGAAGAGATAGCCGCGGGCGCAGTCTGGCTCATCGCAGATCGGCTCGATTCCGATGGTGAAGGTGCCGTCGTGCGGGCAGGCGGCCACCGTGGTGGCGAACCCGCAGGCAGGACACATACGTAGGTCTTCGGACGGCGTCGCCATCGCCAGCACCCGCAGGGATTCGGCGCACAATAAATGTGGCAGCGGCGCAAGGAGGCGCCCCAGCATCGCGTTCGAGAAATCCGAAGGTGTATCTGGATACTCCGAGGTTTCGAGGACGCGTTGCTGGGGATGCATCCGCAGCGAAGATGCCTGATTTATTGTGCGCCGAATCCCAACAAGAAAGGGGAGCGACCAAACTACTCCCCCCCTGTCAGCGCGGCAACGGACGAGACCGACCCGGCTCAGGGCACGCAGCCCTGGGCCGCCGCCATGAACGCGCGGTCGGAGGCGTCGAGGGCCCCCGAGCGGTCGAGGTCGGCGCCGCCGCAGGGCTGGCTGGCCGAGAGGCAGTTCGCGCCCTCTCCTGCCGCGGCGAAGGCGGCCTCGAAGAGCGCTGCGTCGGCGGCGTCGACGGTGCCGCTGTGGTCGAAGTCGGCGGGCGCGCAGCCGATGGCGGCCCAGCTGCAGTCCAGCAGGTGCGGCGCGGTCGTGCACAGGATCACGGCCTCCATCAGGTGCAGGCCGCCGGTGCCGACGTGGTGTGGACGCTCCGCGGGGACCCACGGCCCCTGACCCTGCCGCGCCTCGTAGGCGTCGCCAGCCCGCCGAACGGGCGGCTTGCCGTCGGGATAGGTCTCCGCGTAGCGCTTGCGAATCGCCTCGCTGCGACCCGGGCCGGACTTGTCCTCGAGGTTCGCCAGCCCGTCGGTGATCATCTTCAGCAGCTCTTCGTCGGTGTGCAGCTTCGCGGGCGCGCCCACCGGGAAGTCCAGCAGCGCCTCAGCCCGCGCCATCTGCGCCTCCTCCGGCTCAAACGCGCCGAGGTCCTCCGCGATGACCTCGCGCCCCGCCAGCGCGTCGAAGATCGCCGCGGCGTAGCGCTGGTCTGCCTGCTTCTGCGGCTTCAGCGCGCCGTAGATGACGTCGGCGAAGCGCCGCATCAGGTTGGTCAGGTTCCCGACGCTGTCGCGCGCCTCAGCGGCCCGCGCGGCCTGGCCCTTCACCGCCAGCAGCGCCTGCAGCGTCACCATCGCCTCGGCGATATCGTCGAAGTCGTTCTGAAACGCGCCCAGCAGCGCCTCCGCCGCCCCGGCCTCCAGCTCCTCGGCCAGCTCGAAGATCGGCTGGTCAAACACCTTCAGCTCGTCCATGCGCGCCCACGGCAGCCCGCAGATGGCGTCGTCGATGCTCACGCAGCGGCGCGGCTGCTCGAACGGGCACTCGATGAGCCCGGGGTAGTCGCGGGCGATGAGCAGCTCCTGCGTCCCCGGCAAGAACACGTCCTTGGGCTCGGCGCTCAGCCCCTGCGTGGACAGCGCGCGCCCCAGCAGCGCCATCGGGCACGACGCCATCGACCCCAGGTCCTCGCTCTCCACCAGCCCGTGCGGCCGCACCACGCCCGAGACCACCAGCTCCGAGTAGGGGTGGTACTCGTCGACGGTCATGATGTTGCCGCCGTTGGCCTCGATGAGGTCCGCCACCCGCACGCCCGCCGCCGTCACCCGCGCCGCGATCTCGCGCACCGCCGGCGGCGTGTCGGGGAAGGCCTGCGCCTCCTCGGCCGCCAGCAAGCCCAGCGCGATGTCGGGGAAGTTGTCGCGCGAGTTGTGGTTGGACCACCACGAGTCCGCCCAGGCGTTGCCCTCCGGCGTGCGGAACAGGCTCGCGCAGCAGTCCGAGATGCGAATGAAATCCGGCAGATCCGGCATGCTCAGGGTGATGGCGTAGTCCACCGGATCCCACCCCGGGAGGAAGGTCAGGTAGGTGTCCTTCGGGTCCATCCGGTACTTCATCTGCACGCCGTCGAAAAACGTCGCGATCATCTCCGCCTCGAGCGCCGCGTCCGTGGTGATCGGCGAGGCCACCTCGACCCCACCGCGCGTGCGCTTCGCCGTCTTCGCCACGCCGTCGATGTCCAGGGTCCAGCCGGTCAGCGCCATGCGGCTGGTCAGCCCCGGGTGGCCCGTCACCTGCTCGTAGAACTCCAGCCCGCGCAGCATGCGAATCAGCGTCAACTCGGCCGTCCGGGTGCGAAAATGCCGCCACGCGTGCCACACCGAACGCAGCGGCGTGCCCATGAGGTTGTTGTCCTGCGGGCCGACCACGATGTCGTAGCTGTCGCCGTCACGAGCGACCTGCGCGCGGCCGACCGCCAGCCCGAAACCCGCGTCGCCGAAGAGCGAGTAGCGGTTGTAGGCGACCAGCACGCGGTCCATTCGCTCGCGGTAGAAGAGCTTGAAAGCGCGGGCCCGCGACTCGTCCGTCGCCACGGGCACCACCACGTCGGGCAGCGCGTCCGCGTCCGCGTCCCCATCCGCGACCGCGTCATTCGCCGTGTCCGCGGGGGCATCCGCGACCGCGTCCTTCGCGTCGCTGGCCACGTCCGCGACCACGTCGGCGCCGCCCTCCTCGGACCCGCCGCAGCCGCCGGTCAGCGCGCCGACCACCACCAAAATCCCCAGCAAACGACGGACGAAAAGACGCATCGGAACCACCCCTGATGAACGACGCCGGGAATCCTGTCAGCCGGCGCGTCCGGGTACAAGCCCCGAGGCACCAGCGCGAGCGCGGGCGACGAGCCGCTGACTGGCTAGGCCGAAAACTAGAACACGTAGCACCTCAAGAACCGAGCGTACGCTTTGGTTTCAAGCACTTGCGGCCCGCGCGCGGCTGGCCTATGAGGCCCCCAACACGTCCCACCCGGAGGTCGCCGCCATGTCCGCGGAAGCCGAGACCCTCGACAGCGCCAACACCCGCCCCAAGTTCCTCGAGGTGGTCCCCATCCCCCCGCCGGCCCCCGAGCTGCGCGCCCAGCGCCTCGCCGTCCCGGCCGCCCCCGGCGAGCACGCCAACCGCTACACCCTCCCCCGCGGCCTCGACTCCGCCTCGCCGGTCGGCTTCCGCACCCGCGTCGCCCTGACCTCGGCCGAGGCGCGCCAGCTCATGCCGCTCCTCTCCCTCGAGCGCCCGACCGCCTTCGGCCCCGCCACCCCGGTCACCGAGGCCGAGCTCTTCGAGGAAGCCTCCCTCGGCGTCCTCTCCAGCCGCCAATCCACCAACTTCCGCGGCCAACGCGCCACCGTCCTCGGCCCCGCCGACAGCCGCGAAGCCGCCGCCCTGCTGGCCGGCCTCAAAGACCTCGCCGCCCCCGCCCTCCCCGGCGCCACCCACACCTGGCTCATCCTCGCCCGCCCCTACCGCACCGCCTTCACGATGCTGCTCACCCTCATCGGCCACCGCCGCCACCGCAGCGTCCCCGGCGTCGCCGCCCGCCTCTTCCGCAAGCGCGTCCTCCACGGCGACGACATCCCCACCATCGGCTACCTCAAAGACCTCCACCTCGGCATCCTCGCCGACGGCATGGAGCGCGCCGCCCTCGTCGCCTCCGCCGGCCGCCGCCGCGCCCAAGTCCACATGGCGCCCTTCTGCGGCCCCGCCCGCGTCGCCAACCGCGCCGCCATCCGCGCCCTCGAAGCCCTCGCCGGCCTCACCGCCCGCGACCGCGCCAAGGGCTGGCACCTCGCCCAGGTCGTCCAGGTCGGCGCCGCCCTCCCCGACGAGCGCGTCACCCTCCCGGCCCCGCTGTGGCGCAAGCTGGGCGCCAACCTCATGGCCTTCCGCAGCGAGCGCATCCTCCCCGGCGTCAACCAGGAACCCAAAGCCCCCGCCGCCTACCAAACCGACCAGCAGATGGACGTCCCCGACGAGCTCCCCGTCATGGCCGGCCGCGCCGCCTTCAACGCGTTCTCCCACTGGACCGGCTGCGACCGCGAGCACGGCAAGGACCTGCTGCTGCTCGAGCGCATCGACGTCAACACGCCCACCGGCACCGAGCGCATCGGTCAGCTCAGCGACATGCTCTCCAGCGTCACCGACCGCGTCATCGCCAACATCCCCGCCTGGGCCGACCTCCCCACCGGCCGCGCCTTCAGCCGCAACGCCGGCCGCGGCCGCAAAGCCTTCGCCCTGGTCGGCCAGCGCGTCTACGCCTCCGGCCTGTCCCAGCCCGAGCTCGCCGCCGCCGGCCTCGACTGGGAGCGCGGCGTCCGCGCGGTCGGCGCCGCAGCCTCACGCAGCGCCCTCTACGTCGAGCTCATGGGCGTCACCGACCTCCCCGCCGACTGCGATCTCCTCGCCGGCATCTGCCTGATGGCCGGCCCGGTCAACCAGAACGACATCGGCAAGACCTTCTACGGCTACGACGACCTGCTGGAGCCCGCCTTCCCCGGCCGCCAGCCCACGTCGCTGCTGGTCTGGACGCTCAAGGCCAAGACGGTCACCGACCCCATCGGCAACGAGGAGCAGCTGCTCAACGCGGCCCAAAAAGGCGCGCTGGTCGACCTCCGCGTGGGCCCCCACGACGTCATGACCATCCGCCGCGACGGCAAGCTGCGCCCCTTCCGCCAGCGAAATGGCCACACATCCACCGAGCGCGCTTTCGCCGATGTGGGTAATCTGGTGACCGCCCCCGACGGCCAGGAGATCCCTGGCAACGCGGGCGAGCCTTGGCCCGCCATCTGGCGCCGCGAGCAGGTCTGGCCCAGCTAAGGAGCCGGCCGCCCGCGATTCGGAGAAACTATGAGGCGCGGACTGCTACTTTGGGGACTTGTCGCCTGCGCGGGCTGGCTTATCTCGGGCTGCGGGAGCGACTCGGGAGGCTCCGGCCCCGCGGCCCTGCGCAGCGGCAACAGCCTCGCCATCCGCGTCATGGTCCCGGTCGCCGCCGGCCCTGGCTTGGTTGCGGCGGCCACCGATCTCCGCGACGCCATGGCCGCCATCGCCGGCGTCAGCGCGGCCGAGCCAGCGTCGCCCAAGGGCGCGATCATCGTCCGGGTCGTCCCCGCGGACACCGCCCTCGGCGCCCAGGGCTTCCGCCTCAGCGAGGCCAAGGACACCCCCGAATCGCCAGGAACCCCCTCGATCCTCGTGGAGTGCCAGGCCGAGATCGGCTGCATGTACGGCCTCTACCGGATCGCCGCCGATCTCGGGGTGCGTTATCTCCACCCCGAAGAGACCTTCTTCCCCACCGCCCCCGACGCCACGTTGCCGACCGGCTACGACGGCACGCCCGACCTGCCGCACTTCGCGCTGCGCGGCTTTCACGAGCACACCCAGCACCCCATCGTGATGAGCGACGTGCTGCTGCGCCCGGGCGTGGACGGCTTTCGCGCCATGGCCAGCCGCTACCTGCGCTGGCTGGCGCGCAACCGCCAGAACGTCCTTTACTTCCACATGCTCAAGACCGTGGACCTGGACGCCTGGACCCCGTGGATGCAGGACATCACGGCCGAGGCGCGCGGCCTCGGGATCGGCCTGGGCGCCGTCATCGGCTTCGTCGACCAGCAGCAGAACGCCTTCAAGATGATCCGCGACGACGACGTGGACCCGCTGACCGGCGAGCGCCGGCCCGACGCCGAGCAGATCGCCGCGGCGCTGGACCGCGTGCTGGCCTCGGGCCTCAGCTATATCGGCTTTCAGATCGGCACCAGCGAGTTCACAAAGCCCGCCGACGGCGACGTTCTGGCCTGGCTGGACGCCGCCACCAAGCACGTCACCGATGCGTGGCCGGCCGTGCGTCCCTTCGCGTGGATCCACATCACCTGCGGGCTACAGGCCGACGGCGGCGGGCCCTTCTACCACCTGCCGCTGCAGGCCCCGGACGCGCTGGGCGCCTTCGTCCACACCACGATGTTCTACACCCTGACCTCGCCAGCGCCGGTCTACGACTGCGAGGACTTCACCCACCAGCTGGATTTTCTGAGCGCCGCCTCCGGTAAGCGCCCCCTGGTCTTCTTCCCCGAGACCGCCTGGTGGCTGGGCTTCGACAACAACGTGCCCCTGGTCCTGCCCATCACCGGGTGGTCGCGCGCCCACGACGTCCAGGTCGAGCTGAAACCCTACGAGGTCGAGGGCCACGTCACCTTCACGTCGGGCCGCGAGTGGACCTACTGGATGTACGACCACCACCTCACGCGCCTGACCTGGGACGCCGACACCTCGTGGGAGGCCTATCTCGACTGGCTCAAGCCGGTCTTCGGGCCTGACCGCGAGGCGCTCATCGCCGCCGAGGTCGCCTGGACCAACGCCCAGCGAAAGTGGCTGTACGAGACCAACCCGCTGCTGATGTTCTACCTCGCGGGCGAGCTTCCCCAAGACGAGATCGGCGCCCAGGCGGGCATCCTGGCGCGGCGGCCCAAGCTGGCCTACCGGACGGTCCGCGACATGGACGACGCGGCGTTCGCGGCCTGGCAGACGCAGGATCTCGGCGCGCTGCGGCAGATGCTGACCGAGCACGAGGCCATCTTGGCGACCCTGCCGGCCACCCCGAACAGCCAGGGCACGCCTCAGCAAACGAAGCTCGCCGCCGAGCTTCGCGAGGGCCTCGAGCTCTACGTCCAGCGCATCGAACACGCCGTCGCGCTCTACGAGGCGGTGGCCGAGTCCCGCGCCTTCAAGCTGGCCCGCGCCGCCGAAAATGACGCGGCGATGACGCAGGCAAGAGCTGCCGCCGAGGCCGCCCTGGCCCGCGCCCAAGCGATCACGGCGGCTGTCCTGCCGGTGCTCAAGGCCGCCGAGTCGCGCTACCGCTACCCCATCGAGCTGCTGGCGCGCGAAAAACCCGAGACTAAGACCTCCTACCCCTTCGGCTACCTCGCCCAGACCTCGACGGGCTACTTCTGGACCCGCCGCGACGACCAGCTCGACGCCTTCCTCGCGTCCACCTTCGCCGCCGGCACCGGCACCGAGTCCTGGTCCACCGCGCCGGCCAAGGTCTTTGTCACCGACGCCGACCACGTCGAGCTGACCAAGCCCGCAAACCCGGTCGCGGGCGGCATCATCACCAGCTTCATGCCCCGCATGCTCATGGGCGCCGTCGAGGTCGACACGACCCTGGGCACCATGACCCTCGCCATCGCCGAAGACACCGACGCCAGCGGCCTCCCCGACCCCGACACCGAGACCGCGGTCAGCGGCGGCTTCACCGCCACCACCTTCACCGCCCAGGGCCTCGAACAGACCATCCGCGTCCGCGACAGCGCCGGCACCCAGCTCGGCGTCCTCACCATCCGCGAGCCCGCCTGGACGGTCACCCAGAGCGTCGACGCCGCCAAGACCGTGACCTTGGAGGTCGCCGACCTCGACGGCTCCATCGCCACCCAAAACCTCGTCGACATCGTCCTGACCGTCGGCGGCATCGACCAAGAAGGCGTCGAAAACTTGGTCAAGAGCATCTACGGCGTCGCCCCCGAAGACCCCCTCCCCCAGACCCTCCCCTTCGCGATGCGCTTCACCCTCACGCCGCTCTGACCAAATTTCCGAGTGCGTGCCTTCGCTGCCAAGGGACACGTTTATCGCAGTCACGCGCGGACGAGCACCCCATTCGACGCCGATCACGCCGACGCATCGTCCACGCGATGACGAGTGAAGTGGTTGCTGTGGCGGAGCGCACGAGTAAACTCAGCCCTGCGGTAAAGATTCGACGACCGGAGTACTTGTGATTTCAGGGTTCGCGCGCCAGCCGAGAGACCGCCCCGAGGGCGAGGTCCTTGCTGCGCTTCGCAGCCTTGGCGACCAGTTCCAGCCGAAGCGGCGCCCGCAGGAAGGCGCTCCGACCGAGTCTTGGTACCCGTACTACGCGGGGTTTAGCTACGCGTTCGCTCGCCATTTGCTTTCCACCGTCGGACTGCAGCAAGGGGCGACGGTACTTGATCCATGGAACGGGAGTGGAACAACAACGCTCTCTGCCGCGAGTCGAGGCCATCGC
>JAWKRR010000099.1:0-12973 GCA_041389525.1 Myxococcota bacterium | reverse complement strand
CCCCCGCGCTTTTTTTCGCACCGCGGGGGGGGCTGCGCCCCCGCCCCCCCCCGCGCCCCCAAAACTACCAGTCGCCGCCTACCAATCCGTGATGCGGTAGTCCTTGAGGAACTGACCCCACACGTGCTTGCCGGTGGTCAGCCCGTCGAAGATCGGGTCCACGATGCGCGCCGCCCCATCGACGATGTCCAGCGGCGGGTGAAAGCCGTGCATCTCGCGCTTGATGTCGGCGTGGTGCGCGGGGTCCTCGTCGGTCACCCAGCCGGTGTCGACGCTGTTCATGTGGATGCCCTGCTCGATGTAGTCGAGCGCGGCCGTGCGCGTCATCATGTTCAGCGACGCCTTCGCCATGTTCGTGTGCGGGTGCCGGTCGCCCTTGTAGGCCCGGTAGAACTGGCCCTCCATCGCCGACACGTTGACGATGTGCTTGTCCTCGGTCGGCACGCGGCACATCAGCGGCTTCAGGCGCGCGTTGAGCAAGAACGGCGCGACCGCGTTGACCAGGTGCACCTCGAGCAGCTCGATGGTGGGCACCTCGGCCAGCTTCAGCCGCCAGCTATTGACCTGGCGCAGGTCGACCTGCTGCTCGTCGGCGTCGAGGCGGCCCGCCGGAAAGAGCGCGGCGGCGTCTGCGAAATCGTCAGGCACCAGCGCCACCTGAGACATCTCGGGCGCGCTCATCCCCGCGTCCACCAGCGACAGCGCCGCCCCCGCGCTCGACCGCTCCGGCCCCGGCGTCTCCGCGTATCCGAGGAGGCGCCGCTCGAGATCGGTCAGGTCCTGCTCGATCGCCCGCTCGCAGTCCATCAGGTGCGCGTAAAACCCCGGCGGCCGCCGCACGGTCTGGCACGCGTTGTTGATGATGAAGTCGAGGCGCGGGAGGCTGGTCAGCAGCCGCTCGCAGAAGGCCTCGACGCTGGGCACGTGGCGCAGGTCGATGCCGTGGACCTGCAGCCGGTCGCCCCACTCGGCGAAGTCCGGCTCGGCGGCGTAGCGGCGGGCGGCGTCGCGCGGGAATCGCGTCGTGCAGATCACCGTACAGCCAGCCCGCAGCAGCATAATCGCCGCCTGATAGCCGATCTTCACCCGCGAGCCGGTGACCACGGCGTAGCGCCCGCGCAGGTCGGCGCTGGGCGTGCGCTTGGCGTGGTTGAGGTCGCCGCAGGGCTGGCAGAGCTGGTCGTAGAACCAGTGCAGCTCGCGGTACTGCTCGCGGCAGGTGTAGCAGGTGCGCGTGAACTCGGTCTCGCCGGGGCTCTCGGGCGGCGGCAGCTCGCGGGACTCGGGCGCGATGAGGTTTTGTTTGCGCGGGGTCTCGAAGATGGGGTTTTCGCGCAGCTTGCGGATGCCGGTGGTGTCGAGCATCGCGCGGTGCTGCTCGCGCTTGGTGTCGCGGCGATGGGCCCGCCGCGCGCGGTCGAGCTTCTTCTTGGCACCCTTCTCGGGCCGCGAGACCTGGCCCGCGGCGATGAAGAGCCGGCGCGTCAGCTCGGCGCTGAGCCCGACGAGCTGACCGCGGTCATCGACCAGGGACTCGAGCAGCTCCACGGCCGCGGTGACCTCGGTTTCGGTGAGCGGCGGGGCGGCAACTGCTTGATCTGTTTCCGACTTCGACATGGGGGCCTGCTACCCCAGCTGAGCCCGCGCGAGCAAGCTAGAAACACGTCGCGGGCTGGTTTGGAGGTCGGCTGGGGCCGGTGGCGCTTAGGCGCGATTCGGGCTGCGGCGGCGGGCGACGGCGACCGCGATGAGGGTGGCGAGGGCGGCCGCGGCGGCGCTGACGGCGCTGAAGAAGAGGAGGCTGATGCCGTGGCCGTACGAGTAGCGGCGGGAGATGAGCCCGCGCGCGAGGTCGGGGCTGAGGGCGGCCTCGGCGAGCCAGACAAGGGCGACGGCGGCGACGGCGGCGAAGGCTGCGGCGGCCAGGGCGAGCAGGGGGTTGAGGCGGGGGCGACGGCCGACGCGGGCGCCCACGAAGATGGCGAGGGCGAGGCCGCCGAGCAGGCCGACCCAGAAGGGCTCGGTGTCCGGGGCCGAGACGAGGGGAGGGCGGGCGGTGATGACGAGGTGGTCGGCGGGCAGGGCGGCGAACTTGCCGGTGAGGGCGTCGCCGGCGCGGGTCAGCGGCGGCAGGGATTTCGCGTCCCAGCCGGGCGGCAGCAGCACCTCGACGTCGAGGCCGCCGAAGGATTTCCAGGCGCGCGCGGGCGCCAGCGCGTAGGCGACGGTGTGCTCGCGCAGGATGGCGCGGCCGTCGAAGGTGGCGGGCTCGGCGGCGTAGCGGACGTCGATGGTGTGCTGGCCGGGGGCCAAGGTGACGTGGAAGCGGTGAACGCCCGTGGTCTTCCAGGTCTCGAGCTGGACTGCGTCGGCCTCAAAGGAGGGCGCGGTCTCGGGTGCGGCCCAGGCCTCCGGCAGCTCGGCGTCTTCCTGGCGTTCCGAGGGCACCGCGTCGCCGTCCACCGTCACCACGGGCGCATCGGAGATCTGGGTGGCGACGAAATCCAGCACCACGCTGCGCGGCACGAGCGGGTTCTCGACGGTGTAGACCACGTGGACCAAGGCGGGGTCGCGCTCGGCCACGGGGCGCATGTCGATGCTGAGGCGCTCGGCGCGGATGGACAGCTCGGCCGTGACCCCGAAGGGCTCGCCCGCCATCACGCCGGGCTGCCAGGGCGCGGCCATGTTGGCGGCGGCGTCGGCCGAGGTCAGGGCGGCCACACACGCGCACAGAACAGTGAGGTAATTGCGGGGTGTTTGAAGCATGGGCGCCATCATCGCCGGCTCGCAGCGCGTCGTCGAGTGGTCCAATGCGGCGGGCAGTTCAGTCCCACCAGCTCAGTCCCACCAGCTCAGTCCCACCAGCTCAGTCCCACCAGTTCAGTCCCAAAAGACGCGCGGTCGCACGGCCAGCGGCTTCCCGTCGATGAGCACCTCGACGACCGTCGATCCAGGGCCGGCCGGCGCGACGAGGCTGCGCTCGTAGCCGCCGGCGCTCGCGACCGCGGGGCCGGCGAAGCTGCCCGGCCCATACGCCACGCGGATCTCCACGACCGCGTCGGGGCGAATCGAACCGTCGGCGGCGCGCGCGAAGGCCCGCACCACCGCGGGCTGCGCGCCCCCGGCTGGCAGGTGGCGCCCGGCCGGCTCGATGACGATGGTCGCCGGCTCCTCGACGGTGTGAAGCTGCCCGGAGGCCAGCCCCGCGACCTCCTGGACGGTGCCGGAAGGCCAACGAATCCGCACCTTGTCGGCCTTCTCCGCGGCACCGAGCCCGATGAAGAGCAGCGGCCGCGCCACCGCCACGGGGTTGCCGACCGCGCCCATCACGTGCCGCTGCGGCTGGCCCTGCCCGGCGACCTCCACCTCGACGATCGCCCCAATCCCCAGGTGATTGCTGGTCGTTCCGCGCAGCCGCAGCGCGAAACCCTTGTGCGGCGTGGCCACATCGTTGCGCAGCAGCCAGGGCAGCCGCCCGATGCCGCCCACGAAGAGGTCCGGGTCCCCGTCACCCTCCAGATCGTCGACCACCAGCCCGCGCCACTCGCCGACCGCGTCCAGCCCGATCTGCTGGCTCATCTCGCGAAACCGGAAGTCCCCAGCGTTCCAGTGGGCCGTCACCGGCTGCGGAAACATGCCGTGGGGGTTGGCGCCCGGGTCGGGGCCGTGGGTGAAGACGAGGTCATCGCGCCCGTCCCGGTCGAGGTCCAGCCACGCCACGCCCCAGGGGACGAAGGCCTCGAAAATTGCCCGCGTCTCCGGCGTCTCCATGCGCCCGCAGGCCCCGATGCCCGAGCTCGCCGTCACGTCCACCATCGGCCAGGTGGGCCGCCCGCCGTAGAGCCCGTGCAGCGGATCCAGGGTCACCGCCATGTCCCAGAACCCGTCGCCGTTCGCGTCGGCGACCGCGGCCCCCATCGGCGCCGAGCCCAGCATCAGCGCGTTGGCCTCCGGTGGCAGGGTGGCGACCCCCTCGAAGGCAGGCCAGCCATCCGAATTTACAGTCGTGCGCTGGTAGATCCCCTGGTATGGCCCGCCGCAGCCGACGCTGCCGATGCCGAAGAGCGCCAGCTTCGCGGGCCCCAAGGGCGCCACCAGGATCGCCGTGAGGTTGGCGTGGTTCACGCTCGCCATCAGGTCGGGGCGCGGCTCGAAGCTGCGCGGGCCCACCCGCAGCATCGGCACGAGGTCGGGGCAGGCCAGTGAGCAGCAGGCGGAGCTCCCGCTGCCCCCGACCCAGTCGAGCAGCCCGTCGGAGTCCAGGTCGGCAAGGGCCAGCTCGCGGATCGCCACGTCCTGCGCGGCCGCGACAGGCAAGGGCGCGCTGGACGTGAACCCGCCCGCGCCGTCGCCCCACAGGGCCAGCGCCGAGTCGAGGCGCCACAGCAGCAGGTCCGTCGCCCCGTCGCCGTCCAGGTCCTCGACAGCCAGCACCTGGCCCTTGCCGAAGCTGAAGCCCTCGAGCGCGACGAGGTTCGCGCTGCTCGCGTCGTAGCGAAAAGCCACCGCCTCGCCGTCCTGGCCGCCCGTCACGACGAGCTCCAGCGTGCCGTCGCCGTCGAGGTCCCCGAAGAGCCCGGAGGTCAGCGCCCCCAAGGTCGTGGCCGGGTCCGACGCGATGGGGATGCCCGCCAGCGCGGCCGGGTCCGCGACGGTCACCGCGGTGAAGGCGCCGCCCAGCGCGGACGGTAGCGGCGGCGTCTGCGCCTCGCGCGCGCGCTCCATCTCGCAGCAGGGGTCGCCGCATGACGGGCCGTCGTCGGTGCAGCTGCGTACGGCGTCGCAGGTGGCGGCCGCGACGATGCAGTCCATGTCGATGGGGACCTCCGGCGGCGCCGCGCAAAACTCGGCGCAGCCCCCGCCCTCGAGAAACTCCGGCGGGCACCCCAGGGCCAGCGTGTGCGCGCAGCCCTCCAGGCAGGTGGCGGCAGGGAGCCGGGCGTCCAAGACGGCCTCCCCACCGAGCTCCGCGTCGCCGGCCGCGCCCGCGTCATCGCGGACCTCGGCGCCTTCGCTGTCGAGTCGCCCAGCGTCGCCCAGGTCGCGCGCCACCAGGTCCGCGGCGTCCGCGTCCGCCTCACTCGCGCCGGTCTCCGCGGCGAGCTCCGCGCCCGAGTCCCGCCGACCGTCGGCCTGGCCAACCGTCGCGCCGCTGCACCCCGTCATCAGCGAAATCGCCAGGATCCACCTGGCGAATCGAAGCCCCGCGCCGCCGAAAAACGCCAGCCCGAGATCCCTCATCGACTCGCCGCCTTCGCCGCCGCCCCGCCCCGCAGCGCCACGGCCGTCGTGCTCTGCTCGACGTGCCCGCCGCCGTCGCTCACCCGCAGCGACAGCATCGCCTCCTGGGGGTCCGCACCGCTGAGCTTCGCCGGGTCCACCACCATGAAGAGATCATAGTAGTAGTCCAGGCCGTCGTCCTCGCGCACCAGCGCCTGGCCCCCGAGGCCCAGCGCGTTCAGCGTGACCTCGCCCGACCTCAGCTCGGCCTCGATCGTGACCGGCGAGGTCAGCACCCCGTGGGTCCGAAAGGCCGCCACCACCATCCACAGCCCTTGGCCACCCAGCTCGATGACCATGTCGCCGCCGTCGGGCAGCGCGGAGAACGCCGCGGGGCTGTGGACCCCGGCGGTGTTGATTCCCGGCGAGAACGCCGGCGCCTCGGCCACGTCGGTCGGCGGCGCGTCGGGCGGGCCCACCTCGGCGGCCGCGTCGGCGCCGGCGCCGACCTCGCCCGCGTCCGCCACCAGGCCCGCGTCCGCCACCTCGCCCGCGTCCGCCACCTCGCCCGCGTCCGCCACCTCGCCCGCGTCGAGCGCCGCGACCTTCGCCCCCTCGCAGCCCGCGCCGCCGCCCACGACCGCCAGCGCCGCCCACGCGACCACCGCCAGCCCGCGCCCCAGCCGACCGGCAACGCAGCCCACCCCGCGCCCCATCTCCGCCGCCTGTACGCTCCGCCCCATCGCCCCGCGCTCGCTCGTCGTTCGCCGCCGAGATTAGCGCACCCGCCGACCCGGAGCGAACGCCGCACACCGCCAGCCTCGGCCCTCGCGCGCCCCCGCTCGCCGCCCACCGCGGCCGGTTTTTTGCGCGCCCCGCTCACCCGATTCTGGACTCTGAGTCCCGTAGGTGGTCTCTTCCCCGCGGCAAGAAAGCACGCCACCGGCGCAAACGACGGCCCCACAAGGGCGGGTCGGCCGGCGGGCGGGCGTGGGCGCGAGGACGCCAAAGTCGCAATGGCGGCGGGCGTTTTCCTCGGCAGCGCCACTCACCCGAACCCAAGGATCCTGTATGGCGAAGGCCAGACCCTCAGTGACGAAGCGAATGCGAGAGAAGCTCAAGCAAGAGCGCAAGGACGACAAGGCCCGCGCCCGCGCCGAGCGCGCCGCAGACCGCGCCGACTCCTCCGACGACGGCGGCGCACCCCCGTCGGTCGACCCCGACATCGCGCACATTGTCCCGGGCCCGCAGAAGCCGCTCTTTTAGCCGGCGGACCCTCCGGAGCGCGAGACGCCTCCTGGCTCGCGCGCTCACAACTCAAGCGGAACCGGGCCTTCGCCGCGCGCGATGGCCCGAGCCGACCGGCGCGGTACCCGGTCGGCGCTAGCTCCGCAGCACGACTGAACCGGGTCGGCCACCCAAGGCCAGCCCGCCTTCAGTCCCAGTACACGCGGGGCCTCACGCTCAGCGGCTCGCCGTCGATCAGGACCTCGATGACCGTCGAGCCCGAGACCCCTGGCGCCGCGATGACCCGCGCCACCCCGCCGCGCGTCGCCCTCGCCGGCCCCTCGAAGCTGCCGACCCCGTGCGCGATGCGGATCTCCACCGTCGCATCCTCGCGGATCGAGCCGTCGGGGTTGCGCGGGTAGACCATGATCTTCGCCCCCTCGGGACCGTCCGACGAGAGGTGCCGCGACGCCGGCTCGACCGTGATCGTCGGGGGCTCCTCGATGGTGTGGACGGCGCCGGCGGGCAGGTCGTGGACCTCCTGCACCAGCCCCGACGGCCAACGCACGCGCACGAGGTCGGCCTTCTTGGCCAACCCAAGCCCCACGAAGCGCATCGGTCGCCCCACGCCGGCCGGGTTGCCGACCGCGCCCATGACGTGCCGCTGCGGCTGCGACTGGCCGGCGACCTCCACCTCGACCACCGCGCCAATACCCAGATGATTGCTGGTCGTTCCGTGCAGTCGCAGGGTGAACCCGTGATTCGGCGTCGCCACGTCGTTGCGCAGCAGCCAGGGCAGCCGCCCGATGCCACCGATGAAGAGGTCCGGGTCCCCGTCGCCGTCGAGGTCGTCGACCAGCAGCCCGCGCCAGTTTCCCGTCGCGTCCAGCCCGATCTGCGCGGTCATGTCCGCGAAGCGCATGTCTCCGGCGTTGTAGTGAGCGGTCACGGGCTGCTCGAACATGCCGTGCGGCTGCACGCCTGGGTCGGGCCCGTGGGTGAAGACCAGGTCGTCGCGCCCGTCGCGGTCGAGGTCCAGCCACTCGACGCTCCACGGGATGAGCGGCTCGGCGACCGCGCGCGACGCGGGAGTCTCCATCCGCCCGCAGACACCGATGCCCGACATCGCGGTCGCGTCTTCCAGGGGCCACGACGGCCGGCCGCGGTAGATGGCGTGGCCGGGATCCAGCGTCAGCGCCAGGTCCCAGGCCCCGTCGCCGTCAGCGTCCGCCACCGCCGCGCCCATGGGCACGCTCTTCTGCATCAGGGCGTTCGCCTCCTCGTCGAGCATGGCCACCCCAACGAACTCAGGCCAGCCCTCGTCGCCGCCCGTCGCGCGCTCGTAGGTGCCCTGGTAGGCGCCCCCGCAGCCCACCCCGCCTGTGCCAAACAGCACAGCCTGCGCAGGGCCCAGCGGCGCCACGAGGATCGCGTGCAGCGTCGCGTGATTCACCGATTTCATCAGCTCCGGCCTCGCGGTCCAGGTGCGCGAACCGGTGCGCAGCAGCGGGATCATGGCGGGGCAGGACATCGAGCAGCAGCCCGACGACTGCCCGACCGCGTCGAGGGTGCCGTCAGCGTCGAGATCGGCCAGGGCCAGCGCGCGAATCGTCAGCCCCATCGGCTGCGGACCCTCGACCATGGGCCTCGCCACGAACTGACCATCGCCGGCGTTCCACAGGACCATCGGCGAGTTCTTGCGCAGCATCACGACGTCCGCGCGCCCATCGTCGTCGAGGTCGTCGATGAACATGACGCGTCCCTCGCCCAGCCCGAGCCCGTCGAGCGCGACTAAGCCGACGCCATCGTAGTGAAACACCACCGGGGCGCTGTCCTCGCCGCCCGAGACGACAAGCTCGAGCGAGCCGCCCCCGTTGAGGTCCCCGAAAAAACCAGACGAGAGGGTGCCGATGGTGCCGCCGGCGCTCTCGACGAGCGCGATGCCGGCCAGACTGGTCGGGTCCGCCACCTCAACCGGCGCGAACACGCCCCCGAGCCCCGACGGCAGCGTCACTCCGGCGGGGTTCTGCGGGGCAGTCTCGGGGCAGCAAGGCCCTGGGCAGAGCGCCGGCTCGTTCCCGACGCACCCCTTCACCGCCTGGCAGCTCGCGGCGGCCGCGATGCAGTCGACGTCCAAGCCCGCCGCCGCCATGGACTGGCAAAATCCGCCGCAATCGTCGCCAGGCTCCATGGGCGGGCCACAGCCCAGGGCCACCGCGTGGTCGCAGGCGTTGAGGCAGCGTGTGCCCCAGTCGCGGACCTCCGCGACCTCCGCGACCTCCGCGACCTCGGTGAGCTCTGACGCGCCGGTCTCCGCCGCGTCGTTCCCAGCCGCCTCCTCCTCCACGTCGGCGCACGGTCCGTCGAGATCGCCCGCGTCGGCGTCCGCGGGCGGCTCGGCGCCCACCTCCGCTGCCGGCGACCCGGACGCGCCCGCGCCCCCGCAGCCTGCCATCACCAGGGCGCCCGCCCACACTACGAGACCCCACCAGCCCACGCGTTTCCGCGGGGCCGAAGACCTGCACAGCATAGATTACCCGGCTCCCGGGGCCGCCCGGCTGCACCCACAGCCGCACGCCCGCGCGTCACTTCCGCACGACAGTACTCCCGTCGCGCCGCCGGACGCCATAGCCGGCTCGCGGGACGCAAACACGCTTGCAACAGCGGTCTGCCGCCCGCGCGCGGCATCGCTCCCAGCCGGTTCCCCGTCGCATCCAGCCGCCCCCGGACCGCCGACCGCCGCGTCCACGCCGTCCCAGGCCGCCGGCCCTAGGTGGCCCTTGTTGGATCAATCCCAGCGGCCGCCGTTATACTGCGCGCCACACCCCGCCCGGAGCATGGATGGCACGCCGCGCCGAAGAGTACGAGGCCGAGATCGCCGGTCTTCGTGCCGAGCTCGACCGCCTCCGCTCCGCACCGCTGATCACCGGCACGCTCGCGGTCGGCGTGCGCCGCTCGAGCCTCACCGTCGCTGGCGCCGAGGAGATGCTGCTTGAGGTGCGCCTCGACGACAGCATCGGCTACATCAACCGCCCCATGGCCGTTCTGCTAGGCGTCGACGATCGAAAAGCCGTCATCGGCACCCCGCTCTCAGGCTGGGACCGCGGCCCCATCGGCCCCGGCGTGCTCTCCGGCATCGTCCAGGTCGCCCGCGGCGCCACCGAGCCCCAGATCCTCGAGCGCGTCTGCCCCGACCTCTCCTGGGACCGCCTGCCCGCCACCTCCGGCGAGCGCCCCTCGGCCGACCCGATGCTGCGCTTCGTCGCCACAGCCCAGCAGGGCCGCGTGCAGATCACCGCCCAGGACGTCACCCGCCTGCGCTGGCTCGAGGCGACCTTCTCGCGCTACGTCGCGCCCAGCGTGATCGAGCAGATGTCGCAGATGGCCGAGTCCGACTTCCGCCGCACCGAGCGCCGCGAGCTGACGATGCTCTTCGGCGACCTGCGCGGTTTCACGAGCCTCAGCCAGGATCTCGCGCCGGAGGAAGTGCTCGAGGTGGTCAACGGCTTCCTCGGCAACATGGTCCAGTGCGTCGAGCGCCTGGGCGGCACCGTGGACAAGTTCATGGGCGACGGCATCATGGCGATCTTCGGCGCCCCGGTGGCCTACCCCGACCACGCCCTGCGCGCCTTGGTCTGCGCGGTCGAGATGCAGCGCGCGCACTCCGAGTGGGTCGCCGCCGGCCTCGCCGAGGGCCGCCCCGTCGCGCGCCTCGGCCTCGGCTGCGCCACCGGCTCGGTCGTGGTCGGCAACATCGGCCCCCCCAGCCGCGTCGACTACACCGTGCTCGGCCACATCGTGAACCTCGCGGCGCGCCTGTGCGGCTCCGCGGGCGGCGGCGAGATCCTGACCACCCGCGAGACCCACGCCCACGCCCTGGCCAACGCGTCCAAGTACGGCGGCGCTGTCCCCCTGCCGCGCCTCGGCTTCGACCCCAAGGGCCGCATGCCCTTCAAGCACGTCAGCGAGCCCATCGACGTCATCTCGGTGACCCGCAAGACATGACCGGCGCCCCATGAACATCGTCCGCCTCGAGCGGCGCGCCGCCAACGCCACCCGCGACGTGCTCTTCTTCGTCTACGCGGTGCAGCTTGGCTACGCCACGTCCGACCAGGTGCTGGCGGCCGCGGGCGCGTGGGCGACCGACCGCACGCGCGCCTTCGTCGACCGGCTGGCCTTCGAGGCCTCGCTGACCGACGCCCAGCGCGCGCGCCTGCTCGAGCTCGTCGGCGAGACCGAGGGCGCGATGGCCGAGCGGGAGCGCCCGACCGCCCCCCTCACGCCCGCCGCGCCCGTCGCCCCGAGCGCCCCGACCGCCCCGACCGCCCCGGCCGCGACCGCCACCACGCGCCGCCCCGCCGAGCCCGAGTGGGTCATCCCGCCCGCCGACCTCCCCGATTTGCCAGATATTGGCGATGGATTTGCCGAGATCAGCCCCAGCGCCGCGACCGTCGACGCGCCCATCGCCGACCTCTCACTGGACGCGCCGGCCTTCCTGCCGCCCCTGCGCGACCACGGCCCCCCGCTCGCCGACATCGGCGGCGACCCCGCCAGCCGCGCCCCCCTGCTCGCCGACATCGGCGGCCTCGACACCCTGAGCGCCGCCGCCCGCGGTCGCACGGCCGACGGCGGGCTGCACGCGCTTAGCCGCACCCACCTCGACCGCATCACCGAAGAGGCGGACGGCCGCTACATCTACCGCGATCCCGAGACCGGCGAGCGCACCGAAGACCGCAGCGTGGCCGAGCTGGGTCGCGGCGGCATCGGGCGCGTGCTGGCGACCTACGACGACCACGTCGGCCGAAACGTCGCCGTCAAAGAGCTGCTCCTCGAGACCGACGTCGGCTCGACCGACGCCAGGGCGCTCAGCCGCGAACACACAAGCGCCGCCGCGCGATTCTTGCGCGAGGCCCGCGTCACCGGCCAGCTCGAGCACCCCAACATCGTCCCGGTCTACGAGGTCGGCCGCCGCACCGACGGCACCCTCTACTACACGATGCGCCTGGTGCGCGGCCGCACCCTGGAAGAGGCGCTGGCCGACGCGACCACCCTCGAGGCGCGCCTGGGCCTGCTGCACCACTTCATCGACCTCTGCCAGGCGGTCGCGTACGCCCACAGCCGCGGCGTCATCCACCGCGACCTCAAGCCCAGCAACGTCATGGTGGGCGAGTTCGGCGAGACGATGCTGCTGGACTGGGGCCTCGCCAAGGTCGCCGGGCAGAAGGATCTGCGCGGTGGCGACCTGCAGCGCGGGATTCAGCTGCTGCAGGACGCTCCGGCGGGCGCGACCATCGACGGAAGCGCTCTGGGCACGCCGGCTTACATGAGCCCCGAGGCGGCCATCGGCGAGATCGACCACGTCGACGAGCGCTCGGACGTCTGGGGCCTGGGCGCCATCCTCTACGAGATCCTCACCGGCCGCCCGCCCTTTGGCGGCGCGACCCCCTTCGAGATCATCGGTCAGGTCATCAAGGACCCGATCCAGCCCGTGCGCGAGCGGACGGCCGACGCGCCCGCCGAGCTGGCGGCGGTGTGCGAAAAGGCACTAAGTCGCGCCAAGAAGAAGCGCTACGCGAGCGCCCGCGACCTGGCCGCCGAGGTCTCGGCCTTCATGGCGGGCCAGCGGGTCGGCGCCTACACCTACACCTCGGTGGACCTGCTCAAGCGCTTCGCCGCGCGCAACAAGCTGGTCCTGGGCGTCGCCGCGGTCGCCACGGTGGCGCTGGCGGCGGTCGGCGTCGCCTCCTACCTGGGCGTCCTCGACGAGCGCGACGTGGCCAACGCCGAGCGCGAGAAGGCCTCGCTGGCCCGCGACGCGTCGGACGTGGCCAGCCTGCGGGCGGCGACCCAGCGCGACGAGGCGCGGCGGCGGCTGGCCGAGGTGCTGGCTGAAAAAGCCCGGATAAACGCTGACGAATCGCACACGGTGCTGGCCGAGATCCACGCCGCGGCGTCGCTGCTGGCCGAGGAGCGGTCCGACGCGCGCGGCGTGCTGGCGGCGACCTGGGGCGTGGAGCGCCCGCGGCTGACCTGGCAGCGGAGCCGGGGGGTTCGGTGCGCGGCGATCGCCCAGGCGGGCAGCGGGGACACGGCGTTCTTGGCCTGCGCGGAGGCCAATGGGCTGGGGCTGGTGACCTGGGACCTGGCGAGCGGTGCCGAGCGGCTGCGGCTGGAGGGGCACGACGGCGGGCTGACCGCGCTGGCGCTGGGGCCGGACGGGCGCGCGCTGACGGGCGGCAGCGACGGGACCGCGCGGGTGTGGGACCTGGGGCCGGGTCGGGAGCTCGCGCGGCTCGAGGGGCACGGGGGCCCGGTGACCGCGGTGGGATGGATCTCGGGCGGGCTTGTCGTCACCGGCGGTGAGGACGGGAGGCTGCGGCGCTTCGACAGCGGGGCGGGCGCCCTCACCGAGCAGGTCGTCGCGCACGATGGGGCGGTCGCGGGGCTGGCCGTGGTGCCGGGCGGCGCCGACGTGCTGAGCGCGGGCGCCGACGGGCGGCTGCGGCGTTGGGCGGCGGGGGCGGCG
>JAWKRR010000098.1:0-13278 GCA_041389525.1 Myxococcota bacterium | reverse complement strand
CCTTTGGCGTCCGCAGCCTGCCGACCGTGGTGCTGCTGAAGCCGCGCGACCCCGGGCCGGGCGCGGACGCTGTGAACTACTTCATCGGGGTGAAGCCGCCGGACCAGATCCGCGCGCTGCTGGACAAGGCGCTGGACACGCGGCCGGGGCTGCTCGGGCGGCTCTTCGGGCGCGGGTCCAGCAAGTAGGTTCGGGGCCGCGCCGCGACGAGGACGGACCGGCGCGTTGCCGTGGCCGGCCGGTGCGTGAGAGTGTGCCGCGCATGAACACATCACTGCGCGCGGGCACTCTCGGCTTGGCTTCGCTGGCGCTGGTCGCCGGCTTTGGTTGTGGGACTTCGGAGTCCGGTGACGGCGGCGACGCGGTGGCCGACATCTCAGGCGACGCCGCGCCCGACGCCGACGTGGCGACGCCGCGGGTCTTCCTCGACGAGTACCCGCTGAACGCCGCTTTTCCCGAGGGCGGGACCTACGATTCGACGGAGCACGCGTTCTACGTGGGCAGCTTGGCCGACGGCTCCGTGCACCGGGTCGACGCGGCCACGGGCGAGGAGCGCACCATCTTCACGCCGACCGAGGCGGGGACGTGGTGGACGCTGGGAATGGCGGTCGACGAGGCGCGGCGACTTCTGTGGGTGTGCGCCATCGACGACCAGCGCGGCGTGAGCACCGACGACCCGGCTTACGACGGCTACGTCTGGGTGATGGACCTGGCGAGCGGCGCGCGGGTCGCGAACTACAACCTGGGCGAGACCTTTGCGACCGCGACCTGCACCGACGTGGCGCTGACGGCGGACGGGACGGCCTACGTGACCGACCGCGAGCACGCCAACGTCTACAAGGTCGCGCAAGGCGGGGCGGTCACGCTCTTCGCCAGCGACCCGGCGTTGAAGGGCACGCTGGCCGGGCAGAACGCCGCGGTGGTGCTGCCGGACGCGTCGGCGCTGATGATTGTGGTGTATCTGGACCCGGCGCTGGTGCGGGTGGACCTGGCCGACGCGTCGGTGCGCAAGGTGGCGCTGGAGGGGGATTTCTCCGACAGCGACGGGTTGGCGGCGGGCGCGGACGGGATGACCTGGGCCGACGGAGCGCTGTTCGTGGCGTTCAGCTCGAAGCTCTTTCGGGTGACGCCCAAGGACGCCGCGTGGACCGGCGCGACGACGGCGGTCGCCGAGGTCGCCGAGGGCATGACCGACGTGGTGGCGACGCCAAACGGCCTGTACCTGCTGAACGGCCAAGCCGTGCGATTCGCGTTCAATCTCGAGACCGACCCGTTCCGGCTGGCGCGCTTCGAGGGCGAGTTCAAGTAGGCGCGAGCTGGCTTGTCGCGAGGGGCCGGTCGTCGGTGGGGCGCGGCGCAAGACGCCGACGTGGGGCCGGTCAGGGGTTCCTGTACGCCGACTGGCAGGTGGGCAGGTGGAGGTCGACGCAGACGTCGTCGGGGCCGCTGGAGGGTTGGGCGTCCACTTCGGGATCGTTTGGCGGGTCGGTGTAGGCGACGCCGACGCCGCACGCGTCGTCGGTCCGGTTCGCGCCGGTCGAGTACACGACGTAGTGGTCTTCGCTCATCTCGAGGATCTGGTAGGGCATTCCCCAGAAGTCGTCGCTGGCCCGGCGGCTGCCGCGGCTCCGCATGGCCTCGTCGATGAAGTCGGCCAGCGCGTCCTCGGTCGTCGGCGGGGGCGTGCAGCTCGCCGTCCACTCCGCGTGCATCTGGTCGACGATGGAGGACAGCTCGAAGGTCGTGAGCGCGGCCTTGACCAGGTTGACGACCGGGTCGGCCGCCGCCGTCAGGCCACCCAGCAGCAGCAGGAGCGGGATGAGTCGTGCGAAGGGCATGACTCAGACCTCCCCGGGGCGGTCGGGCCGCGCGGTCGCGCTGCGCTCGAGCAGGAGTCCGGCTTCGAACGAGGTCAGCAGCGTCCGCCGGTACACGTCGCCCGGGACCTGCAAGAGCACCGAGGGCTGTATCGCCCTGACCGTCGCGGTGCGATCGGCGCCGGGGACCGACGCGACCTCGCCGAAATAGCCTCCTGGCCCGAGCTCTGCGGCCTGTCGCCCGGCCGCTCCGGCGCCGTCGCCCTCGACGGCTACGCGCCCGGCGTCCACCAGGTAGACCGAGCCGCCGTGTTCGCCGCGCTTCATGATGGTCGCGCCCGCCGGGACCTCCAGCGCGCGCGTCGCCTCGAGCAGCGCCGCGAACGCGGAGGCCGGCACTCCCGCGGCGAACGGCAGCGAACGCAGCGCGCGGGCGTGGCGGACCCGCCGCGTGGCCGAACCCGCGCCGTCGCCCACCACCCGCGCCAGGTCCGCGGCGCTCAGGGTGAGCGCGGTCGTCGGCTCCAGGGCCAACACGGTGGTGTCGCGCTCCTCGCCGGGGGCCGCCAGGGCGTTCAGCCCGAAGAAGTCGCCAGCGCTCATCGACGCGACCTCGTGCTCCAGGCCGCTGTGCTCGCGCTGGCGCACGGTGCATCGGCCTGCGTCCAGCACGCCGAACCACGGGTCGGCGGTCCCGGCCGCTGCGAGGGCCTCGCCCGCCTCGTAGCGCCGGCGCACCACCGCCGCGAGCAGCGCCGCCCGCTCGGTCGGGTCGAGGTCCCCGAAGATGGCGCGCGTCGCGTGGCGCTGGGCAAATCGCGCGAGCTCGGCCTCGCTGGGCGCCTCGGCCGCTGGGCTGGCGGCCCGCGCGGTCGGCCGCAGGAACTGCCACGACCACCGGAGCAGCAGCAGCACCAAGGACACGAGCAGCACCAAACCCACCAAGGCCAGGCCGAGGGCGAGCCCGACTCCTAGGACCGTGTCCAGGGCGACCTGTGCCGCCGGCGACAGCGCCCCCGCCAGCAAGCGGCCGCCCTGACTCAGCGCGGCGGGCAGCCACACGGCCACCAGCAGCACCAAGACCGCCACCACGTGCGCCAGCGTCGCGACGGCGAGCGCGAGGTAGCGCCGCTCGGGCGCCTCCATCGGTCGCCGGCTGGCCAGATTCCCGCCCACTCGGAGGACCAAAAAACTCAGCGCGCGCCTGCGTAAATCGGGAACTCGCGCCAGGATCCCGGCGACGCTGCGGCCGTCGCTGCGCAGGTAAGGCGCCAGGTCGACCAGCCACGCGATGAACGCCGCGGGCGCGAGGTGGCGGGCGAGTGAATGGGGATTCAGCATGGTCCAGAGGCCGGCGACCGCGGCCAGCATCGCGAGGGAGGCTAGGCCGACCCACGCCATCTGGAGGCGCGTGGCGCGGGTCGCGGCGCGGCGCTCGCGCAGGTCGAAGCCCAGGTGCAGGACCCCGGCGGTGGCGGCTAGGCCCGCCCGCGGGACGGCGCCGCCGGCCGATCGCAGCACCCACGATTGCAGGAGGGAGCGCACGCTGAGGCTGAAAGACAGCCCGAGATAGAACAGCCCGAGATCGTGGGCTACCGACGCGGGGCGGCCGATTGGATTGACCAGGCGTCCCCAGGCTCCGTCGCTGGTCGCGATCGCCCAGGTTGTGGCCAGAAGCAGCGCCGAGATGGCGATGAAGAGGCGCCAGACGGCGGGCGGGAGCCAACGACCCGGTGCCGCGAGGAAGCTCAGGGCTGGCGTCAGCGCGCTCGGCGAGAGCAGCGAATGCAGCGGGCGCGGGGGTCGTGGCGCCGCGCCGACGAGCGCGGCCTGCGCGGGGGTCATCCCTTCGAGGAGGCCGGCGCGTTGGAGGCGCTTGAGGAGCCCGACGACGCGAAGCGGGCCGGCCGGCGGGCTAAGCTCGAGGCCGGCGCGCACGATGTCGTGGAGGCTGTGCGTGCCGTCGAACCAGCGCAGCAGGGCCTCGTCCGCGTCGGAGAGGTCCAGATACGCGTGGGGCGAGCGGCCGACGAGGAGCACGCGACCCGGCGAGGGGCGACGCACCTCGTGCGCCGCCGACACGCGAGGACGGAGACCGGCGAGCATTTCCATCAAGCCCCGACGGTTGGTTTGAGCGGCGAAGTTAACCGCCCTCCCACAGGGGTCGTGTCAAGACTTGAGACTTGCGTCGCGCCGACCTGACGCGAACTCGCGCAGCCGTGGGGGCTCTAGGCGCTGCGCGGGGGCTCCGCCGCGTCCGGGGCGCTCAGGGAGGTGGGCCGCAGGTGGAGACCTGGGGGATCGCGGAGACCTCGAAGCTGGCGGCGTTCGAGAGCGCGACCTCGTTGCCGTCGGCGTCGAGGGCGCGGGCGAAGGCCTCGTACCAGGCGCCGGTCGTGAGGGTGCCGGGGTCGAGGTGCCAGATGGAGTCGGTGCTGGTGTGGGTGAGCGGCGGGCCGGGGTCGATGGCTGCTGGGGTGAGGAAGTAGGGGTCGAGGGTCCACGCGATGGAGGCGACGGCGGGGTGGTCGGTGAGCGGGATGGTCGCGTTGTTGAGGATGCTGCTGGCGCGTAGCTGGATCGCCTGGGCGGCGTAGGGTTTGGCGCTGGGGCAGACGACGAGGTCCGCGGTGACCTGCGCGATTTGCAGGTCGATGGCGCGCGAGACCTCGGCCACGGGGGCGCCGCCTTGGGAGATGACGAGGCGGAATAGTTGGGCCGACTCCATGAGCCAGTCGATCTCGGGGCCGGTGCCGATGGGGGAGGGGTCGGCGGCGGGGCCGGTGAACCACTGGTATGTGTAGTCGGTGAGGGAGCCGGGGACGATGGCGCGGAGGGTGACGGTGCTGTAGCGCGGGACGGGTTGGCCGGCGGCGAAGGGGGCGCCGCCGAGGGTGGTCTGGATGCCGAAGCCGTTGTCGGGGGGGAGGTCGGGGCCGGCGTCGGAGGTGTCGGGGGCGTCCGCGCCGTCGGGGGCGTCGCTGGCGTCGGGGTCCGGGGTGGCAGCCTGGCCGACGCACTGCCGCGCGACTTGCAGGGGCGGGGTGCTGGACTGCGCGAGGGTCGCCGTGCTTCCGGGTCGCCAGTCGTAGGCGTCCGCGGTGAAGTCGCCGGCGGTCACGACGGGGTTCTCCACGGTGAGGGCTGGCGATTGAAGCAGCGCTTGGCAGGCGCCTTCCTGGTCGACGAGGCCGTCCGCGTCGAGGCGCAGGACCCAGCCGTCGAAGTCCGTGCTCACGGTGCTGGACGAGCCAGCGACGATGAGCCCGCCGCCGGGGGAGGCGACGACATCGCTGACCCGGTCGTCGAGCAGCCCGCCGTAGCGCCGGGTCCACGCCACGCCGCCGGCGTCGTCGAGGGCGACGAGCAGCACGTCGTCGGCCGCGTTCGGGCTCTGCCACGTGACCGCGAGGACCGCGCGGCCGTCGACCGCGGCGACGCTCGCCTCGCCGCGCAGGACGCCCGTGGTGCTGCGAAGGCCGGTCGCGGCCAGCACCTCGCCCCGCGCGTCGAGGCGCAGCGCCAGAAGTGCCTGGCCGTCGTCGTACACGCCGACCGCCATCGCACCCTCGCCGACGGCCACCGCGTCCTCGAGGGAGAGCCACTGCGCGCCCATGCTGTAGCGCTTTCTAAAGCTCAGCGCGGCGCTGGCATCCCAGGCGGCGGCCCGGTCTCCGCCCACCGCCAGCACGCCGCCCTCCCGCCACGCGGCGAGCGCCTGGCCGGTCGCGGCCGAGGCAAAGGTCGCGACCGGGGTCCCGTCCGCCGAGAAGCGGCCCAGCACACCGCCCGCGGCCATCCAGAAGCCGCCGTCGGGGCCCGGCGCCAACTGGTGCTGCCGCGACGCCCGCAGCTCCCAGCGCCGCTGCCACTGGACCGCGCCGAACTCGTCGAGCCGGACGCCCCAGGCGCTGCCGTCTCCGGCCTGCCCGGTCACCAGCGCGCCGCCGCCCATGGGCAGCACGGCCCCGCCCGCCTCGAGGCGGCGCTCGCGGCCGGCCAGGGTGATCTCGTAGAGGAGCGGCGCGTTGCCGGCCCCGTAGGCGAGCAGGCGCGCGGGGGTGTGGCTGAGCCAGAGGGTGCGGCCGTCGGGGCCCGTGGCCGCCGCGCCGGGGCCGTCTTGGACCACGCGGCGTGGGTCGCCCAGGCGCGCGAAGGCAGGGTCGAGCGCCTGGGTCTCGAGTTGGAGGTTCCACGGGTGAGTGGTGACGGAGTAGCGGTCCGTCGCGGGGTCGTAGCCCACGGCCGCGGCGGGTCCCAGGGCGACGCTCTCGGTCTCGGCGACGAGCTTGCCGTCCAGGTCGACCAGCAGCGCGTCCGAGAGCGAGGGGACGATGGCCCCGTAGTCTTGGCCGGCGAGGGCGAGGTGGCAGGCTTGGCCGGGTGGGCAGGCGAGGGCGCCGGCGGTCAGGCGGTCCACCTCGCTGTAGTGCTCGTGCCAGGTGACGCTGCCGTCGAGGGCGAAGCGGGTCGCGAAGCCGCGGCGGCCCGGCAGGCCGACGCTGTCGCCGAAGGCCACCACGTCGCCGCCGGGCAGGGGGATGAGGCCGTGGGCGTCGTCCTGGCCGGAGCGCTCGAGGGTCCACAGTATGGCGCCGTCGGGGCCCAGGCGGGTGACGTCGAGGCTGTCCTCGAGGCTGACGGCGACCGCGGCCCCACCGTCGGGGAAGCCGGCGACGACGAGGCCCTGCGGCTCGCGCTCGGTGTAGAGCGGGGGCAGGGTGCGCGCCCAGCCCGCGGTGCCGTCGCCGGCGGCGCTCAGCACGCGAACCCGCCACCGGGGCGCTTCCCAGGTGATGTTGTCGGGCGTGCCGGGGTGCCCGTCGCTGTCGCTCTCCGTGACGACGTCGTCCGCCCACACGCCCACGACCGCGCCGCTGCCGGCCGCCGCGACGGCCCAGCCCACCTCGAAGCGCTCCGGCTTGTGGGTGGCGAAGTCCAGCGTCCAGGTCGTCCCGCCCGTCGGGTCCAGCCGGGCCACCAGCGCGTTCCCGGCCGCCGACCGCCCCGCGAGCCAGGTCCCCGCGGCGTCGACCGCCAGCGCTCGCAGCGTCGGCGGCACCTGCCCTGGCGCGACGACGTTGCGCTGCCCGATGGCGCGCTGCCACTCGATATTTCCGGCGTAGTCCAGGCGCAGCGCCCAGAGATCCCCGTCGTCGCCAGCCAGCCCGTGCGCCTCCATCCCGAAAGCACCCGCCAGGAACACGCCGTCCGCCGAGGACGCGACCCCCAAGAGCTCGTCGCGGGCCTCGCCGCCAATCGACTTCGACCACGTGGGGTGCCCGCCGCCGCTGCCGCCGCATGAGGCCAGCAGCACCAAGGCTAGCGGGCCCAGTCCGATCCATCGCGTCGGCCGCATGGCGTCCTCCTTGGGGGCGAGCTTGGATGTCGGGAAGGGGTACAGGCTAGCAAGCGAGCGGGCCTACCTCCACCCACAGGCCACCTTGACGGGTGGTTGGGGTCGTAGCCGAGCAAGCCTCGTGCCACGACGCGAACCCCAGGAACCGCGGGGCTCGCGGGCGGATGGCGGGTCGGCGTCCCCTGGGACGCGGCGCGGCTGTCCCCGGGGGCATTCGAGCGCGCGATGGGTACACCCAACGCCACGATTTCAGCGGGTTAAATCCGGCCGTATGCCCTATCATTCGCAAAGAATGAACGGCGATTCACTCAGCGCAGAATGGGGCTTCAGGCGCCTCGTCGAGGTCGCGACCTACCCCGCGGTCTTGCTGGGCTCGCTCTTCGCGTGCGCGGCGCCGTTTGCCGCCGACGTCGGCCCCGGCCTCGCCGTGGCGCCGGTCGTCGTCGTCGCCGCCCTGCTGCTCTTCGCGCTGGAGTCCGCCCACCCGCACGCCGCGGCCTGGAGACCGGACGGCCGCACGCTGCGCTTGGACGTGCTGCACTCGCTGATCTCGGCCAATGGCACGGCGCTGCTGCTGAAGGCGACGCTCTTCGCGGCGCTGGCCACCGCTGGCGCGCGACTCGCCGAGGCCACGGGGATGAGCTGGTGGCCCACCTCCTGGCCACTCCCGCTCCAGCTCGTCTTGGCAGTCATCATCGGTGATTTCGGCGCCTACTGGGCGCACCGGTCCATGCACCTGACGCGCCTGGGCTGGCGCATCCACGCCGTCCACCACTCGCCGACACAGCTTCACGTCATGGCGGCCGGTCGCTCCCACCCCATCAACGCCGCCTACACCCTGACCTGCGAGAGCCTCGTGGTCGCGCTGATGGGCGCCGGCCCCGAGGTCATCGCCCTGTGGACGGTGACCAAGGCGGTCAACGGCCTGCTGCAGCACGCGAACCTCGCCCTGCGCCCGGGAATCCTCAGCTATGTCCTGGCGACGTCGGACAATCACCGCTGGCATCACTCCCAGGACCTCACCGAGTCCAACACCAACTTCGGCAACACCACGATGATCTGGGACCGCGTCTTCGGGACCTTCTACCACCCCAAAGACCGCACCCCGCGCCTCGAAGTCGGCATCGCCGACGCCACCATCCCCAGCAACTACCTCGCCCACCTAGCCGCACCCTTCGTGCTGAGCCGCTGGGAACACCCCGCCACCAGGCCAGAGCCGGGCGCGCCCACCTAGCGGCCCCCCGCGCGCCTGAGTTGGGGTCAAGACCACTCTGTTCTCATTTTCTATCGCCCGTAAACGCTACGTCTACGCCCCAAACGCCCGTCCACGCCCGGAGCCTCGCTGGCAGCTCATCGCGCTCTCCCTGGCCGTGGCCGTGGCGCTCGCCGCTTGCGGGGCGGCGTGCGCGTGCCCCTCGTCGTGGCCGGCCCGGGCGTCGCGTGCCCCGGGGTTGTTGAGCGCCCCGTCGACGTGAGCTACCTCTTCGCGAGCATCGTGGGCGCGTCCCTGAACGGGGGCTTGCTCACGGGCGTCGCCGTCGCCGGCGTCTCGCTCTTGCCGTCGCTCGAAGACCGCGACGCGCCCGCCCATCGCCCAGACGTTGTGACCCAGCTGCTGGCTGGCCAAAACCCCGCCGACCGCCTCGGCAGCGCCTCCCGCAACGCGCGCTTCAAGTTCATCCGCACCCTGGCCGGCGTCGAGTCGCTGTACGACCTGGACGCCGATCCCAGGGAGGTCGCCGAGCTGCTCAAGATAAGCCCGCTCGCCACTGACGCTCAGGCCGCATTCGAAGCCCTCGGCGCGACCCTCGACGGGGCCGGTCTCGCCCCCTAGCGCTGCGGATCCTTCTCGGGGCTGGCCTCATCGGCGGGCGGCGGCGTGTCGACCCGGCGGCGCCAGTCCTCGGTCTCGCCGGTGGCCAGCCGGGCTAGCGCCAGCTCGCGCCAGCGGTCGGGCAGCCGGGGGAGGGCGGCGAGGGCGGCGAGGGCCGGGCGGTCGAGGCGATCGTGATAGAGCAGGTGCGACACGCGGGTCAGCGGCCACTGGGGGTGCGGGCGCGAGTCGAGGGTCGCCACGTCGCCGGCGGCCAGAGGGCCCGGCTGCAGCACGCGGAAGTACCAGCCCGTCCGGCCCGAGCTTTGCACCCGGCGCGCCATGTCCGCCCGGTCGAAGCGCAGGTTCAGCTTCCAGCAGGGCTGGCGCCCTTGACTGACCTCCAGCAGCGCGCCGCCGACGCGCCAGAGGTCTCCCAGGCAGATGTCGGCCTCGTCGGCCCCCTCGACCACCAGGTTCTCGCCAAAGGCGCCCGGCACGAAGCGGTTCGCGGCGTCGGGAAGCTCCGCCGCCCACCACGCGAGGTTCGACGCCGCGTAGGCGTGCACCGCCTTGTCGACCCCGCCGTGGTGCCGCAGGTCCGCCTGCTCATCCCCCGAGAGCCCGGTGGGACCGGCCACCACCGCGCCGTGGACCGGCTGCTTGTCGATGCCGCTGGGCACCCCGCGCGTCCCCAGCGGCCGGACGCGGCCCGTGCGAAGCTGCGCGATGGTGAACGAGGCTGGGGTCAAGACCACTCTATTCTCATTTTCCATCGCCCGTAGACGCTAGGTCTGCGTCCCAAGCGTCTCTCCACGCCTGGAGCCTCGCCGGCAACTCATCGCGCTGCGCTCGGTGGCGCAGGTTCTCGACTTGCTTCGCCGACATCCCAAGCTCTTTGCCGATCTCGGCCGAGCTCGCGCCGGGCACGCGCATGAGCATCAGAGCGGCGAACCGCCTGGCCGGGTTCGCGCCGCGCCCGCGTTCTGCGCGCTTGAGGTCGGCGCGCTTCGCTCCGGTAATGCGCTGAACCTGCTTCAGCGTGTCCTTCAGCGCGGAGACGCCTGTCGCCGGCGCAGGGGGCGGAGGCTGCTCGACGGGGCGGGCGGGGATCTGGAAGGCGAAATCCAGCTCCGCGTCATCCGGCCAGGGCTGCTTGCCGACCTGCACGTCGCGGACGAACTCCTGCAACTGCGCGCCGGTCCCGAAGAGGTGGTCCCGGGCGCCGGTCGAAAGCCAGTCGCTCGGCGTGTCGAGGCCGACGAGTTGGCGGTGGCTCGTCCACGCCTCCTCGTCAGGGCGACGAACCAGGTTGGCGCGCACGGGGTTGAGGTGGATGTACGCCACGAGGTAGCGCTGGTACTCCTCGTCCTCCACCAGCCGACTGTGGAAGCGCCCGCGGAAAACCGGGCCGTCCCACTCGTTCAGGCGATTGAGCCGCTGCGTGTACACACCGTTGAGGTGTCGCATCGCGCGCGACAACGTGCCCAGCGGCGACCGCACGAGCAGGTGGTAGTGGTTCGGCATCAGCGACCACGCGTGGATCTCGATCCCGAAGCGCCTGACCGCATCCGCCGCGGTCTCGAGCCAGAGCACGCAGTGCGCGTCGTCGAGAAAAATCGGCGCCCGCCGAGCGCCGCGGTGCATGACGTGGTGCCAAGCACCGGGATAGTCCAGTCGGGGTTGTCTACTCATGAGAGCAGCATGGGCCCGGAATTGCTCACCTGTAAAGTGAGAAGTGAGGGTGTTTGACCCTAGTGCCCGGCGGCAGTTGGCGGGGTGATGCAGCGCCCTCCGCCGCCCAGGCTGCGGGTGATCGTGCAGCCCCAGGCTGGCGAGCGGGCGACGGAGGGCTCGTGCCCGCCCAGCACCGCCTCCAGCGCGTCGTCCAGCCAGGCCTGCCGGCCGCGGGTGCCCGGCGTTCGCTCGTTGTCGATCCACCCGTGGAATCGCACGCGCCCTTCGCGGTCGAGCACGACCACCGTCGGCGTGCTGACCACCCGCAAGCTCGCGGCGAGCGCTGCGCCCGGGTCGAGCACCAGAGGCAGGCTGAGCCCGCGCGCGGAGGCGGAGGCTCTCAGGCGCTCCGGCGAATCGTCGGCGTTGGATGAGACGGCGACCACGGCGACGCCGCGCGGGCCCCACGCCGCGGGGAGGGCCTCGATGCGGGCGTGGTAGCGGCGCACGCAGGGGCAGCTGGAGGCCCACCAGACCAGCACCGTGGCCTCGTGGGAGGCGATGAGGCCCGGGAGGTCGGCCGGGGTGCTCGCGTCCAGCGCGACGGCGCCAGCGAGGGCGGGGTCCTCGGCGGAGAGGTGGTCGCGGGCGGGGCCCCCAGACGCGCAGGCGCCGAGCAGCCCGACGAGCAGCAGCAGGAGCGTGCGCATCAAAATCCTCCATAACGAAGGCCGAGAGTGGCGACGAGGCGGCCCGTGCGGTTCGCGCCGAGCCGGTCGCCGAGCAGGGTCTGGGCCAGGCTGGCCTGGACGGTCCAGTGGGGGGTCAGCTCCACGGAGCCGGCGAGCGTGAGGCCCACCTCGCGTGCTTTCGAGCGGGCCACGGCCTTCCCGTCGCGGTGCGCGGGGCGCTGCCAGAGCGCGTGGGCGCGCAGGCTGAGCACGACGCCGCGGTGGACCTCGGCGCCGCCGATGAGCGCGATCTCCACTTCGGTGCCGAGGCGCTCACGCGGGCCGTCGCCGCGCAGGCCCGTGGGCAAGGGGACCGTGGCGGCGGTGTCGAAGCGGACGAAGAGCGGTAGGCGGGTGAGCTCGAGGCTGAGCCCGCCGGTGAGCGCTGTGGCGCCGCGGCCGGTGGCGTCGACGCCGAGGGTGGTGGTGGCGCTGTCCGTGGCGCGACCGGTGGGCAGGATGATGCCAGCGGTGAGCGCGATGGCGGGTAGCTCGCGGATCTCGCCGACCGAGAGCACCTCGTAGCGGGCGCCCAGGTTGAGGTCGCCGAAGCCGCCGCCGGTCTGGGAGAGCGCGCCCGTCGAGCGGTGGTTCAACAGAACCGGGGCCTGGACCCAGACGGAGGTGCGCCGACCGAAGCCCACGAGGCCCCAGAGGCGGCCGGAGTAGACCTGCTCGGAGTAGTCGTCGCCCCAGCGCGTCCAGTCGCCGTCGGCGTCCCAGTGCCCAAAGCCCGTCTCGGCGGACAGCGACAGACCGACCGCGAACTGCTCCCAGATGCGCAGGCGGCCAACCCCGATGGCGGAGGCGGACATGCAGCAGGCGGCGGCGCGCGCGACGCTGGGCACGGTCAGGACCACCAAGAGCACGGCCAACGTGACCGCGCTCAGGCCGGGAGGGCGCGCCCCGATCGAGGAACGCCCGCCCTTGCCCAACGGGCCTGAGCAGACCCGCGCCGAACCGCTGGGACGAGGCCCAATCACATCCCGCCCATCGCTCCCCCGACGTTCAAGGACGCGCTGGCGCTGCCGCTCATGGTGCCGTGGGTGGCGGTGACGCTCAGGGTCCACTCGCCGGGCATCTGGAAGGTCACGGGGAACGCCTCGTACACGCCCGGGTCCACCTCGGTGATGACCGGCGTCTCACTGGAGCCGTGCCCCATGGCGGGCATCTGCGGGTCCACGGTCAGCGTGGCGCCCGGGGCGGGTGAGCCGTCGGCGTGGGTGACGGTGATCGTCAGGCGATTCTGGCCGGTGGTGGGGGGCGCCGGGTCCCAGGACAGCGCGAGCGCGAGCTGCTTGGCGGTCGTCGTCTCGTCATCGCCGTTGTCACACCCGACAACCATGGCGGCGAGCAGAACGGACATGAGGAGTCCGGCGAGGGAGCGAGCGGTCATGGGAACCTCGTGAGATGGCAGGGGGTCATCAGCGACCGCGCCACAGGTACCAACCGAAGCGCCCGTAGGGAATGCGGCAGATTGTCGCAGTCCGTCTTTTCCGTGAGCCCCGGGAGCTGGCTTACCAGCCACCGCCAGCGCCAGGCGAGCGGTCGCGCAGTCGCGGGGCGGGTGACGGAGGCGCGCGCGGCCGCGTCAGAGAAACACGCGATGTCAGCTACTTAGCGTGCTCTCAAAAAGAGTTACGCACGGCCACGGGCTCTCGGCGTCATAGATCCTATGGTGGCCATCGCTGTCTGATGGACCGCCCTCTGGAACCACCAGGAGGGAAACCATGCCGAACCCACGCCGAATTCTGCCAGGAATGACCTACCTCATCACGCGCCGCTCCATCGAGCGGCGCTTCCTCTTCACCCCGCACCCCGACCGCCACATGACGCGCATCTTCGGGTACTGCCTGGCCGTGACGTCCGCGCGCTACGGCG
>JAWKRR010000097.1:0-13309 GCA_041389525.1 Myxococcota bacterium | reverse complement strand
CCTTGTGCGCGGCCTTCGGGCTGCTCCACGGCCTCGGTTTCGCCGGCGCCCTCAGCGAGACCGGCCTCCCCGACGGCGCCATCCCCCTGGCGCTCTTCGCGTTCAATCTGGGCATCGAGATAGGCCAGCTCGCCTTCATCGCCGTCATCGCCGCGCTGTGGTCTCTGGCGCGCCGAATCGGCCCCGCACGCGCGCCGCAGCCCGCCGCCCACCTCGCCCTCGCGACCCTCGTCGGCAGCGCCGGCTCCTACTGGCTGCTCGAGCGCGCCCTGAGCCTCGCCGGCCTCCTGTCCCCCTGAACCGAGGCCCCCCGCATCCCCCCGAAATCCCTGAAGGTCAGGCGCACCGTGACGAACGAAACCCCATGGCCGGCCCGCCTCCTGCTCCTCCGCCCCGCCCGCGTCCGACAAAACCTGGCGCGAGTGCGCGACGCAGCGGTCGTCGAAGAGGTTCCGAATCTTTGGCAGGTGTCGACGGGTGTCTTGCGTATGCTTCACCGCATCATCAATCGCCCCGAGACCATCGGAATGAGCCGCGACTTCGCGCCGCGTCCGGGCTGGCGTGCCCGCGCCTTTCGCTTTCGCCCGCTGCGTTTCCCCTTCCTTCTATGGGAGCGCTCGGTGGCGCCGCTGGACCTCACGGGGCTGGTGAGCCCGCCCGAGCGCATCGCCCGCCACCTGCTGGGAACGCACCACGACGGCGTGCAGTTCATCTACGATTTCCAGCTCTTGGCGCTGCACCCCGGGGCGCTCGAGCGGCTGCGCGACGAGGCCCGCGCCGTCGTCGCCCACGACAACCGGCGCTCGCGGTGGCTGCGCGACCTCGCGGTGTACGAGCGCTACCACGAGAAGCTGCTCGCCGCCCTCGATGACGCCGTCGACCACGGGATCCACGTCCCCGAGGCGTACCGCGACGACGCCGACGTCTCGCTGGCCGCGTGGTTGGCGTGGTGCGCCGCGACGCCCCCGACCCCCGGCGCGGCGTGGAAGGCGTGGCGGGCGGGCGAGCTACGCTTCGACCCGCGATAGACCTGCGCGCGCTCCCGCGGCCGGGCTCACGAGCCCGCCGGGCCCTCCAACCCCTCGATGCGCAAGGTCTTCTTCCGGCTCGTCTCCCCGCGGACGAGGCTCACGGCCGAGCGCGGCAGGTTCAGCCACGCCGCCACCCAATCCGTCAGCGCGCGGTTGGCCTTCCCGTCGACCGGCGGCGCCGCGAGCCGCACCTTCAGGCGGCCGCCGTGCATGCCCACGACCTCGGTCGCGCGCGCGCCGGGCTGAACGTGGACCTCGAGCAGCGCTGTCCCCTGCCGCTCCACGCTCAGCGCGCCGCAGGTCCACAGCTCGTCGGGACCCCACGCGCTCACTCCGTGTGGACCAGCCGGTCGACCACGCAGCGGTCCCGCCCCGCGTTCTTCGCGCGGTAGAGCGCGGCGTCGGCCGCCCGCACGAATCGCAGCTGATCCAGGTCGCCGCCCTGCCACGCCGCGATGCCCACCGAGCAGCTCACCGACATCGCGCAGCCCTTCTCGGTCGCGAATCGGATGGCCCGCGAGCCCTCGCAGATTCGATTCCCGATGCGCTGGCACGACTCCAGGTCCGTCTTCGGCAGCAGCACGCAGAACTCGTCGCCGCCCCATCGCGCCGCGAAGTCCACGTCGCGCACCGACCCCTGGATGGCCTGCGCGACGGCCCGCAGCACGTCGTCGCCGCCCAGATGGCCGAGGGTGTCGTTCCAGCTCCTTGAACTGGTCGACGTCGATGAGGGCCAGCGCCAGCGCGGACCCGTAGCGGCGCGACCGCTTCAGCTCGTGGGCCAGCCGCTCGTCGAACCAGGCGCGGCTGTAGAGGTCGGTGAGCTGGTCGAAGTTCGCCAGCCGCGCCAGCCGCACCTGCTCGAGGTGCTCCTCGCGCGCCGCCCGCTGCCGCCCGTGGGCCTCGAAGATCGCGGCCACGAGGCGATCGCGGTCGAGGCCCGCCTTGGTCAGGTAGTCGTGGGCGCCGTGCTTCATCGCGTTGACGGCGACCGCCTCGTCCCCGGACCCGGTCAGCATGATGGCGGCGGGCGCGGCGGCGTCGGCCCACAGGGCGTCGAGCACGCTGATCCCGTCGGCGTCCGGCAGCCGGTAGTCGATGAGCACGCAGTGGAATCGCTCGGTCGCCAGGCGCTCCAGGGCCTCGCCGGCGCTCGACACCAGCGTCACGTCGAAGGTGCTCGAGCAGCCGCGCGACCACCATCCGGTCCACGAGGTCGTCGTCCACCACGAGCACGCTCAGGCGATGGTTGGCGGGGTCGACGCTCATGGGGCGGTCACCACTTGCCCGTACAGGTCCAGCAGGCGCACGAACGAGCGCAAGCGCGAGCCGTCCGACGACTTGGTCACCCAGCCGACGATGTGAAGGGCGGCGGCGGCGCGCGGTCGCTCAAGTCCGCGGAGGTGCTGAGGATGAACGCGGGGAGGGCGGCGAGCTGCGGATCCGCGCGGATGTGGCGCAGCAGCGCGATCCCGTCCATGCCCGGCATGTGCAGGTCGATGACCAGGACCGTCGGCGAGTCGGGGGCGCCATTGCGAAGCTCGTCGAGCGCCGCCTGGCCCGACGACGCGTGCCGCAGGTCAAACCCAGCCTGAACAGCCCCCATGGCCCGCTCGACCGCCATGGCGTCCACGCGGTCGTCGTCGACGAGTAAGACTTTCATGGGACGTCTCCGGGATGGGTCTGAGATCGGCGCCTGGCGCGCGAACGCAGCCGAGGCGCTTTAGGCCACAGGACCCGGACCGTGCAACCACCACCTGGCGTTTCGTCCATCGATACCGTCCCACCCCGGATGGTTATGCTGCGACGCACAAGCGAGAGACCAAGGCCGCTGCCCTCGACTTCGTCGCGTGGGCGTAGTGTCTGAAACATCTCGAAGACTCGTTCACGCTGCTCTGCGGGAATGCCCGGCCCGTCGTCCGCGATGGTGAGCTCCCAAAAGTCGCCAGCCTCGGCCGCGCCGATGCGGATGTGGCCGCTCTCGCTTGTGTGGTGTTTTACGGCGTTGCCGATCAGATTGGCCAGGATCTGCTCGACGGGACCGCGCGCGGCGTTGATCACCGGCAGGTCGCCGCAGATCTCGATCGTGAACGTCTCCGGCGGCCGCACCTGCTCGACGGCGGTCTTCACGGCCTCGCGCAGGTCGATGGCGCCCACCATCTCGTCGGCGCGCCCCGCCCGCGCGTAGCCCAGCAGGTCGTCGACCAGCCGCTTCATCCGCGTCACCCGCGAGTCCAAGAGCGCCTTGTACTCCTCGACCCGCTCGGCGTTGCCGGCGACCTGCTCCTCGCTGATCCACTGGGTCAGGTTGGCGATGGCGCGCAGCGGCGCCTTCAGGTCGTGCGCGGCCGCGTATCCAAAGCGCTCGAGCTCCTCGTTGGAGCGCTGCAGCTCGGCCGTCCGCTCGTCGATCCGCTCCTCCAGCGCCTCGTTGAGGAGGCTGAGCTCCGCGTGCGCCAGCACCTCGTCGGTGATGTCGACGAAATGCACGACGATGAGCGCGCCCGGGTCCTGCTCGTCCACGGCCGAGGCCGCCACGTCGAACCATTGGGTGCGGCCATCGAGGTGCCGGACGCGCTTCTGGCCGCGAAATCGGGGCAGCCTGCCGTCGCAGACCGCCGGAATCCCGCTGCCCTCGGGGGCTTGGTCCTCCTCGACGAAGAGGTCGCGGATCCGCTGGCCGACCAGGGTCTCGGCCGGCCGCTCGACGCTCGAGCACAGGGCGGGGTTGACGCTGACGCACACGCCGCCGCGGTCGAGCAGCGCCATCCCGGTGGGGGCGTGGACGAAGGCGCCCTCGAAGCGGTGCTGGTCCTGGCGGGACTTGGCCTCGGCCGCGTCACGGGCACGGAGCGCGGCCGCGAGCTCGGCGCTGCTTGGCTGGGCGAGCGCGCGCGGGATCGCCGGGATCAGCGCGGCCACCGTGAGCCAGGACACGCCCGCGGTGAGCGCTTTCATGACCCCGGCGACGCGATACACGGGGTGCCAAAAGATAATCGCCTCGAGCAGGTGGGTGGTGCCGCAGGCGAAGATGAAAGCTACGAAGAGCCAGCCGATACGCGGGAAGGCCAGCCGGTCGCGGCGCCGATAGAAAAAGAAAGCAAGCAGCGCCGGAATGGCCGTGTAGGCCCCCCAGACGAGCAGATCCGAGATGATATGCGTATAGCCGTGAAACGCAGTCCAGTGGCCGCAATGCCAGCGCGCCGGAAAGTCGCTGGTGTCGAAGAGCGTGCTAATGGAATCCATGTTCGGATCACGAGCGACGCCGATGCATTGGTCATCCACGAAATGGTGGATGGGGCTTGGCGGGCGCGTCCTCCAGGTTGGGCCATGCAGATTTTGCAGTCAACATCAGGCGATTTGGCAGGTGTAACGCGCGGGCGGGCGCCGCGTGGCGCGTCGGCGGTCACGGTGTTTGCGGCGTCGGATGGCCCCTCGTGGGTGCGCCCATGAACGTCCTCGCCCTGCTGGCGCTGATCTTGCTTGGCCTGCCCGAACCCGCCCCTGAGCCGGCCGAGATCCCCGCGGGGCTGCGCTGCTTGGTGGCCGCGTACCCCGAGACCGTGTGCGGCGCGTCAGCGACGGAGCTACGCCTCTGCGACGGCACGGTGCTCCCATGGGACGACGGGCGCGACCTGCCGGTGGGCGACGAGGGCCTCGACGACGCGGACCTGCGCGACCAGATGGCCCAGCCCTACCCAGTGGGGCGCGAGCGCGGCGTCCCCCCGGCGCGCGGCGCGGACCCTGGCCGGGCGCGTCACGGCCCGCTCTTCACCGCGATGTACGGCGCCGACCGCGCCGCTGTGCGTGCGAAGACGCGCGTGGTGCGCTGGCTGCCGAAGACCGCCGACGTCGCCTTGCGATTCGCGACCGTCAACGGGGCCGCGACCGCGCTCGAGGCGGTCTCCAGCGAGCTCGAGGGACTACCGCCCGAGATCCGTCGTCACGCCGAAAAGCCCGCCGGTACGTTTGTGTGGCGCAACATCCGCGGCACCAACCGCCCCAGCGTCCACAGCTTCGCCATCGCTATCGACCTGGACGTGTCCGGCTCGGACTACTGGCGCTGGGCGCGGCCGGGCGCTGACGGGCTGCTGCGGTGGCGGAACCGGTTTCCGTGGGAGATCGTCGAGGTCTTTGAGCGCCACGGCTTCATCTGGGGCGGCAAGTGGTACCACTTCGACACCATGCACTTCGAGTATCGCCCGGAGCTGCTGCAGGCGGGCTGCGTGGACCGCTAGGCACGGGGACGCGCGCCCGTGCCGCGGAGCACGACGCGCTCGAGACCCTCGGGCTGGCTTAAGTCCGACGGCCGCGGCGCGTGGGGGTCGCGGGCCGCGGCCGCGGCGTCCCTCCCACGCGCTGCGACGTGGTCAGATCACGGGAAGCACTTGGGCGGCTGGCTCTCCGAGGAGCAGACCTGGGAGCTCGAGCAGGCGCCGTTGCAGGGGCTGGAGCCGTCGGACTCGCAGCCGTAGGCCGAGGTCGACGACCCGCCGGGGCCAAAGCTGTTGTTGAAGCGCGAGACGCACTCCTGGCCGCTTGGGCAGGGCTTGGACGACGAGCAGTTGCGCACCTGGCAGTAGCCCGAGCCGTCGCAGAGCCAGGTGTTGTTGCCGTGGGCCTGGGTGCAGGCGGCCTCGCAGGAGCCGGCGCCGATGGCGCACTTGCCCTTGAAGCAGTAGCCGGAGCCGCACTGGCTCTGGCCGGAGCAGCTCTTGGTGACGCATTTGCCGCCGCTGCACGACTGGGTGCCGTTGGCGTTGCAGTCGCCCGCCGTCACGCACTCGGGCGGCAGGTCGGGGGCGCAGGTCTTGCCGTTGCCGGTGAAGCCGGTGGGGCAGGGGCCGCAGGTGAAGCCGGTGTCGGGTGCGGGGTGGTCGGTGCAGGTCACGGCGGGGAAGCACGGGGCGTCCGCGCAGCCGTCGATCTCGGTGCAGGTCTCGCCGTCGCCCGCGGTGCCGGCGGGGCAGGGGCCGCAGCTGTAGGTGGCGCCGCCCGTCACGGTGCAGGTCACGCCGGCGAAGCAGGGGTTGGGCGCGCAGGGGGTGGGTGTCGGCGCTGGCGCTCCGGGGATGCAGTCGTTGCCCTGAAGCTGCAGGTCCTCGAAGAGCAGGGAGGTGGGGTCGTAGGTGTCGGCGATGTTGAACCAGACGAAGCGCCCGGCGGCCGGCGGCAGGTGGGTGTCGTCGTACTTCGAGATCAGCGCGCCGTCGGGGATTTGCTGCGGTTGAGCGGCGCCGTTGGGGCAGCACTCGTCGGCGGGCACCTCGCTGGAGCAGGCCTCGCCGGTCACGCACTGCCAAGGGGCCTGCTGGCCCGAGCCCGTGGTCACCAGGGTAGCGCCGGTCTGCGGGCCCCTCAGCATGGAGTCGCTCACCCAGAGCTCCCAGCCCTTGGGTCGCTTGGCCCACCAGTCGGAGCGGAAGCGGAGGTCGGTCACCGCCCGGCGCGCGCCGAGATCCACGGCGATCCACACGTCGCTCACGCAGCCGTCGGGGCAGTCCGCGCTCGCCGCGCAGCCCGTTTTCGGCGACGCGCAGTGGTGGGACAGCGAGCCTCCCGCGGCGAAGAGCCAGCGGCAGCCGGGGCCGCCCGCGTCAGCCTGGGCGCAGTCCCCCGCGGTCAGCACGCTCTGGGTGCCGCCGGCGCCGTCGGGCTCGTTGAAGGGGTTGCCGGGGTCGGCCTGCGCGACCCCGTCCACGATGAACTTGTAGCGGTGCTCGCCGGGGGGCAGCGCGATGCTGGTCTCCCAGCCGCCGTCGCCGTCCGCGTCCGTCAGGGCGGTCGCTGTGGCCGCGGTCGGCGCCCAGCCGTTGAAGTCGCCCGAGAGCAGCACCTCGCTAGCCCCGGCCGCGGTCAGCTTGAAGAGCCGCGCGGTGCCGCAGTCCTCGGCCGCGGGCCCGTGCCACCAGACCCCGGGGGCGGCCAGGCTGGAGCAGGCCGCGATCGTCAGGGGTGCCGCGGGGCACAGCGTCTCGCAGCCCGCGCCGTCGGTCCCCGGCGGGCACTCGCAGACCCCGGAGCCGCCTTGAACCACGCAGGCGCCGCCGTTTCCGCAGGCGACCGACTGGCACTCCGGAGGGGTCACGGGGCCGCTGTCGGCGTCCGCGGCGCTGTCGAGCCCGAGGTCACCGGTCACATCCGGCGCGACCGTGTCCGCGACCAGGTCGGAGCCGCCGGAGTCCGTCACATCGAACTTCGTGCCGCCGCCGTCATCACAGCCAGTCGTGGCGATCGAGAGACCCGCGACGAGCAGGCCGAGTAAAAACACACGCATGAGCGAGCCCCCTCAGGCATGACGCCCTATGGAACCGCCGTCGCGACGAACCTGGAAGCGCCCAGAGATTTCGAATGTGCCGGCCCCGGCCGCCGAGGTCAAACCCGCGCCCGAGGCTCACCCGAAGCGGCGATGGGGGGGCCCGGACTGGCGGGCGCGGATTCGGGGGTGGACCGGGCCCGCGCGCCGCGCGCTGGTCAGGGCTCGCAGACCACCGGGAGTTCGGCGTTGGCGACGTGGTAGCTGCCGTCGGGGTTCACGTAGTTCAGGGTCGAGGCGGAGGTGCCGCTTTGGCAGAGCATGTGGTCGGTGGTGCCCGTGGGGAGCGCGACCGGCGTGGCGAGAGCCGCGACGCCGGCGGGGGCGGCTGGGCTGCGGTCCCCCCAGCAGTAGACGGTGCCGGCGGTCGTGATGGCGCAGGCGGACCGGCTCGCGCCGACCAGCCGCGCGACCCCGGTGAGGGGGCCGGTCGCGGTGAGCACGCGCACCGGCGTTCGCACGCACCCGCCGCAGCCGGGGTCGGCGTCGTCGTCCGCGCCGTTGCCGACGAGGTCGATGGCGCCCCAGCAGTAGACGTCTCCGGCCGCCAGCGCGCACGAGTAGCGTGCGCCCGCGATGAGCTGGCTGACGCCTGCTGGGAGCGCGCTGACCACCACCGGGTAGTCCTCGCTGCCGAGTGAGCCGGTGCCGATCTGGCCGCTGAAGCTGATGCCCCAGCACGCGACCTCGCCGCCGCGCCGCGCGCAGATGTGGTCGAAGCCGACGGCCACCTCGTCGACGCCGCTGAGCGCTGTCTCTGCGTCCGCCAGCATGGGCGTGGCCCAGGGCCGGTCGGCGGACCCGGCGAAGAAGGCGCCGTTGGGGTTATCGCCCCAGCAGTACAGCCCGCCGCCGGTCGCGATGGCGCAGAGGGTGGCGGAGACCTGGCAGGCCGAGCCCTCGCCGCCCAGGCGCAGCACGCCGTCCAGCGGTGTGCCGGCCGCGCTGAGGACCACCGACGCCTCGCCCAGCTGCACGCTGCCGCCGATGACGCCGCTGCCCAGCTCGCCGTTCTGGTTGCGCTCGTTGCTGAGCCAAGCCCAGCAGGCCGCGGTGCCGTCCGCGCGGCGTGCGCATGAGTGCCCGGCGGCCCGGACGGCCGCGACGACGACGTCGAGGGTGGCGCCGTCCAGGGTGACCGCCTTGGAGGCGAGGCCCTGGTCGATCACGTGCCGTCGTCGCGCACGTAGCCGACGCCGATGTTCTGGGCGAGGCAGTCGCAGGAGCCATCAGCGCAAAGGACCGCGGGGAGCTCGGTCGCGTCGGCGCCGTCGTTCGCGGTCGGAGTGTCCGAGGCGAGGTCCGCGCCCGGGTCGCCCGCGTCCGCCGTGTCGCTGGGCCCGCCCACGGTGTCGAGCGCGTCGGCGGAGCCTTCGTTGTTGCGGCGGCCATCGTCGGGGCAGCCGGCGAAGAGCGCGGTGGCGATGATGCTCAACGCCCCCAGAGCGGGGCGCAGCGAGCGCGGCGAAGCGAGTGACCTAAGTCCCCGGTGCATGGCAAACCTCGTGTGGCGGCGGCAGAGTCCGGTGATTATCGGCCGTCGAAGCGCGCCACGTCCAGGACGGTCCCGATGGCGCGCGGGCGAGCCGGGCCTACGCCGCAATGGGGGGCCCCAGAGGCGCGGCATACGGAGCAGTGGAGCGCGCGATGGACAAAGTGACCCTAAGAGCAGCGACCCCCGCCGATCTCGGGCTGTTGCGCCGCTGGGACGAGCAACCGCACGTCGTCGCGGCCGACCCGAACGACGACTGGGGTTGGGAGCAAGAGCTCGCCAGGAGCCCAGACTGGCGAGAGCAGCTCATCGCCGAGGTGGCCGGGCGGCCGATCGGCTTCGTCCAAATCATCGACCCGGCGCGGGAGGACAGCCACTACTGGGGAGAGTGCCCCGAGGCCCTGCGAGCCATCGACATCTGGATCGGCGAGCCCACCGACCTGGGCCGCGGCCTCGGCACCCAGATGATGCACCAAGCCATCGAGCGCTGCTTCGCCGACCTCACGGTGGAGGCCATCCTCATCGACCCCCTCACCACAAACCGCCGCGCCCGCCGCTTCTACGAGCGCCTGGGCTTCCGCTTCCTCGAAGAGCGCCGCTTCGGCGACGACGACTGCGCGGTGTACCGGCTGGGCCGCGAGGCGTGGAAGCCAGGCAGCCAGGGGCGCGGGCCCGCTTAGAGCGAGCAAGGTCCTCGCCCCCGGCGAGAGTCCGACACCGCCCCGCGCGGCCCCCGCACTCCGATGCGCCCGCACCAAGTGCGTACCGCGGGCGCCTGACGCCGGGCTCCCGGCTCGCAAATCAGACGCCCGCGCTCCGTTTGACGCCCACGTCCAAAGTCACTGCGCCTTCCTCCACCAAGCGTCCATCGGCCTCGGACGCAGCGGCTGCGGCGTGCCTTGGTAGAGTTCCCGCCCGCTGTCCTCCTGCTCGGCGATCAACGCGGCGACGATGCGGTCCAGGTCGTAGTCGTACTCCTTGGCGTGCGCATCGCGGACCGCTCGGATCTCAGCAACGATCGGGTCTTCCCAGGTCATCAGAGTCCCTCCTCGAGCATCTGCTCGGGTGTGCAGATGAGCGGCGGATTCAACCCCGCTCGGGCGACGGACGCCCAGATGGCGTGGCCCGTAAACGGGTTCGCGATGTGTTTGAAGTTCCAGGTGAGCAGGACATCGGCGCCGTGCACCGAGGCGAGGGCGATGTGCAGCGCGTCCTCAGGCGAGCCGACCGGGACGGCCCCATCGACGATAAGGCGCCTCGCGAGCGCGCCGGCCTCCTCGGAGACCAGGACGCTTCTCACGTCCTTCAGCACCGCGAGCCGGCGCTCGGCGGCAACCGAATCTCCGCGCCTCGCCTCGCGCGTGACGAGCGGGCTAACCAGGAGTTGGTAAGCGCCGCCCATGCGCGTCCACCAATCACGCGTCATCTGCTGGCGCGCGGCGACGATCAAATCACGGCTGGGATGCGCCACCAAGTAGCTGATTACACTCGTTTCAATGTAAGCGACTGGCTTCACTCGGGGGCCCCATGCTCCGTGTCCCGTCCGCCGCGCAGGGCGTCGAGCGAGAGTGTAACGGGCCACAGCACTCGCGCCCAGGCTGCAGGCGCGGCGATGATGCGCGCCGCGACCGGCGCCGCCACCCCCCGCACGGGCTACGCGCCGCGACGCGTTCATCCAGAGTGCGTACGGCGGGTGCCTGACGCCGTACTCATTTCACAGGGCCGGTCACTGAAAAGGCTGTCACCCACGGCTACGACTGGTGACCCACAACATGTAGGGGGTGGAGGAGCTAACCACCTACCCCTTTCCGCGGAAAGATCTCCGCGATGACGCATGACGCCCGCGCCGTGCGCCCGAAAAAGTCCCTCGCTGGGGTTGGCCTCCCGCCGGCCCGCTGTCCCATGGCCAGCCCTTTGGCTGAACCCCGGGAGGGGATCCTGGAGCCCCTCCTCACTGGTGCGTATTGCGGGGGTCGGAGACCCTACCTTCGAACGTTCCGGCGCGCCCCCTTGATGCGCGAAGTGCGTACTTCGGGGGGCTGAGACCTTAGGTTCCTTAGGTTGCACCAAGGCCGTCAAGGTATCTCGCGCTGCCGGGGTCCAGCGTCGCCGTCATGTCGGCACATCGCTGACGTGAGGGCCAACGCTGGGCACCGAACCGGCTTCGGAACTACAATGAGCAGCATGAGCACCGAGCCAGACCACGCCTTCTGGGCCGACCGCACTGATGAAGACGACGCGCGCGAGAAGGCAGAGGACCTTCGCGGGCTGACCCAGAACCAGCGCGGCGAGATCCTGGTGGCGCTGTGCCGGATGGCCAGCGAGCAGATCGCGCAACATCCCGATCCGCGCGAACGCTGCGCTGGCAGGATCCGTTGAGTCGAGACCGAAGCCCTGCTGCGCCGCCTGTGCCGCGAGCATGGCTGAGCTTGTGTCTGCGCCGGACGTCGCGCGCGTCGTGCGCTGGGACGCGATGACCCAATCGGCGTAGCGCGCGCCGCATGCCCGCCGCCGCCGCCAGCCCTACATGCCCTTCGCTGGGCGCCCGAGAGGGCCGACCGGTCCTCGTCCGCGGTTCAGATCTCTACCCAGCAGACCCCAGCCCCGCTCTTGAGCAGCGTCTCGACGCACACGGAACCCACCGCCGCAGTCGCTGTCCTTGGCGCACTCGCTGAGGCATATCGCACGGCCCAGCGAGGTGAAGTCAACGCAGACGGCGCCCGCGCCACAGTCACTGTTCGACTCGCAGGCCGCCGTGCAGATTCCGTCCTTCTGCTGCAGGTTCGACTTGAGCGTGAGGCAGCTCAGACCCTCGCACGCGCCAGCGGTCAACTCGTTGCACTCCTGCTCGAAGGCCGCCCCGCTCAAGTTCCCGGTGCAGCGGCCGTCCGCTCTGCACTGGGAATCAGCCCCCGCGCACTCTGAGGTTGTCGAGCACGCCTCGCCCTTCGTTTGGGTGCCCTGGAAGAGATCTGTGCACACCTGCTCCGAACCGATTCGGTCGGAAAACGCCGCGACGTCATCCGTGCAGGCGAGCCCGCGCATCGAAGCTACGCACGGCGAATGGTTGGACTGATTGAAGACGAGCGTTCCACGATCCCGCGCGCTTTTAATGTCCGGACACAGCGACTCGGACGCCCCGTCCGAGCACTCTGCCTCGGATGCGAATCCCAACTGGCTCGCAGTGAAGCAGTCGAAGAGACGCGCGCACATGGTCTCGAGGACCTCGTTGCACGACTCCACCACGGTCAGCTTGGATTCGGATCCCGAATCGCACCCCTGCGCGAGGAGGAGGAGGATTGAGGTGAGGGCCACGACCAACGTTTGCGTTCGTTTCATGAACATCCTGCCTGGATCCGGGGGGAAGGAGTTTCGCCGTCCAAGAGCGTCCCACAGACCTCCGGAGCGAGCCACCCGCCGCCGTTCATTCGCCAACGATCGGATTGGCCGTGTACCGCGGGTGCCTGACGCTGCCCCCACACACGCCGCCCGAGAAATCCGGCCTGCGGCCCTTGCGCGTCGCGTTCGCGATGGGTTTTCATGGCCATTGCCCCTCTCTCGGGGCCGCCCTCCCAAGCGCAAAGGAAGACTCATGGCCACTCCCAGCTCGACAGAGATCCTCTCGACCCTCCGCGACATCACCCAGGGCGGCAATCGCGCCGCCATCGAGGCCGAGCCGGGGCTGGTCTGGTTGCTCCCGGCCCTCGACGGCCACACGGTTCGGCTTGGCGAATTGGTCGGCCGCGTCACCGGGCAGGACGCCACGCGCGAGATTCGCGCCGCGCTGGCGCTGACCGACGCGCGCCACGACGACGGCCACCGATTCCTCCACGGCATCCTCAGCGCCTTTGAGCACCGCGGCACCTCCGCCGAGCGCCAGGCGGTCATCGACGCGCGCCGCGTGCTCTATCCCGAGGGGCTGTCGGGCACGCAGATCAACTACCGGCGCGAGGTGGACGAGGGCGAGAAGTTCAAAAACCGCATCGCCCTGCCCGAGGTCAAACCCGGCCTCGACCTCGTGACCGCAGCGGTCCCCGGCCTGGCGGGCGGCGTCGCCCTCATCCTGGAGTCCCTCGACACCCTGCGAGCCCAAATCGGCGAGCTGCTCGACATCGAGGCCGGCGCGGTCGCCACCCCGGCGACACGCGACCTCTTCGACGCCCGCCTCGCCGCCGCCCGCGCCCTGGCCACCTTCGTCCAGAACGTCGAGTACGCCCTCCAAGGCGACGACCCGGCCCGCGTCGAGCGCCGCGACCGCCTCACCCGACGCTGGCGCGGCGCCCTGGCCGACGCCGCCCGCCGCGCCGGCGGCAACGGCGAGGACCCCGACGCGCCCGATGCGATCGACCTCATCGACGAGCCCGCCGAGCCCGCCCCCGCAAGCTGACGCCGACCCCTCGGAGGGGTCACTCCCCACGCGCCCCGTGGGCGATCACCCCTCCGAGGGGTCCCCAAAGCGCCAGCAAGCCC
>JAWKRR010000096.1:0-14399 GCA_041389525.1 Myxococcota bacterium | reverse complement strand
GGTCGCAGCAGGGGTTCGGGTCCGCGCCGTAGCCGACCACATCGCCCAAGCAATAGATGTGGTCGACCTCGTGGGTGTCGATCCAGTCGAGGGCGACGGTCAGCGCCTCGATGTTCGAGTGCACGTCCGAGATGATGGCCATCTTCATCGAGGGCTCCGAATGGGATCCCGATTGGAATCCACGTCCCGAGGCGGCGGTGGCCGTTCGGTGCGTCGATCATACGGTCGCCCGGGTCCCTTGCCAAACCACGGGGCCTCCGCTACTCGTCTGGGCCACCAAAACACAGGAGAAATCAGCATGCTCGAAGCAGGAGACAAGGCGCCCGCCTTTGACGCGGCCATCGACGGGGGCGCAACGCTCTCGAGCAAGACCCTCGCCGGCAAGCCCTACGTCATCTACTTCTACCCGAAGGACAACACGCCCGGCTGCACCACCGAATCCTGCGATTTCCGTGACCGCTTCGAGCGCATCGCCGCCCTGGGCGCCACGGTCGTCGGCGTGTCCAAGGACTCGGTGAAGAGCCACGACGGCTTCAAGGCCAAGCACTCGCTGCCCTTTCACCTGATCAGCGACGCGGACCTCGCGGTGCACAAGGCCTACGGGACCTGGGGCACCAAGAAGAACTACGGGCGCGAGTACGAGGGGACCTTCCGGACCACCTTTTTGGTAGGTGCTGACGGGAAGATCGCCCAGGTGTGGACCAACGTGCGGGTGAAGGGGCACGTGGACGCGGTGGTCACGGCGCTCGAGGGCTTGGCGGCGTAGGGGCGGACCTGCGCAGCTCGCGGACGTGCTCGGCGTAGGCCTTGCCGTTCGGCGAGTCCAGCCGCGCCCAGATGACGCCGCGCTTGTCGGAGTAGAGCAGCTCCCAGCGGGCCGGGTCGGGGGTGTAGCCGGGCGGGAAGGCCGGGTGCTGATGGACCAGCACGTCGGTCGGCGAGCGGGCGTAGAGGGCCTCGACCGCGGGGCCGTCGGCGGGGCGTGGGAAGCGCTCGCGATCGTAGAGCGCCACGAGGTCGTCGGACAGCGCGCGCGGGTAGTTGCCGCGGCCGTCGGCGAGGACGCGGGTGCCCGGGTGCAGGCGCCAGAGCAGGTAGCCGCCCCAGTTGGGCTGGCAGAAGACCGTGCCGCGAAAGCCGGTCTGCTCGAGGAACGCGGCCTGGGCGACCGGGAAGCGGCGGGCGTCGATGGGGGGGCCGAAGGCGCTGGCCATGGCCGTCGGGAGGTCGCCGTGCAGCGTCGTGACGTTGAAGCGGTAGCTGACGAAGACCAAGCACGCGGCCAGGGCGACGCCGAGGGTGCGGGCCACGGACGGGCGCCAGGAGGCGGGCGAGAGCAGGCGCGGCAGGTAGGGGACCAGCAGGACCGCGCCGAAGGCCGCGATGTAGACGAAGCGGACCGAGCGGTGCGACAGCACGACCAGCGCCAGCCCGAGGATCAGCAGCCACGCGGGGACGGTGAGCAGCCGATCTCGGGCTGTGGCGGCTTTGGCGGCTACGGCGAGCCAGAGGGCGCCGACGATGGAGGGGGTGAGGCCGCTGACGACGTGGCCGGCGGTGGTGGCGATCACCAGGAAATGCCAGGCGGGCCACCACTCGCCGATGGCCTGCTCGGTGCCTTCGAGCATGAGGGCGGCTTGGAGGTTGCCGCGGACGAAGCAGGGGGAGAGCAGCGCCGGGATGAGGGCGGCGAGCCACCAGAGCGTCGCGATTCGCCAGGATTTTGCTGAGGGATCGGGGCTCTTGATGAGGCGGGCGACGACGGCGCCGGCGGGCAGGGTGGCGGCGGCGACCAGGAAGAGCAGGGCGCCGCCGGCGTGGATGTTGGCCCAGAGCGCGACGGTGAGGGCGGTGCCGAGGATGGCGCGGCGGTCGAGGCGGCTGGGGCCGCGGAAGAGCCAGGGGAAGAGGATGGTCCAGGCCAGGAGGTTGAAGACGTGGGGGCGGTTGCGGATGCGGTCTTCGAAGAGGACGACCAGCAGGGCGAGGGCGAGGAAGGACGCGATGGGGCCGAAGCGGAGGCGGCCGCGCATTCCCCAGTAGAAGAGCGCGAAGGCCGACAGCATCACCGCGGTGTGGGCGGCGCGGACGAGCTGGAGGCCGCCGGCCTCGTCGAGGAGGTAGACCAGGACCTGGTAGCCCCACTGGAAGGTCACCCAGGTGCGGTCGGGGTCGAGGACGCCGAAGATGTCGGTGTCGGTGATGGTGCCCGCGGCGACGAAGGCGCGGCCGGCGGCGATGTGCCAGAAGAGGTCGATGTCCCAGATGACGCGGCTCGTGTAGACGAGCAGGAGCGCGAAGAACGCGGCCAGGGCGAGGAGCTCGGGCAGGCGGGGCGGGGCGTCGGGGGCTGCGGGCGGGGTCGGGGGGCTCACGGGCCTCCGCCGAGGCCGCCGGTGCAGGGGCAGTCGATGCTTAGGGAGTAGGGGCCGGCGACCTTCCCGTTGCCGTCGACGGTGAGCAGGGCGGTCTCGCCGGCGCCGAGCAGGACCGAGGTGGTGCCCGCGGCGTAGGAGTCGCAGGTGCCGTCGACGCAGGGGGCTTCGCCGTCTTCGAGGTAGCGGGTGAAGAGGAGCAGGCCCGGCGGGCCGGCGTACTTGATCGTGTAGATGCCGGTACACGGGGCGACGAAGCGCAGGGTGTGTTCGGGGGCCGGGAAGGGGGCGACGGCGAGGCAGGACCAGCTGATGACCTCGTCGGGGGTGCCTTCGAGGCTGGTGTCGCCTGAGAGATCGACGCCGCACGCGGCCTGCTCGAGGGCGGTGCAGCAGCCGGCCTCGGCGCTGACGCAGGCGCCGGCGGCCGTGCAGACGTCGCCGCCGCTGCAGGGGTCGCCGGAGTCGCAGGGGCTGCCGGCGGGGGCGGGCTGGGCGACGCCGCCGCCCTTGCAGACGAGGCAGGGGCTGAGCAGCTCGCCCGCGGCGACGCAGGTCTGGTCGGGGCGGTGGCAGAAGCCGGGCTGATCGGGGTGGGTGCAGGCGCCGGCGCTGCAGCGGTCGAGGGTGCAGGGGATGCCGTCGTCGGGGCAGGAGGCGCCCTCGAGGGCGGGGTCGGGGATGAGCGTGGCCGTGGAGGCGCAGACTAGGCAGGGGGACTCGGGCGGGTGGGTGCCGACGGGGACGCAGCCCGCGGGGGTGGCGCAGGTGCCCGGCGGCGGGAGGTGGACGCAGCCGCCGGCCTCGCAGAGGTCGAGGGTGCAGGCGAGGCCGTCGTCGCAGGGGGACTCGGCGCCTTTGCAGACGCCCGCGGAGCAGCGGTCGGTGAGGGTGCAGGGCTGGCCGTCGTCGCAGGGGAGGCCATCGGGGAGCGGCGGGTGGACGCAGCCGAGGTCGGGCTCGCAGCGGTCGGCGGTGCAGGGGAGGCCGTCGCTGCAGGGGATGGGGTCGCCGGAGCAGATGCCGTTGAGGCAGAAGTCCTGCTGGGTGCAGGGGTCGCCGTCGTCACAGGGGGACTTGCTGGGCGCGTGGAGGCAGCCGGCGGCGGGGTCGCAGAGGTCGGTGGTGCATGGGTTTTTGTCGTCGCAGTCCGCGTCGGTGCCCACGCATTGGCCTTCGGCGTCGCAGCGGTCGCCCAGGGTGCAGACGTCCACGTCGTCGCAGGGCGCGCCGGCGGGCATCGAGGTGATGACGCAACCGAACTCGGGGTGGCAGACGTCGAGGGTGCAGGGGTTGTCGTCGTCGCAGTCGAGTGCTGTGCCCTCGCAGTACCCGGCGGCGTTGCAGCGGTCGTCGGCCGTGCAGACCGAGCCGTCGTCGCAGGGGAAGGCGAGGGCGACGGCGGGGACGCAGGCGCCGTCGGCGCAGGTCAGGGTGCGGCAGTCGCCGAGATCGCAGGCGCCGGCTCGCAGTCGGCACTCGCTGGAGTCGGTGCAGCCGCCTGCCGGGCCCGGAGCGCCGACGGCGACGTGGACGTCGCGGGGCGTCCGATCGGCCAGCGCGCGGGCGAGGCGCTCGCGGCGCTGCGTGCGCTCGTCGAGGCCCAGCCCAGCGTTCTGGAGCGCGGGGACGCCCACCGCCTCCCAGCGCGCGGCCAGCATGTCTCCGACCACGGTGGCCTCGTCGTGGAAGATGTCGGCGACCTCGCGGGGGCCGAGCTGAGCGCTCGCGGCGCAGCGGGCCTCAGCGCGCCCCGCGACGTGAGCGGCGAGGGCGTGGCTGAGCAGGCCGCCGCCCTGGGGCCTGACGCGGGCGGCCTCGGGATGCGCGGCGTCGGCGCCCCGCCACAGGACCATGGGCGCGTTGCCCACCCACGCGGCGGCGAGGTCGAGGGTGAAGGAGGCGTCGAGCACCCAGACCCGCAGCCCGGCGTCCCGGCAGCGCTCAGCCAGCAGCGCGCCGATCTGCCGGAAGCTCACCGCCTCATCGCCCAGCACCAAGGCGCCGCCCTCGGTGGGGCTGCCCGGCCCGGTGGTGATGAGGACGACGCTGTCTTCGGGGCGGACGCCGTCGCAGAGCTCGGCCACGGCGAGCTGGAGTCGCGCGCGGTCCGGGGCGTGCAGCGCGCGGCCCGCGGCGCCGAGCAGGGCCAGGGCCGCGCGCCAGGCCGTGTGGTCGGCGGCAGCGCCCGGGTCCTCGCCGGTGACCAGGAGCGCCCGCACGCGGCGGGGCAGGCCAGCCGGGCGCGCCAGGGGGCTGTCGGGCACCGGTCTGTCGGCGGCCTCGGTCGGCAGAGGCGGCAAGAGGCTCAGGCTTTCCCTGGCGAGTTCACAGGTCTGCGGGTCGCGGGAGATAAGCCAGCCCGCGTGTTCTCCGCGGGCGAGGGGGTCGGGGTCGACGCGCAGCGCGGTGTCGGGGGACGCCGGATCGGCGATGACCAGGGGCGGCGGCAGCAGCGCCGGGATCGGGGGGGGGATGAGCCCCTGGGCATGGGCCGCGGTCTCGAGGTCGCCGGCGCACTCGGAGGGGGCCGGTTCGCCGCTAGCGCACGCAGCGAGGAGCAGGCCGACCAGCGCGACAATCGCGAGCGGCACCCGCTGTGGCGGCCGGAGCGTCGGAGCCCCGCGATGGGAGTAGCGCGAGCCCATGGGGGGTGGAGCATGGCGCGGCGCGTCCCCTCGCGGCAAGTGCGCGGGGGCGGTGCGATGGTCATGCGCCGCGGAGGGGCGGCGGATACCCAGCCCGTCTCTCGGGGCGCGCGCTGACGGACCGCGGCCAAGCGGCTAGGAGACCGGTGTGCACAGTGGTAATCCTCGCGACCATGGCAAGGCACACGACGATCGCCGCGCTGGCCGCGGTGTTGGCCCTGGGGGCGTGCACGAGCGCGCAGGCGCCGGCCGAGGCGGACGTCGCGCCCGGGCCCTCACACGTCACCGCGTCCGACCTCGAGGACGGCCTCCGCGCCCAGGTCCCGGCCGACCTCGTGATTCACTCGCACCATCAAGCGATCGAGGCCACAGCGCCCGACGGGTCGTTCCGCGTCTTCGTGGGGCGCGAAGCCGACGAGCCGCTGATCAAGCTGGCCGGGCCGGCCAAGGACGCGCTGGTGGCGCTCGGGTGGGTCGTCGAGGGCGAGCAGCACTACGAGCACGCGCTCTTCATCGCGCTGCGCCGCGGCGGGACCCGTGACGCGCCGAAGGAGCGGCGGCAGACGTGGTGGGTCCGGCGGGCCGAGGGCAGCTATGTGTGCGACGCGATCGCAGCGGCGGGCTCGTACCGCCGGCTCGGCACGCCGCACCGGGCGCTCTGCCAGCGGATCGAGCTGGCCCAGACGGCCCCCGCCGCCGCAGCGCCGACCGCGGACAGCGAGCCTGTGACTGGAGGATCGGAGGCCCCGTGAAACGAGTTTCATGGGGAGGCTGATTAACCTGGAGTTTGGGCGCGCGCTCTCTTAGATCGGGGGAGCGGAGTGTGGGGCGCCGCGAGTGGGGACGAGTTCGGAGGTGGACTCGACCCGCACCGCTTCCCTGCAGCCTTCGAACGCCATAACGCGTCGCCGGGGAGGCACGAAGATGCGGACTGCTGCAAGCTGGATCGACCGCTCTCGCACGTCCGACACGCCCCGGCGTCGCGTCTCACGCGGGCCGTGGTTGTGGCTCGCGCTCGCGCTCTCCTTCTCGCTCGGGGCCTGCGGCGCGCCCGACCCGGAGAGCCCGCAAGCCACCGACGGCGCCCCCCAGGGTGCTGCAGACGGCGCCGCCGACAGCGCTCAGCTCGGCACCGTGGCAGCCGCCGCCACCGGGCCCATCCTGACGATCACCGCCCCCGCGAGCAACGCCAGCATCCCTTATCCCGGCGCGCCGGGCGCGGTGGTGACGATGTCGGTGAACGTGTCGGGCGCCATCGTGGGGCCGACCGACCTGCACCTCCGCTATTTCCTCGATGGCGTCGAGGTCGGTGACGTCGGGTCCATCGGGGCCTTCGACTTCCTCGACGTCCCCGCCGGGCGCCGGCACCTCGACGTTCAGCTCTACACGGCCGCCGGGCAGCCGCTGTCGAACCCGGAGAGCCGCGCGGGCCTCTACGTGCGCATCGTCGACAGCTGCACGGTGACCGCCGACTGCTCCGACGGGCTCAGCTGCTCCAACGAGTCCTGCTCCGGCGGCAGCTGCAAGTTCGGCCCTGTGGCGAACTGCTGTGACCACGACTTCGAGTGCGCCTTCGGCTCGCAGTGCGTCGCCGGCAAGTGCCTCGAGTGCCAAGCGGATCTGGACTGCGACGATGGCAACCTGTGCAGCGACGACGTCTGCCTGCCCGGCGGGACCTGCAGCCACGTCATCGCCCCCGGCTGCTGCGCGAGCAACGCCGACTGCAACGACAAGGACGCTTGCACGAACGACTCGTGCGACCTCGGCACCAACACCTGCGTGTTCGCCGACAAGGGCGACCCGCTGTGCTGCAACGTCTCGGCGGACTGCAAACCCGACGACGAGCCCTGCCTGCTCTACTTCTGCTACAAGAACAGCTCCACGGGCGCCAGCCGCTGCCGCTTCGGCCCATCCGCGCCGGGCTGCTGCACCACCGAGGCGCAGTGCAACGACGGCAACCCCTGCACCTCCGACGACTGCGACCTCAGCGGGGGCAGCGCGGCGGGCTTCTGCACCCACATCCCGGTGCCGGTGTCGTCGGGCTGCTGCCTCTCCGTGGTCGACTGCGACGACGGCGACCCGACCACCATCGACAAGTGCGTGGCCTCGTCGTGCACCCACGAGCCGGACCCGAACTACTGCGCGCTCCCGGCGACGTCGATGCTGGTGATCAACGAGCTGATGCCGCACCCGGGCGTGGTCGCTGACGCGGCGGGCGAGTGGATCGAGATCTTCAACGCCAGCGACGCGACCGTGGACCTCGCGGGCTGGAGCATCGAGGCCGGGGGCACGCACGTCATCGCAGCCGCCAACGCGGCCAGCGGCGCGGCCGGGCTGAAGCTGGCTCCGCGCTCCTACTACGTGCTGGCGGCCAACAAGTCGTCGACCGCGAACGGCGGATTCAAGCCGCCCTACCAGTACGGAAGCGCGCTGACCCTGGACGATCCGATCAGCAACTCCGGCTTCACCGTGGGCATCGTGCGCCTGAAGAACCCGGCGGGCGTCGTGGTCGACCAGATCGCCTACACGAAGGCCTACGGTGTCACGGCCGGCCGCTCCCTCGAGCTGACGCACCCCTTCGCGGACAACGCGCTGCTGCCAAGCTGGAAGTCGGCGGGTCTCAACCCGAACCCGGCGCTGAACCAGACCTACGGCGGGCCCAAGAGCGGGCTCTACGGCTCGCCGATGAACCAGAATCGCTCGGCCTACAAGGGCTTGGCGGCGCCCGAATGCGCTCCCCCCGCGGGCTCCAACGCGTGCGTCATCGGGCTGTGCGGCCCGCAGAACTCGTGCGGCTTCGGTCCCGCGCCGGGCTGCTGCCTCGCCGACAAGGACTGCGACGACTTCAACCCGTGCACCGTGGACGGATGCAACGTCGCGACCAAGCAGTGCAAGCCCACGGTGGCCGTGCCCGCGTGCTGCGTGAGCACCGCGGAGTGCGACGACTCCAACCCGTGCAACCTCGACCGCTGCGTCGGAAACGTCTGCCGCGTCTCGCCGAACATCATCCCCGGCTGCTGCGTGACCTCGGCGGATTGCGGCGACGACGACGCCTGCACCGTCGACACCTGCGACGTCATCGGCAAGACCTGCAACCCCGGCATCCCGGTCGTCCCGACCAGCGGCGCCGCCTGCTGCAACACCGACGCGGTCTGCGACGACGCGGACCCCGCCACACTCGACGGCTGCAACCTCGCGAAGAACGAGTGCACGGCCACCCCCGACCCGAACTACTGCGAGCTGGCGTCGGATCCCTGCGACGACGACGACCCGTGCACCGCTGACACCTGCAACATCGGCACGAAGCGCTGCGAGCACGCGGCCGTCGCCGGCTGCTGCAAGGTCGCCGCCGACTGCCCCGCGGACGGAAACGACTGCACCTACGACACCTGCAACGCGCAGACCGGCGTGTGCGAGTACCCGGCGAAGCCCAACTGCTGCCTCACCGGGGCGGACTGCAACGACGGCAAGGCCTGCACCACCGACACCTGCAGCACGGCGCACATCTGCCACAACCTGCCGATCAGCGGCTGCTGCGAGACGGCCGCAAACTGCAACGACGGCGTCGCGTGCACGGTGGATTCCTGCGTCGGGGGCAAGTGCTCGAACGTGCTGCAGGCGGGCTGCTGCGTCCCCGGTTCAAACCAGACCCAGCTGACGACCCAGTGCGGCCCCGACCCGGACGGCACGAAGTCCTGCTACCAGTGGGGATGCGGCTCGGGGACCTGCGAGGTGCTGATGGCCAGCGACTGCTGTGACGTCCACGCGGACTGCGATGACGGCAGCGACTGCACCTTGGACGTCTGCAAATACGACGGGCTGTGCAAGCACATCGGCCAGGCGGGCCCGGGCTGCTGCCTGCTGGACTCCGAGTGCCCCGCGGACTCGTACTGCGCGTTGACCGCGACGTGCGCGGTGCAGGCGCCAAACGGCGCGGCCTGCGTCGGCGACAACGGCTGTCAGAGCGGCTGGTGCGCGGCGGGCACCTGCGCCCAGCCGCAAGCCAACGGCGGCGCGTGCACGGGCAGCAACCAGTGCGACTCGGCCCTGTGCGTCGACGCGAAGTGCTGCGCCGAGACCTGCGACGACCCGTGCAAGGCCTGCAACGTCGCCGGCAGCTTCGGCGCCTGCGTCACCGTGGCGGGCCCCGACACCGACAGCGACGGCAAGCCCGACAGCTGCGACGACGACGACGACGGGGACCTCGTCGCCGACACCTTCGACAACTGCAAGCTGATCGCCAACCCCGACCAGCTCAACACCGACGGCGACCGCTTCGGCGACGCCTGCGACAGCGACGACGACGGCGACGGCGTGCTCGACGTCAACGACAACTGCCCGCTGATCTCCAACCCCAGCCAAGCCGACAACGACGGCGACGGCGAGGGAGACCCCTGCGACCAGTCGCTGCCGAAGGTGCTGATCTCCGAACTCTACTACGACGGCCCCAGCACCGACTCGCCCCACGTCTTCACGGAGCTTGCCGGCCCGCCCGGCATGCTGCTGACGGGCTACTCGCTGGTCGGCATCAACGGCGCTGACGGCTCGCTCTACGCCACCGTGCCCCTGAGTGGCCTGACCATCCCGTCGGACGGCATCCTGGTGCTGGCGATGGTCGACGCCACCGGGCCGGCCCTGGCCGCCCGCGACGCGATCGCCGCCGTCGACTGGCAGAACGGCCCCGACTGCGTGCAGGTGCGCTTCCCCGACGGCGGGATCTCCGACGCGCTGCAGTATGGCAACGCGGGCGTGCACAACTGCGGCGAGGGCGCGTTCTCGCCCGACGTCCCAGCCGGGTCCAGCCTCAGCCGCGACGCCGCCCTCACCGACACGAACAACAACGCGACGGACTTCACGGTCCTCGCCACGCCGTCGCCCGGCCTGACGTCTGTGCCGCTGGACTTGGACTTCGACGGCATCGACGACGCGAAAGACAACTGCGTCGGGCTCAGCAACCCCGACCAGCAGAACACGGACGGCGACTCCAAGGGCGACGCCTGTGACAATGACGACGACGGCGACGGGCTCGCCGACGCGGACGACAACTGCCCCGGCGTGAAGAACATCGGGCAGGCGGACCTCGACGGCGACGGCGTCGGCGACGTCTGCGACGTCTTGATCCACGAGCTCTACGTGGACGGGCCGGGCTCCGACAGCGACGACGTCTTTACCGAGCTCGTCGCCAAGCCGGGCACCAAGCTGACCGGGTTCCGCCTCGTCGGATACAACGGCACCGACGGCGTGCTCTACAACACGGCGCTGCTCAACGGCGCGGTCGTGCCGGCCGACGGCCTCATCGTCATCGCCGGTCCCGGCGCCAGCGGCTCGACCCTGGCCGCGCGCGATTTCGTGGCAGACGTGGACTGGCAGAACGGGCCCGACGGCGTGCAGCTGCTCGACCCCTCGGGGCGCGTGGTGGACGCCGTGCAGTACGGAGACGCGGGCGCCTTCAACAAGGGCGAAGGCACGCCGGCGATCGTCCCGGGCGAGGGCCTGACCATCAGCCGCAACGCCGCCAGCGCCGACACGGGCAACAACGCCGCCGACTTCTACCTGAGCTTCCCGACCCCGGGCGTGAAGGCGCCCGATCCGGACGGCGACGGTGACGGGGTGCTGGACAGCGTGGACAATTGCGCCACCGTAGCGAACGCGGATCAGGCGGACGCCGACTCCGACAACATCGGCGACGCGTGCGACCCGGACAGCGATGACGACGGTATCCTCGACGACGGCGATGGATCCGGGGTCGCGGGCGACAATCCATGTGTCGGAGGCGAGACGTTCGCATGCGACGACAACTGCGCGCTGGACATCAACAGCGACCAAGAGGATCTGGATCTCGACGGCATCGGCGACGTCTGCGCGATCGCCGTCACGCCGAACGTGGTGATCCAAGAGCTGCTCTACGACGGGCCGGGCGCCGACCTGGACGACGTGTTCACCGAGCTGGTCGGTCCGCCCGGCTTCTCGCTCACCGGCTGGAAGCTCAAGGGGATCAACGGCGCCAACGGGACGCTCTACCTCACGATCAGCCTGGACGGTCTGGTGATTCCTGCCGACGGCATCTTGGTGATCGCCGACGCGAGCGCCAACTCGAACGTCGCGCCGTATCGGGACGCCATCGCGGCGGTGGACTGGCAGAACGGGCCCGACGCGGTGCTGCTCTACAACGCGCTGGACGAGGTCGCCGACGCGATCCAGTACGGCAACGCGGGCATCTACAACGCCGGCGAGGGGACTCCCGCGCCCTACGCGACGAACGGCAGCTCGCTGACGCGCGACCTGATGAGCACCGACACCGACGACAACGCGACGGACTTCAAGGTCATCACGACGGCCAGGCCCGGCGCGCTGTAGTCGCCTGGGGACGGCTGGGCGTGGTGCTGCTCACCGCGCTCGGCCTGCTCTCGGGTGCGGCGGAGATCTCGCGTGCGGCCGGTCCGGCGCGGGTCCGGCTGAGCGTGGGGTTTGCCGAAGCCGCCCGCTGCCCCCCGGCCGCGGTGTTCGAGGCCGCGGTCGTGGCGCGCCTGGGCTACGACCCGCGCCGCGAGGCCGCTGAGCTCTCCGCCGAGGTGACGATTCGGCGATCGGGGCGCCGCCTCGGCGGGGTCATCGCGCTCTTCGGACCTGGCGGCGAGGCGATGGGCGAGCGGCGCGTGGCGGGGAGGGCAGGGCGGTGCGCGGCGCTGGTGGAGACGCTGGCGCTGGCGCTCAGCATGGCCCTGGACGCCGACGCGGTCTCGCGGCCGCACGGGCCACGGCGCCCGCTGGACAGGACCGCCAGCGCAGCCTCCCGGCAGGACTGCGAACCGACGCCCGCACCCGCCGCGCCGCCCGAGCTCGAGCCACCGGCCCCAGAGAGGGCGCTCGGCAGCCGGGAGCTCGACGGCGGGCTGCGGATCGGGTTCGGCGAGGCGCCATCGGTGTCTACGGGGCTGATGGCCGGGCTGCGATTTGCGCGAGGGGCCTTCGTCGGCGGCCTCGAGCTGGCCGGCGCCTGGCCCGCGGGGCGCGACGTCGGCGGAGGCCGCATCCGCGTCAGCACGCTGCAGGCGGCCTTCGTGCCCTGCGGACGCATCGGCTGGTTCCGGCTCTGCGGAGTCGCGCGAGCGGGCTTGGCCTTCGCGGCCGGTCAGGGGCTCGACTCAGCGCGCCGGGGAGTCGCGCCCACAGCGGCTTTGGGCGCGCGCTTGAGCCTTCACTTGCCGATCCACAGGCGCCTCGCCCTCGCGGTCCACGCCGAGCTCGCGGCGGCGCTGCTCCGCACCCGGCTCCGGGTCGACGCTGACGTCGCCTGGACCACACCGCGCCTGGGGGGAGCGGCCGGCGTCGCGCTATCGTGGCGCCTCCCGTAGCCATCGGTCGCCGACAAATCCCGTGACGGATCCTCGGCCCTCGTCCCAATAAGGAGCTAGTGAGTCTCTCTGCCCCCATCGACCGCGGCGCGCCGGCCCCCTCCGACAGCGCGTTCTTCCGCGCCACCTACGAGGCTGAGCTGGACTATGTGTGGCGGACGCTGCGGCGCCTGGGCACCCGCGAGCGCGACCTCGAGGACCTCACCCACGACGTCTTCGTCGCGGTCTGGCGCACCCTGGACCGCTACGATCGCGAGCGCCCCATCCGCCCGTGGATCTTCGGCATCGCGTTCCGCGTCGTGTCCGACTATCGCCGGCGCGCGCGCTTCTCGCGCGAGATCCCCAGCGACCGTGAGGACGCGGTGTCGCCGGGTCCCAGCCCCCACGCCGGGGCCGAGGCCGCAGAGGACCGCGCCCTGGTCATCGCCGCTCTGGGCGCGCTCCCGTTGGAGCAGCGCGCCGTCTTCGTGCTCAGCGCCATCGACGGCCAGGCGATGCCCGAGATTGCCGCGGCCCTCGGGGTTCCGGAGAATACTTGCTACTCGCGGCTGCGACTCGCCAAGAAGCGATTCGCGGACGCGGTGCGGCGGCTCAGGCCGTCGGCGGAGGCGCCATGAAAGACGAGTTTCCGGCGGACATCGACGCGTTGCTGGCGTCGGAGCGCGAGGCACCTGGCGCCCCGGCTGCCGCGAGGGCCCGCCTGCTCGCGCGACTCGATGGGGTCCCGAATACCCAGGCGCCGCCGAAGGGTTTTGCGGGTGCGGCGGTGAAGACGCTCGCGGTGGTGGCGGTCGCGGCGGGGGCCGGCTGGCTGCTGTGGCCCGGCCCCGAGCATCCGGTTCCTGCGCCTTCGACACCGGCCGCCGCAGCGGTGGCCGGCCCTGCCGCGGCGCCCAGTCGGTCGCCTGAACCCGCGGGCGTCGCGGCGCTCGCCCCCGAGCCGGAGCCCGCACCCGAGCTGCCCTCCACCCTGGATCCCGCTCCAGAGGTGGCGGTGCCCGCTGGGACGCAGCCGCTGGTGGTCGCCCCGGAGCCGGCCCCGTCGCCAAGCCCCGAGGCAGCCCCGGGACCGCCCGAGCCGCCCGAACCCGCGCCCGAACCCGCGCCGCCACGCCAAGACCTCGACGCCGAGCGCCGCCTCGTCGACGCCGCCCGCGCCGCGCTCAACGCCGGCCGCCCCGCCGACGCCCTCCGCGCCGTCCGCGACCACCGCCAGCGCTTCCCCCGTGGCGCCCTCGTCGAAGAACGCGAGAGCCTGCGCGTCCGCGCCACCGCGTCGGTCGGCCGCCCCGCCGAGGCCGCCCGCCTCCGCCGCGCCTTCCTCGCCCGCTGGCCCCAGAGCGTCTACCGCGCCTCCCTGCAGTCGCTGCCGGCCCCATCCCCGCCAGAACCCGCCGAACCGTGACCCGCGCCCTGCCCACTCTGGCGCTGCTCGCCGCGCTCTGCGCCTGCGACACGACGCTGTGGCTCGGAAACCTCCGCGAGGGCACGCCGCCCCTCGATTCCCTAGACGCGGACTCACTCCCCGACGCCCCCTCGGCCGCGCCCTGCATCCTGGCCGCGCCCGACCTCATCGACTTCCAGACCCTCTCCGCCAGCGCAGTGGTCAGCACCAGCCTCACCCTCTACAACCGCTGCGACTCCCCGCGCACCGTCGGCGGCTTCTACCTGGGCGGCGATCGCGGCTTCACGGTCTCCGTCGGCGGCGCGGCCTACCCCCTGTCCCCCCAAACCGGCACCGAGGGCGTCCGCCTCGATCCGCCCCTCACCATCGCCCCCGAGAGCCCCCTCAGCGTCGACGTCTCGTTCGCCCCCACCGGCCCCGAGACCGCCCGCGCCAGCGTCATCTGGCTCACCGACGACCTCGGCGGCGGCCCCACCGTTCAGCTCATCGCCAACAGCCGCCCCCCCGCCTGCCTCGCCACCTTCCCCAAATCCGTGGACTTCGGTCCCGTCATCGTCGGGACCCAGCGGCAGCGCACCCTCCGCGTCGGCTCCTGCGGCGGCGCGGCCCTCGTCGT
>JAWKRR010000095.1:0-14829 GCA_041389525.1 Myxococcota bacterium | reverse complement strand
GGCTTCAAGTGCTTCAGCCGGCGCGTGCTCGAGACCATCGACCTCTCGGCGGTGCGGTCGGAGGGCTACGCGTTTCAGATCGAGCTGACCTACCGCGCGCACAAGGCGGGGTTCCGGATCGCCGAGGTCCCCATCGTCTTCCCCGACCGCACCCGCGGTGAGTCGAAGATGTCGGGGAACATCGTGCGCGAAGCGATGATCAACGTGGTGCGGCTGCGCTTCGAGGTCTGAGCGCTGCAGCCGCCGCGGCTACTCCGCCTTCGGGAGGGCCTCCGCGGGGTCGACCGCGGGCGGCGTGTCGTCGGCGGCGGGTTCCGGTGCCGGCGCTGCTGCGTTGCCAGATGCGTAGGCTCGCCACGCGTCCGGATCCGCCCCGAACTGCTGTCCGGTGATTCGCTGCAGTGCAGCGACGCTCTCGTCGAGCAGCGGGCTACGGGGCTCGGCCAGCACGGCGATGAGGGCGTCCACGGTGCTGCGGTCCCCGACGGACGCGAGCGCCTCGACCAGCATCCGGCGAATCGGGACCTCGGTCTCCGCGGTCAGACGGCCGATCAGCGCCTGCCGCAGCTCATCGCCGCTGCGCGAGCCCGCGTAGGCCGCGGCGACCGCGCGGACCCCGGCCTGGGGATCGGAGAGGAAGCCAGCCAGCTCCAGAGCGCTGACGCCCCCCTCGTCGCTGGCGACCAGCAGCGCGAGCGCCGTGGCGCGGACCTCGGGCGAGGCGTCGGTGAGCATCCCGCGGGCTGCCTGCACGCCGGCTTTGGCGTCGGTGGCGAACACCGTCTCAAGCGCGACGCGGCGCACAACCGGGTCCGCCGACGCGAGCTGGAGGCCGAGGCGCGTGGGCGCGGCCTCCTCCTCCGCGAGGCGCAGGCCCTTGATGCCCTCGAGCTTGAGGTCGAGCTCTGGCGACTCCAGCGCTTGGTCCAGCACCTCGAGCGGGACGGTCTGCTCCATGCGCCGCAGCCCGTGGAGCGCGGCCCGGCGCGCCAAGGGGGTGCCGCCGCGGGCCTCGGCGATCAGGGCCTTGGTGGCCTCCGCGCCGCCGACCGCGGCCGCCGCGTGGGCCGACTCCAGCGCGACGAAGGGGTCTGTGTCTTGGACCCGCGCCACGAGCGCCTCGCTGGCGCTGGCGTCCCCGAATCGGCGCAGGGTGATGGCGGCCTTGGCGCGCACGGCGGCGGCGGGGTCGCCCAGGAGCCCCGCGATGGCCGAGGCGTGCCCGCGGGCGTCCTTGGCGGCGAGCGCGTCGATGACCAGGGCGCGGACGCTATCCGACGGGTGCGCGGCGAGGGCGGCGATGTCCCCGGTGCCGCCTTCGGGGTGGATGGCGACGAACCACTCGAGGGCGCCCTGCAGCTCTTCCAGGTTCTTGCTGGCGAGCAGCGCCGTCATCGCAGGCTCAGCGCTCTCGCCGCGGCGGATGAGGCGGTCGACGGCGTGGGCCCGGCGGGCGGCCAGCGCGAGGGCGTCGCGGCGGATGGGGGCCTCGATCGCGCTCAGGGAGACGCCCCCGGCGGATTCACCGGCCGCGCGGGCGGGCAGGGGGGCGGCCTCGGCCGGGGTCGTTGCTCCGGCGACGGGGGGCCGCTCGACGGTGCGGCGCGACGAACGGCACCCGCTGGCGATCGACAGCAGCGCGGGCGCGAGCGCAAGCGCTGCGAGACAACAGAGGCGACTGAAACGGACGGACGTGGCCACGCGGGCCTCCTCAGTGGCGAGCTCGGACGCGGAATCTACCGGTTCCACGGCCTCCTCGACAACCGAGTCCGACGCGGGGCGGTCCGACGACGCCGTGCGCGACCGCCCCAATTGCAGGCAGCCGTTGCAGGCGGCGGCTTGGAGCCCTAACCTCTCGCGGGTGATTTCCTCCTCGCAACGCACACGCCGGACCGGGTTTGCGCTTGGCTTCGGCCTCGCCTGCGCTGCGGCATGGGGCCTCGCCATCCCGTCGGCGTCTGCGGTGCAGTTTCGCGTCCGCTCGCAGACCATCGGCGACGCGTACCAGATCGTGCGGTCGGACCGGGGCCTCATCAATCGGCGCCGCCTCCACCAGTATCTGGGGCTGGATGCCTTCGATCTCACGGGTCACGGCGACGCGCGCCTGAACCTGGTGACGCTGTTCCGGTTCGACGCGGACTTCGGGCTGGACGACGAGGACACCGACGGCATCATCGGCCTGCAGAACAACCAGCTCAGCATCCAGGCGGCGTACGTCGAGGGGCGCGAGCTCGGCGGCTTCTTCGATTTCCGGCTGGGCCGCCAGATGCACGCGGATCCCATCGATTTCATGATGTTGGACGGGGTGGTCGCGCGGGCCAAGACGCCGTGGCATCTGGGCGTCGAGGTTCAGGCCGGGATCGAGGCGGACAACCGCATCGGGACGGTGACCAGCTCGCAGTTCGAGCTGGACGGAGACCGGCGCGTCGTGGATCGCGGCGACCCCAGCGATCCGGAGGTCCTCCAGCGCGACAACATCCCCAAGATCGTCCTGGGCGCGGCCCTGCTGCTGACGGACCTCCAGTGGACTCAGGCGCGCATCGGCTACCGCCGCATCGTCGCCGACGGGAAGGTCGCGCAAGAGAAGGTCGGCGCCGCGTTCAGCCAGCGGATCGCCCAGCGGGTGGACGTCAGCTTGTCCGGCTCCTACGACCTGTACCGGCAGGATTTCGACCAGATCCGCGCGGGGATCGGGGCGCGGCTCACCGACGCGCTGGACCTGGACCTCGAGTACGTGCGGCTGGTGCCGACCTTCGACGCCGACAGCATCTTCAATGTGTTCAACACCTTGCCGCTCTCGGACTTGAACGGGCGGCTGCGCTGGCATCTGAGCGCTGAGCAGTCGATGTACATGGGCGGGATGTTGCGCTTCTTCAACAACGACCAGTTCCCCGACGAGCTGCTGACGCGGCCGGCGGGGAGGCTGGTCAACGCGGGCGGCGGCATGGCCGGCTGGTCCAAGGGCTTCGGCGCGCGGGGCGATATGGGTGTCGACCTGAGCTTTGAGGCGGGCTACGGCGGCACCCGGGCGCTGCTGGATGTCTCGGGGCGGTGGGCGGCGATTCCGCGGGTGCTGGAGTTCGACGGGCGCCTGACCGGGCTGCGTTTCGTGGACGAGTTGCAGCCGGGGCTTCAGGCCTGGGGCGGCGGCTATCAGCTGGGCGCCGAGTGGCTGGTGGATTCGCGGGCGTCGGTTCGCCTCGCGGTCGAGCACAACTTCAATCGGATCCAGACGAGCCAGCTCCGCGTGATGCTGGTCGCGGATCTCTCGTTTTGGCTTTGATGGCCGTGGGTTTTGAGGGTGATCAACGCCATGGATGACGCGACCACGAGAGGTCGATGGCTGGGCGCGCTGCTCATGGCGGCGGCGATTGGCCTCGGCGTGGGCGTCGTTCACGCCGGCGCGCCCCCGAGCAGCGGTGAGGTGGCTGCGTCCCAGGACGTGACGCCACCGCCCGACCCCTTCACCCAGGAGGGGCAGGCGGCGCGCGAGGCGAAGAAGATCGGACGCCAGCACGTGCCGAGCGCGTCGATCATCCGCGACCAGCAGATCCCGCTGCGCTTCAGCCACCGCCTGCATGTGGGCGAGCTGGAGTGCATCGAGTGCCACAAGACGATCCCGAAGAGCATCCGGTCCTCCGATGTGAACCTCCCCGCCGAGGCGATCTGCTTCGATTGTCACGACGTCGACGCGGCCGCGAGCAACCCGCCCGGCGACCCGCCGGCCACCTGCGAGACCTGCCACCCGGGCTACAAGGCGGAGTTTCCCGAGGGGGTCGCGCATTCGGAGACCCACAAGGCCAAGGTCCACCCGCCGCAGGTGGTGTTCTTGCCGCCGAACCTCAAGTTCAACCACAAGATCCACATCGACCGCGGCGCCCAGTGCTCGACGTGCCACGGGGACTTGAGCCGCATCGACTTGGCGACGCGGGAGAACTCGCTGCCCGTGATGGGGACCTGCCTCGGGTGTCACGACGGAAAGCAGGCGCCCAACACCTGCCGCACCTGCCACCTGACGCTGCCCGACGGGCGCATCGACACGATGGCGGGCGACCGGCCGTTGGCGCCCGCGGGCTGGTACTACGGCGACGCCCATGACGACCGGTGGCTACACGACCACCGTCAGGTCGCGGTGACCAACGGGGCGCTGTGCGCGAGCTGCCACGACCCCAAAGAGTGCATCGACTGCCACAACGGCGTGACCAAGCCGCTGAAGATACACCCGAACAACTGGATGCTGACCCACCCGATCGCGGCCCGGAAGAACGAGCCGGACTGCTCAAGCTGCCATCGCGCGCAGACCTTCTGCATCTCGTGCCACCAGCAGACGCGATTCGCGGAGGGCGCAGGCGGCGGAACCGGCGGCGGCATCGCGGAGCGCGGCCTGAGCTTTCATCCCGTGGGCTGGGTGACCACCGCGCGGTCCGACTCCGGCAAGCTCGCGCGCCGCGACCCCAACGACCACGGCTTTCAAGCCCAGCGAAACATCCGCGCCTGCACGAGCTGCCACACCGAGGAGAACTGCATGGCGTGCCACAGCACCAAGGCCGAGGCATCGCTGGCGTTCAACCCGCACCCGCCGCGCTTCGGCGGCTCCGCGCGGTGTAAGTCGATGCTCAAGCGGAATCACCGGCCCTGTCTGAAGTGTCACGAGGCCGGCAGCGCGGCCATCGAGGCCTGCCGCTGAGCGGCCGACGGGCGTAGCCGCGCCGGCCACGAAGCGGGCTTGCCCATCTCCCCCGTGCCTCTGCGCCTCAGTGGCAATACCCCGCCACCGCACGCCGCCGTCCGCCCTCATTCGTGAGGGGCGGACGGCGTTAAGCAATGCCACGGAGGACACGGAGCCGGCACGGAGCCGGCAAAAAGCTCATCTCCGTGCCCCTCCGTGCCCTCCGTGTCTCCGTGGTAAAACACGGCCCCACGTCACCGCCTCCGCCCCCGTTCGCGAGGGACGGACAGCATTGAGATGTGCCACGGAGGCACGGAGCCTGGCGCTTGGAGATAGGCCCGCTCCCCGTCTCCTCTGTGTCGATCAGCGGCCGAGCGCGCGCCAATCGCCCCCGCGAGCTACAGCGAGTCGGCCACAAGCTCCGCGATGTCTCGCGTCTTCACGCCCTCGATGCCCAGCTCGTTGGCGCCGTCCTTCAGCATCATCTTGCAGAAGGGGCAGGCCACCGCGATGGTGTCGGCCTTGGTCTCCATGGCCTGCTCGACGCGGGTCTGGTTGATGCGCGCGCCGTCGTGCTCTTCCATCCACACGCGCGCGCCGCCTGCGCCGCAGCACATGCCGGCGGCTCGGTTGCGGGCCATCTCCTTGATCTCCAGACCGGGGATGGCCGTGATGGCGCGGCGGGGCTCCTCGTAGGTGTCGTTGTAGCGGCCGATGTAGCAGGAGTCGTGGTACGTCACGACGCGGCTGCCCTCGGGCGTCTTGGTGGGCTTGACCTTCCCGTCCGCGATGAGCCGCTCGACGAGCACGCTGTGGTGCACAATCTCGAAGTGGCCGCCGAACTGCGGGTACTCGTTGGCGATGGTGTTGAAGCAGTGCGGGCAGTGCGTCACGAGCTTCTTCTTGTCGACGCCCAGCTCTTTCATCGTCTCGATGTTCTGCTGCGCGAGGATCTGGAAGAGGTACTCGTTGCCGGCGCGGCGGGCGGGGTCGCCGGTGCAGGTCTCAAGCTCGCCCAGGATGGCGAAGGACACGCCCGCCTGCTTGAGAATCTGGACGAGGGCCTTGGAGACCCGCTTCTGCTGGTCGTCGTAGGCGCCGGCGCAGCCCACCCAGAAGATGTACTCGGCGTCGGGATTCTCTTCCAGGGTCGGCACGTCCTCGCCGTCTCGCCAGGCGCTGCGGTCGGCCGTCGGCAGGCCCCAGGGGTTCCCCTTCTGCTCGAGGTTCTTCAGCGTGCCGCCCAGCTCCTTCGGGAAGTTGGACTCCATCAGCACGAGGTGGCGGCGGAGGTCGACGATCTTGTCGACGTGCTCGATCATGACCGGGCAGGCCTCGCTGCACGCGCGGCACGTCGTGCAATCCCAAATCGCCTTGTAGCTGACGTCGTCGATGAGCGACGCGCCCTCGTAGTTGGGCGACGGACCGCTGTGCGTCAGCAGCTCTGACTCGCGCCGATACAGGTGGTTGCGGATGTCGACGATGAGCTGCTTCGGGTTCAGCGTCTTGCCGGTCAGCACGGTCGGGCAGTTGATGGTGCAGCGGCCGCACTCGGTGCAGGAGTAGCCGTCGAGCAGCTGGTTGGCGTCGAACTGCAGCACCTCGCCCACGCCGAAGGTCTCCTGCCGCTCGATGTCCTCGATGGGCCGCAGGGCGCCGCGCGGGCGCAGGCCCTCGGGGCTGAAGAGGACGTTGAAGGCCGAGGTCAGCACGTGGAAGTGCTTGGAGCCGGGCAGCATGTTCAAAAACGTCAGGACGATGAAGATGTGCGTCCAGTAGAAGATCTCGCGGAAGCTCTCGAGGCCGGCCGGGCTCATCCAAGAGACGGCGTGGCTGAGGCCGGCGCCGACCACGGCGAACTTCATCTCCGCGGCCATGTGTGGGTCCACGGTCCCCTGGCTTCCGGCGAGGGCGAAGTCGAACGCGTCGTAGAGCAGGTCCGTGGCCACGAGGCCGCCGATCATGCACAGCACGATGACGCCCTCGAGGCTGAGCGTCAGGCGCTTCGGGCGGACGATGGCGCGGCGGTACAGCGCGTAGGCGATGGCCACGAACACCACGACCTCGGTGATGTCCTTGATAAGGGCGTAAGGCTCGTGAATCGCGCCGAGGTGCGCGTCGGGCACATAGGCGAGCACGATCAAATAGATAGTGCGGAGCTGCAGGACCAAGAAGCCCCAGAAGATGAGCGCGTGCATCATCCCCGAGCTGCGCTCTTGCTTCTTGAAGAACTTCTTCTGGCCCAGGAAGTAGGTCAGCACGTTGCGAATGCGCTGTGGCAGCCGCTTGAGCGCCGCGGGGACCAGGTCGAGCATCGCCGAGACGAGGCCGTCGTATCCGGCGGCGAGGGCGAGCAGCGAGATCTTGCCCCACATGATCATCGCGAAGTAGCCGAGGGCTACGATGAGCGCGGCGGTCATGGGCAAGGCGCGTAGTTCGGTCATCGCGAGGGCTCCTTCACAAATCGGAACGCGGAGTACGGGATACCCAGCTCAAGGCATTTCTTCTCGCGGTGGGAGCGCGGGAGCCCGGCCAGGGCGAGGTCGTCAGCCGACGTACCCACAAGGGAAAACCCGGGGTGGTCGAGGACGGTGGACTCGATGAGGTCAGCGTAGGTCGGGACGTCGGTTTTGGCTACGAGCGCCCCGCCGGGGGCGAGCAGCGCGTGAATCCGCTCGACAAACTCGGGCACAAAGAGGCGCCGCTTGTGGTGCCGCTTCTTCCACCAGGGGTCGGGGAAGAGGATGTAGCAGGCCGCCAGTGAGCCGTCGGGGACGTGATCTTCCAAGTAGGGGCGGGCGTCGCCTTCCACGACGAAGAGGTTGTCGAGGCCCTCGCGCTCGGCGCGGCGGCCGGCCATGCGGACCCACGCCCGTCGCGTCTCGAAGCCGAGGATCGGGGCGTCGGGGAAGGTGCGGGCGAGATCGGCGATGTGGTGAGCGCGGCCGAAGCCGATCTCCACGTGGAGGCCGCCGCGGGCTACGAAGTCGCGGAAGCGCGCGTCGTCCCCCTCACGGCGGAAGGGCGCGAGGACGTGCGACGACTCGACGGGGGGCACGCGCGAGTGCTCGAGGCGCTCCTCGAGACTGCCGCCCACGAGGCCGACGTTGCTGGCTTTGCGTGCTCCCACGGCGACGTGGGTTAGCGGGGTGGGGCGGCGCTGTCAACCGGCATTTGGCGGCGCAGCACGTCGAGGGGGACGCAGCGGATCGGCGCCTCGTCGCGGGCGAGGCGGCCGGCGTCGTCCCAGACGGACTCGTGCACGCGCTCGTCCGCGTCGGTGCTGAGATCGGCGAATCCCACGACGACCAGGGATTGCCGGTGCGGGGCGAGCCAGCGCGCCGCCATGGCGTGGATCGATTCGGCGTCGGGGGCGGTGTCGCGCACGGAGTACAGGGCGCGGGTGCCGAGGGCGATGAGGCCGGTCAGCGGGGCGGCGAGGGCGAGGCGGCTCTGTCCCGCGACGGCGCGGTGGGCGTCGGCCGCTTGCTCGGGCGAGAGCACGGTGGTGGCCGCTTGGTCGGCGAGGAGTTGGGAGAGGGCGCGTAGGTTCTTCGCGGCCTGGTCGTTGTCGCCCCCGGCGGCGCTGAGGAGGACCGCGACGCCTCGCCCGCCGCCCCAGCCGAGGTCGAGGACCCAGGGGTGCGCGCGCAGCGCCTCGTCGGGGCCGACCACGCGCTCGATGGGGCCGCCCGGGCGCTCGGCGAGCCAGACGGTGAGGCTCTCGAGGGCGTCGCGCTCGGGATCGCCGACGCCGGGCGCGGCCGCGGCGACCAGGGCGATGGAGCGTGTCTTCGCCGCGTCGTCGGTGGCGATGCGGTGCAAGGTCTGGCCGAGGGGGAGGCAGGGCTGTCGGATCTCGGGCTGTGCTGCGTCCGACGGGAGGGCCGCGGGCGCCCAGGCCGCGAACGCCTCCAGGATGTCCGCGGGCAGCTTGAAGCCCGGCGGTGCCTGAACGATGAGCACCGCGCGGTCCGGTCGCACCGCGCGCTTGAACTGGCGGAGGACGTCCTCGCGATTGACCCGCTCGAGCGTCTCTCGTGTCGGCCCAAGCGGGACGGCGCGTCCGAGGCCCAAGGCGGTCCCGATGGCCACCGCGATGCCTGTGCCTGTGCCGCCGAGGCCCTCGGTCGCGACCTGCTCGCGGGCCATCGCCAGCAAGATCTCGAAGCGCGAGGCGGGGAGGGTGGGGGCGGTGCCGAGGTCGTGGAGCAGCTGCAGCAGCGGACGCGTGGCGGCGCTGGGGGCGCGGACGAGCCAGCCGAAGACGCGCCCGTCCACCACCGTGTGGAGAGCGCCGCCGGCGGCGAGGGCGCGCTGGACAGGCCGCTGTCCGTCGGGGTCGCCCGAGGTCCCCAGCATCGCGGCCTGGACCGCCAGCTCGGTGAGCCCGGGGAGATCCGCGGGGTCGTCGAGGGGGCCGCCGCCGATCAGCAGGCCGGCCGTGAAGACGCCGTCGGGGGCGGGGAGGGTGACCACCTTGAGGCCGGAGGGCAGCGCGCGGGTCTGGGGGGCCAGCGGCGCCGCTTCTAGAGTTTGGCGAGCGGGGGGCGAGGTCCCGTGACCTTGGGCGGACGCGCATGCGCCCAGGGTCGAGAGCGCGGTGAGGAGGAGGGCGAACCGAAGCTGAGATGTAGCGACGACACCGCTCATCGGGGGTCCGAGGGGCGGCAGCGGGCGGCGATGGCGTCCATCGTCCTGGCCGCGCCCACCTCCTCGCGGAGCATCCCGACGAGGGGGCCGTACCAGGAGGGATCGATGCGATAACGCTCGAAGAGCGCGGCAAAGGCGGCGTCCCGTCGCGCTCCCTCGCTGAGCCGCTCCGGGCCGCAGGTGACCGCCTCGTAGAGCTCCAGGGCACGAGCGCGCGGCATGAGGCCGCGCAGTTTGGTCAGCTCTTGGCAACGCAGCTCCGCGTCCTCGGTGAGTTGGCGCATCATCGCGGGGCGTTGGGCGATGGTGCGGGTGAGCAGGACGTACTGGCGCGCGTCCATCGCGTACTTGAGCGTGAGCAGCTCGACCACGTCGCTTCCCTGTCCGGGCGCGGGGCAGCGGAGGTCTACCATGATGCGCAGGTAGGTCCCCAGCACGTCCGCGTCGACGTCGGGCGTGGACCCCTCGTCGGCGGGGTTTGCGACGCGCGCTTCGGCGAGGCGCTCGCCGCGGAAGGCCCAGGCCGCGAAGGCCGAGATCCCCGCCGCGTCAACGCGGTCGAGGGCGCCGAGGGCGCCGGTCATCCACTGGGCGGACGTCGTGTCCGTGATGCGGCCGGTCTGCGTCAGGGTGTCGACGATGCGCGCGCGCTCAGGCGCTGTGCCCCAGCGTTGGCGCAGCTCGGTGGCGGCCAGCGCCGCGGCGCCGCGGATCTCGGACTCGGGTGGCGGCGTCTTGGCGAGGCGCTCAAGCTCGGCCGTCAGCGCGGCGCGGGCGTCGCGGACGTCGGTGCCGCGTACAATCAGGTCGATGGTGAGGACGGGCAGCGCTTCATCCGAGAGCGTGACGCTCATCTCGCGCGCCACGAGCTGCTCGTCGGTGAGCCGGGCGTTCGGGGTGGAGCCCGGATGGTCCAGCCACGCCCGCAAGGTCAGCAGCGCGGCGTCGCGCTCGAGGACGGAGAGCCCCAGCGCGTGGGCGACGCCGCGGAGGTCCCACGCCATGACGAGGCGCGTGGTGTCGTCGGTGGGGTTGGGAAACTCCTGGGGCGGGGGCGACACGCTGCGGGGGCGCTCGCCCAACTCGAAGGGGGTGCGCGCGGGCGGGTCGCGTGGGGGGAGATCGGCCAGATGGCCGCGGGCCAGCCGCAACGCCTGAGCCAGCCGCGCCTCGGGCACGGCGAGCAGCACCCGGACCGGTGAGGTCGCGCGGCCGTCGAGGGCGAGGCTCTCCAGCGCCTCGGTCGAGAGCTGGGTGGCGCTTAGTCGGCTGGCGAAGGGGCTGCCCCCATCGGACTCCCCTAAGAGCGCACCGATCAGCATGTCAGCGGGCGTGCCCAGGCGCCCGACCGCGGTCTGCCGGGTCCGCTCCGCGCCCACGAAGAGCGCGGCGCGCAGCTCGTCGCCGAACGCCTCGCCCTCGGCGGCGGGCCGCAGTCGGTCGAGGGCGAGCCAGAGCGCGCTCTGGAGCGCCTCCTCGGGGCCGCTCACGTGGAGGGTGACCGCGCGCCACCCGATCGACACGCCAAGCGTGAGCCCTGCGCGCTCAGCCTCGCGCTCGAAGTCGCCCACGGCCAAGCCATGGGAAGGACCGCGCCCGAGCAGCGCCGCCAGCGCCGCCGCCTGACCTCGGCTGCCGCGCCCCTCGGCGGCAAGCCCGCCCTCAAACTGCACCGCGATATCGACGAGGCCGTCCGCCGGGCCCGCCACCGGCACCACCTCGATCCCATTGGGGAGGCTGAGCGAGGCGTCAGCCCGGGCCGGCGCGCTCGCGAGCGTGCACACCAGTAGGAGCGCGGCCGCGCCGACCAGGCGAGACGTGAATCCGCAGGCCAGACGAAGGTGCGCCGTCCAATGATAAGGGACGAGTATCAGGGTTGCCTCTCTTGCTCGCCGTGTGATAGGAGCCGCCTCTGACGCTTGGACACGCAGCCCGAGTCGACCGCGCTCTTCGCGCGCCGACAGGTAGGCTGCGAAGGTATCGAGCGGGCGTTTCGCCCGCTTTTTTTTATGCCTCAACCACAACTCGCAGAGATGATGCAGCGACTGGCGGCCCTCGTCGAGCCGGTCGTGACGCGCGAAGGGTTCGAACTGGTCGACATGACCTTTCGGCCCGCGGGGCGCCGTCATGTGCTCGCTGTGATGATCGACCGCCTCGGGCGCGAGACATACGCGGCGCCAGCCCGCGCGACGGATGATGAGACCGCAGACCTCGGCACCGTCGGCATCGCAGACTGCGTGAAAATAACCAAGGCCCTGTCCCCCGTCCTCGACGTCGAAGATATCATCACCAACGCGTACACCCTCGAGGTCAGCTCGCCCGGCCTGGACCGTCCGCTGAAGACGCCGCGCCACTTCGCGATGGCCGTAGGGCTGTCCGCTCGCATCAAGACGCGCGTCCCAGTCGACGGCGAGTCATTCTTCATCGCCCCAATCGTGGCGGCCGGCGACGAAGCCGTGACCATCGACGTGCGGGGCACCCAGGTCGACGTGCCGTACCGGCTCATCGCCCGCGCAAATCTGGAAGTCCAGCTCTGAGTAGCCGGACGCGCTCCCCCCATCCCAGCCCCGCCAAGGGCTAGCAGCGAAGCCGCTCGGGCACGGTCGCCCGTTCCGACTCAGGAGACACGATGGACGTCGATAGCTTGAACATGACCCTGGACCTGGTCGCCAAGGAAAAGGACATCTCGCGAGATGTGCTGGTCCAGGCCATCGAGAGCGCCATCGAGACTGCGGCTCACAAGGTCTTCGGGCTCGAGCGCGAGATGGAGGCGGTCTTCAATCCCGAGATCGGCCAGGTCGAGCTCTTCCAGTACATGGAGGTGGTCGAGGAGGTGGATCTCGAGGACATCGAGACGAAGGACCGCCAAATCTCGCTCGACCAGGCCAAGCGGGTCGACCCTGAGGCCGAGGTCGGCGACGAGCTGGGTTTCCAGATCTTCTACCTGGACCAGGACCTGGGCCGGGCCGAGGAGGAGGACCGCAAGTACGGCGACATCCTCGGCATCAAGCAGGCGCGGAGCACCTTCGGGCGTATCGCGGCGCAGACGGCCAAGCAGGTCATCATCCAGCGGGTGCGTGAGGCCGAGCGCGCGAAGATCTTCGAGGAGTACAAGGACCGCCAGGGCGAGCTCGTGACCGGCATCGCGCGTCGTTTCGAGCGCGGCCACGTCATCGTCGACCTCGGTCGCGCCGAGGGCATCTTGCCGAGCCGCGAGCAGATGCATCGCGAGAGCTACCGCGCCGGCGACCGCGTCCAGGCCTACGTGAAGGAGATCCGCTCCGACTCGCGCGGGCCGCAGATCGTCCTGAGCCGCACCGACGCCGGCCTCATCTTCAAGCTCTTCGAGATGGAAGTGCCCGAGATCTATGAGGGCATCGTGCGCATCGTCGCCGTCGCCCGCGAGCCCGGTGAGCGCACGAAGATCGCCGTGGCCAGCCGCGACCTGGACGTGGATCCGGTCGGCGCCTGCGTCGGCATGAAGGGCAGCCGCGTGCAGGCCGTCGTGCAGGAGCTGCGCGGCGAGAAGGTGGACATCGTCCCCTACAGCGACGACATCGCGAAGTTCGTCTGCAACGCCATCGCCCCCGCCGAGGTGAGCCGCGTGCTCATCGACGAGAAGAACGAGACCATCGAGCTCATCGTCCCTGACGACCAGCTCTCGCTGGCCATCGGCCGGCGCGGTCAGAACGTGCGACTCGCCTCGCAGCTCGTCGGCTGGCGCATCGACATCACGAGCGAGAGCAAGGTCGAGGAGTTCAAGGACGAGCTCCGCTACTTCCTCGCCAAAGAGATGCCCGAGTTCGACCGCAGCAACATCGAGTACATGTTCAAGCTGGGCTTTCACTCGGCGGAGAACATCATCAACGCGGACGCGACGGAGATCACCGGCGTGCCTGACGTCGATGAGGATTTCGCGATGCGGCTGCAGGACACCTGCGAGGACCTCGTCGAGGCGCGCTCCACCAACAAGCTCTGGGCCCCCGATGGGCGAGAGGCGGCGATGGCCCGCCTCCGTTCGGGTGGCAAAGCGGTGGTCGTGAAGGATGCGCCGGCGAGCACCGATGGAGACGTGATACCGGGTGACGGAGCGTGATTCAGCGACATCGGTCTCAATGCGCGCCTGTGCCGCCTGCCGCTCGAAGCGGCCGCGCGGAGAGCTGGTTCGCTTCGTGGCCGATGGACCTCGCGTGGTGCCGGATCTCCGGCGCCGCGCTGGGGGGCGAGGCGTCAATGTCTGCCCAACGGCGGACTGCGTCGAGCTCGCGATAAAGCGTCGCGCGTTTGGGCGCGGCCTGCGCTGCTCAGTTCAAGTGGACCGCGAGAGCCTGCTCGCGTCGGTGCGCGCTGCCTTCGTGGTCGAGCTGGACCGCGCGGTGGCGGGTGGTCGTCGGTCACACCATATAGAGGATGCGGGGGAGCGGGCGGAGAGCCCGTCCGAGTTGGCCGACTGCCGGTCCGCCATGTCTCGCTCAGGGGCGCCATTGGGCGGCGTGCCGGTCGTGGTGAAGAGAGCCGCTTTGGCGGCGCGTGTCGCGTGGCTCGCGTCGGGATTGCAGCGTTTACAATCACAGGGTCGGGTGCTATGAACCGCCTCCCCGTCGCGAGGGCGACCCCCTCGGAGACGTTGTGACTGCGCGGTCTTGCCGCGAGATGGATGGGAATGAGCAGAGTACGCGTATACGAGCTAGCTAAGGATCTGGGCCTGGATCACACCGTGGTCGAGGCGCGATGCCATGAGCTGGGGATCGAGGTGGAGAACCACCTCGCGCAGTTGACCGAAGAGGACGCTGCACTCGTGCGCGCCGCGCTGCGGGACAACCCGTCCGGCGAGGTCACGGAGAAGCGTGTCCAGAAGACGGTCATCCGTCGCCGTCGCCGTGGCGACGAGCGCACTGACGCTCCCGCTCCCGCCGCAGCGACCGCCGCGGCCCCGCCTGCCGAGGCCGCCCCCGTGCGCCGTCGTGTGGCAGGCGCCGCTGCGCCCGCTACCCCGAGAGCCACGGCCGAGGTGAGCGCGCAGACGCCGCCGCCCGCCGCCAAGGCGCCCGTCGCCGCAGCGCCAGTGGTCGCCGCGAAAGCCGAGCCCGAGCCGGCGCCCGTCGTCGTCGAGCCGGCGCCGCTCATGCGTGAGGTGGTCGACATCGGCCCGGCGCCGGTTGCCAACCCCGCGACCGACGAGCCGGGGCCGCCAGCCTCGACCGAGATTGCGGCCGCTGCGCCGGCCACCAACCGCGAGGAAGGCCGCGCCGAGTCGTCGTACACGGGCGAGACCCCCGTCAACGCCCCGACGGGTGCGGTGCCAGACGCGCGTGAGAGCTATGTGCAGGTCGTCCGGCGCATTGATCCGGCCGTCCTCGAGCGCAGCCAGCGCAGAAACGAGCGGCCTCCGCTGCGCCGCCCCCCGATGGGTGGCCCCGGTGGGCCTGGCGGTCCACGTGGTCCCGGCGGGCCTGGTGGTCCCGGCGGCCCTGGTGGTCCCGGTGGCCCCCGCGGTCCCGGCGGCC
>JAWKRR010000094.1:0-17321 GCA_041389525.1 Myxococcota bacterium | reverse complement strand
CGCGGTCCCGGCGGCCCTGGTGGCCCCGGTGGCCCCCGCGGTCCCGGTGCGGGACGCGACTTCGGCCCCCCCGGCGGACCCAATCTCGCGGGCCCCATGGCCGACCGCAGCGACAAGACCGGTGCGGCGCCTGACCGCAAGCGCCGCAAGGGCGGCCGCGTCGCCTATGACCGCGACAAGCAGGGCGGCTTCGACGACGCGTCGCGCGGCCGTCAGCGTCGTACCAGCAAGCGTCGCAAGACCGGCGTCGGCACTGAGATCACCATCCCGAAGGCGTCTAAACGCGTCGTGAAGATGGGCGAGACGGTGACGGTCAGCGACCTCGCGGTCCAGCTGAGCGTGAAGGCCGGTGCCATCATCAAGTACCTCATGCAGATGGGTGAGATGGTCACCGTGAACCATGTCCTGGACATGGATACGGTCACGCTCATCGCGCAGGAGTACGAGTTCACTGTCGAGAATGTGTCCTTTAACATTGAGGACTACATCCCGCTCGTCGACACCGAGAAGAAGGAGTCGCTGCGTCGCGCTCCGGTCGTCACGGTCATGGGCCACGTCGACCACGGCAAGACCTCGCTCCTCGACCGCATCCGCAAGGCGCGCGTCGCCGCGGGTGAGGCGGGCGGCATCACCCAGCACATCGGCGCCTACAAGGTCCCGGTGGAGATCGGCGGTGTCGAGCGGCACTTGGTCTTCCTCGACACGCCCGGTCACGCGGCCTTTACGGCGATGCGTGCGCGCGGCGCCCAGGTGACTGACATCGTCATCCTGGTGGTCGCGGCGGACGACGGCGTGATGCCGCAGACCGCGGAAGCCATCAGCCACGCGAAGGCGGCGGGCGTCCCCATCGTGGTCGCGGTCAACAAGATCGACAAAGAGAACGCGGACCCGAAGCGCGTGCGCCAGGGTCTGACCGAGCACGGCCTGGTCGCGGAAGAGTGGGGCGGCGACACGCAGATGATCGACGTGTCCGCCATCACAGGGCAGGGCGTGGCTGAGCTGCTGGAGTCGGTCTACCTGCAGTCGGAGCTGCTCGATCTCGAAGCGGTCGTCGACTGCCCCGCCGCCGGTGTGGTGGTCGAGGCCGAACTGAGCCGCGGCCGTGGCCCCGTCGCGACCGTGCTCATCGAGCGCGGCACGCTCCGCACGGGCGACATCATCGTGGCCGGCAAGGCGATGGGGCGCGTCCGCGCGCTCGTCAACGACGCCGGCGAGATGGTGAAAGAGGCCTTCCCGTCCGACCCGGTCACGGTGCTCGGTCTGGACCAGGTGCCGCCGCCCTCGGAGAAGTTCTTCGTCGTCAAGGACGACAAGGACGCGCGCTCCATCGTCTCGCACGTCGAGACCAAGGACCGCGCCTCCCGCATGGTCGGCGAGCGCAAGCGCGTCTCGCTCGAGGACCTGCAGAAGCTCGCCGAGTCCGGCGAGGTGAAGACGCTGGCCCTCATCGTGAAGTCCGACGTCCAGGGCTCGCTCGAGGCGCTCCGAACCGCGTTCGAGAAGCTTGAGCACCCCGAGCTCGAGGTGCGCATCATCCACGGCGCCGTCGGTCCGATCAGCGAGTCCGACGTGTCGCTGGCGACCGCCTCCAACGCCATCATCATCGGCTTCAACGTGCGGCCGGAGAAGAAGGCGAAGGCGCAGGCCGAGCAGGACGGCGTCGACGTTCGCCTCTACTCGGTCATCTACGACGCCATCGACGAGGTCAAAGCCGCGATGGAGGGCCTGCTCTCGCCGATCATCGAGGAGAGCTTCCTCGGAAAGGCAGAGGTCCGCGAGGTGTTCAGCCTCAAGGGCTCCGGCAGCATCGCCGGCTGCGCGGTGCTCCAGGGCAAGCTGACGCGAAACGCGAAGGCGCGCCTGGTCCGCGACGGTCGCTTGATTTACACCGGCAAGGTCGCCTCGCTCCGCCGCTTCAAGGAAAACGTGGCCGAGGTGGACCGCGGTCACGAGTGCGGCGTGCGACTCGAGAACTACTCCGACCTGAAGGTCGGCGACGAGATCGAGTGCTTCGAGTTCGTCGAGATCAAGCAGAAGCTCGACATCTGAGTCAGGGGAGCGCGCCATGGCGAAGAAGCGCCCCTTTCACCGCACGGATCGACTCGGCTCTAGGGTTCGAGAGATCCTCGCGGTGACGCTGCAGCAGGAGTCCCGCGAGGAGCTCCTGCGGCAGGTCGTGATCACCGGCGTCGACGTGACGCGCGACCTCTCGCTCGCCCGGGTTCACTACTACCCGATGGGCGGGGACGAGGCCGCGATCGCGGCGGCGCTCGAGCGTGCGTCCAGCTTTCTCAGGACCCGAGTCGGTCAGGAGATCCGGATGCGGATCACGCCAGACCTACGGTTCCTGCGCGACGACTCCGTGGACCACGGGCGTCGCGTCGAGGAGATCTTGCGCGAGCTGGACATCACGCCGGCCGAGCCCGAAGAGCCAGACGCGGACAGCGAAAGCGACGAGGGCAGCGAGGACGCTGGGTGAGTCGGAGGCGCGCTCGCGATCCCGGCGCCGGTCCCCACGGCCTGGTGTGCATCGATAAGCCAGCGGGACCGACCTCCTTCACGGAGATGCGGTCCGTCCAACGCGCGCTCGACACCGGCCGCGCCGGTCACGGCGGGACCTTGGACCCTCTGGCGACCGGCTTGCTGCTCGTGCTCGTCGGCGAGGGGACGAAGCTCAGCCCCTGGGTGATGCGGTGGGACAAGACCTACCGCGCCCTCGTGCGGCTGGGCGTAGCGACCGACACCCTGGACGCCGAGGGCAGCGTCATCGAGGAGCGCGAGATTCCGCCCGACGCGGTGTCGCGCGAGCGCGTGCTGGAGGCGCTGAAGGGATTCGAAGGCGAGCAGCTTCAGACGCCGCCGGTCTATTCGGCCATCAAGGTCGCCGGCCGCAGCCTCATGAGCCGTGCGCGCGCGGGCGAGTCCGTGGCCCCGGAGCCGCGCCAGGTCGTCTGCGATGGGCTCGAGCTGCTGGGCATCGACGGTCTGGACATCGACGTGCGGCTCCATGTGGGCAAGGGCTACTATGTGCGCTCGTTCGCGCGGGATCTCGGGCTGGCGCTGGGCGTCCCGGCCCACCTCGCGGCGCTGCGCCGCGAGCGGGTGGGGCCTTTCAAAGTCGAGGACGCCTTCTCTTCGGACCGCGTCAGCGCCAGCTCGGTTCTGACCTTGCCCCATGCGCTCCCGGACATCCCCGTGCGGACCCTGAACGCGGCGGACGCTCAGGCTATCGTGGAGGGGCGACGCATCGCGGCGGCGGGCCCCGAGCCCGAGCTGATGGTGGTCGACCCGGACGGTGGCGCCCTCGCGATGGTCCGGCGCACAGAGGATGACTGCCTCATGGTAGTCCGGGGCTTCGCGCCCGAGTCGCGCGCCGCGAAGCCGACCGAGGATGCCGACTCTGTCATTGACAATGCGCCGGTCGCCGACTAGGGTCCGCGCGCTTGAACCACAGCGATTGAAAGTGACACATCGAGGAGAAAGCCCATGGGGCTACAGCCAGAAGCGAAGCGCGAAGTGATTGACCGCTTCAAGAAGTCCGACAGCGACACCGGCTCTACCGAAGTCCAGGTTGCCCTGCTCAGTAGCCGCATCACGCAGCTCACCGAGCACCTGAAGGTGCACAAGAAGGACTTCATGACCCGCCGTGGCCTGCTCAAGCTGGTCGGTCAGCGTCGACGCCTGCTCAACTACCTCAAGAAGCAGGGCATCGACCGCTACCGCACGACCATCGCCGAGCTCGGCATTCGCCGCTAGTCCGTCCGGATTCCGCGTCGGTTGGCGCGGAGTCCTTCTTTCCACGCGGGTGCCCCCTGGACGCGTCGTCTCGACGGCCCGAACCGCGTGCGTGACGCCGCGGCGCGCGCACCGGGATCGAGCCGTCGAGACGGGGTGGACCAGGCTTCGGCACCTGCCCACGCAGGAGTCCTGCCTTGTCTCTATTTCCGAATATCGTGACCGAGACCACCGAATTTGGTGGTCGCACCCTGACGCTCGAAACCGGCCGCATGGCCAAGCAAGCGAACGGCAGCGTCCTCGCCAGCATGGGCGACACGGTCGTCCTCGTCACCGCCACGGGCTCCGGCAAGCCGCGCCCCGGCATCGACTTCTTCCCGCTCACCTGCGACCTGGTCGAGAAGACCTACGCGGCGGGACGAATCCCCGGTGGCTTCTTCAAGCGCGAAGGCCGTCCGTCGCAGGACGCCGTGCTCTCGAGCCGCATCATCGATCGGCCCCTGCGCCCGCTCTTCGCCGACGGCTTCAACCATGAGGTGCAGATCGTCGCCACGGTGCTGTCCGCTGACGGCGAGAACGATCCCGGCTTGATCGCCCTCATCGGCGCCTCCGCGGCGCTGCACATCAGCGACATCCCGTGGGGCGGCCCCATCGCCGGCTGCGTCGTCGGCCGCGACGGCGGCAAGCTGATCGCCGCGCCGCTGATGAGCCAGAAGGCCACCAGCGAGTGCGACATCTTCGTGGCCGCGCGCCGCGAGGGCCTCGTGATGGTCGAGGGCGAGCTCAAGGAGCTGCCGGAGGCCGACGTCGTCGCCGCGCTGAAGTTCGGCTACGAGTCGATGCTGCCGGTGCTCGATTGCATCGAGCGGCTGCGCAAGAAGGTCGGCAAGAAGAAGTACGAGTGGACCGCCCCGGTCAAGGACCAGGCCTTCATCGACCAGGTCGAGAAGATCGCCCGCCCCTTGGTGAAAGAGGCCGCGTACATCCAGTCGAAGGAGACCCGCTACGCCAGCATGGGCGCCATCCCCGGTCAGGTGATGGAGGCCCTCGGCGACGTCGCGGCCGAGCGCGGTCGCGAGGTCGGCTCGCTGGTCAGCCACCTGAAGTCGGACGTGGTCCGCGAGGGCGTGCTGGCCGAGGGACGCCGCATCGACGGCCGTGGTCTGGCGGACATCCGCGAGATCGCGTGCGAAGTCGGCGTGTTGCCGCGTACTCACGGCTCCGCACTCTTCACGCGTGGCGAGACCCAGGCCCTGGTGGTCATCACCTTCGGCACCAAGTCCGACACCCAACGCGTGGACGCGCTGTCGGGCTCGTACGAAGAGCGCTTCATGCTGCACTACAACTTCCCCCCCTTCTCGGTGGGCGAAGTGCGGATGCTGCGTAGCCCGGGCCGTCGCGAGATCGGCCACGGCGCGCTGGCCCGTCGCGGCATGCTGCCGGTGCTCCCCGGTGAGACCGAGTTCCCGTACACCATCCGCGTGGTCTCCGAGATCCTCGAGTCCAACGGCTCGTCGTCGATGGCGACGGTCTGCGGCTCCTCGCTGGCGCTCATGTCGGCCGGCGTCCCCGTGCTGAAGCCGGTCGCCGGCATCGCCATGGGCCTCATCTCCGACGGCAAGCGCGTCGCGGTGCTCAGCGACATCCTCGGCGACGAGGACCACCTCGGCGACATGGACTTCAAGGTCATCGGTACCGCGGACGGCGTCACGGCGCTCCAGATGGACATCAAGATGGACTCGCTGCCCTGGGAGGTGCTCGGCACCGCCCTGGAGCAGGCGCGTGCTGGCCGCAAGCACATCCTCGGCGAGATGGCCAAGTGCATCACCGAGCCGGCGGGCGACCTCTCCGAGTACGCGCCGCGCATCTTCACCGTCCTCATCAACCCCGAGCGCATCCGTGACCTCATCGGTCCCGGCGGCAAGCACATCCGCGGCATCGTGGACGCCACCGGCGTTCAGATCGACGTGGACGACTCGGGTCGGGTCGCGGTCGCGGCGACCGACGGCGAGGCGGCGGCCAAGGCCATCGAGATGATCCGTGGCCTCACCGAGGACCCGGAGATCGGCGAGGTCTACCTCGGCAAGGTCGTGAAGACCGTCGACTTCGGCGCCTTCATCGCCATCACCGGCGGCAAAGAGGGCCTCTGCCACATCTCCGAGCTCGCCAATGAGCGCGTCCGCGAGACCACGGACGTCATCAATGAGGGCGACGAGGTGCTGGTGAAGGTGATCGGCATCGATCGCCAGGGCAAGATCAAGCTCTCGCGCCGCGCCGCTCTGGAAGATGGCGGGAACTGAGAGCGACATCGACCGGCCGGTCCTCCGCATGCGGTGGATCCGGCCGGAACGTGATTCCGACCTGCCGCTCCCACGGTACATGACCGAGGGGGCGGCAGGTATGGACGTCGTCGCCGCCGTCGAGGAGCCGCTTACGCTTGCTCCCGGCGCGCGGTGCGTCGTCCCCACGGGGTTGGCGCTGGCCATCCCCGCTGGATTCGAGGTTCAGGTGCGCCCTCGCTCGGGCTTGGCCCTTCGCTACGGCGTGACCGTCCCCAACGCGCCCGGGACCATCGACTCGGACTACCGGGGCGAGCTTGGCGTGCTGCTGGCGAACCTGGGCTCCGAGCCCTACGTCGTGCGACGGGGCGAGCGGGTCGCCCAGCTTGTGGTCGCACGGGTCGCTCACGCGCAGGTGGTGGTCGTCGACTCGCTCGATGACACCGCGCGCGGCGATGGCGGCTTCGGCCACACGGGCGTCGAGTAGCCGTCGCCTGCGCTCGCCCCGCGCCGACGTCGCCGCAGTGTCCGCGGGCAGGGCCGGGAAGGGACGCCGGACGTACGCTGTTGTGTCGAGCGGGCTACAGCCGCGTCCCTCACAGAGCGTTACCTTGTAAGAGCAGCCTCACGCCCGCTATGCTTGCCTCAGTAGCTGGCCACCGAGTCGGCGGCTCATTTGGAGATCGATCGATGACGCCATTTTCACTATGGGACCACCGCTCACTGCGGGGCGGCGCGCTCCCGTTGGGGCTGGCGCTGCTCTTGACCCTGGCGGCGGGTTGCGGCGCGGCCGAGGCACCTGGCCTCGAGAACGCGAGCGCTTCAGACTCACCCTCGCTGGCGAGTCAGGGCGGCGGTGTCCCCATCGGCGCCGAGCCGAACCGCGCGGGCGCGCCCACCAGCGGGCAGCCGGCGGCGTCCGCAGGGGCGGCCGCGGACGGCAAGCTCCAGGTCGCCAAGCCGAAGAACCAGGAAGACACCGAGGAAGACGAGGACAAGGACTATTGGGCGGCGGTCCCCTTCGATCGCACCAACTTCGAGGAGGTCCGCGGGTTCGTTCGCGAGCGCTACATCGAGGCGAACATCGACGAGGGCAAAGCGTTCGCGCAGGCCGCGACCTTCGCCGTGGCCTCCGACGAGGACCACACGCTGCTGCTCTTGCCGGAGTCCTTCTACAACCTGCGCAAGGATCACCCCGATGAGAAGGGGCGCCTGAAGGGCAAGATGCGCAAGCTCAAGCCCTCCGACCGCTTCGTCGTGCTCGAGGAGGTCGAGGCCGAGGAGGAGCCGAAGAAGCGCCTGTCGGACGAGGAGATTCAGGCGCTGCGGGATCGGATCGAGGCGCGCAACCGCCTGATGGACGACTCGTGGGTCAAGGCGCGCTTCACCTCGTCGGACTTCGATCGGGTCATGGAGTTCGCCGCGCGCGAGCTGGGCAAGAGCCCGAAGTGGACGCTCAAGAAGGCGTGGGTGGCGGCGGCTCAGGGCTACATGTACTCGCTGGATCCCCACTCGTCGCTCATCGCGAAGGAGGCGTGGGAGGACTCCACCAAGGAGATCACCGACTCGAGCTTCGACGGGATCGGCGCGCTGCTGACCAAGCGGCAAGAGAGCGAGTACACCATCGTCGAGAGCCCGCTGGTCGGGCAGCCCGCCGTAGCGGCGGGCCTTCGGGCGGGCGACGTCATCCTCAAGGTCGACGGGCACGACATCAAGGGCGAGCTGCTGCCCAAGGTCGTCAACCGCATCCGCGGCAAGCGTGGCTCGACTGTGAAGCTCACCATCGAGCGCGAGGGGATGCCCGAGCCCTTCGACATCCCGATCGTTCGGTCGCGGATCGACATCAAGAACGTCCAGGGCGACCTGCTGCCGGATTACCCGGGAGTCGGCTACATCAAGGTGACCGGCTTCGTCCCGACGACGATGCATGAGCTCAAGCGCAACTACGAGGACCTGCAGCGGCAGGCGCCCGGGGGCCGGCTCAAGGGCCTGGTGCTCGATCTCCGAAACAACTCGGGCGGCTTGCTCAAGCAGGGCATCGAGGTGGCGGACGCGTTCTTGCGCAGCGGCGTCATCGTCACCGTGAAGAATCGCACCGAGGCCGACGAGACCTACCGCGCCCGCCCCGAAGGCACCTGGGACGTGCCCCTGGTCGTCCTGGTCAACGATGGGTCGGCGTCAGCGTCCGAGATCGTTGCGTCGGCCATCCAAGACAACGGGCGCGGGCTGATCGTGGGCGACCGGACCTTCGGCAAGGCCAGCGTGCAGACGCTCTTCTCCCCGCTGCTGCGCGACGACTACTACATCAAGCTGACGGTCGCTCGGTACTACAGCCCCAGCGGGCGGACGCTCCAGGTGGTCGGTGTGCGACCCGACGTAGCGACGCCGCCCGAGATGGACGGCAAGATGCCGCTCGGGTTTCGCGAGCAGAACCTGTCGCACCATCTCCCGCCGCTGGACTCGGACTACACGCTGCGCAACGCCGCGTGGTCCAAAGAGATCGTCAGCTGTGGCGACGCCAATGGGCGCGCCCGCGCGCTCTATGAGCGTGACCCCAATCCGGCGGTGAAGTTCGATTTCCAGAAGATCCGGGCAGCCGATCTCGTGCTGTGCATGAGCGGAAGTCAGGCAGCCAAGGGGACGGGCGGGCGCTGAGCCTTCGTCGCACGGCGCCATCGCGGCGCGGCGGGCTCGTCGACATGGCATGGCGCGGTCACCCTCGGGTGGATCGCCGCGAAGGAGTCCTGATGAGTGATTCGGAGACGGCGGCCGAGGCCATGCGGCCGGTGCTTGAGCGGCTCGACGACATCGCGGCGTCCCTGCGGCGCATCGCAGACTGCCTCGAGGGCGGCGTGCAGGCGCCAGCCCCTCGCGCGACCGGGCGCAGCGCGGCGGCCGCACCCGTGTCGAAGGCCGCGGAGGCCGGCGAGGGTGGGGCCGTGGCCGCAGCCGCGACGGCTGCCGCGAAGGCGGCCAAGCCGGGGCCGAGCCGCCGGGTGAACACGGATGAGGCCGAGACCCCTGACACCCCCGAGATCCGCGACGTTCGCCCAGTGCTCACCGCGATGTTCAGCGCCGCCATGCTCGAGGACAAAGAGGAGACCTGGCTCGAGCTGCAGGCCCTGACCCACCCCGACGAGCTGTCGGCGCCGCGCGCGCTGGCCGGGTTCATCGGGTTTTCGTGGGCGAAGCTGCGTCGGAACATCGGGCTCTACCTCGACGCGATCGACGAGCCCGGCTCCTTCCGCGTGGCGCGCACCGTCCCGACCGAGCTGCGGCCCAACGAGGACCGGATCAAGGTCTTCCTGCTGCGGGATGACGAGATGCAGGTGCCAGTAGCGCTGCGCCGAGACGGGGTCGCCGAGGGCGCGTGGCGACTCAGCAGCATCTCCCTTTGAGCGAGGACCTCGTGCGCTCTGGGCAGGGGAGGCCGCAGGGCTCCGCCAGTGGGCGCTTCGAGGCGGTTGACACCGGCTCTGGGACTGGGTAATCACGTTCGCGCACGGCGCCATGGCCAAGTGGTAAGGCAGAGGACTGCAAATCCTTCATCCCCGGTTCAAATCCGGGTGGCGCCTCCAGGGCGGTCTACGGACCGACCCACTTGCACGGGCCGACTCCTCACCGGGGTCGGCCCGTCGCATTTTCAGGGTTCCATCGAGACCGTGGGTCAGCCCGCTCCCGCTCAGTAGCGGGGGACGCTCCCATCGACTGTGCGCGACCACAGATCGATGCCGCCCGCCAGGGAGCGCACCTGGCTCACCCCCTGCTGCTTGAGGAACATCGCGGCCTGCAGGCTGCGCATGCCGTGGTGGCAGTACACGACGACCTGGGCGTCCCGCGGGACCTCGGCGTGGCGCTGCTGCAGCTCTTGCAGCGGGATGAGCACGCTGCCCTCGATGCTGCAGATCTCAGCCTCCATGGGCGTCCGGACGTCCAGCAGCACGAACGGCGTGCCGGCCTCTCGCAGGGCCACCAGCTCGGCGGGGCCTAGTTCCCAGTTATCCACGGTCGCCTCCCGTTGCAACAGGCGGCCGATTGGGGGAGCGTCGGCGCCGTTCGTCACTGCGTGGCGAAGCTATCCCGCCGGCCGCACGGAGTCCATGGCATGACCACGACGCGCCTTGACCACGTAGAGCTGCGCGATCCGCTCCACGGCCCGATACGGGTCAGCCGTGCAGAGCTCGCCGTCATCGATTCGCCGCACTTTCAGCGGCTGCGTCGCGTGAAGCAGCTCGGGTTCGCCGAGCACGCCTTCCCGGGGGCTGTGCACAACCGCTACCTGCACAGCCTGGGCGCGATGCACCTCGCCGGACGGCTCTTCGACGCCCTCGCGCAGAGCGCGCCGTGGCTGACGGGGCCTGAGGGCGCGCGCCTTCGGCAGACGGTGCGCTTCGCCGCGCTGCTCCACGACATCGGGCACCCGCCGCTGAGCCACGCCGCCGAAGCGCTGCTGCCAGACCGCTCGACGCTGCCGGCGCGCGCGGTCGGCGCTCTGACCGGGCGCGCCTCCCACGAGGACATGACCATGGCGCTGGTGCTGGCCAGCGGGTTGACCGAGATCTTGGCGCGTGCGGGCGCCCCTGAGGGCGTGACCCCGGAGGCCATCGCGGCGCTCATCGAGAGCCACCTCGACTCCGGCTCCACCTTCGTCATCGACGGCGTCAACCTGCGGCCGCTGCTGCACAGCGTGGTGTCGGGCGAGCTCGACGTGGACCGCATGGACTACCTGCTGCGCGACAGCCTCTTCGCGGGCGTGAGCTACGGCCACTACGACCTGGACTGGCTGGTCTCCCAAGCCCGCGCGGTCCCGGACGGCGACGTGGTGCGCCTCGGGATCGATCAGCGCGCGCTGCCCGCCTTCGAGCACTTCCTCTTGGCGCGCTACCACATGTTCCAGATGGTCTACTTCCACCCGAAGTCCGACATCTACGACGCCATGCTGCGGCAGTGGCTGAGCGCGGTCGGGGACGAGGCGCGCTTTCCGGGCGATCCGGAGGCGTTCGTAGCCTGCGACGACGCTTGGCTGCGCTCGCGGCTGCTGACCTCTGACAACCCTTGGGCCATACGCATCGCCGAGGATCGCCCGCTCGCCCTGGCCGCGGAGCTGCGCCACCCGCTGGACGCCGCGACCGAGTCGCGGGTCGCCGCGCTGTTGGCCACCGAGCCCGAGGCCGTGCGCCTCACCGCGCGCCCGGTCCTCAGCCGCTACGCGCAAAAACCCAGCCACCTACGGGCGGATCCGCTGCTCGTCATCGACGCGAGCCAGCGGGTTCAGCGCATCGAGGAGGTCACCGACCTCTACGACCGATACGAGCGCACGCTGCGCCTGGAGCGCGTCTACGTGCCCAGAGAGCGCCGCGACGCCGCGCGCGAGCGCCTCGCCTCACGCTGAGCGCGCGAGCCGAGCCCGAGCGACGCGCCCTACCAGCCGGTCTCGGTGAGCTCAGGCGGCATCGCCTCGACGCGGTCCTCGATGGCCACCGTGTCGGTCTCGTCGAAGAAGCGCGCCGGACCGGCCTTGACCTGGTCCTGCAGCATCATGATGGCGTCCATGACCGCCTCAGGGCGCGGCGGACAGCCCGGGATGTACACGTCCACCGGGATGATGTGGTCGATGCCCGGCACAGTCGCGTAGTTGTCGTAGAAGCCGCCCGTGGACGCGCAGACACCGAACGCGACGACCCACTTGGGCTCGGCCATCTGCTCGAAGATGCGGCGCAGGACCGGGGCGTTCTTGTGGGTGATGGTGCCCACGACCCAGAGGACGTCGGCTTGGCGCGGCGAAAAACGCGGGACCTCAGCGCCGAAGCGGGCCAGGTCATGCTGCGGTCCGGCGGCCGCCATGTACTCCATGCCGCAGCACGCGGTGACGAAGGGGTACTGGAAGAGGCTGTAGCTGCGGGCCCAGTTCACACCCTTGCGCGCCCACTCGCCCAAGCTGGACAGGCGCGTGGTGATGACCTGGTCCTCAAAGCCGCCAATTGTCGGGTCCTTCGACACGTTCCGCTCCTGGGAAGACAGGCGGTGAACTAGCACGCGCGGGCACCGCGGGCAACGCTCTGAGCGCGCCGCGCCAAGCCCCAGCTACTCGGGTCCGCTGATCGTCGCGTCGATGGCCTTCACGCGCAATCCGATGGAGGCGGACTCCTTGATGCCGTCGCCGTTGGCGTCGATATCGGTGTCCAGCTCCTCGATGAAGCTCTTGATGAGGACCAGGGGGATACCGGCCGGCAACGAGTCAGGCGGGAGCTGGTCGATCGCCGCGGACAGCGCCGCCTTCGGGACCGCGCCGCCGAGCACGCCCTCCACCGCCGTGAGCTTGCCGTCGACGAAGGTCCCCGTGCCCTCAAAGCGCACGTTGAAGAGCGTGATCTCCAGGCTCGCGCCGCCCAGGGGCAGGTTGAAGGGGAAGATGCTGTTCTTGCCGCCCGCGACGATCTTGTTGCCGGTGATCGTCCCCGGCAACGCCACCAACGGCACGCAGGTCTTCGGGTCGATGGTCAGGCTGCTCGCTTGGTACACGCAGCTCTGAGTCTGGAAGTCGCAGTCTGGGTTCGAGGGGTCGAGCTCGCCCTGATAGGCGGCCAGCAGGATGGTGCTGGCGGTCTTCTCGCGCACCTCGAGCAGCAACATCACGTCGCCGTCCGTCACCGCCTCGAGCAGGGGCTTGTTCGCGAAGCCCGCGAGGGCGCCCAGGCTGTTGTTGATGCCGCCGGAGCAGGGCTGGGTGATCGGCGCGCAGGTCGCCGGGTCCTGGTCGAGGTCGAGCCCCTCGCCAGGCTTCCCGCCGTCACCCAACGCGACGAAGTTCAGCTTGACCGCGTCGTCGCTGAAGGTCGGCTCGCACACGCAGGTGCTGTCGTCGCCCACGCAGCTGCCCGCCACGCAGGTGTCCCCGGTGGTGCAGGCCTTGCCGTCGTCGCAGGTGCCGCCTTCCAACGTCTGGTGAAAGCAACCCTGCACTTTGTTGCAGCTGTCGACCGTGCAGGGGTTGTTGTCGTCGCAGTTGACCGGGGCGCCGACGCAGCCGCCCTCGGAGCAGGTGTCGCCGCTGGTGCAGGCGTCGCCGTCGTTGCACTTGGCCGCGCTGGGCTCGCTGGTGCAGCCGCCCGTGCCGGGGTCGCAGAGGTCCTCGGTGCAGGGGTCGCCGTCCTCGCAGATCGAGGTGGCGCCTACGCAGCAGGGGCTCTCGCTCGGGATGTGGACGCAGCCGACGTCCTCGTCGCACAGGTCGAAGGTGCACGCGCTGCCGTCGTCGCAGGTCTCGACGCCGCCGGTGACGCAGGCACCGTCCACGCAGGTGTCGCCTGTGGTACAGAGGTCACCATCCTCGCAGGGCGCCGAGTTTGGGACGGACTTGCAGCCGCCCAGCGGGTCGCAGGTGTCGTCGGTGCACGGGTTGGCGTCGTCACAATCCAGCGCGGTGCCGACGCACTCGCCGAAGCTGCAGACTTCGCCCACGGTGCAGGCGTCGCCGTCCTGGCATGCCTCCCCTTCGGCCACGGGCTTGCTCGCGCAGCCCACCTTCGGGTCGCAGCTGTCGATGGTGCAGCCCTCGCCGTCGGAGCAGGGCATGGGCTCGCCCACGCAGAAGCCACCGGCGCACGCCTCGAGCTTCGTGCAGGCGTTGCCGTCGTCGCACGCGCTGGCATCGGCCCGCGCCGTCCAGGCGTAGGGCTTGGCCGCGTCGCACACTCGGCACGGGTTGTTCGGGTCCGCCTCGCCCACCGCCCGGCACACGCCATTGATGAGGCAGCTCCCCGCCTCGAGCGTCCAGGTGCACACGGCGCCCGGCATCTGGCAGCCGTCGACCGTGCAGGCCAGCCCGTCGTCGCAGTCCGTCTCGGCGGGGCAGGGGACCGGCGGCTTGGCGTCGGGCGTCGCGTCGGCGTCGGCATCACCGCCCGAGATCGAGTCCGCGTCCGTGACCGCGTCCGGGCTCGCATCGGCGTCCGACGCGCCATCCACCGCGGCGTCGGCGTCCGGCTTGGGCGTGGTGTCCGTCGTGGCGTCGGGCGTCGCGTCGGGCGTCGCGTCCGCGATGACCTCCACATCGGAGGCCACGTCGCTCACCGGGTCGTTCCCGCCATCGCACGCTCCGGCGAAGACCAGAGAGCCGATCAACAGAACGGACCGAGCGAGCGCTTGGCCCCGTGGTGCATGGCAAGACGCGGCGAGGAGTCGTGCTGAAGCACGTCGACGAGGTGCAACGCCGCCATGTGCCTCGCGGCCAAGCGGGCGGGACGGGGGGGCTGTGGGTCGGCTCTCGAGCCACAACCCCATCGACGCGCTGAAGTATCGTGTGCTCTTCACTTGAGGTCTCCGCCGACGACGGTGTTCCCGCCGATACGCACAATCTTGGACGGGTTGATCGAGACGACGGAGCCGCCGAGGTCGATCTCGGGCAGCGGGAAGCCGCCCAAACTGCCGCCGCCGATGGCGCCGAGCAGAGCCGGGACTAGGTTTTCCTCGATCAGCCCCGCGATGAGCGCCTCCGAGTCGATGAGGTTGTCTTCCAGCACGGTCACCTCGGTGTCCATGCCCTTGATGCCGGTGAGCTGCAGGCCGACCTCGCCGTTCTCGGCGCTCAGGCTCATGCCGGCGCTGAGGCTGGCGTACATCACCACGTTGAGCGGGATGCCGAAGATCTTCATCGAGCCGCTCACGCGCAGGTCGCCGATGTGCACCAGCAGCTCGCTGGTGGGGTTGCAGTCCGAGATGGTCGGCGCCAGCAGCCCCCGCACCTTGATGTCGAGCTCCGTCACGCCGAACTCGCTGAGGTCGACGCCCTCGAACAGCGAGGGGGGGACTGCGAATTCGAGCAGCCCACCACGCCACGCCGAGTAGAGCAGCTCGTTGAGGATGTCGTCGGACAGCGCCAACTCCAGCGGGTCGAGCTGGCTGTAGAAGATCTTCTGCTGGTTGGAGCCGCAGCCACGCCGCAGCATGGAGCCGAGATTCCCAGGGGGGATGGCGATGACCGTCGGCGCGAACGCCCCGGCGCGCAGCTCCAGCGTCATCCCAGCCGGCGTGGTCTTGGCCGACGAGAAGTCGGTCTTGAGCTGCAGCGTGACCGTCCCGCCGCCCGGATTCAGAGACGGCAGGTCGAAGGTCGTGTCGAAGGCCAGCCCGACCAGCGCTTCGCTGAGGATCGGCTCGATGGTGCCGACGAGCTGATCCTTGAACCCGTCCTCGACGGTCTGCTCGAGGGTGGGCTCGAAGAAGTTGATGATCCAGTCGACCAGAATCCCGATGGAGATGTTGAGCCCTTGGACGTCGACCAGGACGTCCTCGAGCCGGGTCTGCAGCGCGTGGGTCACCGGGTCGACGCTGAGCCGCACCGTCGCCTTGATGACGATGGCCGAGGCCGAGAGCGTACCGTTGAGCGCCCCGAACGAGCTGCAGCTGCTGCCTGGGGTGGCGCACACGTTCGCGCTCAGCCCCGTGATCTTCGCGGTCAGGGCCAGGCCATTGTTGCCCGAGATCAGGCTGATGGTGCGCCCGGTGTCTTTGATCTGCTTCACCCAGATGTCGTAGTCGACGAGGATGTTGACCGTGGTGAAGGGCTTGTTGCTCGGGATAAGCCCCGCGATGTCGAACCCGGCGAGCACGCCCTCGAGGATGGAGGCGATGTCGTCGGCCGGCGGTGCGTGGTTGCCGTCGTCGATGACCTCCTGGCCGAGGAAGATGCCGATGCCCGGGTCGATCATTCCGGCCAGCGGCGGCCCGACATTCGGCACCGTGTAGGCGTTCGCCATGAGGTAGGACTGCACGACCTTGCGCTTGCTGCCGAAGCTGTCGGTCGCCTCGATAATCAAGGTGTTGCCGCCGATCTTGCCCTGCACGAAGGTGCTGAAGCTGGTGCCGCTGAGGAAGGCGGGCTGGCCATTCACGGTCAGCGAGGTGATGGGACCCGCGCCCGAGCTCACCGTGCCGGTCACGGTGACTAGATTCGGGGGCGAGATGAGGGTGGCGGCGCGCACCGGGCTGGTGACGACGATGTTCGGGCGGCACGAGTTCGAGACGATGAGCGTGCTCGCGCAGCCTTTGACCGGGTCGCAGGAGTCGGCGGTGCAGTCGTTGCCGTCGTCGCATGAGATCGGCGAGCCCGCGCAGACCGAGTCGGCGCAGACGTCGCCCTCGGTGCACACGGTGCCGTCGTCGCAGGGGAGGGCGTTCGGGGCGTTGACGCAGCCGACCGCCGCCTGACAGGAGTCATTGGTGCAGACGTTCTTGTCGTCGCACACCGGCTTGCCCTTGCCGGGGACGCAGACGGCGTCGACGCAGGTGTCGCCGAGGGAGCAGAGGTCGCCGTCCTCGCAAGGCAGGGTGTTGGCGACGTGCAGCACGCCCAACACCTTGTCGCAGAGGTCGTCGGTGCAGGGGTTGCCGTCGTCGAGGGGCAGCGGGGCGCCGCTGCAGACGCCGTCCACGCACTGGTCGCTCACGGTGCACGCGCTCTTGTCGTCGCAGGGCGCATCGTTGAACGGGAACACGCAGCCCTTCTTCGGGTCGCACGCCACGTCGGTGCAGGGGTTCTCGTCGGCGCAGATGAAGCCGATGTTGCTGTGCTTGCAGCCGCCGAGGCCGTCGCAGCTGTCGACGGTGCAGAAGTTGAGGTCGTCGCAGTCGAGCTTCGGGCCGGGCGTGCAGACCGCGCCGACGCAGGTGTCGCCGGAGGTGCAGGTGTCGCCGTCTTCGCAGGCCACGCCGTCGTTGGTCTGATGCACGCAGCCGATGCCCGTCACGCAGGCGTCCTTGGTGCACACGTTGCCGTCATCGCAGCTCTTCGGCGTCCCGCCCTGGCAGGTCCCGGCGGCGCAGGTCTCGCCCACGGAGCAGGGGTTGCCGTCGTCGCAGGCGGCGTCCGAGGGCGTCGACGAGCACACCCCGGTCAGCGGGTCGCAGACGTCGGCGGTGCACTGGTTTCCGTCGTCGCAGGGGGCGCGCAGGCCCACGCACTCGCCGTCCACGCAGGCGTCGTCGCTGGTGCAGGCGTCCTCGTCGTCGCACTCGGCCTCGTCGTCGGGGGTCCAGGCGAGGCGGTCCACCAAGACGAGGCAAATCGCGCACGGGTTGTCCGGCGCGGCGGCGAGGTTCTCCCAGCACACGTCATCGATGGCGCATTCGTCGGGGCGGCAGCCGTCCTCGGTCTCCGGTGGCCCCAGGACCTCGGCGTCTTCGTCCAGGTCAGACACCGCGTCCGCGTCCGGTGCCGGGAGCTCGGTCTCGGTCACGCTGTCGGTGACCTCGGCCACCGCGTCGGCGTCGGGCTCGGCCGCGTCTACTTCGGCTGCGGCGTCTGGG
>JAWKRR010000093.1:0-18646 GCA_041389525.1 Myxococcota bacterium | reverse complement strand
GGCTCCGGGGTGGGGTTGACGGCTTTGCTGCGACGCGGGACGCTCCAGGGGTGTGGGCCTGGGTTGGGGTCATGCGTGGTGGACTTGAAGACTTGGGAGGATGTCATGGCTGTGACGAGGACGGACCGCGACCGGCGGATTTTGGGGGATCGGGTGGTGGCTCGGGCGGATGAGTTCCGGGGCATCGATGAGGCGGTCGGGCGGGTCTTTGACCGCTTTGTCGGCAAGCACGGCGAGCTGAGCGAGCGCACGGCGGCGCGGCTACGCGAGGAGGGTGAGGACGAGAAGGCGCGGCGGGTTCGCGACGAGACGGCGGTGGACGGGCTGCGGCAGTATTCGTGGGCGTACCATGAGCTGGCGTCGTTGCTGGGCGACTCGTGGACCTCGGGCGTGGACGAGGCGAAGCTGGCGCTGACTCGCGCGCGGCTCTTTCCGTTGGGCTCGCCGACCGAGGTGGGGATGAGCCACCAGCGGACGCTCGACGGGTTGATTCATCTGGTGGACGGCATGGCGAGTGAGCCGGGCGTGGCCTTTCCTGAGGCGTTTCGGAGTGACGCGGCTCGGACGCGTGACGCGTTGCTGGCGGCGATCGGGCAGGTCACGGCGGACGGGGCGGAGACGGAGAGCGTCACGAGCACCCAGCTACAGGCGCGGGTCGAGTGGGACCAGCACTGGCAGGCGCTGCGTGACGTGAGCGCTGGGTTTCTGCGGCTGGCGGGCGAGCTGGCGCGGCACCCGGGGCTCTTTCGGCCGCTGACGCGGGCGGGACGTGGGGCTGGGACGGCGACGGGGGCGGAGGAGGCCGTGACGCCGGGGGCGGACGGGCCGGAGGTCGAGCTGGGGACGACGGGCGATGGGCCGGCGGTCTGACTACGGCGAGCACTCATCTTGAGCCCCCTTCGCCGGCTGCGCGCTCCCATCACGTCGTTGTTCGGGCTCCGCGTGCCCCGGCACACGTCGCCCTCTCGTCTAGTGCTGAGAGCGCTCGCTCGGCGGGGGAGGCTCAATCTAAATGCTCGCCGTAGTCACTTCTTCGCGACCGCCGCGCTGGGCTTGGCGTCGCGAATAGCCTTTGCCTTCGCGATGTGGCGCCCGTCGAAGTGCATCGTATCGCCGCTCTGGTCGCCTTGTTCGATGGCGCCCCAGTTCAGCCCGGCCGCGTCGCGCATGGCCTGGACCAGGATCTTCGGCATGTCCATGAAGCCGTTGTCCGTGTTGCCCTTCTTCCAGTTGCGCTTGGCGAAGGCCAGGTGGTCGGCGGCGATCTTGTCGACCCAGTAGTCCACGCCCTTCGCCTTGATCTCGGCCGCGACGTCCGGGCGCGCCAGGTGCGCCTCGATCGCCGCGCGATTGCCGTTCATGGCGCGGTAGTCTCGTAGGGCCGAGCTCGACGCGTTGAGGCTCTCCCAAGCCTCTTCCGTCGTCGCTTTCGCGAGCGCGGACATGGTGGACGCAGTGACCGCGGTTCCCGAGCCCATGAACTTGCACGCGCGGGCGATGACCTCGGCGGTCTCCGCCTTGTTTTCGGCGCTCTTGCCGGTATCCCCGAGGATCCAAGGGTTGTTCCTGGGGTTGAGGTCGATGGCGAATCCAAGCCCGTGATAAAGTTGGGAAAACGCCTCAGTTGACGGCCGATAGTGCGAGATCTCCGTCACGCCCAACTCCTTGCCGATCTCCTTGTCGCTGAGCTTCGGGAACACCCCCGCGAGCGCCGCCTGAGCGAGCCGGAGTCGCGCGACGAACTCGGGATGCCCTAAGGCGGTCTTGCCGAGGAACTGGATGGACTCGAACTTGCTCACGTAGTCCGCGAGGCTGGCGTAGCCGTGCTTCATCACAGCCGCCTCCTCGGCCGCGTTGACCCCGACCTTCTGCCCTGACGTGGCCTTTCCGGGTTCCGAGGCGCGGCTCTGGTCGACGCCGGCGAGGCCCGGCGCAAACTGCAGCGCGAGCTTCTTTCCCGCGGCGGTCCAGAACTTCGGGTCAGGCTTGGCGATGCCCGCCTCTTTCTGTTTCTGGGCGAACCCCTGCATGGTCGCCTCGTCGACGATCCCGCTGACGGGGACGCCGATGGCGGCCTGAAACGAGGCGACCCAATCCGGATCGATGGGGTGCTTCCGGTAGTCCGCCATGGCCTTGACCATGTCGGCCTTGCTGAGCGGGCCGGTCGCGGGGCCCGTGGCCGCCGTCAGGATCGTCCGAGCGACAGGCGGCTCCTTCGTGAGCACCTCGGCCTGCACCGGCGGCGCCGCCTTCGACCCCTTGTCGTTGCGGTTCCTTTGGGCGCGTTGCCGACTGTTTGCAGGCGGCGCCCCTGGTCCGCCGCTTGAGCCTTCGCCACCGGGTCCGTCACGGGCAGGCTGAGCGTCGAAGTCAGCGCTCGCCACGTTCGGCCCCAGCTTTCCGTCCGGCGTGAGCCCGTGCTGGCCCTGAAACGCAACGACAGCGTTCACCGTGCCAGCGTCGATCTCCGCGCCCCCGAGGCCCAGACCCGCCTGAACCTGCAGCGATCGTCGCGCTGTTCTGGAAATGCGCCCGGTCGTACGCCAGCGCCTCGTCCACCTGAGCCGGCGCCAGCGCGGCCTGCTCCTCCTCGTAGCCCATGCCCCGCAACGCGGCCGCCTGGAGGCGCCCCGCCGCCACCGACGGCCGGCTCAGCCTCCGGGGGACGACGCCGCCTCGGCGCCCTTGGTCTCAGCGAACGAAAGAGTCCCATGGCGCCAACCTCCACGACAGCGCGAGCGCCGCCCCATCGACCTGACCGTTGGGTCGAGCTAACTCCCCGGCCGGCCCTCGTCAATACCGCGACACATCGGTCAGCATTTTTGCAGGAGGCGTGCCGCATGACAAGCCTCGCGGAACCGCCAGAATCAGCGGTGCCCACGGCTCCACCGTCCCCGCAAGTCGGCCCCGCGCTGGGCCGATCCAGAACCTCCACGTGATGCTGCTACAGTCGATGCCCGGTCTTGAACCCACACCCACGCGCCAGTGCCGAAGATCTCATGATCCAGCGTCGCTTGGAGATACCGATCTCGCGCGGAGGTCCGACCGTCCTCCTGGTCGAGCTTCCCTGGGGCCAACCCATCTGCATCGACGAACACCTGAATCGTCGCGGCCGGACCGCCCCAGACGGCATGCCGGTCAGGCGGTTCTTCCAGGCCCTCGGCCGCGGCGAAGGGAGGAGGTGCGACCAGCGGTGGCGACGAATCCCAATGCCTCTTCGCTGTCAGCGTCTGCCGCCTGCGGGATGTGGCGATTTAAAGTGGTGCTCCCCAGTCCCAAGACACGGAGCTACTCCTTGCTTCTGCCCCTTTGCGGTTGCGGATGGGCCACGCCAGAGGAGGCACACTTCGAGGTCGGCTGAAGATGCATCGTTTAAGCAAATTTCGCCTTGTCCGCGTGCTCCTTATGCTGGCTGAGGTGCAAGCGGCCGGCCCCACAAAAGTGTGTTGAGACCATCAGCGAGGATCGCTGGTGGACTTCGTTGGAGGACGTAAATCAGGAGGGTCGCGAAACCCTGGCCGACAACGCTGCGCGGCGATTTGCAGATCGTAAAAGTCCAGTGAAGTCCCAACCCAGACTGGCGACCGGTTGATACGACGCCGCGGAACCGTGGCTCGAGCGATTCGCAAATCACGGCTCGCGCCCCGCGCTTGTCTGCTGCGCGCTCCGCTCGCCGGATCTTCGAGCGAACCCGCTGTCTGACTCGGGCGCGCACGCGTGCTAGATTTGTGCTCGGAGGACAGGTGATGAACCACCGTGAGTACATCGTTCGGCAACCCGGGGTCTGCGGAGGCGAGCCCGTCATTCGAGGCACGCGCGTCACGCTACGGACGGTCCTCGCGAGCCTCGCCGAGGGCGCGACCCGCGAGGAGATCCTCTCGGACTTCCCGACGCTGGACGAGGAGGCTCTGCGCGCCGTCGTCGCCTTCGCGGCGGAGTCAGCCCGCGAAGACCTGCCGCGACCCGGAGTGCCTCGGCTCCCGTGAGGTTCAAGCTCGACGAGAATCTCCCCGCGAGCCTGATCCCCCTGCTGGAGGCGCTCGGGCACGAGGTGGACTCGGTCCGCGACGAGGGGCTGACGGGTGAACCCGACGCGACGGTGTTCGTCGAGGCGCAGAAGGCAGGGCGCGCGCTCATCACTCAGGACCTCGACTTCTCCGACATTCGAGCGTTTGCGCCTGGGACGCACGCGGGCCTCGTGCTGGTCCGGCTGGCCTCGCCGGGACGCCGCGCGCTCCTCGAGAGGCTGGTGCAGGCCTTCGACCAGGAGGACGCGGAGTCCTGGGCCCGCAGCTTCGTGGTCATCACGGACCAGAAGGTCCGCATCCGCCGCCCACCCGCGTCGGAAGGGGCCTTGTGAGCAGCCTCTCGCGACAGAGGCGGGGCGCCGGGTCAGAATGACCTCGCGCCCTCTCGCTCGTGGGTGCGCGAGCGGCTCATACTCCCACGCGGTCTCGATTTGGTGTCGGGCGTGCTGGAGGCGCCAGATGACCTAGTCTTCGCGCTCGATCCACGCCTTGCGCTCGCGGCGGCTTCGGGGGGAGGGGTCTCTCGGTGGAGTTCCATGCATTGGTGACGTCGCCGCATGAGGACGGGGTGTCCGGGGGAGTCGGCGGCTCCGGGTCCTCGGGGTTGGGAGTCGAAGGGTGGCGTCACAGCGACAACTCGGCGAGGTGCGCGTCCCGTTCGCGCTGGACCGATTCGCGTTCGCGAGGTTACCTTCGCCGGACTCAAACTACATACCGAGGGACCACCCAATGACGCGTTATGTCTTGCCGCTGTGCGCACGGATTCGCCCATCTGCGACGCTGCTCGTGGCTCTGGCCTTGTCCATCGGATTTGTGGCCTGCGATTCGGGTGGTAGCGAGAGCGTGTCCTTGCCCGGCGGCTCCAAAGACGTGTCCGGCTTCCAGCCTGGAGGCTCCGATGCTGCCGATGTCGGCCCGGGCGACGTCTTCACCGGGCCGGGCGATACCGGGCCCGACGCCGCGCCCAACGCGGAGCCACGCCTTGGCGCCTATGAAATCGGCACGTTCACAGGCGACGTCTTCCCCACGTATCTAGCGCACCTCTTCGGTCGTGAACTCGGTGATACGCAGATCGATTTGGTCGGGTCGCTGGAGGTGGAGAATCCCTCGGCTGCTTCGCAGAAGGTCCTCGTGCGCGTGGCGCTGGATGGGTATTCCAACCCTCGCGAAGCGCTGCTGACGCTCGCACCGTGGGAGACCCGGGTGATCGCGCTCACGCCAACCTTGAACCTCGCGCAGTTGTATTCTGTGAAGGCCCCCATTGGCGGGGCCGTGACCATCGAGCTGCGGAACCCGGCGGACGAGGGCCTCTACGACAAGGTCGTCGAGGACGTCACGGTGGCCCCGGTCAACACGGCCTTCTGGGCGGTCCGCGACGACGACGGCCAGTGGGTCGACATCAGCGGCTACGTCGCCGTGATGGTGACCCCCCACGACGAAGACAACGCCATCAGCTCGCTGCTCACACGGGCGGCGAGCCATTCCCAGTTCGATTCAATGATCGGCTACCAGTACGACGGCCGGAAGGAGCTTCTGACTGTGGCCCCTACCGTCGCCCCGGGGGACTGCGCGTCCGCTTCGGAGTACTACCGAAAGGGCACGCCCGTGACGGTGGATGTAGACGTCACTTGCGCCCTCTGCGTCAGCTACAACGCCACCTACGGCCTCTATAACAACGCGACCGAGAGTTACGTCACCCAGACGGGCAACCTCGGCGAGTGGACGTCGACTATCACCATTCCGGCCGACGGCAGCTATCGGCACGTCATGTGCAACCCGTCGAGCAACTCCTCGTCGCGTTCGTTCACGCTCCGTTACTCCATGGGTCTCCAGGGCGGCGCGGTCGACCAGATCGGTGCCATCTTCGACGCGCTGAAGGCCGACGGGATGAAGTACACGAGCGTCGCGGGGGATTTCTTCGACGCCTCCCAGTACGTGAAGCTGCCTGCGGAGTCGCTGTCCACCGGCAGCCAGAACTGCATCGACGGCGCGCTCGTCTTCGCCAGCGCGCTCGAATCCATGGGGATGAAGCCGCTCATCGCTATCATTCCGGGCCACGCCTTCGTCGGCGTCCGCATCTTCGACGACCCCACCGCCCCCATCCTCGCCCTCGAGACGACCATGGTCTCGACGGACTCCGCCATCAACGCCATCAACGAGGGGCTTCGCAAATTCGGTGTCGCATCGGACGCGGGCACCCTCCGCCTCGTCGATATTGCGGTCATGCGGGCTCACGGTGTCTCGCCGATTCCGAAGTAGCCGGAGCCCATCTCCCGCGGGCGGCCGCGCAGCCTCCGCCCTCGCGATTCGGCCGTCACCGCTTGAGCCCCCGCGCCTTGCGGGCTGCGCGCTCCGCTTCGTACTCGCGGGCTACGGCTTGCCCTCGGCTTTGATCTGGCGAGCAGGGTGGCCAGGGGCTCGTGGGTGGGGTGATGGCTTCGAGGACGAAAGCCCTTTCGACCAGGGTTAGCGTGGCATCGCGGCGGGCGAGGCGGATCTCGGGCGGGCGCCGGTCGCGCACTCCTGGTCGTGACAGGTTCACCCGAATCCGCGGACACCTCGGCCCGGCACTGCCTCTGGCCTGGACGAGGCCGCGGCGCGATCGCGCCAAACTGGGCGGGACGGACCGTACCAGCCTATGGCCATGGTCGGTTCTGATGTCTTCGCGGTATGCAGCCATCCTCGATGGCTTGGTTGACCGCGAAGCACAGTTTCTGACCGAAGCAGCGGTAGAGGTAGTGCTCAAGGGGGAGGTAGGTCCGGGCGCAGGCCAGCTTGTGCGCGATCCCCTGAGGAGGTGCGCGAGGTGGTTGTTCCGCTCGAGGCGGGCGTTCTGCTCGCGTCGGCGGAGCTTCTCGGCGGCTCGGGCTTCGTCGTCGTCCATGACCGTCGCCTCGTCATAGCTGGCCTCCCGGAGGCGGGGTGATGCCTTCGGCAGATCGGGGCTCCGGGTGCCCGGAGGGCGGTACTCCCTTGGTGGGGCGCCTCCGGGTGCCGGAGGTGGTGTTCAGAAACGGGGTGGGGCGGCTTCGGCTGTCGGATGGGGGGCTGGGTGTCGTTCTGCGGGCGCCTCCAAGCCATGGCTTGGCCGATGGCGCTTGCCGCCGCGGCGGGCGAAAGCGGAAGAGGGGGCGTGGCGGTCCAGGCGGAGCCCATGGAGGAAGCTGGCCGTGATGTCGCGGAGGGCTTGCCGGGGTGGCGGCCGGTCCCAGTCTTCGCGGGCTTTCAGGTGGGCTTGGGCGGCTACCTGGGTCTCGGCGCTGTCGGTGGTGACGGCGTCGATGCCTTGGGCCGTGCGGTCGCGGGTCTGGGCCAGCGCGGTTTGAAAGGCACCGTAGATGGGGACGCGTCGTGGGTCAGGGCGGCCGCCAGGATGACGCCGTCCAGGGTGCTGGTGGGTGTTCTCAGCGACCTCGTTGGGGGCGCTCAGGGGGAAGAGGCGCTGGCGCTCGAGGTTCAGGTCGGCCTCGTCGGCGACGATGTCCACGAGCCGCCCAGCAGGCTCGGGAGCCGGGTGATAGCTCGACGCGTATTGCCGCACCGCGTCGGCGGCGGCCTCAGTCGCGCTGGCGGCGGCCCTCTGTCCTCCGCTTCCTCGCGCAGCCGCTGGCCGATGGCCTCCGTCAGCGCGCCGCTGCGCCGCGAAGAGCCCGTGCTCGCCCGACCGCCTCGTCGATGCCGCCAAACCGGCCGCCTGCGTCGCACACGGTCGCCCAGGATTCTCCGGTCGCGGTCTGTCTCTGTCACAGCCATCACATCACCTCGCATGAATCAAAACGCAGAGACGCACGGCCAGCGCGGCCGCGCGCTCCCCAAAGTCCCGCGGCCAGCCAGCCCGGGCGTCAACCCCTGCGGGGCGCTTCAGGCGTCGAGGGTGCGCCGCCGCGGCGGCGAAGGCGTCCTGGGCGGCGGTGGCGTCCGAGCGGGGTGGCGAGGCGGTCGCAGAGCGCGAGGAGCGCGTCGACCTTGGCGACGATGCGGTGTTGTTCGGCGAGGGGGGGATGGGGATGGGGGCTGAGCGGAGATGGGCCAACGTGATTCGCCCGCGCGTGTCCCCACGCAGTAGGTCCGCGGCCCGGCGAAAGCGTGGCTGGCGCATTCAGCGACAGGCGGATGAACTCGTCGAGCCCGCGGTGGACTGTACGCGAAAGCAATCCGCCTGTTGACCGCGTGGGCAGGGCTGACGCGGGCACGGTACACGCGCGCCCTGGCGGGCTTCCGAGGCTCGCGACGATCGGGTCGCCTTCGCCAGGGTGATAGACTCCGGCTCAAGTAGTGCGACTCGGAGATGTAGCTCTTGTCCACGTCTTTGAATTCGCCCTGGCCTCCAACATTGCCGAGTCGGACGACGCGGTATCCGGGCTCTGCAACGTAGTGGCCGCTCTTGAGCTTGCTGCCGAACGGGACCATCGCCTTTAGGCGGGCCGAGCCGCGCCAAGCATGTCGAGCGGCGTCCGCTCAACTCCCGGCAACTCAAACGGGTCCGAGAGGTCGTTCCGCGTAGGGGCATGGCGCGACGCTCTCCGTTTGCCGTGTCTCGCAAGCCGTCGCTTCTCGGCCGCGATCCGCTGTATCAACACGCTCGCCGGCTCGTCGGTCGGTCTTGGGACGAGGCGGGCCTCGACGGCGAGCTGGAGGATGGTTTGGCGTAGGGGCTCTACGTCGGCGGGGGTTTTGAAGAGGTCGTCCATGCGCTCGGCGATGCGAGCGAAGGCGAGGTCGACGTCTTCGGGGTGGGTCGCGGCGCCGTGCAGCGCGGCGAGGGTGGCGTCGCGGAGGGCTGGCAGTGGTCCCGCGGGCGGTGCGGGCGGATTCGAGGCGGTCGAGCAGGCTCATCAGCGCGTCGACTCGGGCGACGATGCGGTGTTGTTCTCTGCGAGGGGCGGGACAGGGACCAGGAGCACGCGGACGTCGTCTGGGCCGAGGCTGTCTTGATGCCTCGTTGGTAGCTCCCAGAGCTGGTCCCGGACCAACGAGGAAGTGCAGGTCTGAGCAACGAACGCGGGCCAAATTCCGCTCACCGGCCGGCACAGCGCGATGTTGCTGGATGTGTAGGCGGCGTCGAATCCCTTGGGGACAAGCCCTGCCATTCCGGCATCGCCGGTGATCGAAATCAGAATATCCCCATCCGTGACGGCGGTTCGGCTGCCTTCGGCCCCGTCTGGAGGCATGACCTGCTGACATCTGCCAAATCGAGGTCAGTCGAGCCGTAGTCGAGGTTCCCGGTCTGCATGAATACCGGCCCTCGTTCAGAGTAGTATTTCGCCCAGCCCCGAGAGCCGCTGGTCACAAATTCGAGCAATTGGTCCAGTCAGTACCACGCCCAGCCTTCGGGCACAGCGAAGGGCCAGTCGGCGTCCGTCAACGGCGAAGTCGCCTTTGGGCGCGGAATTTGTCCCGCCTTCACCAGTCGCCGCTTCTCTGCCGCAATCCGCTCCAGCAACACAGCTCGCCGGCTCGTCCGCTGGTCCTTTGGCCACCAGCTTGCTGCACTGCCGTGTCGAGCACCAGCCCGCGCAGAGCTGCGGTTCCATTCGGCGCCTCGGCCATGACATCAAAGCCCGAGATCAGCCGCTCCGTCATCGCTGGCCAGCCAGGGCTTGAGCCAGGACTTGGCGTAGCTTCAAGCCCCGCAGGGCTCGGGCGGCGGCGCTCTCTTGGTCGTAGCGGCTAGCAGGGTCTCGGCCTTCGGGTGGTGGCCGGGGGCGTTGGGGTTGGTGATGTCGAGGTTGTAGGCCCGCTCGCGGACCTCGGCGATGGGGACGCGCCAGGCTTGGGGGTCTCGGTGCGGTTTTCCACCAGGCTTTCTCGGGGGCGAACTCGGCGATGCGCGGGCGGGTTTGGTCTTCGAGTAGGACTTGTAGCCCTCGGGGTAGGGGTGCTCGTAGTACCAGATGGCGGTGGTCGGTGTCCCCGTCGAAGAAGAGTGGGATGTTGGTCTTGATGCTGGTGGAAGGGGACGCCTGGGAGGCGCACAATGGTGTGGAGGTCGCACCGGCGAGCAGGCGCTCTTTGATGCGGGTCTTGACGCCTTCGCCGAAGAGGGTGCCGTCGGGCAGGACCATTGCGGCGCGGCCGCCGTCTTTGAGCATCTCGATGATGTAGACGAGGGCAGAGGTCGGCGGCACTTCGCGGGTGCGGAACTCGGCGGGGAAGGCGTCTTTCGATGCCGTCCTCCTCCATGCCGCCGAAGGGGGGATTGGTGACGATGACGTCGACGCGATCTCGGGCGGTGATGTCTCGGAGGGCGTGGGCGAGGAGGTTGAAGCGGCGGCGACGCCGGTGGGGAATGCCGATGCCGGGACGATCGCGTTGGTCTTGCAGAGGAGGTGGGGAGCGGCTTCTTTCTCGATGCCGGCGATGCTGCGCTGGAGCTGGGTCTCGTGGTCGGGGGTGCGGGACGTCTTGGGCGCGGATGTGCTCGATGGCGCAGGCGAGGAAGCCGCCGGTGCCGCAGGCGGGGGTCGAGGAGGCGCTCGCCGAGGCGGGGTTGACTATGTCGACGGCGAACTGGGTCAGAGTGGGGGGTGTAGTACTCGCCTGCGTTGCCGGCGCCCTGGAGGTCTTTGAGGATCTGCTCGTAGAGGTCGCCGAAGAGGTGGCGGCCTTTGGAGTCGACCAGCGAGATGTCGGACTCGATCTTGTTGACGACCTGGCGGAGCAGATGCGCCGGACTTCATGTATTGGTAGCGTCGACGAAGACGCTTCTGACGACGCCGCGGTTGGCGATGGCGGGCAGCGCTGTAGGTCAGTCGTCGCCGGTGACGGCTGCGCCGAGCTCGAGGCCTTTGAGGGCGGGGAAGAGGGTGTCGTCGACGAAGGCGAGGAGGCTGTCGCCGGTGGGGCCTCGGGTCGGCGGCCCAGGCGCTCCAGCGGAGGTCGGCGTGGCGGCGTAGGTCGGAGCGTCGCGCCAGGCGATGTCGACGAGGGGGAGACGTAGCCGTCGTCCTCGAGCACGGAGAGCTCGCGTCATGGTCGTCCCATATCTTGAGGAAGAGCAGCCAGACGAGCTGGCCGATGCGCTGGGCGTCGCTGTCGACGCCGACGTCCTTGCGCATGATGTCCCGGATGGACTTGACGGTGGCGCAGAGGACATGGCGGCCTGGGGCGGGGGCGGCGGAGGCTAACCCACGTCGGAGTAGAGCGCATCTCCGGAGTTGGCGGACGGCGTCGAGGTAGGCGGGCTTGCCGCCGAAGTGGTCGAGGAGCTCGAGGGGGGAGCCGCAGGCGAGATGGGCTGATGCAGGATACGCCCTCGACCGGGGCGAGGCCCTCGTCGGCGTACTTGGTGAGCAGGGCGTCGAGGACGGCGCGGGCTTTTTCGCCGTAGCGGGTGAAGACGTCGCGTTTGCGGACGTTGTCGGCGCGTTCGCGGCGGTCGCGGGGGTTGGCCGGTGGACGACGTGGCAGATGAGGTCGAAGGCGAAACGAGGGCGTCGCCGTGGGTGGGGTGGCCTCGGCGCGGTCACATCGAGGAAGAGGCCGGCGGTGCGGAGCTCTTCGATGACGGCGGCTTTGCGGTCGGCGGCGGTCCAGCGGCGGAGGAAGTCGTCGAGGGTGGCGTAGCGGCCGCGGACTTGGGCGCGGCGGCAGTCGGTCAGGGACTCGGTGATGAGGCGGCCGTCGTTGCCGTAGTACTGGACGCGCTCGCTGAGCACGCTGACGGTGACGCTGGAGACGACGTACTTGGTGTGGCCGGGGGGATCGGGGTGGCCGGTGTCCTCGGGGTCGGGGTCGCCGGTCGGCTCGTCGGGGCCGGTGGTGGTGCTGGTCGGGGTATCGTAGATGACGATCGGGTCGCCGTCGAAGTCAGTCGGCGAAGAGCTCGGTGGCCTTATGGAAGTCCATCACGGTGAACTGGTTTCTTGCCGGTGTCCTCGTGTGGACGGCCAGCAGCCGCGGCCGATGATCTGCTTGAACTCGATCATCGAGGCGATGGTCTGGTCGAGGACGATGAGCTTGCACGTTGGCGCGTCGACGCCGGTGGTCAGCAGCTTCGAGGTGGTGGCGATGACCGGGTAGCGGCTGTTCACGGAGACGAAGGCGTCGACCAAGCGCTTGCCATCTTCACTGTCACGGTGATATGGACGACGAAGCGCGTGATCGTCGGCGTTTCTTGAAGCGCGGCGGCTACGGAATTGACCAGTGCGGGAGCGCATGCGTTCGGCGTGGTCGATGTCCTCGCAGAACACGATGGTCTTGCCGTAGGGTCGTTAGCCTGAGGTGGCGACGATGTGAGCCTGCGACGGCGCTGGACGTACTCTTCGACGAGGTGCGCTCCAGCGTCGCGCTGGTTGAAGACGCGGTTCGAGCGAGCTCGCCGTGCTGGTCGCGCGCTGGCCGGCGGAAGCCAGCCTCGAGGTCGCGGGTCGAGGTGGACGCGGCGACCCAGGGCGAGGAAGCCGTCGGCGATGCCCTTGCTTGAATGTGAGTAGGTGAAGACCGGGTCGCCGAAGTAGGTGCAGGTGGGAAACTTCTTCGGCCTTTGGATGGCGGTGAGGCCGAGGTGGATGGCGGGCTCGAAGTAGTCGAGGATCTCGCGCCACGCGCCGTCGTCGCGGCGCGCTGCCTTGGTGGCACTCGTCGATGACGACGAGGTCGAAAAAGTCGCGGCTGAGCTTCTTGGAAGGCCTTCGTTCTTCGGACCGCGATGGCTTGGTAGAGCGCGACGGGACCTCGTGGCGTGGGTCCATCGTGCGGTTGGCCACGCGCCACGGCTGCACCGGGAGAAGGGACCGAAGTCGCCCGCTTCGTCTGACTTGCGAGAATATCCCGGTCCACGAGGAACAGGATTCGCTTCACCTGCTTGGCCTTCCACAGGCGCCACGATCTGGAAGGTCGTGTAGGTCTTCGTGCCGGTGGCCATGACGAAAGGCGGATGCGGCGCTTGCCAGCGGCGACCGCTTCGAGGCTGCGCTGGATGGCGATGCGCTGGTAGTAGCGGGGTTCTTTGGCGCCGGAGTCCTCGTGGTAGGGCTCGGTGACGAGGCTCTCGGCTTCGGGCGTGAGCTGTTTGGCGCTGCGGTAGCGGGCCCAGAGTTCGGCGGGGGAGGGGAATTGGTCGAGGGTAAGCTGGACCTCGACGGGCTGCGACGCGCCGGTGCGGTCGTGGAAGACGAAGCCCTGGCCGTTGGAGGCGAAGACGAAGGGGACGTCGAGGGTCGAAGCGTAGCCGAGGGCTTGGGGGAGGCCGGCGCCGACGCTGTGGCTGGAGTCCTTGGCTTCGACGACAGCCAGAGGGAGGTGCGATTGGTAGAAGAGGAGGTAGTCGGCGCGCTTGCGGTCGCCGCGCGTGGCGAGCTTTCCGCGCACGCGAACCTGGCCGGCGGTGAAGCTGTACTCGCGCCGAATCTGAGTCAGCGGGTCCCAGCCAGCGGCCGCGATGGCTGGGGTGATGTGGTTCTGGCAGACCTCAGCTTCGGTCTGAGAGGACCTGGGAGTCATGGGCGCGCTCCGTTTACCTGCTAGCCGGCCGCAGAGACTACACGAGGGCGAGCCGCTGCGCGCGGGCGCGCGAGAAATCGTCCGGGGCCACGCTGCGCGGAGCGCTCTGCTAGGATGCGCCGAGTGCTTGCACGTCGTGCTAGCGCGGGCGCGGGATACTTGAACGGATTCGGAGGGTGTCGGTGGTCGGTATCGGTGAGGCGGCGGTGGCCGCGGTGTTTGAGGGGTATCCGCCGGCGGTGCGGCGGCGGGCTTTGGCGTTGCGGGCGTTGATCTTTGAGACGGCGGTGGCGGAGGGCGTCGGGGAGATTGAGGAGACGCTGAAGTGGGGGGAGCCGGCGTATCTGACCTCGCGGAGCAAGGCGGGGACGACGATTCGGTTTGCCTGGAAGGAGGCGGCGCCGCGGGAGTATGGGGTGTGCTTTCACTGCCAGACGGACCTGATTGAGCGCTTTCGGCGGCGCTTTGCTGACGAGCTCGTCTTCGATGGGAACCGGCGCATCGTGCTCCATGTGGACGACGAACCGCCCGTCGAGGCGCTGAGGGAGTGCGTGGCCGACGCGCTGACTTACCACCGGCGGAAGCGGCTCCGGCGGGGGTGAACGCGGACGCCGGGCGCGCTCGCTGGCGAGGGGGCGCGGAGGGTGGCAGTCTTTGGGCACCTGATGACTGACTCCAACCGCCACTCCGAGACCATGAGCGTGCCGGCGGCTGCGCTTCGTGCGCGGGTTGGGCCTTCGGCGCGGCTTGTCGTCGTGCACCCGCCGGAGCTTGCGCAGACCATCGCGCTGGCGGCCGCCGAGGTCGTCTTGGGGCGGCATCCGGGCGCGGGGCAGGCGGAGTTGGGGCACGGCTCGGTCTCGCGGACGCACCTCGCCGTGAGCTGGGATGCGCAGATTCGTCAGCATGTTGCTGCGGATTTGGAGAGTCGCAACGGGAGCTGGGTCGGCGGCGTGGCGCTGGCTGGCGCGCGGCGGGCGCTCGACGATGGCGACGTGCTGCGGCTGGGCGGTGTGGTGGCCGTTTACGAGCGCGGGCCCTTCGAGGACGACGCGCCCGCCCCGGGCTCCGTCCTCGCGACCGCGCTGCCCGGCACCGCCGCCGCGGTCCAGCGCCTCCGCAAGCTCGTGCGCCAAGCAGGCGCGGATCCCTCGCCGGCCCTCGTCATCGGCGAGACCGGCGTCGGCAAAGAGCTGCTCGCCCGCGCGCTGCACACCCTCAGCGGCCGCCAAGGCCCCCTAGTCGCCGTCAACGTCGCCGAGTTCAGCCCGGAGCTCATCGCCAGCCAGCTCTTCGGCCACGAGAGAGGCGCCTTCACCGGCGCAGACCGCGCCGCGCCGGGGCTCTTCCGCGCCGCCCACCACGGCACCCTCTTCCTCGATGAGATCGGCGAGCTGCCCCTGGCCCTGCAACCCAAACTGCTCCGCGCCCTGCAAGAGGGCGAGGTCCGGCCGGTCGGCGCCACCCGCAGCGTGAAGGTCGACGTGCGCGTCGTCGCCGCCACCAACCGCGACCTCGCCGCCGACGTCGAATCCGAGCGCTTCCGCCGCGACCTCTACGCCCGCCTCGCCCTCTGGGAGCTCCGCGTCCCGCCCGTCCGCGCCCGCCGCGTCGACATCCTCGCCTGGCTCGCCATCTTCGTCGCCCGCTGGCGCGAATCCCGCCCCACCGCCGGCCTCCGCGCCCTCAGCTTCGACGCCGAAGCCGTCGAGCGCCTCCTGCTCCACGCCTGGCCCGACAACCTCCGCGGCCTCGACCGCCTCGTCCACCGCCTCGCCGCCGACCACCCCGCGCCCGCCGTCCTCTCCCTGGCCGCCATCGCAGCCCACGTCCCCGCGCCCGCCGCCCCCGCGCCCGCAACCACAGCGCCCCCCGCACCCGCCCCCCGCCTCCCCGCGCCCACCACCCCCGCCGAGCTCCAAGCCGCCCTCGACGCCCACGCCGGCAGCGTCCGCGCCCTGGCCCGCCACTACGGCCGCGACCGCCGCCAGATCTACCGGTGGCTCGACACCTTCGGCCTCCGCGGCGACGAGTAGCCCGCCATGACCGCGCGCACCGAGAGCTTCTGCCCCACCTGCACGGCCTCCTTCGGCGCCGACCAACGCCGCTGCCCCCACGACGGCACGCCCCTCATCGTCCTCACCGACGCCGACCCCCTCCTCGGCGCCGACATCGCCGGCCGCTTCACCATCGCCGCCCGCCTCGGCTCCGGCGGCATGGGCTCGGTCTACCGCGCCGTCCAACACTCGGTCGCCCGCGACGTCGCCCTCAAGGTCATGCACGAGCGCTTCTCCCAAGACATGGACGGCGTCAAACGCTTCGTCCGCGAAGCCCGCCTCGCCAGCCGCGTCAGCCACCCCAACACCGTCACCGTCCTCGACTTCGGCCAGACCGGCGCCGGCCAGCTTTACCTCGCCATGGAGCTCCTCCGCGGCCGCTCCCTCCGCGACGTCCTCCGCGATGCCGGCCGCTTCCCCGTCGAGCGCGCCGTCCACATCGCCGCCCAAATCTGCGACGCCCTCGACGCCGCCCACCGCGAGTCCATCGTCCACCGCGACCTCAAACCCTCCAACGTCGTCTTCCTCGAAGAACCGCCCGTCCGCGACCTCCTCAAGGTCGTCGACTTCGGCCTCGCCAAGTCCCTCCAAGGCGACGAGACCACCCTCACCGACCCCGACGCCATCTGCGGCACCGCCGCCTACATGCCCCCCGAGATCGTCGCCGGCCTCGCCCCCACCGCCCAATCCGACCTCTACTCCCTCGGCGTCATGCTCTTCGAGATGCTCGCCGGCCGCCTGCCCTTCGCCTCCCCCAGCGCCGAGGCGCTCCTGCTCATGCACGTCCGCGAGGCCCCGCCCGCCCTCGACGTCCCGTGCCCGCCCGCGCTGAAATCCCTGGTCGCCCGCCTCCTCGCCAAAGCCCCCGAGGAGCGCCCGAGCAGCGCCGCCATCGTCCGCGAGGCCCTGCTCGCCTCCATCAAGGGCTGGCACGCTCCCGACTCCACGCCGGCCGCCAGCCTCCCACCGCCCGACACGCCCGACGCCTCGGCCACCGGAGATTTCGCCCTCGGCACCGCCCCCACCGCGGCCGCCGGCGCGCTGCCCTCGTCATCGCCCGCTCCCAAATGGCCTCGACTCGCGGCCGCCCTCGGAGCGATGGCGCTGCTGGCTCTGGCCGGCTGGTGGCTAGCCGTCGGAGGCGGCCGCGCTCCAACCACGAGTCCCGGGGAGGCCGCGCGGGCTGGCTTATCTCCCACCGCCGGCGCCCCGGCCGCCGTGAGCGCCCCGGCGCCGGCACCCGCGCCGCCGCTCGCGCAGCCCGACGCTGAACCCCCCAATTCGCCAGACGCCGCCTCACAAATCGGAGCGCCAGCCCCAGCCCCGGCCGCACCTGCGCCCGCCGCGACCGAGCCGCCCGCGCCGCCGGCCGCCGTCACCCTGCGCATCGAGTCAAGCCCGCCCGCCCAGGCGACCTGGGGCGAAAAGCGCCTCGGCCAGACCCCCGTCGACCTCGAGCTACCCCGCGGCGACCAGCCCGTCGCCATACGCCTGACCCGCGCCGGCTACCTGCCGGAGACCCGCGAGCTTACGCCCAGCGAGGACCAGACCGTGCGCGTCACGCTGACCAAGCGCCCGCGCGAGGCCCCGCCGGGCGCCGACGAGGGCTTCATCCTCCCGAAGTAGCCGCGCCGGCCGCCGCGGTTGCGCGCCCGGCGGCCGCTCCGGTATGCAGGCTCCATGCTCAGCTTGCTTCTCCCCGTGGCCCTCGCCGCCTCCCTCGTCAGCGCGCCGCCGCCGCCCGCCGCCAACGACGCGCGGGCCCAGGCCGACGCGCTGGTCACCGAGGGCGCGCGGCTGGGCGAGGCGGGGCGCTGGGAGGAGGCGGTCGTTCACTTCAAGGACGCCGAGCGCCTGTACCCGCGGGCCATCCACCACTGCAATATCGGGCTGGTCTACGTGCGCTGGCAGCGCTACCCGGAGGCGCAGCTTCACCTGGCCCGCTGCCGATCGCGGGCGACGGAGCCGCTGCCCGCCTGGGTCGACGTGCGCTACCGCGAGGTCATCGACGTCTTGGCGGCGGGGGCCTACGCGCCGCTGGAGCTGCGCGCGCGCCCCGCGGCTGCGCGGCTGAGCATCGACCGCTTCCCCGGCGAGGTGCTGACGGCGCCGGTGACCGTGTGGCTGCCCTTCGGCCGCCACCGGGTCGTCGTCGAGGCCGCGGGGTATGGCGCGTACAGCTTTGACGTGGCCGTCACAGGGCAGGGCGCGCGGCGCGAGGAGGTCTCGCTCGAGCCGCTCCCGCCTGAGGTCTTGAGGCCACCGCCCGAGCTCGCGCCCGGCCCCGAGCCCGCGCCCGAACCTGCGCCCGAGCTGGTGGCCGAACGCCAGCCCGAGATCCAGCCCGGCCCCGAGCCGGACCTCCCTCGTCCCGCCGCCGACGCCTCGACCGGACGCGCGGGGAGGGTCGCCAGCGGCGCGCTCTTCGGGCTTGCGGGCGCGGCGCTGGTGGGCGGCGTGGTCCTGCACGTGGTGGCGGCGAACACGCGCGATGACGCGCAATCCCTCGGCCCGGGCGCGGCCTTCGACGAGCGCGAGGCCACGTTCAAGCGGCAGCGCGCGGGGGCCTGGGCGCTCTACGCCACCGCGGGGGCGTCAGCAGTCGCGGGCCTGGTCGTGCGCTTGGTAAGCCAGCGCGCGCCCGCCGCGACCGTCACGCTGGCGCCGCGGCCGGGCGGGGCGATGGCGGTGCTAGGCTCGCGCTGGTAGGCGTCCGCGCAGTTGGCGCAGTTGGTGTCTGACCCCCGCACTACGCACTAGGCCACGGGAGCTGGTGTCTGACCCCCGCACTACGCACTTCCGGCCACGGGAAGGGCAGCTGGTGTCTGACCCCCGCACTACGCACTTCCGGCCACGGGTGGCAGTTGGTGTCTGACCCTGAGGGATCCCCACGAATCTTCCTCAGCCCGGTAGGGACTGCGTGAGATTGCTGCGAGCGCCGTCGGGCACCGCTTTGCGAAGCAGCTCGACGAGGCCGAATTCGATTCGGGGCCGGTCTCGGGGCGCAGTACATCAGTGTCTGACCCCCGCACTACGCATTACCCCCGCGAGTCCGGGCCAAGTGGACATCAGTGTCTGACCCCCGCACTACGCATTACCCCCGCGAGTCCGGGCCAA
>JAWKRR010000092.1:0-18921 GCA_041389525.1 Myxococcota bacterium | reverse complement strand
GACGGCGTATTCCGCCGCCCGCGTCTCCGGGGTCTCGGCCGCCTCGCTGTCCTCGAAGTGGTGCCAGCGGCTGGTGATCCTGGTCGGCGTCACCTCGAGGCTCATGTAGCCCTTGTGCTCCATGTCGCCCCAATGGATGTGGGGGTTCTCGGGCAGGAAGGCCGGGAGCGCGACCTCGTTGGCGCCAGGCGGAAAGCCCGGCGAGGTCACGCCCGGCGTCACGAACTCGACGGCGACCGCGCCCCGACCGGTGCTCGGGTCATAGGCGTCCGGATTGTTCGGATCCTCGGTCAGCTCGATGGCGAAGGACATGTGGATGTCGCCGGTGAGGACCACCACATCGCCGACAGCGCCCGAGCGCACCAGGTCGAAGAAGCGCGTGCGAGCGGCCGCGTAGCCGTCCCAGCTGTCCGCGTTGAGCACGTCGCCGCCACCCTGCGAAAGGGGAGCGCCGCTGACCTTGAGCTGACCCATCAACACCTGCTGGCCGACGATGCGCCACGCCGCAGTCGACGTGGTCAGGGTCTCGGTGAGCCACTGCTCCTGGTCGAAGCCGAGGATGCTGCGCGCCGGGTCATGGACCTCGTCGCCGTTGGGGTCGCTGACCGCCTCATCGCGCCCCCACTGCCGCGTGTCCAGCATGACGAGGTCGAGCAGATCCCCCATGGCCAGCCGGCGAAAGATGGCGCCACCGGCCAGCTCGCGCGTGGGCATCCACTCGAACCACGCCTGCATCGCCGCAGCCCGACGCGCTGGGAAGGTGCCGGCGGCGTCCTCATCGCCCGCACGACCGCCCTTCCAGGTGTTGTTGGCGACCTCGTGGTCGTCCCAGACCGCCACGAACGGGTGGCGCGCGTGGGCCGCCTGCAGGTCCGGGTCGCGCCGATACTGCGAGTATCGCGTCCTGTAGTCCGCCAAGGTGGTCGCGGTGTAGTCTGGCTCGTGCGGCCGGATGGACCCGCCGCTGGGGTTGCTGCCGCCTTCATAGATGTAGTCGCCGAGGTGCACGACCAGCTCGATGTCGTCTCGGGCCGCGATGCTGCGGTAGCCGTGGAAATAGCCCCGGACGTAGTTGGAGCACGACGCGACGGCGAGCCCGATGCGCGCGACCGGACCCACGGGCGCCGTGCGCGTCCGTCCGACGCGCGAGGTGCGGCCCAGGGCGTGGAACCGATAGTGGTAGTCCGTTGCGGCCTCGAGGCCCAGCGCGTCCAGCTTGACGGTGTAGTCGTCCTCGGGGTGCGCCGTCTCCCAGCCGGCGCCGACGCGGTGGGTGAACTGGGTGTCAAGGGCGACCTCCCAGAACACGTCGACCGCGCCCTGCGTCCCGGGCGAGACGCGGGTCCACAGCACGACCGCGTCGGGCAGCGGATCTCCAGAAGCCACGCCGTGGGTAAAGAGCGAGGCGGGGCCCAGCTCGCCGCTGTACTCGTAGGTCGGGAGCGAAGCCTCTCCGTCGCCGCAAGCGGCGAGGCGAGGCGCGGCGGCCAGGGCGGTGAGCACGCCTGCGCGGCGCAGAAATCCACGGCGAGAAATGGTCATGTGCCGTCTCCGAGGGGCGCCCACGGGCGCGGGTCCGGGCGCGAGTCTCAGCCTCCGGGCGCTGTCGATGCAAGCGGGACAGCGCGGGACAGGTCGCGGCTCGGGGGCGGCGACTCGCGACCCCGGCGCCGGGGCCATTAGGCCCCCGAAGACGCCACCTACGCCCGCGCGCCGCGAAGTCCGTCGATCTTTCGATTCGCCAGCTAGCGTATGACGAATCGACGAACGCACGGAGGCGCCGCGGCTGTCCCACGCGCTGTCCCATGGGCGGTCCGTCCGGCTGGCATGCGGGTTGCTCTTATGCCGGCCGAGCCCCGCGACTGGGGCATGGAGGTGTGACCATGGCGGCAACCATTCCCGGCGTGACCATGACAACCGTATCGCTCATCGCGCGAAGTTCGCAGCGCCCCGACGGCGACGACCTCTGCGCCAGCGGAGCCGAGCCCGAGCCGAAGCCGCGCGCCAGCCCGTGGGCGATGGCTCAGGCCCATGTCCTCGCGGCCTCCCGCGCCTTCGAGCGGGCCATCGCTGACATCGCCGCGCCGCTGCGGCCTCTCGAAAAGCGAGGCCCCGAGGTCGCGCGTGCGCTGGTGCGGACCGCCCTGGCGGAGCGCCTTGGCCCGGCTGCGGTCGGCGAACGCCTCGCTCGCGCTTGGCAATTCAGCCTGAGCGAGGGCGGCAGCCGCGGTGAGGTCTCCGCTGCGCGCTGTCTGCGCGACGAGGCTGGCGACGCGTTCGATGGGCTGATCCGCGCCGTCCCGGAGGTCGACGCCGACACCGCCCAGCGGCTGACCCGTGCTCTCGCGTGCGACCAGGCCAGCCAACAGGCGTGGTCGAGGCGACTGAATCGAGCCCTGAACTGGTGGCGAGCGTACGCCGAGCCGCTTGAGCCGTATGCCGCCCTCCGCCTCCGGCCCGAACGGACGATCGCCGCGCGGATCGCCGGGACCGACCGCATCGCGCTGATCCTCGAGACCATCGCGCCCACTCGCCAGGGTGGCCCCTTCACGCGCCGCCTCGTGACCTGGGTCCCGCAAGGCCCCGCGGAGGCGATGGTGCTGCAGGCGGCTGCGAATCAGGGCGGACTGCGGCGGCACGCCATGCGCGAGCTCAAGGGCTGCCCTCAGCCCTCGCCGCGCTTCACTGGGCGGCGCGTGTTGGCCCAGACCTGCGAGCGGAGCTGACGCCATGGACCACGACCGCCGAGCACTCCAGACAGGGTCAGGGGCGCGGCTCCGGACAGCCCGAGATCGCCGCCTCGCCCACCTGCGGGTCGCTGCGCAGCCAGGAACATGCGCGCGACACCCAGACGTCGAGAGCGTCCGCGTGAAGGGGCGTGCGCAGGATGCGTCCGTCCACGCCGGCGGTCGTCGCGGTCTGGCCGTCGGGGTCCAGCGCCAGCCAGGTGATGCCACCTCGGTGCAGCTGCAGGCGGAGCATCTCCGGCTCGCCGACCGTCAGCCGCGCCAGCCGCAACGTCCCGTCGCCGCAACCGACCGCCAGGCGGTCGCTCCCCTCGGAGGCGGCCATGGAGCGCACCTCGCATTTGGCGAAATACCAGCGAGTCACCACCTCGCCGCGCGGATCAAAGCGGGCGACACGGCCCCCGCGGCTCGCGCCGATGACCCCGCCGTCGGCCTGCAGCGCGACCTCGGCCACCGGCGCGCGGTCCGCCTCGAGGATCGCCCCGCGCCAACGTTGTGCGCCCGCGGTGTCGAAGACGACCACCTTTCCGGTGTCCGTCCCCGCCGCGATCAGGCTCGAACTTGCGGCCAGCGCCGACACCTGCGCGCCCTCGATCCGTGCGACCACGTGGGCGGTCTCACCGGCGCAGGTCCCGATCGCGCCGGAGGCGTCGCCGAAGAGCGTCTGAGCGCCCGGGCCTATCGCCAGGGAGACCACCACGTCCTCCGCGGTGCACACCGACTCGACCTTGGCGGGCGTCTCGGGGCCGTCACCGGGGGTCCACTTCAGGACTTCGGCTCCGACCGCAGCCGTGATCCCGTCGGTCCCGGCGAGCGCGCGGGCCAGCGGACCGAGATCGCCATCGAGGTCCGGGGCGGTCCAGGCGACCACGCCGGGGAAACGAGCCAGCCCTCCGCGTGCGTCCAGCGCCAGCAGCTCCCGCCCGCCCGGGACCGCTTGGACTGCCAGCACGGGCGCTGGGCGGCTGCCAAGCTGCTCGCCCAGCGACGGCATCATCTGACCCACCCGCACCCCGCCGTCGCGGCCGCCCACGAAGAGGGCACCGCTGGCCGCGAAGGCCACGGCGGTCGTACGCGGCCCTTGGAGCTCGCGACGCACCATGGGCAAGCCCGCCAGGGGCAGCCGGACGATCTCGCCGTCCCCGACCGCGGCGGCCGCGGAGCCATCACTCGCGAAGGCCAGCGAGCCCAGGCCGCGAGCGCCAAGCTCCCAGGACTCGCTGGGCCACTCGTCGCCACCCAGGTCCCAGACGCGCAGGCCGCCGCTCTCGGTCAACGCGACCAAGCGGTCGGGAGAGCCCGGCCAGAAGCGCACAGCGACCGGCGTGCTCTCCGGTGTCGTGGCGCTCGCGGTACCGAGGACGCGCACCTCGAGGTCTTCTGCGTGCCAGACCAGGACGGTGCCATCTTCGTGTCCGGATGCGACGCGCTGCCCGCGCGGGTCGACGTCGAGTGTGATCGCCCGGCCATTGCCTTGGTACATCAGGGTGGCGCGTTCGCTCGCCAAGGGGCGCAGCCACACGCCGCGCCCTGCCGCTATCACCGCGCCGTCCCCTTGGGGCATCAACGCGACCTCGCCCAGTTGGCTCAGCCGCGGCGCGTCGAACACGGTGACCGCCTGGCCAGATGGGATCTCCCAGACAGCGACCTGCCCTCGATCGTCCGCGGTGACGAGCCGCGCGGCCGAAGCAGCGAATCGAAGGGCCGTCACCGCACCGCCGAAGCCGGTCAGCTCGCCGAGGACGCGCCCATCGGAGCGCCACAGGCGGACCGTGCGGTCGGCGGAGGCCGTCGCGACGATCCCAGCACCCGGCAAGGTCGCGATCGCGAGGACCTCGCCAAGATGTGCGGCCCCCGCCACGCGAACGTCAGCCGCGCTCGTCGCGAAAGCCAGATCGTGCAGCAGGCGAGCGTCGAGCGCCGCGGGCCCCGGCGACGTGCTCAGCGCTCCGGCGGCCCAGACCAGCGAACGCAGCGCGCCCGCGTCATCGTCATTGCTCGCCAAGGCGGCGGCCTGCACGAGGCTGGCCTCGACCGCGCGCTCGTGGGAGCGCTGCGCCGCGCCAAGGGCTGCCCGCTCCGCGATGATCGCGCGAACCGCGACGCCCGTCGTGAGGCCAGCGGCGAAGCACGCGACGACGGCTACCCGCCGATGGAAGAGAGGGCCTCGCCTGGTCGGTGCGCTGGTGCCTGCCAACTCGTGCTCAGTGGCTATGATGCCCGTCGGGGCCATGAGGATGGCCGTGGGCGACTTCGTGGCTAGTGGCGTCGCGAATCGCGACGATCTCGACATCGAAGGTCAGCGTCACGCCGGCCAAGGGATGATTGGTGTCGACGAGCACTTCGTCGTCCAGGACTTCGGTGACCCAGAGCGTCATGGTCTGACCGTCGGGAGACTCGGCGCCAAACTGCATGCCCGGTCCGACCGCCATCCCCTCGGGAAACGCGCTGCGCGGGACGGCCTGGGGGCCGGGACCCTCGGACAGTCCGTAGCCGTCCTCGGGAGGCACCACGACGGTGAGCGAGTCACCGGCCTTTCGGCCCGCGAGGCCGCGCTCGAGCCCGATGACGATGTTGTCATGCCCGTGCAGGTAGGGCATCGGCTCACCGTCCCGGGAAGTGTCCAGCACCTCGCCGGCGTCGTTCGTCAACGTGTAGTGGAAGATGACGACCTTGCCGTCGGCTGCTGTGGGCTCGCTGGACATGAAGCGCTCCTGGAGGCGGAAATCAGGGGTAGCGGTGACGCAGGCCCAAGCCGGGCCGTTGAGGGTGCCTGCGTCGCGACGCGCGCGCCGCAACCCGCTGGGTTCAACCGGCGGGCGGTTCTCAGCGCGGGAGGCTCTCACATCGAGCCTCCCCGGGGTTCAGTGGATGATCGTAACTGGGATGTCGGTGGCGTGCAGCACCTCGATGCTCAGGCTGCCGATCAGCGTGCCGCTGAAGGCCGACGTGCCCCGACTGCCCATCACGATGAGGTCAGTGCGGTCTTTCCGAGCGTAGCGCACGACCTCGGCGGGGGGCTCGCCCAGCGCGACGGCGCGCGCGACGTTGACCTCGGTCTCCGGCAGCTCGGCCACGACGCGCTCCATCGCCTCTGCGGAGATCTCCAACTCCCAGCGCTCGCGGTCACTGTCGGACAAGCCCTCGAGCGAGGACTGCTGCCCTTCGGTCATCGGAAACACGTAGAGCAGCGTCACCGTCGCCCCGGTGCTCTCAGCGAGGGAAACCGCCCACTGCGCCGAGTGGACGGAACTCTCCGAACCATCGATAGGGACCAAAATTCGGGTGATTTTGCGGACCATGAGCCCTCCTCGGCTGCGCGGAGCCTACCGGCAGCGCGTGGTGCGTGGCAATGGCAGGAGGCTGAGGTCTGCGCGGAGGGCGGCGCGCAGGCATCCGAGAGGGCGCGCTGCCACCGAGAACCCCGCACGGCCGAGCCTGCGGCGGTCGCGGCCGGAGCTTCGACGGCGTTTGCGCGGCCGCCGTGGGTGCATGCACGGCGGCTGCGAGTGCGGCGCGGCGTCGAGAGAGGCATCGCGACCCGCGGGGATTCACATTCCGCGTGTCGTTTTCGTGAGTTGCCCCGGTCACCGCTGAGGCTGCCGCGGGGCTCCGGAGGGCCGCCCAGGACAGATACACCTTGCATTTGTCGGCTTTTCTGCGACAATCTGCGCCCCCTGCGGACCGCAACAGCAAGAAGACGCTGTGGTCAATGACCGGCGGGGATGGCCGATTCGGCTCAACGAAATGAGAGAGGGACTCGTGAAAAGAACAAGTTTGGTAGTGCTCACGCTGTGTGTGTTTGCACACGCCGCATGCGACGATGGGAAGAAGAACAACGGCGCCGACGTGGTGGCTGACACCGTGGGTGACGCGAGCGGAGATACGTCGGCCGACACCACGCCGGACGCGACTCCCGACGCCACGCCGGACGCGACTCCTGACGCCACGCCGGACGCGACTCCAGATGTCGTGCCGGACACCACGCCGGACGCGACTCCCGACGTCGTGCCGGACACCACCACGGATGCGACTCCCGACGCCACGCCGGACACCACCACGGACGTCGTGCCCGACACCACCACGGACGTCGTGCCCGACACCACCACGGACGTCGTGCCCGACACCACCACGGACGTCGTGCCCGACACCACCACGGACGTCGTGCCCGACACCACCACGGACGTCGTGCCCGACACCACCGCGGACGTCGTGCCCGACACCACCGCGGACACCGTCGCCGACACCACCGCGGACACCGTCGCCGACACCACCACCGACACCGTCGCCGACACCACCCCCGACACCGTCGCCGACACCACCACTGACACCGTCGCCGACACCACCACCGACACCGTCGAGGACACCACCACCGACACCGTCGAGGACACCACCACCGACACCGTCGAGGACACCACCCCCGACACCGTCGAGGGCTGCAACCCGGCGTGCGGCGCGGGCCAGGAGTGCAACTCGTTCAACGTGTGCGTGACGGTTGAGGGCAATGAGATGCCGCTTAGCTGCGACGCTGCCCATGGCCTCGCCGGCTGCTGCGGCTCGGACGGCAAGGTGTACTGGTTTGAGGCCGGTGCGCTGCAGGTCGGGATCTGCGAGACCAACTCGTGCGGTTGGGACGCTGCCAACGGCTACTACAGCTGCAGTGAGAGCTTCATCGGGGCTGACCCGAGCGGGACCTACCCGCTGACCTGCGGAATGCCGAACCCCGCCCCCGACGACTGCCCGGTGTGCACGCCGAGCTGCGAAGGAAAAGCATGCGGCGACGACGGCTGCGGCGGCGTGTGCGGACACTGCGACGATGGCTCCGCCTGCGGCGCCGACGCCACCTGCGGGCCGATCACTTGCGCTGACAAGTGCGGCAGCGATGGAGAGCAGCCCGGCGCGTGCTACTGCGAGAGCAGCTGCTTCTCCTTCGGCGACTGCTGCGCGGACATCTGCGACGTATGCGCGGACGTCTTTACCGACCCCGCACCTGCGGGTTGCGGACTCTGCGTCCCCGACTGCGAAGGCAAGACCTGCGGCACCGACGGATGTGGCGGAAGCTGCGGGACCTGCTCGGCCGGCGACATCTGCAATGCGGGCCAGACCTGCGAGTCCTGCGTGCCCGCGTGTGACGGCAAGGCGTGCGGCGACAACGGCTGCGGCGGCGAGTGCGGCACGTGTGACGGCGACCTGCTCTGCCTGGACCTCGGCGACACGGCCACCTGCGAGGCGCTGGACGGCGATTCGTGCGTCGGTCTCTGCGGCGTGTTCAAGGGTCCTGCGACCTGCAACTGCGACGTGGATTGCTTCGACTTCGAGGACTGCTGCGCGGACGTCTGCACCGAGTGCAGCGCCGAGTTCCCGACGGCTTGCGCCGTCGAGTAGTGGTCTGATGTCGGGGTCGGCGTTCGCCAAGTGCGTCCGCCGACCTCGATGATCCGCTCATGAACGCCACCCGCGAGGGCCCTCCGAGGTCAGCGCCGGTGGCGTTCGTGTTTCTTGCGTCTACGCGGTTTCAGCGGACACTCGGCCCCTCGGCACACTCGACGCTGGAGGCGACCGCGATGCCCCAAACCACCAATAGACGACGCCATCTTGAGCTCTTGCTCCGCCAGGACGACGCCCTCAACGCGGGGTGGTTGCTGCGCGTGGAAGGCCCGCGCCTCCTCGTCGACTCCGGCATAGCCTACCCCGCCGGGACCATGCTCACCGTGTTTCCTTACGCTCCCGTGCAGCACGCGGTGCTCGAGCGCTTCGAGGCGCGCGTGGTCGCGTCGCGGGAAGACGTCATGGTCGCTGCCGACGCGCCGTTCCGCTTTCTGGTGCTCCTCGACGCCGAGCTCAGCGTCGAGGCCCGCGTGGCGCTGCTGGACTCGGTGCCGGCGGCGAAGACGGCCCCCGCACGCGCCGGCTGGCCCTTCGCGCGCCGAAAGCCCCTGATGACTCACGATCAGGACGTGCTCGCGGCAGCACTACAAGGCATCGACGCCTGACCGCCCTTCGGCGACGCCGGCGAGCGCTGGCGTGACCGGCCCGCGCCTGGCCCGCCGCGGATCCGCCGACTATTGGGCCGTCGCGCGCAGCCGACGCAACGGCAGCTTGAAGGCCAGCCCGCCCGAGAAGTAGCGGGCGGTGTAGGCCGGATCAGGCGGATCCAGCCACACGAAGACGCTCACGTAGGGCTGCACGCGCAAGAAGTTGGTCACCACGACCTCGACGCCGAAGGTGCCGCCGACGAGGTGGTCGAACCCGACGCCGACGACCCAGAGGCCGGTGTACTGCAGCGCGAGCGTGAGTGTCACGATGCGGCTCGCCTTCACGTCGAAGAGCAGCGGCGCCTCGATGCCCAGATAGCTCCCGTCGAGGCCGACCTGCACGGCCGGGTCGAAGGCCACAGCACCCACCCGACCTCGAGCCAACGCGAGCTTCAAGTCCGCGCCAAGCGTGGTGCCCATGTTGCGCAGCGTCACCGCGCCGTCCACCCGCTCTCCGAACCCATAGCGCGCCTCCAGGTCCAGCGAGGGGAACCAGTTGATACCTTGCTCCGAGCCCACGTAAGGCTCTCCCTCCGTCTCGACCTCGAAGCCATCCGACGGCCCCGCCAGCGCCGGCGCCAAGGTCAGCTCGACCTGCCCCTTCTCGATGGGCTCAGCTCGGTTGAAGCGCGCCACGCTCGGGCATCCCAGCAGCACCCAGCCGAGGGACAGGGCCGCAGCAGCCTCGACGAGCCGCCGACCTCGTCGCCCACCGCCTCGAACGGGCATCGCGCCGGCCGGTCGCAGCCCCCCTCGGTGCGTCGCGGCGGCCGGCGCCGCAGCGGCCGGCATCGCGCCGGTGCCCGAAGATAGGTGCGGCCCACATGCGTTGAGTCGTTGGTTCACGGTACCTGCGCCATCTGCCCTGCGGACTCATCCCCACGAACGCTACTCGGAATCGCGGCGCCTGCAGAGGCCGCGTCGCTCGTCCCGAGCCCCCGGCTGGGGCGCTTCCACGCGCTGCCGCCACCCGGATTTCGAACCAACTCCTTAGCCTGCGCGGGCGGCCCGAGCAACCGCGCTCACTCCGAGCGTTCGCGCTTCGTGCCAGCGCGCGCCCACTGACGGCGTGGTCGAGCGGCGTCAGCGTAGCCCTCGACCCCGCCTCGTGCGTATCCTCCGGACCCAAGCCCACCGACCGGGAGCCCGCCCGCAATGTTCAGCGCGACCTCGACGCCCACCCGCACCCGACCGCTGCCGGTGCTGCTGACAGCGCTGCTCACGGCTCTGGCCGCCGGCGCCTGCTCCAGCGCGACTGACCACGCGCCGGCGGACACCGCAGGCGCCGACCTCGACGCCTCCGTCAGCGACTCCGACACATCAACGCCCGAGATCCTGTCCGACACGCGCGCCGAGCTACACATCGACGAGATCGATCTGGTCTCGCTGGTCGACCCGCTCATCGGCACCCGTGGGGGCGGCAACGTGATCCCCGGTCCGCTCCTGCCTCACGGCCTCATGCGGCCCAGCCCCCACACGGTCAACGAATCCGGCAGCATCGACGCCTACGACTGGGGCGCGACGGCGATTCAGGGGTTCACCCACACGCAGCTTGAAGGTCCAGGCGGCTCGGGCAACGGCTACAGCCAGATTCTCCTGATGCCGACGGTCGGACCGCGCGACCTGACGCCGACGGGCTATCGCTCGGAGTTCAGCCACGCCACCGAGGTCGTCGAACCTGGCTACTACGCGGTGACCCTGGCCGACGACGGCATCCGGGTCGAGCTCACGGCCGCCCGACGCGCGGCGCTGCACCGCTACACATTCCCCGCGTCCGACTCCGCGCGCGTCGTCCTGGACCTCGGCCACTCCAACGGCAGCTCCATCGGCGGCAGCGTGACGCGGGTCGGCGACAACGCCTTCGAGGGCCACGGCGCCTACCAAGTCCACCCCCTGCTGGGGCTAACCCTGACCGATGACGAGGGGACGACCGGCGAGATGCACGTCTACTTCCGCGTCGAGGCCTCACGCCCCTTCGCGCAGGCGGGCCTAGCCACTCCCGCCGGCCCCGTGCCGAGCTCGCAGCTCAGCGCCGAGGGCTCGCGGCTCGTCGCGTTCGGCGAGTGGGCCACGACGGCGGGCGAGACCATCGAACTGCGTGTCGGCATCTCGCTGATCGACGTGGAGCACGCTCGGCTCAACCTCGCGACCGACCTGGACGGCCGCGGGTTCGACACCGTGCGCCAAGCGGCCCGCGCCGAGTGGAACAGCCGCCTCAACCGCGTGCAGGTCGAGGGCCCCGAGCGGCAGCGGCGCATCTTCTACACCGCCCTCTACCACTCGATGTTTCAGCCCACCGACGCCACCGAGGCCGACGGCGCCTTCCAGAGCCCGACCGGCGGCAAGCCCGAGACCGTGCGCGACGCGGGCTTCGCGTTCTACACCGATGACTGGTGCATGTGGGACACCTTCCGCACCAGCCACCCCCTGGCCGCGCTGACCGAGCCGGAGACCCGCGGCCCGGTCGCGCGCTCGATTCTGCTGCGCTACCAGCAGGGCGGCTGGCTGCCAAAGTGCACCTGGAGCGCGACGGGCTACTCGCGCGTGATGATCGGCAACCACGCCATCCCCATCCTGGTCGACGCGTGGCAGCGCGGCTTCCGCGACTTCGACGGCGCGCTTGCCCTCGAGGCCATGATCAAGGCCGGCATGGAGGACAACCCGAACCCGGGAGAGCAGGGCCTCTGCGGCTATTTCAACCTCGGCACCGTCCCCGCTTACATCGAAAAGGGGTACGTCCCCGGCGAGTGCGACCCGACCCAATCGGCGTCTATGACCCTCGAATACGCATACGACGACTGGGTCACCGCGCGCTTCGCCGAGGCGATGGGAGATGAGGCGACCCGCGCGCGCTTTGACGCCCGGGGCAAGAACTACGCTGAGCACTTCAACCCGGCCTATGGGTTCATGCAGGGCCGGCACGGCGACGGGTCGTGGATCGAGCCCTTCGACCCGGCAGACACCAGCGACGCCAACCACTTCGCCGAGGCGTCGTCTTGGATCTACTCGTTCTTCGTCCCCCACGACGTCCCCGGGCTCATCGCGCTGATGGGCGGGGACCAGGCCTTCATCGAGCGGCTCGACGGCTTCTTCGACGGCGGCCACTACGACCCGTCGAACCAGCCGAGCTTCCACATCCCGTGGCTCTACAACGCGGCCGGAGCGCCCTGGCGCACCCAGGATCGCGTGCGCCGGGTCCTCGCCGAGCACTACAGCGACGACCCCGGCGGGCTGCCGGGCAATGACGACGCCGGCTCGATGTCGGCGTGGTACGTCCTGGCCTCGCTCGGCCTGTACCCGCTGGCCCCCGGCGACCCGACCTGGGAGCTTGGCGCCCCGCTCTTCGACAAGGCGACGATTCACCTGCACCCGGGCTGGTATCCGGGTGAGCCGCTGGTCATCGAGGCCCCGCGGCAGAACCCGGACGACCGCTACATCCAGTCCGTGACCCTCAACGGAGCGCCGATCACGGCCTCGCGCATCGACCACGCCACCCTCGCGAAGGGCGGCGTCCTGCGGGTGCAGCTGGGACCGGAGCCCAGCGCGTGGGCGGGCCGAAACCCCTAGAATCCGCCTGCCCGAATCCGGTGGCGGCCAAGGGCTTGGCGGCGGCGCCTAGGACTGCGGGCAGGACGCCGCGCGCAGGTTCTCCAAGCGATTGACCACCTCGCGCGGGCTGTCCATCGCGGCTGCGGCCGCCGACGCGCGCTGCCGCACGCCGGCCGACATCTCGAGCTGCTGCAGGTCCGCGTTCAGCCGCGGGAGCGCCTTGTCCACCATCTCGCAGTCACCGCGCTCGAGCCCGTCGGCCACGACTGCCGCCCACGAGCAGCCAGGCGTGCCCTGCCCGAACGCCGAACACAGGTGCTCGCGCGCGAAGGCCAGATCGGCCGCCAGCGGGCTCTGCGCGTGGGACGGCCGCCTCCCGCGCGGCAGGTCGAGGGCGCCCCCCACGGCCAGGACCGCGACCACCCAGACCCACGCCGGGACCTCGCCCAGCGCGCTGAGAACCTGCGGTCTCGCCTTCACTACACCGGTCGGACGCGTCGTCGCCGTCGAGCGCGAGGCCCCGCTCGCCGCCGTCGGACGCGTCGTCGCCTGCGCCGCGCCCGCCTGCCCGCCCGCGCCGCTCGGGTCGGCCGCTGGCAACACGTCGGCGTACAGCTCGGCAAGCGACGGGCACGCGAGGCGCAACTTCGCCGCCACCGCCAAGCCCGGAGCGCGGTTTTTCCGCAGCCACAGGTCCAGCTCAGCCTTGGCCTCGTGGGCGCCACCGCTCGCGGTCGCCTCGGCGATGAGCGCCCGCGCCTCCGGCGGGAAATCCGGGCCCAGGGCCGCCAGCTCGCTCGACCAACGCCAGCGCGCCGAGGTCTGGATGTCGTAGGCGACCCGGCGGTTCCCCGGGGACCTCTTGTAGCGGTCCAGGGCGCGCTGGATCTCGGCCGCCGCTCCCAGCGCCTCCGGGTTCGTGCGCACCGCCGCGTGCAGTCGCAGGTTCAGGCGCAGCAGGGTCTTCGGCTCGAACCACTCGCGGTCGGGCCGCTCGCACATCTGGTCCAGCAGCCCGGCCGCCAGCCGCCCCAGCGCCTGCATCTCACCCGCCGAGAGCAAGGTCCGCAGCGCGGTCATCGGGCCGTCGATCTGCCCGCGGTCCAGCGCCGCGAACAGCTCGTCGGTGTCCAGGACCGTCGACATGCTCGCGACCGTCTCGACCAGGCCCAAAACCTCAGGATCCAGCGACGCGATCGGGAGCGGAGCGCTCACCTCCGCGGTCGCGACGGAGGCCAACGACGCCTTCGCCAAGCGCCTGCGCGCGTCGAGTCGGGCGCGCAGGAAATCGGTGACCGGACGCTTTCGATCGGGCTGCCGCGGGTCGCCAGCGCGCTTGCCCCCCTGCTCGACGACCACCTCGTCGAAGGCCGAAGTCGGCCACGCGCCCGGGCTCTCCACCCGCCGCCACGCCTGCTCAAGCTGCTCACGCACCTCTTTGGGCACGCCGGGACCGCAACGGAGGATGAGCCGCTCGTAGGCCTGCTGCGCTTCGACCGGACCCGCTGTGCGACGCACACCGAGCACGCGAAGAGCCTCGTCGAAACTCATCTCAGTCATCGTCCGTCAATCCACGCCATCGGAGGATCACAGGGTCTCGCAGCTCTCAACACCGACCCGCGCCTGCTTGCGCTGCGAAGATTACCCCATGGTAGCGCGTGTCACCGCGTCGGTCATCTTCCGCGAGCGCTCGCATGGGAGCCCCTCGTCACCGCAGCGCAACAGGGGCGCTACTCCCAGCGAAATAGACGCGATCCCACTGCAGCGCACAATAGTCCACACAGCAGGAGAACACTCGCCGGGACGAGCCCATCACTCGCCCCCATTCCGCGCCACGTCATTGCGGCGAGGCCATCGGTGGCCCACGCCGTCGGCATCGCGTGCCCGATGGTGCGGAGCCAAGGCGGCATGAGAAATGACGGCAGCATGGCCCCACCCAGAAACGACATCACGAGGATGGCGAAGGTGCCGAGGCTGGCGATGGTGCGCTCGGTGCGGCCAGCCCCCGCCAGCAGCAGCGAGAAGCCGCCGACGAAGAAGGCCTGGGCGACAAGCACCAGCACGAAGACGGGCCACGAGCCGAGCACTTGGACTTCAAAGGCCGCGAAGCCCACGGCGTAGACGGCGGCGCTGATGACCAGCGCGATGAGGGTGACGCTCAGGACGCGCGCCGCGAGGATGGTGTGGCGGGACGCGGCGGACAGGCGCAGTCGCGTCTGCAGCCCGCTCTGGCGCTCGGCGACCAGCTCCTTGGCGGCGTCGGCGGCGAAGAACATCAGGAACATGCAAAGCATGCCGGCGAAGGTGTGGGCGTAGCTGTTGTAGCCGCCTTGGACGCTGTCGACGACGGCCTCGCGGCGCTCGAAGGCCAGGGGCGAGCGGATGGCCATCGGGGCCGCCGCCGCGGAATCGTCCGCGCTCGCGGGGCCGAGCAGGCCAAGGCTCTGGTCGATCACCGCGAGCCAGCCCGGCTCTGCGAGCGGGCGCGCCTGTGTGAGCAGCACGCGCAGGCTGCGCGGGTCGGTCACGCGGGCCATGCTCTGCTCAAAGATGAGGCGGGTGACGAGGCCCTCGACCAGGTCGGCCTCGGTCTTTCGCGACGGGTCGAAGATGAGCTCGGCCTTTGCGCCGCCGCCGCCCGCGCCGACGAAGGCCGCGGGCGTCAAGGCGGCCCCGCTGCCCGCCGGAAGCACCAGCGCCAGGGGGAGCCGGCCGTGGGCGACCGCGGAGAGCGCCTCGGCCTCGGGCAGGTCGGCCACGTCGAGGTTCGGGTCCGCGCGGATGGCGTCGACGAGCGCGCGCGACTGAGCGGTCTGGTCGCGGTCGATGACCGCCAGCCCCACGGAGTTCGCGAGGTCGGGCGGGTTGAAGAGCGCGCCGAGCAGCACCGCCAGCATGACCGGCGTGAGGACGGTGACCACCGCGCCGCGGCCATCGGACCGGAAACGCAGCAAATCCTTGAGTACCAGCCAAGCGAGCGGCCTCATGCGCCGTCCCGGAGCGAGTGGCCGGTGCGCTCGAGGAAGACGTCTTCGAGGCTGCGCGGGGTCGCGTTGACCTGCTCGGCGACCAGCCCGGCGGCGCTCAGGGCGGCCGCCACGCGCGCGGAGTCGGCCCCCTCGCGCAAGGTCACCGAGTGCTGCGTGGGCGACGCGCTGCCCGCGAGCAGCGCCTCGAGCGGGCCGCTGACCACGAGGCGGCCGTGGTCCACGATGGCCACCTGGTCGCAGAGCGCCTCGACCTCGTCCATGGTGTGCGTGGTGTAGACGATGGTGCGGCCGTCGGCGCGCAGGCGGCGCAGGGTGTCGAAGATGTGCAGGCGGCTCTGGGGGTCGACGCCCGTGGTCGGCTCGTCGCAGATGATGCACTCGGGGTCGTGGAGCAGCGAGGCGGCGAGGTTCAGCCGGCGCTTCATGCCCCCCGAGAGCGTGTGGACCCGCAGGTCTGCGCGGGCGCTGAGCTGGGCGAGGTCCAGCGCCCACGCGACGCGCTCCGCGAGCCGCTGCCCCGCGAGCCCCTGAACGCCAGCGAAGATCCGCAGGTTCTGCAGCACCGTCAGCTCATCGTAGAGGGCCAACTGCTGGGGCACGACGCCGATGCGGGCGCGGACCTCGGCGGCGTGGGTCGCGACGTCGAACCCGGCGACGCGAACGGACCCTGAGGCGGCGGCGACCAGCCCGGCGACGCACCGAATCGTCGTGGTCTTCCCCGCGCCGTTGGGGCCGAGCAGGCCGAACAGTGAGCCGCGCGGGATCTCGAGCGACAGGTCGTCCACCGCCAGGACGGCGCCGAATCCGATTCTCAGGTGCTCGATGCGGATCACGGCGGACGGCGACCTCCCTCGGGGGCTGGATCGGCTGATAGCGCGAAAGCGCTGCGCCGGCCAGCCGAGTGCCCGCGGCGAGCGACGGTGCTAGGCTGCCGCGATGCACCGGCCGGGTTCGCGAAAACACAGACGCTGCCTCGCGATTTTGGGGATCGCGGCGCTGCTCGGCGGCTGCGCAGCCACCGACCCGCGCACCGCCCCGGAGCGCCACCGGTCCGCGCTGCTTCAACTGGAGCAGCGGCTGGCGCCCGAGGCGCTGCGCTACGCGGGCGAGGCCACGGCCGACGCCCCGCCGCGCGCCGATGGGGTGGCGGTGCTCGGCGACGCGCTCTGGGTCTGGTCCGCCGATGGGCCCGAACTCGCGGCGCTGCGGGACACGGCCGCCGGGTTCGCACGCGCGGGCGAGGCGGCGATGTCGGCGGGCGCCACCCGCTGTCTCGGCGGGGCGGGCGCCCTCGCGGGGGCGCTCTTCTGCGCGGGCCCGCGCGTCACCGGCGGCGTCGAGGCCCTCGGCGCGTCGGAGTTCACCTCCCGGCTCCCGCCGCGCGGCGGCTTCCGGGATCTCGCCCTCGACTCGGAGCGGGGCCTCATCCACGTGCTCGACGGGGTCACCGACCGCCTGATGACCCTCGACCGGCGCGGCGAGATCGTCGCCTCCGTCGCCGCGCCGCCCGGTGTGTACCGCCTCGCGTCCGCCGGGCCAGCCGCGCTGGTCCTCCTCGCCGGGCCGGCGCCCCATATCACCCTCCAACCCCTGGACGCCCGCGGTCTCCCGGCGCCCCCGGCCCGCGCCCTCCCCCACGCAGCGCCCGCCCGCGACGCCGTGTACGACCCCGCCCGCGCAACCCTCTGGCTCGTCGGCCCCGAAGCCGGCCCCCCGCGTCGCCAAGACGGCCCGCTGCGCCACCTCCGCAGCGCCCTCGTCGGCCTCCCGCTCGACGCCCCAGCCGCGGCGCCCCACCCTCCCCCACGCTTCATGGACCTGGGCGCCCTGGGCCTCGTCGACGCGACCCGCGTGGTCCTCGTCGGCCGGCACCTCGCCGTCGCGGCCACCGGCAGCGACGCCGTAGCCTTCATCGACCCCGACACCGAGCCCCCCGCCGTCACCACCTACCCCACCGGCGCGGCCCCCGTCGGCCTCGCCGCAGCCCACGGCGCCGTCTACGTCGCCCACCGCGCCGACGCCTCGGTCGCCCGCGTCGAGCCGACCCACGGCGTCACAGCCCGCATCGCCCTCGCCACGCTCGCCCCCGACGACCCCAGATCGCTGGGCGCTCGCCTCTTCTACGGCGCCCACGTCTGGCGAAGCGCCCCCGGCGACGCCGTCACCTGCAACACCTGCCACTGGGACACCGGCAGCGACCACCGCCTCCAGCCCGGCTTCCTCGAGCGCCGCCGCGAGCTCACCCGCCCCCTCGGCGGCATCGGCGCCGTCTCACCCATCTTCACGACCTCGGGCGCCGACTCCCTCGCCCAGGCCGTCGAGGGCCTCGTCCGCGGCCTCGACGAGCGATTCTGGCAGTCCCCACCTGATCATTCGCGCTACTGGGAGCGCCCGGTCACCCTCCCCCTGGGCGACGGAAGCGAGCGCCACCTCTCCCCACGCCGGCTCCGCGAGGCGCTGATGACCTTCCTCGCGACGCTGCCCCGCGAGCCCGGCCCCCTGCGCGTCGGCGCCGGCCCCGACCCCGACCTGCTCCGCCGCGGCTTCGCCCTCTTCGCCCGCGACTGCGCCGCCTGCCACGCCCTCGCCCCCGACGTGCGGCGCCCCGAACGCCTCGCCCCCGACGACGCGCTGACCTGGCTCGCCACCCGCGGCCTCGCCTTCAGCCAGCCCGGCTGGTCCCGCGTCGGCATCACCCCGAGCTTTCACCCCCAAGGCCACCGCGTCGCCCCGCTCAGCGACCTCGGCCGCCCCGGCCCCTTCTTCTCCAACGCCTCCGCCCCGACCCTGCGCGACGCCGTGGACCGCCTGCGCCCGGGCTCCGCCGCGGTCCACGGCGGCCAGCCCGGCACCCCGGCCACCCTCGCCCCGGCTGAGCAGGAGGCCCTGCTGACCTTCCTGCTCTGGCTCTGACCGCCTACCAGAACTTGTTGTCGGGGTTCTCTTTCGAGTCCACCGCCGGCTCAGCGTCCGGCGACACCACGATGGTGTTGTCGTTGGCCTTGATGAGGCTCACCTTCCCGCCCTTCGCCGCGCCCTCGACGATCTCGACGATGATGTCGACCAGCGCGCTCTTGAAGGGCAGCTTCGCGAACTCGCTCGTGGACTGAGGCGCCACCTGCTCGAAACGGGCGTCCTTCTTCCCGTCGGCCGACCGCAGCAGCACCGTGACCGGCTCGGATGAGTCGTTGCGGATGGCGCCGCGAGTCACGCTGCCACAGGCGGCGGCGAGGCTGGCCAGCAAGAGGAGGGCGAGACCGAGGACGAGAGAGCGCGTGCGCATCAGCATTCTCCTGGATTTTCGTGGTTGAACGAGCACAAGGGCACCACGTCCGAGATCTTGCCCGATCCTGGCAGGACTTGTCTCGCGGCGGCTGAGTCACTTTGGTTCGCGCAAAGGCGCCAAGACGCCAAGCACACGGGTTCTTCGCTCCTTCGCGCCTTTGCGCCTTTGCGCGAACCCCTTCGTTTCAGCTCCGCCAGCTCCGCCACGTCGCGCTCAGATTCGCGCGCGCCGCAACCGCAGCGCGTTGCCGATGACCGAGACCAAGACGCCAAGCACACGGGTTCTTCGCTCCTTCGCGCCTTTGCGCCTTTGCG
>JAWKRR010000091.1:0-19360 GCA_041389525.1 Myxococcota bacterium | reverse complement strand
GCGCGGCCTCGGCGGCGGGGTCGCGACTGGCGTCGATGGCGAGCGCCGCGGCCTGGATGCGCGAGGCGGTCAGCGCGTCGGCGAAGGCTTGCAGCGTGTGGGTGGGCAGCGCGACGGGCGCGGCGAGGTCAGGCGGCGGGGCGGTCATGGGACTCTCCGGCGGGCGCGGCGCCCATGCGCGAGAGGGTCGCATGGTTGTGGCGTGCCTTGAAGCGGACGCAGCGGGCGATGAGGTCGCGGACCTCGGGGCTGTAGCGGAAGAAGTCGAGCGCGAGGGTGGGGTCTACCTCCTGGGCGCGCGCAAGCTCGAGGGGGTCGAGGCCGTCGGGCTCCAGAGGCACCCGCTCGAGATCGAGCCACCACTGCCGAAAGCCGTAGTGATCGGCCCACTGATCGTAGATGGCGGTCCCCGGGAAGGGCACCAGGACGCCGCGGGTGTTGAAGAAGTCGGTCGACGGCGCCAGGTCCTCCATCAGGGCCATGGTGGTGCCCAGCTCGGCTAGGCCTTCGTTTGGAAAGCCGAACATGAAGTTCACGATGGTGGTCATCCCGACCGCCTTCGCCGACCGCACCGCAGCGACGACGTGCTCGGGCCGCTGCCCCTTCTGCATCAGCTTCAGGGTGGTGGGGTCGCCGCTCTCGATGCCGAAGTTTACTGCGACGCACCCGGCAGCCCGCATCATCTCGAGATCGTGAGGCTTCACCATGTTCCCGGGGGTGATGCAGGTCCAGGTGATGTCGCGGAGCGCGGGCTCGCCGACGATGGCCTCGCAGAGCTCGCGCAGGCGCGGGCGCAGCGCGGTGAAGGCGTCGTCCCAAAAGGGGAAGCTGCGGATGCCGTGGTGGGTGCGCAGCGCGACCATCTCGCTGACGACGTCGGCGGCGGAGCGGTAGCGGTAGGCGCGGCCGGTGACGTAGTTCGCGCAGAAGGTGCAGCGGGCGGGGCAGCCGCGGCTTGTCATCAGGCCGCCGGGGATGGCCGAGCGGCCGTCGCCGCCGTACCAGCCCATGTCGTAGGCGGCGTAGCCTTCGTGGGGGCGGGCCAGGGCGTCGAGGTCCTGGATGGGGGCGGACGGCGGACCCTGACCGGTGCGGGTGCGGACGCCGGGGATGGTGTCGAGGGGCAGGCCGCGGTCGAGGGCGGTGGCGAGGGCGAGCACGGTGAGCTCGCCCTCGCCGGCGACGGAGGCGTCGAAGCCGTGCTGGGTGGGCTCGTCCGGGCAGAGGGTGGCGTGGGGGCCGCCGGCGAGGAGGAGGCGGCCGGGGGCGGCGAGGCGGCGGGCGAGCGCGTAGCCGCGGGCGGCGCTGTAGGTGAAGAGCGTCATGCCGACGACGTCGGGGGCGTAGGCTTCGCAGAGGGCCTGGGCGTCGTCGTCGCTGGGGGCGTGGACGGCGGCGAGGTCGATGGCGCGGACCTCGTGGCCGGCGCGGCGCAGGCTGGCGGCGACCAGGAGCTGGCCGAGGTAGGGGGTGCCCAGGCGCTGGGGGAGCCGGGGCATGATGAGCAGAAAGCGGGCCATCGGTGCGGGTGCTCCAGTGCGGAGGGGCAGCATACAGCGCGGCGGGGGAGGCGGCGACTCGGCGGCCGCGGGCGGGGCTCGCCGCAATTTCTCACCACCTCCGGCTGCGAGCGGCGGATATGCAGGCGCTTTCGACGCGTGCTCCCTCCGCCGCCCTGCGACGTGCTCGAAGCACGCCTCGGTCGCCTCCGGTCCGCGCACGTCGAAATCACCTACATCTCCTTGCTCTCGTTCGAAGGTCTGGTGAGAAATTGCGGCTAGCGGGGGAGCCGGCCTCTGGCGAGGGTGCGGGCGATGGTGGACGCGTGGGTCGGGTCGAAGGGGGCCAGGGCGGCGCGGTCGACGCCGGCGCGGCGCAGGCGCTGGGTGACCGAGGGCGGGAGCACCCAGCGCAGCGGCGGGAGGGTGTGGTCGCCGGGCTCGGGCGGGGCGATGAGGACGCCCTGGATCGTGTCGATGGTGACGGGGCCTGCGGGGGGCGCGGCGCGTACCCGCCACGCGCCGTCGCGGAGGTGGGTGCGCAGGGCCATGGAGCGCAGGCCGGCGGTGAGGATCTCGCGGTCGGCGGGGGTCGGCGGGCCGGTGGCGAGGTCGGCCAGGGGCAGCGCGCGGAGGGCGGCGAGGTCGAAGGAGGCCATGGGCCGGCCGGCGGCGGCGAGCCAGATGAGCTTGGCGAGGGGCTCCGGCTCAGCGTGGCCGGAGAGGAAGTGCGGGGCGTGGTCGAGGTCCCAGCGCTCCCAACCCAGGCGGACGAGGGACGGGTGGAGATCGCCGGGCCACAGGGCGGCGAAGGGCTCGAGGCCGGCGTGGGCGCGGAGGAGGCGGTCGCGCCCGACGAGGTGGAAGAGGAGCTGGCCGGTCTGGGCGAACCACGCTGCGCCCATCATGGCGTTGTCGGCGCCCGGGGCGGGCCAGAGCAGCTCTGGGAGCATGAGCACGCCGAGCCAGGCGCTGATGCACTCGTCGATGAGGGGCGGGCTGGCGGCGACGCGGTGGCGGCCGAGGTGGGAGAGCTCGTGGACCAGCGGCGCGGCGAGGCGGCGGTCGACCACGGCGGAGAGCGGGTCGCCCGCGGCGAGCTCGGCGGCGTAGGTGCGGAGGTCGGGTTCGGTGGCGTAGAGCAGGGGGGACGACGCGCCGAAGCAGAGGCCGGCGTGCAGGGCGGCGAGGGTCGGGCGGCTGGCGCTGAGCGCGCTTGGGGAGCGGGCGCCGAGGGCGAGCTGGGGTGGGACGCCGGCGCGGCGGGCCATGCGGGCGAGAGCGCGGAGGGCGCGGCCGAGGCGCGGGAGGCGGTGCCAGGCGAGGGGCGTGTGGAAGAGGTCGGCCGTGGGCGGGGCGGCGGCGCAGAGCTGCTCGGCCAGGGCGGCGGGCAGGCGGTCGAGGTAGTGCGCGAGGAGGGCGGTGGCGCGCGCGGTCGCGGAGGGATCGGGGTCGCGGCGCTCGCGCTGGACGGCCTCGTCGAGGGTGGTCAGCCAGGTGGCCGGCAGCTCGGGGCGGAGGGCGGGCGCGTCGTCGTGGAGGCGGCCGTCGCGGGCGAGGCGAGCGCGGGCGGCTTCGACGCTGGTCAGCATCCGGCGCGTCGCGGAGGCCGCTGAGAGCTCGAACGCGGGGTCGCTCACGGGCGCGTGGCCGTGACGAGGAACCAGCGCTGTTCTACAGCGAAATCGGGCGCGATCTCGGGCTGGAGCTTCGCCCGAAGCCGCCCGCGCGCTCGCTCGAGGGTGGCGGGATCGTCGGAGCCCAGCAGGCCCGAGAGCACCACCGGCTGGCCGAGCCAGGCGAGCTGCTCTTCGGCGGGGCTCACCCGCGAAAAGAGCGAGGCGGCGACGTGGGAAAAGCCCGACTCCGCGAGGGCCGTCTCGAAGGCGTCGAGGCGGCCGAGGCCCGTCGGGAGGGGTGTGGGCGCGGGCGGCTGGGCGGCGTGGCTGGGCGCGGCGGCGCGCAGATCGGTCAGCGCGGCGGCCACCCGCAGCGCGGACGGGCTCAGCAGGTGCTGGGACTCGCCGAGATACTCGGCGGGCACGCTGAGGCCGAGGCGCCCGCCGGGCCGCAGCGCCGCGTGCAGGGCGGCCAGGGCTTCGGGCAGCGAGGGGCAGAGCCAGATGACCGAGCTCGCCAGCGCGGCGTCGAGGGGCGCCTCGGGCATCGTCACCAGCGCGGACGCGTCACCGACGACGAAGCGCGCCCGCGGGTCGGTGATCCGCTGCCGCGCGGCCGTGACCATGCGCTCTGCGGGGTCGACGCCCACGACGCGGCCGTCCGGGCCGAGCGCGGCGAGGACCGCCTGGGTGGACGCCCCCGTGCCCGCGCCGAGGTCCGCCACCCGCGCCGCGGCGCTCAGCTGGAGCGCGGTCACCAGCGCACGCGCCACCTCAGAATACATCGGAAATCGCTCGCAAAATCGCGCGTACCACGACGCCTGCGCCTGGGATTGCCAGGGCCCCCCGCCCGCGATCATCCGTTCAACACCCGCCGGACCCGCTCGATAAGCACGGCCGCACCGTAGGGCTTCTCCAGGAACTCGGCCTCGCCGCGCGCGACGATCTCCGCGATGGTGTCGTCCTCGTGGTAGCCGCTCTGGAGCAGCACGGGCAGCTCTGGCCGCAGCACGCGAATCTGGCGCAGCGCGCCCAGACCGTCGAGGCGCGGCATGCACAGGTCCAGGAGCACCGCGCTGATCTCCTCGCCATGCTCGCGCACCGCCTCGACCGCCTCGAGCCCATCGCGCGCCTGGAGCACCGGGTAGCCGGCATCCTCCAAGATCGCCGTCGCGACCTCGCGCACCGCCGACTCGTCGTCCACCACCAGCACCGCGCCGGAGCGCGTCTGCGTGGACGGCTCAGCGGCCGCGACCGCGCGCTTCCGGGCCGGCTCGACATCGATGGCCGGCAGGTACACACGGACCATCGTGCCGCCGCCCGCGCGCGAGTGCAGCTCGATGGCGCCGCCGTGCGCCCGGACGATCCCCAGCGCGGAGGGCAAGCCCAACCCGCGCCGCGCCCGCTTGGTCGTGAAGAAGGGGTCGAAGACGCGGGGGCGGATGGCGGGGTCCAGGCCGCAGCCGTCGTCGCAGATGTCGATGACGGCGTAGGTGCCGTGGGCCAGCTCGGCGCCGACGCGCTCCACGGGCGGGCGGGTGCCGGCCAGGTCGAAGGCCTGCACGCGCAGCAGCACCTCGCCCCCACCCGCGGACAGGGCCTCCGACGCGTTGCCCACGAGCGCCACCAGGACCCGCGCGAGCTGCTCGCGGTCGCCGCTGATGAGGATGGGGGCCGAGGGCGGATCGAAGCGCAGACGACCCGCGTCGACCATGGTCGACGCGAGCGCGGACTTGAGCTCCGCCATGAAGTCGCCAAGCTCGATCGGCTCGGCGAACACGCGGCCCTTGCCCGCGTACGCCAGCATCTGCGAGGTGAGCTCCGCGGCGCGCTGGGCGGCGTCCTCGATGCGCAGCAGGTGACGCCGCATGCGCGACTCAGGCTCGGCGTGGGGCATCGCGAGCCCGGCGCTGCCGATGATCGCCATCAGCAGGTTGTTGAAGTCGTGCGCCAGCCCGCCCGCGAGCGCGCCCAGGCTCTCGAAGTGCCGCGCGCGCTGCATCTCACGCTCGAGGCCGCGGTGAGCCTCTTCGGCGCGGCGTCGCTCGGCGGCCAGCAGGGCGAGCGCAGCTTGGTCCGCCACCTCGCCGGCGAAATCCACCTCTTCATCGCGCCAGCGCCTGGGGCGGCCGACCTGCTCATGGCAGACCACCCCGACCACCTCGCCAGCGACGCGAATCGGCGCGTCCAGCAGCCCGACGATGTCGGACGCCATCATGTAGTCGAGGAACTCGCTGGTCCGGGGATCGGTGCGGGAGTCGTGCGCGTCGAGGGCCCGGCCGCTCGCGATCGCTTGGAAGTAGGCGGGCGCGTCGTCCGCGCGCAGGGTGGCCCCCACCGAGTGCGTGTCCGTGCGCCGGTCGTACAGGTCCACGCACTCGAGCCGAGTCGCGTCCTGGCTGAGCAACCACACGCTGGCGCGCCGCGTCTCTAGCGCGAGCGAGGTGATCTCGGTCAATCCCGCGGCGGCCATCGCGAAGTCACCGCTTCGCATTGCACCATGCTTTGTGAGATCGACGATCGCTTTTCTAAATCGCGACGCGCGGCCGACGATCGCGTCGTACTTCCGTTCGACCTCGCGCTTATGCGAGATGTCGTGGAAGACCAGCAAGGTGGCCGGGGCGCCGTCGAGGTGCGTCGCGCTCAGCCGAACGCTGACCGGGAACACGACCCCGTCTTCGCAGCGGTAAGCGGTCTCGAACACCACCGACGAAGCCGGGAGCGAGGGCGGCGCGGCGTCGCCCTCGGCGCCGAGATCGATGGACGCCAGGCTCATCCCGGTCAGGCCATCCCGCTCGAACCGGAGCGCATCCGACGCCGCATCCGAGGCCTCGAGGATGTAGCCGTCGGTGGAAATCAGCAGCCACGGCTCGCGGCATCCCTCGCTGAGGGCGCGCGCAACGCCGTCACAATGACGCGACGCAATATCACCACAGACAACGAATTGCCTCGGCGATTCGCCAGTCGTTTCGCCAAGATCTGGCGATGCAAAGGGCGGCCTGACTTCCACGTTCCCTCGAGCCAGTTCCTACGGGGCCACAAGCGCCGTCCGTGAGATGCTCTGTTCCCCGATCCGGTGCAGTGTCGCGCACATGCCCAAGCGCGGCAACCACGGCGCAAGCAATCGACGCCTGGGTTGTGACGCAGGGGCGCACGCCCGACGGTCCTTGACGCACGAGACCTGCCCGGGTAGCTGGCCAGCGACCATTGTGAACACCGACTCCCCACCCGCCCCCGCGTGGCTCGCCGCCGAGCCCGAGGCCCCGCCGCTCCCCCCGCGCTGGCTTCGCGTCGGTGACGGCGTGCGCTTGCTCTTCTGGACCTTCCTGCGCACCGATCGCCTCTGGCGCTTGACCGCGAGGCTGGAGACCCAGGCCCGCCCCTACGCGTGGTCCGCGCGCTTCATCGCGACCTCCGTGCCGATCCTGGTGGTCACCTGGATCGTCGTCGTGGCGCTTATGCGCTGGGCGGGCGTGGACGCGGCGCGGGTCGCCCTGATCACCCACCGCCTCGAGCTCTACGCGCTCGCCGCGGCCGTCATCATGCCCGCGATGGTGTTCGCGCCCCTGCTCCGCTGGCCGCTTGGCGTCGTGGCCGCCCTCGCGCCGATCGTGCTGGTAGTCGCGCCCTTCGGCTCGCTGGCGCCGCCGGTCTACGAGCACGGCCCCCAGGCGGTGCTCCCGGTCATGATGACCGTGACGTGGGGGATACGCCTGGGTCCAGCGGGCGCGCTCTATGTCGGCGCGCTCATGGCGGTCGGCGGCGGGCTCTTGTTGGCCCAAGCCGATGACCCAGCCTTCGGGCTCGCGCTGGCTTGCCTCGTCGTCCTGGTGGCCACGCGCGTCGTCCAGTGGTGCGTCGAGGCGCTCGCCGGCGGCGTCTGGCCGTCGGTCTTCGACGCCGACGGGGTCCTACCCATGCCGCGCGCGCGCCGCCGCGTCCTCGCCGAGCTCCAGAGCGGCGGCCCGGGCCCGGTCGCGATCGCCCTGTGCCGCAACCCGCTGCGACGGTGGCAATTGCGTGGCGCCTTGCGCGCGCACCTCCGCGACTGCCCCGATCCCGAAGCGACGATGGCGGGCTGGCTTACCGACCCGCGCCTGGACGCGCCCGAGCACCTGCGGCCAGGAGCCACCCGTGACAGCCGCCCTCCCCTGCGCCGCCACTGGCGCCCGGCGGCCGGCGAGACCTCCGTGCCGCCCGCTGGGATCGCCTCTTCGGATGCGCTATAGTTCGCCTATCCGCTTGCACATCCGTGACCCCCTGGCTCGTGGCGACTCTTCGCGCCCAGCGCATTGCCGCCCGGGAGGAATGCTCCATGAAACGCACGTTGGGCGACATCATCGGCAACCGTTCGCGCGCGCTCGTGACGACGACCGCTGACGCGACGCTGCGAAGCGCCGTCGAGCTCTTGTGTGAGCACCGGATCGGGGCCCTGGTCGTGGTGGACAAGCGCTCGGCGCTGGTCGGCATCCTGTCAGAGCGCGACATCATGCAGGTGGTCGCCGCGCACACGGACCTGGACGCGGGGAAAGTCGGAGACGTGATGATCCGCGACGTCATCGTCGGCCTCGACACCGACGAGCTTGGCCACGCCATGAGCGTGATGACCGAGCGGCGCATTCGCCACCTGCCGATCATGCGCGCCGGTCACCCGGAGGCCATGGTGTCCATCGGCGATATCGTCAACGCGCTGCGCACCGAGGAGCGCGTCGCCATCCGCGACCTCAACGCCTACATCATGGGCACATACCGCTAAAGGGCGGCCGTGCCCGCGCGCCGCACCACGTCGCCGAGGACGCGGGTGCGAGCCTACTCGGGGCTTGGCGCCTTCGACCGCGCCGAGGGTCCGGCCGCGCGCGCCTTGGGCAGCTGGGGCGCGCCCGCGCTCACCTGCCACTCGGCCCCGCGCACCCCGCGCTCGTAAGTGCCCGACACCTCGCTGCCGTCGCCGCGCGCCTCGATCCAGACCCCGTGGCGCTCGCCCTCGCGCATCGGCCCCCGGGCCACCACGGCGCCCCCGGCCCCGTAAAACACCCAGTCGCCATCAGGCAGATCGTTGAGGTAGGGCCCGCTCGCGACCAGCCGCCCGTCGGCGTTCACGTGGCGCCACTCGCCCAGCCGGGTGTCGCCGTCCATCACGCCGATGGCGCGGCTGCCGTCGTTGAGGAAGAGGGTCCACTCACCGACCCGGGCCCCCTCTTTGTAAGGTCCCCGTGCCGACGGCTTGCCGTCCGTGCCGAAGACGGTCCACTCGCCCGAGCGCACGTCCTCCACGTAGGGCCCGCGGGCCATGAGCTTTCCGCGCTCGTCGAACTCGGACCACTCGCCGGTCCGGTCCTCGCCGTCGAACGCGCCGCGCGCGACCGGAGTGCCGCTCGGCGAAGCGATGGTGAACTCGCCCTCGCGCTTGCCTCGCACGTAGCGCCCGGTGAGCGTGCGGCCCTCGGTGTCGATGGCCATGATCCACTCGCCGTGACGCTCGCCCCCCTGGTATCCGCCCTTCGCCAGCAGCTGCCCGTTGGGGTCGCGCGTCGTCCACAGCCCGATGGCTTTGCCCTCGACGTACATGCCCTCGATGATCTCCCCGGTGGCCTCGCGCTGCCGGAAGAGCCCGTGGAGCGCGCCCTCGCGGTAGGTCGCCTCGAGATAGGGGCTGCCGTCCTCGTGCCAGGTCTTCCACACACCGTCGAGGCGGCCGCGCGAGTAGCTTCCCACCGAGCGCTTTGTGCGATTGGGGTGCCACTCGACCGAGGGGCCGTGCCGCAGAAAGACGGCCGCGTCGGCGTCCAAGAGCTCGCACCACTGCTCGCGCCCGACCGGCGGCGGCTCACCCTGAAGGCGGGTGTCCGGCGGGCAGACGATGGGCTGGGCCAGGGCCGGGGCGGTGAGCGCGAGAGAACAGGCCAGCGCTAGGGCGAGCGCGGGACCAGAGCAAGGGCGCATGGGTTCCTCCCCAGAGGGTCAGGGCCGCGTCAGGACGCGCCCGAATCATCGCCCGCGATGGCCTCATAAAGGAAGGGTAAGGAACGGTCCATCCGGTAGTCGACGCCGCTGTGGTCGTCGTCGAATTCCTCGTGGCGGTGTGGGATATCGAGGGCTGTGAGGGCGTCCGCGAGGGCGCGAGTGCCGAAGTGAATCGCGTATTGATCTCGGGCGCCGCAGTCGAGGTAGACGCCACGCAGCTGGCGCAAAGCGGCTTGGGCCGGTGCTTGACGCGCGATCACGAGCGGGTCGTGGGCCATCCAGCGCTCCCACCGCTCGAGATCGAGCTCGCAAGTGCGCAAATCCACAGGCAAACGCACGCCGCGCGGGGCGTCCGGGTCGGGGTCGTAGGTCGCGCCCATCGCCAAGATCATCAGGGTGTGGAAGTCGCTGCCTTCCATCTTGGGCGCCGCGCCGATGTGCCGGAAGAAGCCCTCGATGCCGCCGCGGCGGGCCAGGGCGTCCAAGGTCTTCGGGAAATCGCCGGGGAAGAGGCGGTCGAACCCGACGTCGCCCGAGTGGCTCGCGACCGCGCCCCAGTGGTCGCCGTAGCGCATCCCGTGGACCAGGGCGCCGTAGCCGCCGCTGGACTTGCCGAAGACGCCGCGGTGGGCGGGGCCGGGGCGCACACGAAAGCGGGCCTCGAGCGCGGGGAGCATCACCTGGGTGAGCCACGTCGCCCACGGCCCGGTGGCGATGGAGTCGATGTACTGGTTGCCGCCGAGGCTGGTGAAGCAGTCGGGGAACGCGGCGATGACGGGGCCCATTCGGCCCTCGTCGCGCAGGCGGTCCAGACGCTGGGGGACGCTCTCGCCAAAGGCGCGCCAGCCGGTGTGCGCGGGCCCGCTGCCGGTGAAGCCGACGAGGTCGACGAGCAGCGGGTAGTCGGCGTCGCCGTCGTCGTATCCCTCGGGGAGGTAGACGGTGACTGCGCGATCCGAGGGGTCGCCCAGCAGATTCGCGGCGAGCAGGTCGGATTCGATGCGGATGATCTCGAGGCGCCCTTTCGGCGCGTCGAAGCGATGAAGCGGCATGGCGGACTCCGGATTCAGCGCGTAAGCAGGCCACGCTGGGCCGCCTGGGTCAACCGGGGGGTCGGGGGCCGCGGGCGAGGCGGGGCCCGAGATCCCGGGCGAGGAGGCGCCGCCCGAGATCCTGTGCGACGAAGCACCGCCCGAGATCCTGCGCGGTCACGTCACGACGCTGAATCGGCGCTCAGACCGCGGGGAAGAAGCGCTCGCCGGCCTCGGCCATGCGCACCAGGAAGGGCGACGGGGCGTAGCGCTTGCCGATGGTGTCGGCGAGGCCGCGGAGATCGGCGACGACGCGAGCCAGCCCGCGGCGGTCCATCCAGGCCAGGGGGCCGCCGGCGGCCGGCGCGAAGCCGATGCCGAAGACCGAGCCCACCTCGACGTCGCGGTGCTGGCGGACGACGCCGTCCTCTAGCGTGCGGCCGACCTCGGCGATCTGGGCGTACATCAGGCGGTCGCGCAGGACCTCGATGCCGGTCTGGGCGGGGACGCCGGCACCCAGGGCGCGCAGGCCCGGCCAGATGCTGCGCTCCTTGCCGTTGTAGTCGTAGAAGCCCTTGCCGGCGGCCTTGCCCATGCGCCCCTCGGCGACCAGGGCGGCCAGGACGCGCAGGCCCCCGGGCGGCGGGCCGTCGTCTTTGGCGAACTTCTTTCGCTGCGCCATGGCGTGCTCGCCCAGACCAAGCGAGACCTCGTCGTAGACCTTCAGCGGCGACACGGCCATGCCGGCCTCGCGCGCGGCCTGCTCGATGAGGACGGGGTCGTGGCCCTCGGCGACAAGCTCGACGCCCTCCATGAGATAGGCGCCGAAGACGCGGCTGGTGAAGAACCCGTAGCCGTCGTTGACCACGATGGGCAGCTTGCCGATGCGCCGCACGAAGGCCAGCGAGCGCGCCAGGGTCTCCTCGCTGGTCTGCTCGCCCATGATGATCTCGACCAGCGGCATCTGCTCGACCGGCGAGAAGAAGTGCAGGCCGATGAACTGGGGCTTGCGCACCGAGGCCTGGGCCAGGTGGGTGATGGGGATGGCGGACGTGTTCGAGGCGAAGACGCCGGCCGGGTTCATCACGGCCTCGACCGCGCGGGTGACCTTGGCCTTCACCTCGTCGTTCTCGACGACGGCCTCGACCACCAAGTCGGCGCCTGCGAGATCGGCGTCGTCCAGCGTCCAGCGGATGCGCGCCAGGATCGCCGCCTGTCCGTCGGCGCCGAGGTGCTTGGCGCGGGTCTTGGCCTGCTCGGCGCAGTGGGCGCGGCCCTTGTCGAGGGCGGCCTCGGCGATGTCTTTGACCACCACGTCGTAGCCGCTGGCCGCGGAGACGTAGGCCAGCCCGGCGCCCATCATGCCTGCGCCCAAGATGGCGATTCGGCTGATGGCGGCGTCCTCTGTGGAGGGCAGGCCCTCGTGACGCTCGGCGGCGTTGCGGTGGTACCAGAGGGTACGGATCATGTCCTTGGCGGTGTCGGAGATGGCGATGTGCGTGAAGTGGCGCGCCTCGACCTCGAGCGCGCGGTCGAAGTCCAGGGTCATGCCCTCGTGGATGGCGCGCAGGGCGACCTCGGGCGCGGGGACGGCGCCGGCGGCCTTCTTGAAGAGCATGGCCGCCGCGCCCATGAAGAGGCCGCGGGCGTCGTCGGTGCCGGGCCGGGCGCCCTTCCAGCGGAAGCCCTTCTGGTCCCAGGGCTGCTGGGCCTTGGGGTTGGCGGCGATGAAGGCGTGGGCTTGGGCGAGCAGCGCGTCGAGGTCGGGCGCGAGCGCGTCGATGAGGCCGGTCTGCTGGGCTTTGGGGGCGCGGCGGCTCTGGCCTTGAAGGATCACCTCCATCGCGTTCTGTAGCCCGATCATGCGCGGCAGGCGCTGGGTCCCGCCGCCGCCGGGGATGACGCCCAGGGTGACCTCGGGCAGCCCCACCTGGATGCGGGGCGAGTCCAGGGCGACGCGGTGGTGACACGCCATCGCCAGCTCGTAGCCGCCGCCGAGTGCCGAGCCCGTGAGCGCGGCGACGACCGGCACGCCGCCGGTCTCCAGGCGCCGGAGCTGCGCGCCGAGCACCCGCGTGGCCTCGTAGAACTCGGCCGCGTCCCGCGCCTGATAGAGCATGTCGATGTTGGCGCCGACGCAGAAGTCCTTGTGGCCCGACGCGATGATGATGCCGGCGAGGCCGTCCACCGCGTAGGCCGCGTCCAGCGCCTCGGCGAGCCCGCGGATGAAGGCCTCGTTGATGCTGTTGGCGCGACCCTCCATCTGCATGGTCAAGGTCACAATTCGCGAGGTCTCATCGAGACAAACGCGACCCAGCGCGTTGTCGACGAGGACCTTGCCCGAGGCTGCCGGCGTGGTGGACTGGCTCATGGCGGGACTCCCAATGTGGCGCGGCCGAACGGGGCCGCGCGGCGAGTGATTAGACGCGCTCGATGATGGTGGCGATGCCCATGCCGCCGCCGATGCACAGGGTCACGAGACCGGTCGCCAGCCCGTCGCGCTCCAGCGCGTCCAGGCAGGTCCCCAGCAGCATCGCGCCCGTCGCGCCCAGCGGGTGGCCCAGGGCGATGGCGCCGCCGTCCACGTTGACCTTGGCGTGGTCGACGCCGAAGGTGCGCATGAAGGTGATCGGCACCGTCGCGAAGGCCTCGTTGACCTCGAAGCGGTCGATGTCGCTGGCCTTCATGCCGGCCTTCGCCAGCGCCTTGCGCGACGCGGGGATGGGCCCGTCCAGCATGAGGATGGGCTCGTCGCCGACCATGGCGATCGACCGGATGCGGGCGCGGGGCCGAAGCCCAAGCTCGCGGCCTTTGGCCTCGGAACCGATGAGGATCGCGGCCGCGCCGTCGACGATCCCCGAGGAGTTCCCTGCGTGGTGGATGTGGTCGATGGACTCGACCTGCGGCCACGCCTTCCGGGTGATGGCGTCCAGGCCGAACATCTTGCCCATCATCTCGAACGAGGGCTTGAGCCGCGCCAGGGACTCGACGGTGGTCTCGGCCCGCGGGTGCTCGTCCTTGTCCAAGATCACGAGGCCCGAGGCGTCGGTGACGGGGACGAGGCTCTTGTCGTAGTGACCGGCGGCTTGGGCCTGCGCGCAGCGGCGCTGGCTCTCGACCGCGAAGGCGTCGACGTCGGCGCGGGTGATGCCGCGCACGGTCGCCAGGAGATCGGCCGAGATCCCCTGCGGCACGCTGCCCACGCCCAAGACGAAGGCCGGATCCGACAGCGCGCCGCCGTCCGAGCCCATCGGCACCCGCGACATGCTCTCAACGCCGCCCGCGATGACCAGATCGGAGTAGCCCGCCGCGACCAGCGACGCCGCGTGATTGACGGCCTCGAGCCCCGACCCGCAGAAGCGGTTCAGCGTCACGCCCGGCACGCTCTGCGCGTAGCCCGCCTCCAGCACGGCCGTCCGCGCCACGCACTGCCCCTGGTCGCCGACCTGGGTCACGCAGCCGGCGACGACGTCCTCCACATGCGCGGTGTCCAGCGCGTTGCGATCGCGCAGGGCCCGCAACACCGTGGCCAAAAGCTCCACGGGCCGCACCGTGTAGAGGCTGCCGTTGCTCTTGCCGCGACCGCGCGGCGTCCGGACCGAATCGAAGATGAAAGCGTCGCCCACGGGGTCCTCCGACGATCGGATGTGCGAGGTCGCAGCCCGCACGTCGGCGAGTCGCGCCAGCATCGTGTCCCGCTGGCCGCGCGCTTGTCCAGCGACGAACCGGGGGGCCTGCCTCGTCCCAGCGATTCCGTGCCGGGGTTCAGCCAAAGCTCCCATCTCGGTTCCGAACTTGAACCGAAACACATCCCGTGAGAGCGCGTTTTGCTCCAACGTGGACAGCGGTGCGCATGCCACGCGGGCTCGCTGAGACATCGCGGTCCACGCGCTGCGAGTGCGTACTGCCGCAAGGAATAGCAGGTGGCGCGATGGGAAGAGCTCTTTCAGGCTCATCCCCTGTTTGCGCACGAGGCGTAGGCGTGGAGGCGCGAGAGCGGGAGCCCTCGAACGGTCGATAGCCTGCCCCGCAAGCACCTCGCGAGCGGGCGTGTCGCGCGGATCCGGCGCGGGCTGTGCCTCTGGACCACGGCGGGGGTGAGCGCTGAGACGGTGGACCGTTTCCTCGGTCGCGGACACGGGCGCGCGGGACGCTGCGGTCGAGCCCCTCGCCCGGCCCCGCGAGGGACAACCGGGAGCGGATCACCGCCCGCCGGTCTCACATGCCTTCCAGGAAGATCCTGACGCGGTCGAGGTCGGTGGCCGTGGGGGCGTGCCCATCGATGGTTCGCAGCGTGGCCAGGCGCACGACGTGGAACTCGTCCCAGAACCCGTCGTCCTGGCAGTACGTGAGCTGCACGCCGCCGGGGCCGCCAGACTCCATGATCTGGTCGGCCCAGCCGCTCACACGCGTGGCGAGCGGGCGCAGCTCGGCGTGGGCGGGACCCGCGAGCTTGCGCATCACGACGACGCAGAGGTCGGCCTGCTCCGCGGATCCTGGCACGACGACCAGCTCGAGGCCGGCCGCCGGATGACGCACGAGGTCCTGCCCGGCTGCCCCGGCTGCGGCAAGCTGCCAACCATGTCCCGGCGGTAGGCGGACCTCGGCGGCGTTCACCGGGAGGCGGAGGCGCTCGGTGCGCGCGGGGACGCTGGCCCCGGCGGGCTTGGCGGTGCGGAGTCCCCGCAACTGCGCGGCCTGTTGGCAGCCGCGCGCCTCACCCGCCCGGCAACCCGCGTCGAAGAGCTCCAACGCGCGCTTGGTGTCGCGCGGCACTCCACGGCCCTCGGCGTGGAGCACCGCGAGGTCCAGACAGCTCTCAGCGCGACCGGCGGCGCAGGCCCGCGAGATGAGCTGCGCGGCCGTCGCGAGGTCCGCGCCGCCTTGGCCCCCCTTCGCCAACTGGGCGCCGCGCAGGCCGCAGGCGTCCGCGCTGCCGGCGTCGCAGGCCGCTTTCAAGAGGGTGACGGACCGTCCGGGGTCACGCGCGATGCCGGCGGGGCCAGCGTCGAGGAGCCAGCCCAGCAGGGTGCAGGCTTCAATATCGCGGGCGTCGCAGCCCTTCTCGACCAGGTCGAGGCCCCGTCGCGGATCCCGGGCGACCCCGGCGCCGTGGATCAGGGCGAGCGCCCAATGGGTGCATCCGGCGACGAGACCCCGGTCGCAGGCGTCCTGGTAGAGCGCCGCGGCGCGCGCGAGATCCGCCAGGACGCCGCTGCCGAGCTCGTAGTGCCGCCCGAGATCGAGGCAGGCGGAGGCGCTCCCGAGCTCGCACGCCGGGCCGAGCGCGCGGACCGCCGCCGCGGGATCCTTCTGGGTTCCCAGCCCCTCGTCGCGGTGTCGCGCCAGACGCACGCACGCGACCGGGTCACCGGCGGCGCACGCGCGGTCGAACAGCGCGACGGCCTTGTCGTCCTGGCGCGGCGCTCCCTGCCCGCTGGCGTAGCGTTCACCGAGGCTGGTGCAGCACACGGGATCCCCTGCCGCGCAGCCAGCGTCGAAGGCGCTCGTCGCGGCCGCCGCGTCGGGCCGGCCAAACTGCCCGGCGGCGAGCCCGTCGCCCAGCGTGCGGCACCCCGACGAAGCGTTCCCCGCCGTGCAAGCCTTGGAGAGCAGCGCGGCGACGGCCGACCCTTGGCCGGCGTTGGACCCGCCCGCCGCCAGCAGCGCGGCCTTCCCGGAGCAGGACCAGGGGTCGAGGGCGCAGGCCTTGTCGAAGGCGGCCGCGGCGGCGGCACGATCGGCGGGCAGGCCGAGCCCGTGGAGCTGGAGCTTGCCGAGCGAGAGGCAAGCCCGCGCGTCGCCGGTCTCGCAGCCGCGGCTCGCCGTCGCGGCGTGAGCGGCCCAGGGGAAGGTCCCGGTGAGCCGGGCGTCCACGAGCTGCTGGACGACGGGCCAAGCGGCGGCGTCGTCCAGCTCCCATGCGCGCCACAACAGCTCGCTCCCCTGCGCCGATCGGCCGTCGGCCAGCTCCCGCTGGGCGGCGACGACGCACGCGAAGGAGGTGCCGGCGCTGCACGCCGAATCCGGCCAGCGGGGGACGCTCCCCGCCGCGGCGCTGCCACAGACCGCGCCCAGCACCGCCAGCGCGAGTCCAAGCTTCGTGCGCATCCATCGACTCGACTGAGAGCGTGGTCTGCGGGGGCGCATCAGCGGCAGAAGGCGCCGAGGCCGGCCGTGCAAAGGGTCTTTCGGGCCTCGACGACCTCGGGGAGGGGCGGCGTGCGGCGGCCCTTGCTGGTCTCGCGGGGGCGCGAGTTCGCCTCGATGACGCGGCAGCTCTCCTCGTAGCCCAGGACGCAGCCGCGCGCGGTGAGGCTCCATCGGGCTTGGCGGGCGGCGCGGATATCGTCGCCGGAGCGCCCTTCCTCGTCGGCGGGCAGGCCGCGCACGTAGCCGAGCAGGTCGCAGGCCTCGGCGGCGCCATCCTGGCAGGCCTTGTCCAGCACGGTGCTGGCGCGCTCGGGATCCTTGGGTATAGACCAGCCGTGGTAGAGCGCCTGCCCCCACACGGAACAGGCCGCGACGCTGCCGTCGGTGCAGGCCTTCTCCAGCATCGCGTCGGAGCGCTTGCGCAGGGCCTGACCCCGCTCCTTGCGCTCGCTGGACTCGTAGAAGGGCGTCAAGGTCTGGCCCAGGTAGCGGCACGCCAGCGCGTCGTCCGCGTCGCAGGCGGCCTCGAGGCGCTGCTCCATGGCCATGGCCCTGGCTTGCAGGGCCGGCACGGGCGGCTTGCGATCGCGCGCGGCGCGTACCGCCAGCTCGCACGAGCGCCAGTCACTGCGGCCGCACGCGGGCTCCAGGAGGACCAGCGCGTCGTCCCGCGCCTCGGCGGAGAGCAGCATCTCCCCGGCGTCCGCGCAGGCGGCGTCCAGCCCCCCGGCACAGCGCGCTCGGGTCCGGCGCAGAGACGGGAGCTGACCGTACAGTGAGCAGTCCCGGCGCTCCTCCATGGACGCCGACGCGGCGCAGCGCTTCGCAAGGAGGGCCTCCGCCTTCCGGAGGCTGGCGCTGTCCATCCCGCCCCCCAAGACCGCGCGCACCGTGTCCATGCACGCGTCGCCGTCTCCCGCCTCGCAGGTCGCCATCCACTCCGCCGCCGCCTTCTTCGGGTCGGCCTCGCCCGCCAGCCCGTCACCGTGGATACGCGCCACCAGCGCGCACTCCGACTCGCCTCGCAGCCACGGGGTGATCGAAGCGTAGTACGGCTCGTCTGACTCGGCCGCCTGCCGCCCGGCGCGCTCGGCGACCAGCCGCGCTCGCAGGTGCTTGCAGCCCTTGCCACACACGTCCAGCGCGCGCTTGCCCAGCTCCGCATCCCTCACGGCGGGCGCGCCCTCCCGGCCGGTGAGCAGCAGCCAGCACGCGTCGCAGCTCCCTTTGTGGCAACCCGTGCGCAGCGCGGCCTCGCCACTGGCCGGGTCGGCCGCGATCTTGACGGTCTCGCGCCCGACGATGACCCGCCCGGTCACCTGCGCGGCGCCAAGCTGGTAGCAGGCCGCCGCGTTCCCGTCGTCGCAGGCCTTCTGCGCCGCCTCCAGCAACTTCTCGGGTGTCGCCGCCGACGCCGCGCCGGCTCCGACCGCACTCCCGAGCACCACCGTCAACAACCCGACCGCGATCGTCCGTCCGGCGCCCCCACGGGCACCGCCGCTCCCACAGCCCATGGCCATCTCCTCCTCGACCTGCTCCGTCCGTAAAGCGCTCCGCCTGGCGCCAGTCCCCGGGGCCCGGGTCCCCTGGCGCGGTCCAGAGCATATTTGCGGTCGGGCGGTGATCAAGTCCCCAACGCAGGTCGTCGCCGCGGGGGCCTCTCCCACTGGCGGCGTCAACCGCCGCCGAATCGCAGCAGCACCTGCTCGACGCGGCGGGGCAGGCGCAGGATGATCTCGACCACCGGCGCGGATGAGCCTTCGCAGGTGTCGTCGTCGCAGCGGACCACGAACGCGCTGATGGCGCCTCGGCGTTTGAAGGGTTCGAGGGCGGCGCGGACGTCGCGTTCGAGGGCCGGGCGGGCGCTGGATTGGGCGCCAGCGCGGAAGGCTTGGCGCTCGAGGACCGACTCGACGGCGGCGCCGACGCGGGCGATGACGGCCTCGTCGCTCATGCCGGCCCGCGCGGGGTGGCGCCGACGATGAAGGTCTGGCTGTCGTCGGAAAGCGGTGCGGGGTCGAAGTCGCCGTGCTCGGCCAGGATGTCGAAGCCGGCCTCGGCCAGAAGCTCGCGCACGCGGCGGGGCGGCAAGAGCAGGTGCTGGATGCAGTCGCTCAGCTCGGTGGCGGGGCCGCCCTTCGGTGAGGTCAGCTCGTAGCGATAGTGGATGTCGACGCGGCGCGGGATGCGTAGCTGGCGCTCGCTCTCCCAGACATCGACCCGCCCCTCGGCGTCCACCGCCGACAACGTCTGGGCGAACTCGTCCTCGCTCTCCTCGTCGAGGGTGGGCTCGTCGAGCACCGCGTCGTCCACCGCGTAGACGTCGAACCACAGGCGCCCGCCGGGCGTGAGGTGCCGAGCCGCGGCCCTAAAACAGGCAAGCACCGCCTCATCATTTGGGAGGGCGCAGAGCGCGTTGTAGGGGATGAGGACCCGCTCGAAGCGCTCGCCGAGGTCGAAACCCGTCATGTCGCCTTCGAGCAGCCGCGGGCCGCTGAGCTTCTCGTGCTCAAGCTCGGCGACCGCGCGGGCCAGCTTCGCCGGGTCGTGGTCCAGCCCCGTCATCGTTAGGCCAGCCCGCGCTAGCTCGACCAGCACCCGCCCGCTGCCGCAGCCCAGCTCCAGCACCGAGGCCGCCCCGGCGCACACGTGCCGGTAGAACGCGATGTCGCCCGGCGTGCCGCGGTGTAGCAAGTCGTAGACCCGCGCGCGGGCGGCGGGTTCCCAGGCGGTGGCTGGCTGGTTCACGTCGGTGTCGCCTCGCGAATTCGCGGGCAGCCTAGCACCGCGCGCGGCGATTGTCGGGGCGGCGGCGGCGCGGTAGGACGAATGAAAGCACGGGTGGGGGAAGCGGCATGCACGGGAAGACCTGCGTCATCACGGGCGCGAACTCGGGGATCGGCAAGGCGACGGCGGTCGAGCTGGCGCGGCGCGGGGCCCACGTCGTGATGGTGTGCCGTAGCCCCGAGCGCGGCGCGGCAGCCCAGGCCGAGATCCGGCGCGACTCGCGCAGCGAGCGGGTCGATCTGCTCACAGCCGATCTCGGGCGGTTGTCCACGGTGCGGGCGGTGGCGGCCGAGATCGGGCAGCGCTA
>JAWKRR010000090.1:0-20626 GCA_041389525.1 Myxococcota bacterium | reverse complement strand
CTGGTCGTGCGCCCCACCGCCCCCGCCGCCCCCGCCGAGGCCGCCAACCAGCGCGCCACCGCCGCCCACACCGTCTCCGCCCCCAACCTCCCGCGCCCCTCCGCCGACGCCACGGCCAGCCTCGCCGCCCTCGCCGCCGCCGTCCGCGCCGCCGAGCGCGCCGGCCTCCCCCTCCCCGACGCCCCCGCGCCCGCCCCGGCCGCCCCCCGCCCCAGCTGCGCCGCCGCCACCCCCGCCCTCCGCGCCGAGCTCCGCCTCGGCGCCGCCGCCCTCGCCGCCGCCTTCCTCCTCGCCCTCGCCACCCTCGCCCGCATCCTCGCCGCCCTCGCCCGCCACGGCCGCCCCCGCACCCCCGCCGAGCGCGCCACCGCCGCCGCCGCCGCCCTCGCCATCGCCCTCCACGCCTTCGCCCCCGCCCACATGATCATGGTCTACGGCGGCTACGGCCTCGTCAGCGACCTCGCCGCCGGCACCATCCCCCGCTACGGCGTCGGCACCCTCTTCGCCTACGGCCCGCTGCTCTGGGCCCTCCCCACCGACCACGCGACGCTCCAGGCCGCCAACCGCCTCATCGGCCTCGCCTGCCTCGCCCTCGCCTACACCCTCGGCACCCGGCTCATCGCCCGCACGCCGACCGCCCGCGCCGCCACCGCCTGGCTCTTCGCGCTCCTCCCCGTCATCCCCTTCGACCACGCCTCCGAATCCATCGTGGTCCTCCCCACCTTCCTCGTCCTCGCCGGCCTCCTCCGCCTCACCGCGCCCGCGCCCCCCCGCGGCGTCCTCGCCGCCGCCCTCTTCGCCGCCGCCGCCCTCTGCCGCCCCGAGATCCTCGTCGTCTCAGCCCTCGTCCCCCTCTGGCTGCTCGCCACGGGCCACCTCGACCGCCCCGCAGCCCGCCGCGCCGCCGCCGCCTTCGCCCTGGCCGCCTTCCCCACCCTCGCGGTCCAGCTCACCCAAGCCCTCGCCCGCAGCGCCGCCCTCCAAGCCCACGGCGCGCTCCCCGGCCTCGAATCCCCCCTCTCCGCCGCCCTCGCCGGCTTCACCCACCGCGGCATCCTAGCCCGCCCCGACTACGCCCCGCCCGTCGCCTTAGCCCTCGTCGTCCTCGCCCTCATCCTCCCCGGCCCCCACCGCCGCGCCGCCCTCGCCACCGCCGCCCTCGCCGCCGCCTGGATGGCCGCCACCGCCATCGACCTCGTCGACATCAGCACCCCCCGCCTCCACATGCCCGCCCTGCTGCTGCTGCTCCCGGTCGCCGCCGCCGGCTTCTCCCTGGCCCTCGACCACGCCCCAACTCGCCTCCGCATCCCCGCCCCCACAGCCGCTGCCCTGCTCGCAGCGCTCCTCCTCGCCGGCTCCGCCTGGTCCGCCTGGCGCCTCTACCGCCCCACCAACGAGGCCGCCGAGGAGCGCTTCTGGCGCGACACCGCCGCCACCCTCCAGCAGACCGGCGGCTGCGTCGCCACCCTCGACTACCCAGACCCCCCAGCCCCCGGCAAAACCCCGCGATTCGTCCCCGGCTACCTGCTCCCCGAGGGCCCCGACCGCCACCCGCTCTACCCCCTCAGCGAGCTCCCCACCGCCATGGGCACCTGCCCCGGCCCGCTCTACGTCGCCCTGGGCCTGCGCTGCTACGCGGCCTACCGAGACGGCGCCGACCCCGCGCCCCCCGGCCGCGAGCCCCTCCCCATCTGCGCCAGCGCCTTCGCCCGCCACGACCTCGAGCCCGTCTTCGAGCGCGACGTCGTCAACCGCGGCGACCTCGGCTTCCCGCTCTACCCCGCCGGCTCGCCCTTACGCGTCGGCCTCTACCGCGTCGCCGACTCCGTGCGCCCGCCGGCCCGCCCTCAGTAGAGCGCGAGCCTCGGCGCCGGCCGCTTCCGCCACCGCCTCCGCTCCGGGTCAGCGACCTTCCGCCACCGCCCGCGCACCCGCACCTCCAGCGCGGTCTCGCCCAGCCGCAACGCATCGATCTGTCCGTCCTCGGCAGCGCTCTCCAGCAGCGAGTCCACCAGCCGCGAGCCGTAGCGCGGGCCGATCAGCTCCGCCAGCGGCATCTCCTCGATTCGCTCGACGCCGACTGTGTTTTCGACGATCTCGCCCGCCCGAAAAACCCACAGCGGCCCGCCCGGCCACACCACCGCGCTCAGCCCCAGCAGCTCCAGCAGCCGCCCGCGCGTCGTCTCGTCGAAGACCGCGTCCAAGAGCGCCTGGTTCTGCGCCACCGTGGCCTGGCAGTGCGGCCCGCACGGCACGTGGGCGAAAAACGCCAGCCCGTACACGGTCGCCAGCAGAAAGTTCGCCAGCGGCTCGCCCGCGCGCTCAGGCTGCCCGGCTTCCAGCGCCAACCACATCTCGTGCCACTGGCTGTCCACCGCGTGTCCGCCCGAGTACTTGCGCGCGCAGCACTCGGGGTAGCCGAGCATCAGCCCCTGCTCCAGCCGCAGCGCCGCCGCGCTCGCCGGGTCGCGCCCGGCCTCGTGCAGGATCGCCTCGTCCAGCGCTCGCAGCCGCTCCGCCTCCCCGTCGGTCCGCGCGCAGTACAGAAACCGCGTCCCCTGGCCCAGCGGCAACCCCGGCACGATCTTGCCGGCGTCCGTCTCGTCCACCGCGAAGCTCGAGTAGATCGCCGACGGCACCTCGACCCGCCACCGGTCGCGCCGCACCTCGTCAGGCGACACCAGCACGATGGCCGCCGGCTTGTGCCCCTGCGCCACCAACCACGGGAGCTGCGCCTCGCGCACCCGCCGCGCGTCATAAGCCCGCCCGCGCAGCAGGTCCGCGAGCTCGCCGTGCCCCTCCTCGCCGACCCACGCGCCCAGGGCACCCACGACCGCCCGCAACGCCTCGCTGCCGTCGCCCTCGCCGCGCTCCACGCCCACCTGCTGGTACCAAAAGCGCAGCGCCGGCCCCACGACCAGCGCCCGAGCCTCCGTCTCCGCGGGCGCGAAGAACGCGTCCAGCGCCTGACGCGGCGTGGCCTGGATGCGCGCCGAGACCGTCCCACCCTCAAACGCGGTCCGCTCCAAGCGCCCACCGGCGAGGCGAACCCGCTCGTGGAGCTCCGCGGAGAACGAGTCCAGCACTGGCTTTTCCGCCGCCTGCCTCACGGGTGAGCCGCCGATCTCGGGCTGGCTTGTATCGAGACGCCCGCGGACTGGCCGGCCGCCCCCGCGACGCTCGCGACGACGCGCCCGACCACCGCGGCGCTGTGACCGCTGGCCGCCAGAGCCTCCACGGCGCCCGCGGCGCGGTCTGCCGGGACGCCGAAGAGAAGCCCGCCCGAGGTCTGCGGGTCCACGGTCAGCTCAAGCAGCGGGTGCGCCGCCGCCTCGGCCGTGACCACCGCACCTCGAAAAGCGCGAGCGTTTTCCTCGTGAAAGGTGCTGCGTACCCCTCGCGCCAGCGCCGCCGCAGCGCCCGGGAGCCGCGGGAGCGCGTCGAGCCAGAGCTCGGCCGTCACCTCGCCGGCCCGGCAGAGCGCGGCGAGATGGCCGAGCAGCCCGAAGCCCGTGACGTCGGTCGCCGCGCTGGGTTGGTTGGCCAGCATCACCGCCATGGCCGCGTCGTTGGGGCGGCACAGGGACTCGCGCAGGCTGACGGCGTCAGACCCCGCGAGGCAGCCCAGGGCGTCGGCGCGCAGCAAAATGCCCGTTCCCAGCGCCTTGGTGAGCACCAGCAGGTCGCCCGGTCGCAGCCCCTTTCGGGCCACGATCGGGGTGTCCTTGTCGGCGTATCCGAGCACCGCGAAGCCCACGCTCAGCTCGGTGCCCACCACGGTGTGGCCGCCGATGAGCGAGGCGCTGGCTGGGTCAAACGCGCTGCGGGCGCCGGCCAGGACGTCGGCCAGCAGGCGCGCCGTGGCGTCGTCGTCCGGTGAAGGGGGCAGGGCGACCAGGGCCAGCGCGTGGCGCGGCGCGATGCCCTTGGCCCAGAGGTCGCTCATGGCGTTCATGGCGGCGACCTTGCCCACGATGAAGGCGTCGTCGCAAAAGGCGCGGAAGGCGTCGATGTTACTGACCACCCGCTCGCCGCTGGGGGTGGCGGTGACGGAGACGTCGTCGTGGGCGGCGACGCCGAGCAGGACCGAGGGGTCCACGGTGGGCTCCAGCGCTGACAGCGCCTGCTCCAGCGCGGTCTGGCCCACCTTCGCCGCGCAGCCGCCGCACACCATCTCGTCGGCGCCGGCCATGGCGGGCAGGGCGCGGCTCGGGGCGCCGTCGGGCTCCAAGGCGCGGAATCGCTCGACGAAGCGGCGGTCGATCCGGTCCTTGAGGCGGAAGACCCAGGCGCCCTCGATGATCAGCGGGCCGCGGCGGCCGAGGGCGGTGCCGTCGGCGAGGTTGAGGAGGGTCAGGAAGTCGCGCTGGGGGCGGAAGGCGCGCAGGGGCCAGCCGCGCAGCAGCGCCTCGAGGTTGTCGACCAGCACGGCGCCGCCGCGCACCGCGTAGACGCCCGCGCGGGGGACCCAGGGCGCGGCGTCGAGCACCGCGCAGTCGCCGACGGCGAAGAGGTCGTCGTGGCCGACCACGCGGAGGTCGCGGCGGACGCGCAGGTAGCCGCGGGGGTCCTTTGGCAGATCGGAGGCCGCGCAGAACGCGGGCGGGGCGGCGCCGGCGGCCCAGACCACAAAATCGTGAGGGATCTCCTGGCCGTTTTCGAGGTGGAGCGCACCCTCGGTCACGGCCGCGACCTGGGCGCCTAGCTTCACCGTGATGGCGCGGGCGCTGAGGGCGGCGGCCACCCGCGCGCGCCAGCGGCGGCTCGCGTCGGGCAGGAGCGTGTCGGCGCCGTCGAGGAGCGTCACGGTGCAGCCGCGGGCTCGAAGGGCGCAGGCGAGCTCGATGCCTGCGGCGCCAGCGCCGACGACGCTGGCGCGCGGGGCGGGGCTGGCGTCGACGTCCAAGCGTTCGACGGCGCCGATGAAATCGGCCAGGGGCCGGGTCGCGAGGGCGTGCTCGCGGACGCCCTCGACCTGCTCGCCGGCCACCGTGGACCCCACGTTTAGCGAGGCGACGTCGTAGTAAATCGGCGGTCGGCCGGCGACGTGGACCACGCGCGCGGCCGGGTCGACGCGGGTCGCGGCGGCCAAGATGACGCGGACGCCGGCGCGACGGGCGAGGGCGTGGGCGTCGATGGCGAGGTCGTCGAGGCCGTACTGGCCCGCGACCAGCCCCGGCACCATGCCCGAGTAGAGCGCCAGCGGGCGGTCGACGATGAGGGTCGTCCGCACGCCAGCGAAGGGCGCCATGGCGAGCCGCCGCAGGACCTGCACGTGGGCGTGGCCTGCGCCGACCAAGACCAGCTCAACCGACGGCGTCGTCCCGTGCAATTACGCGGTCTTCGCCGCCCACACCTTGCAGTAGCCTTCGGGGTGAATCGGCCCCTTGACCACCTTGCAACCGCCGCACTTGTCAGCGGCCGCCGGCTCGAACTGCGCGCAGTTGCTGCAGTGCTTGTCGGGGATGGGCGTGTGGTCCACGTACTCGTTGTCGATGCGGGTGCCGATCCCGCTCTCGTCGAGGCCGGCGGTGTCGGTGCAGGCGAAGGTCGGCTTGGCCGGCTCGCTCTTCCCGCAAGCCACCAGCAACGCCGCGCCCGCGGCGGTCGCGCCAACGCCCGCGACGATCTTCCCGAACGCGCGACGACTAAGCTTCTCGTCCATGGCTGTGCTCCCGAGTGAAAGCCGCCCCAACGCGCGGCTCACCCCGTGATAGACCTGTAGGGGCCGTGCGGCAAGGGGCGGCGGCTTGGCGCCGCCGGCTTTCAGCTTTCAGCGGTCAGCGGTCAGCCGCTGCACGCACTCCGCAGGCAACGTACCGAGACCGACCAATTGTGCGCCGCCGCTAGGCTAAAGGCTAAAGGCTGAAGGCTAAGGGCTAAAGGCTGAAAGCTGAATGCTGGCGCCGGGCAATCGCCGCACCGCGACGGCCTTCCCGCACCGCCGGACCCGCGATTGCCCTAGCCCTCGAAGCGCGTGAAGAGCGGGGAGAGGAAGATGGCGCCGATGCCACGGACCAGGCTCTCGAGGCGGGGTTGCTCGAGGTCGCGGGCTGCCGCTTCGACCTCGGCTTCGTAGCGCTGGAGGATGTCGATGGCGCAGGCCAGGGAGCCGTTGGATTCCAGCAGGGCCATGGCGTGGGCGATGTCGGCGAGGCTGGTGTCGCGGCGCGGTTTGCCGAGGATTCGCTGCAGATCGGCGGCGTCTTGGGGGCTGGCGTGGTCGAGGCAGTGGGCGACCAGGAGGCCGGGCTTGCCGTCGGCGATGGAGGCGCCGCGGAAGCCGCCGGGCTCGTTGCCGACCAGGTCGAGGAGCTCGTCCTGTATCTGGAAGATCACGCCGAGCTGGCCGCCGATCTTCTCGAGGCCGAGGACCGTCGCGTCGTCGGCACCCGTGAGCTGGGCTGCGCCCGCGATGGCCAGGGCGAAGAGGCCGCCCGTGCGGTCGCGGGTCGCGTCGAGCCAGGCGTCCAGCGCGGTGGTGTGGCGCTTGGCCAGCACCTGCGCCTCGGCCACGCGCATCATGCGGCGGGCCAGCAGCTTGGTCACCGCGCAGATGAGCTCGGGGGGCTTGTCGAGCCGCTCGATGCAGGCCAGGGCGGCGAACTGCATGCCGTCGCCGCAGGTGATGGCCTGGTCGAGACCGTAGCGCACCCAGAGCGTGTCCTGGCCTCGGCGCACGCGCACGCGGGCCTCGGCGTCGTCGTGGACCAGCATCGCGTTGTGCAGCAGCTCGAGGGCGGCGGCGAAGGGGACGTGGCCGTCGCGGTCGGCGTCGAAGGCCTCGGCGACCAGGATGGGGATGACCGCGCGCAGGCGCTTGCCGCCGGTGCCCAGCTGGTACCAGACCAGCTCGGACAGGGTGCCGACCTCGGCCGCGTCGCCCGTCGGCTTCGGGACCACCTCGGCCAGCAGCTTCTCGATGGCGGGCCAGATGGCGTCGCGGACGGCGCGGAGCTGCTCCAGGCTCATGGCCTGCTCGGCCGCGGTGGCGGGCGCGTCGGCGGCGCGCGTCTCCTCGAGGATCGAGGCGGCGGCGTCGTGATTGATGGTACGGCGCCGGATCATCTCGGCGACGATGCGGTCGATCTGGTGCGAGTCCGCGCCGGCCGCCGCGGCGATGTTTCGCGCGTGCAGCGACATATGGCCGCGCTGGATCCCCTCGGTGGCCAGCGCCAGGATCGCCGCGAGGTTTTGCGCCAGCCCGGCGGAGACCGCGAGGCGGCCCACGTCGGTCGCCGAGCGCAGGTCCAAGAGCTTGTGCAGGACTTTGACGACCGGGTGGACGTTGACGACGCCGCCGACCACGCCGACCTGCATCGGGAGCGTGATGCGGCCTGTCAGAAACTCGCCCTCGCGTCGCCAGGTCGCCAGCGCCGTGTAGCGCCCGTCGCGGGCGGCGTAGGCGTGGGCTCCGGCCTCGACGGCGCGCCAGTCCTGGCCCGTCGCCAGCAGGAACGCGTCGACCCCGTTCATGATCCCCTTGTTGTGGGTGGCGGCGCGGTAGGGGTCGACCTCGGCGAACACGCTGGCGCGGACGACGCGATCGGCGACCTCCGCGCCCGACCAACCGAGGTCGGGGCGGGCGAGGGACTCCAAGGGGACGCGGCCGCGGGCGTGGACCAGCCGCTCGTCGGCGAGGTTGGAGAGGATGCGCAGGTAGGCCTGGCCGCCGGTCAGCTCCTCGCAGGTCGGGGCCAGCGCCTCGACCATGCCGTTGATGAGGTTGGCGCCCATGGCGTCGCAGACGTCGACGACCAGGTGGACGACGATCATCGGGCCGATGGCGGTGTCTTCGAAGGTGCGGACGTCGACGCGCCGGGCGCCGCCTCCGCGCGCGACGTGGCGAGGGTTCTGGTCGTTCGCCATGGCGAGGAGCCGGGGCGAGGCCTCGGTCAGCGCCGCGCGAGCCAGCTCGAGATCGGGCAGGTCACAGAGCTGGATCTGGCCGATCATCAGGGCTTCGGTGGCCTCGGTCGCGATGCCGGAGCCGCCGCGCAAGAGCTTGGCAGCGTTCGACGAGGCGGCGACCACCGAGGGCTCCTCGATGACGAAGGGGAGGAGCCGGTCGAGGCCGTCGATGCGGAAGTTCGCGGCGATGCCGACGGGCAGGTGGAAGATCCCTGCGACGTTCTCGATCATCTTGTCGCACTGGGCGAGGCGGCGCGGGTCCATGCCGCGCAGGACCGCGAGGTCGGCGTCGTCGAGGTCGCCGAAGAGGCGGAGCTGCTCCAGGCGCTCCTCGACCGTGAGGCGGTAGAGTCCGGGGACCCGCGAGGAGCGGCGCTCAGGTTCGGTCATGGCCACGCGTGTTCCGCATGAGGGAGGGATAGCGCCCCGGGGGCGCGTCGGCAACGCCCGGGGCGCGACGCCGCGTTCCCGCGCGCGCCCAACATGAGGTCGTCGCCGTGGTCAGACCGCGCGGCGACGGCGGCTCGCGGCGAGCCCGAGGAGAGCCAGGCCGAGCCACAAAAACGTCGATGGCGACTGGCCCGCCGAGCAGCCGCCGTCCTTGGGCTTGGGCGTCACCTCGGCGCCGGTGCTGTCGTCCTCGACGTCCAGCCCGGCGTCTGTCCCCGCGTCGACCTCGCCGCCGGCGTCGGGGGCCTCCTCGACGTTCTGGTCGGGGACGGTCTCGACCACCTCCACGCCGTCGGCCACGCACTGGGCGCCTTCGCGGTGCTGTCCGTCGGGGCAGCAGGCGCCGTCCACGCAGCCGTTGTCGCAGGGCTGCGGGTCGTCGCCCGCGTCGCCGCAGCCGACCAGGGTGACGACCTCGTCGCCGTCGCAGCGGGTGGGGAGCTCGGGCAGGCCCGCGTCGGGGCCGCACACCGGCGAGCCGTCGCCGGCTTTGATCTCGGTGAAGCACGAGGTCGCGTGGCCGCAGCCGTCGGAGCAGCGCGTCGTGCAGAATCCACCGACGGTTCCTTGCGCGCAGACGCCGTTGACGCCGCAGGTGGCGTCCTCGGTGCAGGGCTCGCAGAAGCGGCTCGCGCAGGTGCCGCCAACGCAGGCCTCGACGTTGTCGCAGGGGCGGGTGGCCGAGCAGCAGCCCTCGATGACGAAGTTGATGCAGCCCTTCTTGGAGTCGCAGCTGTCGGCGGTGCAGGCGTCCGTGTCGGTGCACTTCACGGTGGTGCCGCCGCTGCACAGCCCGCCCTGGCAGCGCTCGCCGGTCGTGCACAGCGAGCCGTCATCGCAGGAGGTGCCGTTGGCCTTGGTCGCCGCGGCGCACTTCCCGGTCGCCGGCGTGCAGACCCCGGTGACGCAGACGCCGTCGAGGGACGAGCAGTCCTTGACCGTGCCGACGCAGCCGCCGGAGCCGTTGCAGGCGTCGTTGTCGGTGCAGGGGTTGCCGTCGTCGCAGGCGGCCCCTGCCTCGGCGAGCTGGCAGGTCGTCGTCGCGCAGACGCCGCCCGAGCAGCCGAAGGGGCAGGGGGTGTCGGTCGGGGCGTAGACGCAGGTGCCGGTGCCGGCCTCGCAGCTTCCCGAGGCGGCGAACGTGCGGCGCGTGTTCGCGTCGGCGCAGGTCGGGGCGGGCGCGGTCTTGCAGGTCTTCGCCTTGCCGGCGCACGCGCCCGCGGCGTCGCACAGGTCGGTGACCGTGCAGGGGTCTTCGTCGTCGCAGCTACCACCGGCCTGCGCCTTGGCCACGCAGCCCAGCGCGGCGTCGCAGGAGTCGACCGTGCAGGGGTCGCCGTCGTCGCAGCTCGGGGTCGAGATCCCCGAACAGACTCCCGCGTTGCAGGAATCGCCCTCGGTGCAGGCGTTCTGGTCGTCGCAGTCCGCGATGATCGCGGTGCGCTCGCAGCCGGCCTCGCCCAGGCACAGGTCCTCGGTGCAGGCGTTGCCGTCGTCGCAGGGGCCCGCGGCGCCTACCGCGACGCACGCGCCGGCCTCGCAGGTGGTGTCCAGGGTGCAGGGGTCGCCGTCGGCGCACGGGCCGCTCTTCGGCGCGAAAGCGCAGGTGCCGCCTGCGGGAACGCAGGTGTCCGCCGTGCACGGGTTGCCGTCGTCGCAGACCACCGGCGGCGTGGCCACCAGGGCGTGCAGCGCGCCCGCGTTCTGCCCTTTGGTCGGGTCGCGGTCAGCGCCCACCAGCGCGAATCGGCCCGACAGCGCGACCGCCGTGCCCGCCTCGTCGTTCACCGTCCCGCCGGCGACCAGGTACTGCCGGGTGCGCACCCACGCGTCGTCCTGATGCTCGAAGAACCAAGCCGTGCCGTAGCTAGCGCCCTGGATTCCGTAGAGCGGCGCGCCGATCAGCGCGGTACCGCCCGAGATCGCGACCGCCGAACCCAGCTTGTCCAGCGGTCCCCCGCCCGCCGAGGTCAGCTTGCCCTCTTCGGCCCAGGTGCCACCGGAGCGCGCGAAAACCCAGGCCGCACCGACGTCCGAGATGCCGCCGACGTTGGCCTGCGGCGCGCCGGCCACGACGCGATCGCCGTCGATGGCCACCGCGCTCCCGAAGAGGTCGAACTGCGCCGCGTCGCCGCCCAAGAGCTTGGCTTCCTCGACGAAACCGGCCGCCCCGCGGCGGAACACGTAAGCCGAGCCGGCGTCGGGACCGGCGGTCGGGTCGTCGTCAAAGCGCGCGCCAAGCACCAGCGCCTCGCCGTCGATGGCCACCGCCGCGCCGAGCTCGTCGCCCTTCACGCCGTCCGCCGCGAGCAGCTTCTGGCTCATGTTCCAGGTGATGCCGTCCCATCGATAGACATAGGCCGACCCGGACGAGGCGCCCTTGTCGTCGTCGCGAGGCGAGCCGACCACCAGGGTGTCGCCCGAGATCGCCACCGCCTGTCCGAACCAGTCGAGGGCCGCGGCGTCGGGGGCGACGAGGCGCTGGGTCTGAGTCCAGGTGCCGCCCAGCTTGCGAAACACGTAGACGGCGCCTGCCTGGGAAGCGGTCGGCGAGGCCAGGGGCGCGCCGATGACGACCACGCCGCCGCTGACGGCGACCGAGGTCCCGAAGGCGTCGTTCGTGGCGGTGTCGGCGCCCGTGAGGACCGCCTCTTGGGCCCAGGTGGTGCCGGTGCGACGGAAGAGGACCGCGGCGCCGCCGTTGGCGACCTTGGCGGGGGAGGCGAGGGCGCCGGTGACGGCGAGGTCACCGTCCATGGCGACGGAGACGCCGAGGCGCTCCTGGCCCACGCCGGCAGTGCGGGTCAGGCGCGCGGAGGTGTAGGCGCCGGCGGACCAGCCGACGAGATCGTGGACGCAGCTTCCCACCTCGGGCGGGCAAGCGTCAGCGGTGCAGGGGTCGCCGTCGTTGCAGTCGGCGGCCGTCGCGCAGGGGGTCTGAGCGCTGGCGACGGGCGTGCCGAGAGTCCAGAGAGCGCAGCATGAGATTGCGCAGAGGATGGCGGCGCGCATGGATCTACCTCCGGGATCGGGGCCTGGGGCGGGCTCCGCGAAATTGTGCGTTGCGATAGTAGAAGCGCGCGGCGCTCGGACCAGGGGTCGCAGGCGCGCGCTGCTGTGGATTCGTGGAGTGAATGATGGGCCGCACTCTAGGTGAAATGGGCGCGGCTTCAAGCGATTCGTGGGCGGAGGCTACGCACTCAGTCCCTTTGCGGCAACGGAGATCCGTTCGATGCGGGTTATCGGTGCCCGCGTGGACCGCTGTTCGCGTCGGGATACGGAGGCGACTAGGATGTCGAAGCCTCGCCCGAACTGGAGCCCCGTGACGTCAGAATCCCGACGCATCTGCTTGGCTGCGGCGCTCGCGTCGGCCGTCGTCTGGGCGGCCTGCGGCGCGGGCGGAGTCGCCGGCGATCTGGACGGCGACGGGGTGCCCGAGTTCGAAGACAACTGCCCGCTGCTGTCGAACCCGGGGCAGGAAGACGCCGACGGGGACGGGCGCGGCGACGCGTGCGACCCGTGCCCGACCTTCGCGGGTGCGGCCGGCAAGGACCTCGATGGGGACGGTGTGGGCGACGCGTGCGACCCCGACGTGGACGGCGATGGCGTGCCGAACGAGGACGACCTGTGCCCCGTCGTCGTCGACCCGGAGCAGATCGACACCGACGCCGACGGGTTCGGCGACGCGTGCGACGTGTGCCCGGCCTACCCTGACCCGGAGCAGGGCGACGAAGACGGCGACGGCGTGGGCGACAAGTGCGACGTGTGCCCGCCGCGGGCCGACCCCAAGCAGGAGGACAGCGACGGGGACGGGGTCGGGGACGCGTGTGACCTGTGCCGGGACGTGCCGGACCCCGCGCAGGACGACAAGGACGTCGATGGGCGCGGAAACGCCTGCGACAACTGCCCCACCTGGCCGAACCCGGACCAGAGCGACATCGACGGGGACGGGCGGGGCGATCTCTGCGACCCGGACATGGACGACGACGGCGTGCCAAACGACCGCGACCTGTGCCCGCGGCTGGCGTTTGCGTCCCAGGCGGACGGCGACGGCGACGGGGTGGGGGACGCCTGCGATGTGTGCCCGGCGCTGGCGAATCCGGAGCAGATCGACGCGGACGAGGACGGGGTCGGCGACCTCTGCGACGTGTGCCCGGCCGACGAGGACCCCGACCAAACCGACGAGGACGGCGACGGCTTCGGGGACGCCTGCGATCGGTGCCCGTTCACGCCCGACGCGACGCGGGCCGCGGCGGCGGCGGATCGCGATGGGGACGGTGTGGGCGACGGCTGCGACAATTGCCCCGACACCGAAAACCCCGGGCAGGAGGACACCGACGGCGACGGGCGCGGCGACGCCTGCGATTCGTGCCCGCGGGCGTGGGACCCCGAGCAGCTCGACGCGGACGGCGACGGCGTGGGAGACGCGTGCCAGGACCCGTGCCAGCGCATCGAGATCGTGTTCCTCGTCGATCTTTCGGGGTCGATGGCCGACGAGTCGCTCACCCCGGTCGAGTTCACCCAGGCCATCGTCGCCCAGGTCGTCCAGTCCCTGCCGGAGGACGCGACCGGCAGCTTCTCGGGGGCCGTCTTCAGCATCGGGGCGGTAGGATTTACCTACGGATTTGCGGTCCCCGGGAGCCCGCCGCAGCATCTCGCGACGCTTGGGGAGTGCTCGCTCGTCGCCAACGACTTCGACTCGCAGCCCAACGAGGACTGGGGGCGCGCGACGGCCATCCTCGCGGCGCGGCACCCGTGGCGCGAGGGCGCGACCCGCGTCATCGTCCCCATGAGCGACGAGGGGCCGTACTGCGGCGGGACCGGCTTCGTGGCGGGGCCCGACCGGGACGCCATCGACTGGGCTATCGCGGTGGCGCTCGACAACGACGTCATCGTGTCGCCCATCACGGGCCTCGATCCCACTGACGGGACGGTGATTCTGGCCCAGAAGCTGGCGTCGGCGACCGGCGGCCGGTGGTTCCCGTCCGTCGCCGAGCTCAGCGTGATGGGCGCCGCGCTCGCGGGCCTCGTCGCCGACGACTGCGAGTAGAGAGCCGAGCCTACCCGTCGCCGCGCGCCAGCAGCGCCTCGATCGCCTCGATCAGCGCCGCGAACTCCACCGGCTTGGTGGCGTAGTCGTCGCAGCCCGCCTCGATCGCCCGCTCACGCTGCCCCGCCATCGCGTGCGCCGTCAGCGCGATGATCGGCAGATCGGCGAACTCCGCCTCGTCCCGCAGCGTCCGGGCCACGGTCCAGCCGTCCATCCCGGGGAGGCTCAGGTCCAGCAGCATCAGCTCCGGCCGCTCCTCGCGCACCGCCGCGACCGCCGCCAGCCCGTCCTCCGCCGTGCGCACCGCATACCCGCGCCGCTCGAGCCGCCGCGTCAGCATCACGCGGCTGTCCTCGTTGTCCTCCACCAGCAGTAGCCGGCGCCCGCTCACGAGTCCTCCACCGCGCTGTGGCGTCCCGTGCGCCGGGTCGCGCGGCGAATCGTCTTGGCGATCTCGTCACCCGACACCGCGCTCTTCTCCAGGATCTCTCGGACCCGCCCGCCCAAGAGCTCGCGTTCGGCCCCGGTCAGGTCGCGCCCGGTCAGCACGACCACCGGCACCTTCGCCAGCTCCGGGTTCGCCTGAATCCGGTCCAGCAGCTCGAAGCCAGTCATCCCCGGCATCAGCAGGTCGATGATCAGGATGTCCGGCGCGCCCGCGCTCAGCACCTCCCACGCCTCGAGCCCGTTCGCCGCCTCCTCGACCTCCCAACCCCGCGAGGTCAGCAGCCGCACCACCATCTCGCGCGCCATGGCGTCGTCTTCCACGACCAGCGCCCGCGCGTTCGCCGGCGCCGTCCCCAGGCAGCGATCCAGCGTCCCGCCCAGGGTCTCGCGGTCGATCGGCTTCGATAAGAACGCGTCCGCACCCAGCGAAAACGCGAGCGGCGTCTCGTCGAGCATGCTCACGATGATGACCGCGGTGTGGCTCAGGGCGGGGTCTTCCTTGAGCGCCTGCAGCAGCTGCCAGCCATCCTTGCCGGGCATCAGCAGGTCGACGGTGACGGCCTGGGGACGCAGCTTGCGCGCCAGCACGAGGCCTTCCTCGGCGCTCGCCGCGCTCACCACCTTGTGGCCGCTCATCTCGAGCATCCGCACCAAGATCGCCCGCGCATCGCGGTCGTCGTCGACCACCAGCACGACCTCGCCCCGCTCAGCGCCCTCATCTCCGGGCGCCACCGACGCGTCCGTGCGCTCCAGCCGCCCGCCCGCCTGCTCGGCCGCGGTCCCGCTCGGGACGTCCACCACGAAGGTGGTGCCCTCGCCGGGCGCGCTCGTCACGTCCAGGCTGGCCCCGAGCAGCTCGCAGAAGCGCGCGCAGATCGACAGCCCGAGCCCCGTCCCGCCATAGCGCCGCGTCGTCGACACGTCCGCCTGCGCGAAGGGCTCGAAGACGCGCGACAGCTCGTCGGCGTCCATCCCGATGCCCGTGTCCGCGATCACGAAGCGCACGCCCCCGTCGAACAAGGGCGACCGCTCCACCCGCAGCGACACCTCGCCCTCGTGGGTGAACTTCATCCCGTTCACGAGCAGGTTCAGCAGCACCTGTCGCAGCTTGGCGGCGTCGGTGGTCAGGATCGGCACGTCGTCCGCCACCGTCACCTCGAACCGATTCGACCCCGCAGCCACCAGCGGCCGCACGGTCGACCTCAGCGACTCCACGACGCTGGACACCTCGATGGCCTCGAAGAAGGTCTCCATCCGGCCCGCTTCGACCTTCGAAAGATCCAGCATCTGATTGATCAAATCCAGCAGGTGGCGCCCCGCGTCGCGCACGCGCCCGAGGTCGCTCTCCAGCTGCTGATCCCCGCCAGCTTGGGCGTCCTCCGCCAGCATCTCGCTGTATCCGATGATCGCGTTGAGCGGTGTGCGCAGCTCGTGGCTCATGTTCGCCAGGAACTGCGACTTCATGGTGCTGGCGCGCTCGGCCTCTTCCTTGGCGGCCTGCAGCGCGCGGGTCAGCTCGCGCTCAGGCGTGACGTCGCGCGCCACCGCGTACAGGTTCCCGGTCGCGGGGTCCGGGCGGGTGTTCCACGCGAGCCACCGCCACGCGCCGCTCCGCGTCATGTACCGATTCTCGAAGCGGATGGTGGTGATCCCCTCCGCGAGCTTCGCGACCTCCGCCAGCGTGGCCGCCTGGTCGTCGGGGTGCACGAAGTCCAAGAAGGGGCGCGAGACCAGCTCGTCCATCGACCAGCCCAGGATCTCGGTGAACGCCGGGTTGATCGTCCGGAAGTAGCCGTCGGTTCCTGCGATGCAGAGGAGATCGAGCGACAACGCGAAGAACACGTCGGATTCTGAGTGATCCATCTTCGTGGCTCCGTCGGTCGCGGTCGGGACGTCGCTCATACGCGCTGGTCCCCTGCGGGCTTGCTTGGAGGTGCGTCCGGCTCGGCGCTGTACGGCAGCTCGAACCAGAACGTGGCCCCCTGGCCGTTGAGGTTATTGCGGACGCCGACGTCGCCCCCGTGCAGGCGCACCAGCTCAGCCACGATGGCCAAGCCCAGGCCCGTGCTCGTCTCGTGGCCGGTCGGGCGCGCGGACAGTCGGGCGTAGCGCCCAAAAGCCAGCCGCAGGTCGCCGTCGCGCAGCCCGGGGCCGCCATCGACGACCTCGATGCGCACGCTGGTCTCGAGGGGGGTGACGACCACGGAGGTCGAGCTGCCCGCCTCGCTGAACTTCACGGCGTTCGAGAGCAGGTTGTCGAGCACCTGCCGCAGCCGCATGGTGTCGCCCGTCAGCGCCGGGAGGTCCCCCGGCAGCGCCACCGTGAGGTCGATGCCCTTCGCCGTCGCCCGCGGCAGGTTGGACTCGACGACGCCGGAGACCAGGGAGCGCAGGTCCAGCGCGGACCGCTGCAGCACGAGCTGGCCGTCTTCGATGGCGTGGGCGTCCACCAGATCTCGGACGATCCGCTGGGCGGCCATGCCGGCCTCCTGGATGTTCCGTAGCAGGCGCTGCCCACGCTCGCCCGGAGGCCGCCCGCTCTCGATGGAGTCGGCGAGCAGCTCGGCGGTCCCCACCACCGCGAGCAGCGGATTCTTCAGGTCGTGACTGGCTACCCGAAGGAAATGCTCGCGCTGGTCGTGGAGGCGCTTCAGCTTCAGGGCGGTCCGCACCCGGGCCACCAGGACGCGCCACTCGACCGGCTTGGTGATGTAGTCGTTGGCGCCGCGCTCCATCGCGACGACCACGTCCTGAGCGTCGCCGAGCGCCGTGACCATCAGCACGGGCAGCGACGCCAGATCGTGGCTCTCCCGGATGCTCGCCAGCACCTCGAGGCCGCTCATGCCCGGCATCGTGACGTCCAACAGGACCAGCTCGACGGGCTCGCGCTCCAGCAGCGCCAGCGCGTCGCGCCCGTTGTCGACCTCGATGACGGCGTAGCCCTCGCGCTGCAGGCGTCGCGTCAGGATGTCGCGGCTGGGGGCCGAATCATCGACCACCAGAATCAGCGGGCCAGCCGTACCAGGCCGCGATGGAGCGGAGCGTGGGGCTCCTCGAACAGGCATCTTTGGCACCGAAAACCGCCCGCGTCGTGCATCCGAATCGGGTCCAGGGTGAACCCGCCTCGAAAACGCTCCCGAGCGTGAGTTAACGCGCGTCGGACGACGTGGACGAAACAGATTTGGAGGATTGCAGCGTCAGGGATGCATCTATCATGCCCGTCCGTCACGATGGATGGCAAGCCCTCAGCGGCCGTCGCGGGGCCTGGGGCTGTTCTGAATTGGAACACAGGGGGCGCCCCCAGGGGCCCGCCCCACGCACCCGATGATGCGATTCGGTACACCTGCGGTCCGATGCAGGCCGGCGCAGCGTCAGAGCGCCGCGGGTTCCGTCATGCGGTTAGGGCGCTAGCGGGCCTCCAGGGCGCGCGGGCCGTGCGCTGGCACGTTGCTTGCTGAACTTGCCGAAACCCGAGTGCCGTGCTCTGTTTCTATACCGGTAATCAGCGCGTCACCTCCCCCCTCGGCCACTGGAACTTCCGCATGAAAGCACGCGATTTGCTGCGCTTCGGCGCGCTCGCCCTCACGATTGTCGCCACCGCGACCAGCACAGCGCAGGCGCAGAACCGCACCACCCGCGTGCTCACCGAGCACTTCGAGCCGTTGCACGCGCAGGGTCTCAACACGCTGAACATCCACGGCAGCGAAGTCACCGCGAACAAGAAAGTCAGCGCGGGCCTCTTCCTGCACCTCGTCGACGACCTCCTCACCGAGGGCACCGGCGGCGCGCTGGTCCACCGGCAGTTCGTGGCGAACCTCGCCGTCTCGTTGGGCGTCCTGGACTGGCTCGAGCTGTCCTTCGGGCTGCCGCTCATCCTCGGGCAGACCGGCGATGACCTCGCCAACTTCGGCAAGCCCGGCGAGTCGCTGAGCGGCTTCGCCATCGGCGACATCCGCATCACGCCCAAGGTGCGACTGCTGGACCCCGCGAAGGCGCACGGGTTCGGCATCGGCCTGGCGATGACCCTGTGGGCGCCGACGGGCAACACGCGCTTCAACAGCGACGGCTCGACCCGCGCCAAGCCAGCCCTCATCTTCGACTGGCGCCACGCCAAGGGCTGGAAAATCGGCCTGAACGTGGGCTACACGCTGCGCGCCCGTCGGCAGATCGCCAACTTCGTGAGCGATGACACGGTCGACTGGGGCGTCGCGCTGGAGACGCCCTCGGGCCTCGACTCGCTGCGCTTCTTGGCGACGGTCTACGGCGAGCAGCAGACCGTCGATGACCGTGGCGGCCCGACCTTCAGCGACAAGGCCGACGGTTCGACCAGCTCGGCGGCAGAGTTGGATCTCGGGCTGCGCTACAACCCCATCGACTCCTTCTCGGTCACGGCCGGCGGCGGTATGGGGCTGTCCGACTCGGTGCGTTCGCCCGATTGGCGCGTGTTCATGGGCGTCGGCTACTCGGCCAACAGCGCCGACCGCGACGGCGACGGCGTGCCCGACAGCGACGACAAGTGCCCCGATGATCCGGAGGACGCCGACGGGTTCCAGGACTCCGACGGCTGCCCCGACCCCGACAACGACGGCGACGGCATCCTCGACGCCGACGACAAGTGCCCCAGCAAGGCTGAGGACGCCGATGGATTCGAGGACAGCGATGGCTGCCCCGACACCGACAACGACGGCGACGGCGTGCTCGACGTCAACGACAAGTGCCCCGACGACGCCGAGGACAAGGACGGATTCGAGGACGGCGACGGCTGCCCCGACCCCGACAACGACGGCGACGGCGTGCTCGACGGCAGTGATATGTGCCCGCTCGAGGCCGAGGACGTCGATGGATTCGAGGACACCGACGGCTGCCCGGACCCGGACAACGACAAGGACGGCGTGCTCGACGTCAACGACCTCTGCCCGATGCAGCCGGAGAACGTGGACGGCGTCGACGACGAGGACGGCTGCCCCGAGACGAAGGGTCAGAAGGTCAAGGTCACCAAGGGCAAGATCCTCATCCTCGAGAAGGTCTTCTTCGCGACCAACAAGGCCGTCATCAAGAAGCAGAGCTACGCGCTGCTGGAAGAGGTGGCCGAGACGCTGAAGCAGAACCCGCAGATCTCCAAGGTGCGCATCGAGGGCCACACGGACAGCCAGGGCAGCGACGCCGACAACATGGCGCTGTCGCAGGCGCGGACCCAGTCCGTGGGCGAGTTCCTGACCTCGCGCGGCATCTCGGGCCAGCGGCTGGAGACGAAGGGCTACGGCGAGACCAAGCCGGTGGCGTCCAACGACACCAAGGCGGGCCGCGCGGAGAACCGCCGCGTTGAGTTCACGATTCTCGCCATCAACGGCAAGCCCGTCGAGGGCGCTGGCGAGTAGCTCGCGGGGGCTGAGCGGGTGTTGAGCGGCGGCACGCGCGGCCGCTCAGCCGCCATCACGCCGAGCCGACCATGGGCCCGGCGCACCTCGGACACGGGGTGCGCCGGGCCTTCTGCGTTCGGCTTGCGTCGAAGCGTCGCGCGGCGTACTCATCGGCCGTTCCCACAGTGCTCTTCTGCCCGCGCCTTGGTCCGTTCAGGGATACACCGGCAGGCGCTCTTGGCAGCTTCGAATCGGCGCCGCGTGATGGTGCCCGCCAGACCTGGAGAATGACGATGCGCGCGACTATCACCAGCAAACTCCTGCGAGGCCTGCGACTCTTGCCCGTGGCCCTGGCCCTGACGGTCGTGGCCGCGGGGTGTGCAGACGACGACGGGACGAACGTGGCGGACACCGTCCCCTCCGTCGTCGTGAGCGACCAGACCCTCGCCTCGCCGCGCGCCGTGGTCGTCGACAAGGTCGAATCGCCGGTCAAGGGCTGGATCGTCATCCACGAGGACAACGGGGCCGGCGCCTTCGGTGGGGTCATCGGGTTCGCGCAGATCGCCGCCGGCTCAAACGCCGACGTCAGCGTGACGCTGGACCGCGACGCCCTCAACGGCGAGGCGCTCTACGCCATGCTGCACGTCGAGGCCGGCGAGACCGACGTGTACGAGTTCCCCGGGCCTGACGTGCCCGCCACCACAGCGTCAGGCGACGTGATCGCCCCGGCCTTCACCGTGCTCGGCGGCGGCGTCGGCCCGGCGGTGGTGCCCGCGGTGAGCGTGGTCGATCAGAAGGTGTCGCCGAAGAACTCGGTCGTCGTGGCCGAGGTGACCTCGAGCGGCCCGGGCTTCATCGTCATCCACGAAGACGACGGCGCCGGCAGCTTCGGCGCGGTCATCGGCCACACGGCGGTGGTCAACGGGGTCAACGCGGATGTGCGGGTCACGCTCAGCCGCGACGCGGTCAACGGCGAGACGCTCTACGCGATGCTGCACACCGACGCCGGCACCGTCGGCACCTACGAGTTCCCGGGCCCCGACGCGCCGGTGACCGACGCGGGCGGCGCCGTGATCACCCCGTCCTTCAAGGTGCTCAGCGGCGGCGTGGAGCCCCCGCCGAAGCCCGCGGTGACGGTGGCCGCCCAGACCGCGGACCCGGCCAATCAGGTGGTCGTGGCCGAGGTGATCTCGAGCGGCCCCGGCTTCATCGTCATCCACGAGGACGACGGCGCGGGCAGCTTTGGCGCGGTCCTCGGGCACACCGCCGTGGTCGACGGCAAGAACACCGCCGTCAAGGTCACGTTGAGCCGCGACGCGGTCGACGGCGAGACCCTCTACGCGATGCTGCACACCGACGCGGGCGTGGCCGGCACTTACGAGTTCCCCGGCCCCGACGGCCCGGTGCT
>JAWKRR010000089.1:0-20874 GCA_041389525.1 Myxococcota bacterium | reverse complement strand
ATGGGCATCTTGGCGGCGCGCTCGAGGTCGACGAGGCGGCCGCGCGACGGCTTGAGGCCGACCAGACCGCAGCAGGCGGCGGGGATGCGGATGGAGCCGCCGCCGTCGCTGGCGTAGGCGAGGGGGACGACACCCGCGGCGACCAGGGAGGCGGCGCCACCGGAGGATCCACCCGATGAATGCTGGAGATTTCGGGGGTTGCGGGTGGCGGGGCCGTGCTCGGGCTCGGTGGTGGCGGTGAGGCCGAACTCGGGGGTCGTGGACTTGCCGAGGGACACGAAGCCGGCGTTGAGGAACTGGGTGACGGCGGGCGAGGTGTGCTTGGGGACGAAGCCGCGGAACGCCCGAGATCCCATGCCGGTGGGGACGCCGGCGACGTTGTCGAGGTCCTTGATGAAGCTGGGGACGCCGCGGAAGGGGCCGGGGGCGGCGGTGTCGGCGGACCGGAGGGCGGCGTCGAAGGTGGGGGTGGCGATGGCGCGGAGGTGGGGCTCCCAGGCCTCGGCGCGGGCGATGGCGGATTCGATGACCTCGCGGGCGCTGACCTCGCCGGATGCGATGCGGGCGGCGGTCTCGACGGCGTCCCAGGATGCGATTTCCACGACCGTTGCCTCCGTGCAGGGGGTCTCGCTGGCGGGGTTTATAGCGCGAGAGGGGGCGGCGCTGTCACGCGCGGGGTGGTTGTCGGGTGTAGCTGGGGGCGCGGGGGTCAGGCGGGGTGGCCGGTGAGCGGGACGAAGCGGACGAGGCCGTCGTCGAAGGTGAGCAGGGTGCCGTCGCTTTGCTTTTGGACGACGTGGAGGATCTGGGCGCCGCCGGTGGGGCCGACGGGGATGACGAGGCGGCCGCCGGGGGCGAGCTGGTCGATGAGGGCTGGCGGGATGGCGAGGGGGGCGGCGGCGACGATGATGACGTCGAAGGGGGCGCGGTCGGGCCAGCCGGCGTGGCCGTCGCCGCAGCGGACGGTGACGTTGTCGTAGCCGTCGCGGGCGAGGGTGGCGGCGGCGCGGTCGGCGAGGGGGCGGAGGATCTCGATGGAGCAGACCTCGGCGACGAGGTGGGAGAGGACGGCGGCTTGGTCGCCGGAGCCGGTGCCGACGTCGAGGGCGCGGTGGTGGGGCTCGGGGAGGGCGAGCTCGGTCATGCGGGCGACGATGTAGGGCTGGGAGATGGTCTGGTCGTGGCCGATGGGCTGGGGGCGGTCGTCGTGGGCGAGGGGGGCGTCGGCGGGGGGCATGAAGCGGTGGCGCGGGACGGCGCGCATGGCGGCGAGGACGCGGGGGTCGCGGATGCCGCGGGGGATGAGCTGCTGGTCGACCATCTGGTCGCGGAGGCGGCGGAAGTGGGCGTCGTCTGGCGGCGGGGATGGGCTGGGGTCGGTCGGGGGCATCGGGATCTCGGGCTGTGGTGCGATGGGTGGGCAGGGCGCGCGCCTGCCAGAGCAGGATGTACGCATGTCGCGGGCTTCCATAGGATAGGCACGGCGAGCGGGACGGGCGCGGTGGCGGCGCGGACCGCCGGCGTCTCTGGAGGTCAGGCATGGAGGGCTTGCCCGAGTGGCTGGGGCGTCCGGCGCGTGGGGGCCGGGCCGGGGAGGTGGCGCGGAGCGTCGCGTTGCAGGCGTGCGTCGCCGTCGTTTTCTTAGGCGGATGCTGGGTGTTTTTGGAGTTCGTATACCCAGAGCTGGACCGGCTGCGGTGGGGGCCGCGCTGGCGCACGGACGTGGCCATCGTCCTGGCGCTCGTGGCGTGGGTGGGGGCGCTGAGCCTCGTGGCCGCGGTGATTCAGCGGGTGGGGAACCGGATGCTGCCGGCGTGCGCGGTGTCGCTGCTGATGCGGGACCGCAGGCCGCCGGTGCTGTTCTTGCGGGCGTTTGCCGACGACGGGCAGCTGCCGCTCTGGCGCGAGCTGGCGACGAACACGACGGCGCCGTACATCGAGGCGATCGTGCGGCGGGCCTTCGCGGACGTGGGGCCGGTCGTGGCGCTGGCGCGGGCGGAGGCCGAGCGGCTGCCGGCGGGTTCAGTGCCGCGCTTGAAGGTGGACGACGCGCACTGGCAGGCCGCGGTGCGGTGGCTGGCGGAGCGTGCGGCGCTCGTCGTGGTGATGCCGGGGCGCGGGGCCGGGTTGGCGTGGGAGTTCGAGCTGCTGGCGGAGCTGGCGAGGCCGGAGCGCGTCGTGCTGGTCATCCCGCCGGTGGCGTACCTGCCGCGGCCCAGCGCCGAGGCGGCCGCCGGGGAGGAGCTTGGGCTGGCGGGCCTGGCCGGGCTGAAGCTGCCGGACGACGCGCTGTCCGTGGTCGTGCACGACGGCGCGGGGGGCGCGCATGTCGCGTCGCAGGCGCTGGGGGTGCGGCTGCGCCCGTCGCTGATGGTGCGCTGGCGGGCGTGGCGGCTGCGCCGACTTTGGGAGCGGCTGCGGCGCGCGGGAGGGGGCGGGTAGGCCGAGGCGGGGAGGGCGCGGCGACGCGGACGCCGTCAATGGCAGCGTCCGCGCCGAGAGCGCCGCGTCAGCTACTCGAACTTCTTCTCAACCTCGTCCCACTTGTCGCGCAGGGTGTCGACGGCCTTGGCGGCCTCGGCGCGGGCGTCGTCCCAGGCGTCCTCGGTCGCGTCGCCCAAGGCGTCGAGCTTGGTGCGGACGGTCTTGGCCTCGTCCTTCATCTTGGCCAGGGCGTCGCGGGCGTCCTCCGCGACCTCCTCGCCTGCTTCGTCGATGCGGGCTTGGGCGGCGTCGATGCGCTTGCCGAGTCCGTCGAGGGTCTGGCGCAGCTTGGCCTCGGCCTCCGCGCGGGTGCGCTTTAGGTCCGCGGCGGCTTCTCGCCCCGTGGCGGCGGCTTTGTCGCCGAGCTTTTCGGCTTGTTCGTCGACGGCGTTCGCGGCGCCGCGCAGCTTGTCGGCGGCGCGGTCGGCGGCGTTCTCGGCGGAACGGACGGCCTCGGCGGTCGCGGCCGAGGGGTCGGACGGTTGGTCCTTGCACGCCTGAAAGCTGAGGCCGGCGAGCAGCGAACCGACGATGAGCGCGTGGGGCATGAACTTCATGGGGGATCCTCCTGTCTGGGGGGCGTGGCGGCCTCGGGCTATGGCCGGGCGACCACCGAGGTGGAGGCTGCAACGACCGTGCCGGCGCTGGGAGGGCAGCCCGCCCGGCCTCTAGCGGGAGGCGCCCGCGGGCGTTGTTCGCGGGCGAGGCGCGTGGCTGCCCAGAGATCCGGGGCGCGGCGGAATGCCCCGCGCGAGGCAGGTCGCCGCGGTCCGGCGAGTCATCGGGCGCCCGCGCTGGTGCGGGATCAGGGCTCGCGCCGCTCGACGCGCGATGGCTAGGCGGGCGACCCTCGTTTTCCCAGTCCGCGCCTAGCTCCTCGGTGGTTTTTTGAGCGCCGGTTACACGGTGTGCGCTCTGCCACAGGTGCGCTGTACAAGCGACTTCGCGGTGTCTAGACTCGCCGCACCGGGAGCAGTCGGCCCTTGAGGCGCTTCGGGAACCGCGACGGTTCGAGGCGCGTAGCACGCTCAGTCGTGCTGCGGGAGGCTGCGCATGGGGATCCGGGTCTGTGCGCCTTGTGTGCGCGACGGTGCGTTCGCCTCCGCGTCGCGGGGGTGCGGCGTCTCCGTGGCGGTTTGGGGCCGCATGGACGGTGACGTCCCGGTGTCCGGGCGAATCGCGAACTGTGAACCGTGAACCGTGAACTCTGCTCGGCGCGGGAGCGCCTACTGAATTCGGAGGGACCTATGATGATTCGGATGGCTGTGAAGTTGTCGCTGGTGGCGTTGCTTTGCGGCGCGTGCGGCTCGGACGGCGACTCGAAATCTCAGGCGGGCAGCGGCGATTTCGCGATCGCGTCGCTGGGGCTGTCGGTGACCGGCTTCGGCGAGTTCGCGGGCAGCCTCGAGTACCTCGACGACGGCACGGGCGAGCTTGTGGGCGACGCCCAGGTGACCATCGCGGGTAAGGGCACGCACACCGTCCTGGTCGAGGAGTACATCGAGCCGGCGGCCAAGGGCGCGCGCGTGACGCTCTTCGTGACCGACGAGACGGCCGGGACCGAGCGCTTCTTTCACTACGAGCCCGGCGACAACGCCGTGGTGGTCGGCGACGACAAGGGCGGCGTCTTCGTCTTCCAGAACCCGGACGGCTCCTACGACGTGGTGACGGGCCTCTTCGACGGGCCCGAGTCCGAGGACGTCGAGATCCACGCCGAGGATGGCTACGCGGCGTACCAAATCGTCAAGGACTACAACCAGTTCACCACGACCACGCCCCACGCGATGCTGATGGCCTACGCGATGGCCCAGCACGCGGGCCCCGAGGCGCGGACGGCGATCCCGCTGCTGATTTCGGGCGGGAACCAAGTGGTTGATGCCACCCCCCCCGAGGTGTGCGGCGTCTTCAAGGCGTTCTGCGATTGCGTGGCCTGCGACTTCTCGGGCGTCGGGAGTGACTGCCATCTCTGCCCCGCCCGCTAGCCTCGGCGCCGTCGCGGCCCTCGGCGCCCTGGTGCTCGGCTTGCTGGGCGCCCGACCGGCCGCTGCGCAGAACCACCAAGTGGTCGGCGTCTACGCGATCTGGTTTGCGGGCCATGGGGACGGCAACCGGGCGGAGATGGACCGCTTCTTCGAGTGCCTGGTCGATGGGTCGAACCTGAACAGCTACTGGCAGGGCGAGGCGGGGCTCGAGTTCCGCGGCTCGTGGGCGTTGGCCGCTCCTGCGAAGGCGCTCGGGCCCGACGAGGTCGCCGGGTGGCTCGCTTCGCATGTCGCTGCGGGGGCCGTCGTGTCAGCCAGAGCCGAGGAGATCCCGCTCTATGTGGTGATCGGCGGGCAGCCAAACCTCGCCCTGGGGTCGTGCGGCCGGGTCGTGCAGGGCGATGTCGGCGGCCGCCACAGCGGCATAGCGCTCGTCCGTAACGCGCCGCTCTGTTGGCCCACCGGCGACACGCTGCGCACGGAGACCCAGATCGCGATGCACGAGATTGTCGAGACCGCCGACGCGCTGCTCGGCTATGCCGCCTGCGCGGCCGACGGGGCCTGCGAGGGCACCGCGGAGTGCGAAGACCGGTGCGCCACCTTCGTGGGGCTGACCTGCCCGGGGGCGCCGACGGCGTCGTGGACCGGCTGCGACGGCGGGCAGGTCGATGGCTGGGTCGTGCAGAAGCTGAGCTACCAGGGGCGCCTGGAGGAGCACTGCGGCGGGTGCGTGACCTGCGATTTCACGCCGCTGGCTTGTGCGGCGGGGGATTCGACCTGCGCGGCGGTTCCGCTGAGGCAGCGCCCGCAGACTGAGGCGAAGGCCGACGCCGGCGGCTGCGGTGGCTCTGGGGCGCGGCCGATCTCGGGCGGGCTTGGCTTGGTGTTGATAGGCCTGCTCGCCCTGGGCGCGATGTCGCGTCGGGCCCGCTGATCGCCACGCCGGCGACGACGGGGCGCCGTGTCCGCCGCTGGGCCCTGGGCGGCGCATTCATCCTGAGCGGCCTGCTCTTCGGTGCCGGCCACGCGCACCCGGCGCTGGCGTTCTGCGCGTGGCTGGCTGTCGCCGCGCTGGCCGCGGCGCTGACCTGGGCTGGGCGCGGGGCGCTGACGGACGGCCCGCCACCGCGGGTGTGGGAGGTCGCGGGCTGGGTCTTTGTCGCGCAGCTTTTGGCGCGGATCGTGGCGTTCCCCTGGGTGCCGGACATGGACCGGATCACCGTGGGATGGTCGGGCTGGCAGCTGGTCGGCGGCCTGGCGACGCAATACGTCTTTTGGGCGCTGGCGATGACGGTCTCCGTGACCTTGGGCCACGCCCTGCTCGGTCGGCGGGTCGCGGTCGCGCTGTGGCTGCCGGTGGCGTGGGGGCTGGCCGAGGTCGCTCAGCTGCCGATGCTGGCGGTGACCATGGACGCGTGGCTGGTCAGCCAGTGGGAGGTCGACGCTGTCCTGCGCGGCGTGGGGCATCTGGGCTGGTGGCCGACCCTGCTGGTGTGTCTGGCGGCCTCGGCGGGGGTGGGGCAGGCGCTGGCGGAGCGGCGGTGGCGGGTCGCGGCGCCGGCGCTGCTGGCCGCGGGGCTGTGGCTGCTCCCGCCGCTGCCGACGGACGCCAACCGGGCGCTCTCCGGGGTGGCGGCGGTTCACACGCCGGCGCGGATGACGCTGCCGCACCGCCTGCCGCCGGACGCCGAGATCGCGCTGGTGGTGTGGCCCGAGGGCATCCGCGAGTATGAGCCGGTCATCGCGGAGGGTCCCGCGCGCGGCCGGGTGCTGCGGCCGGCGATGTACGGGAGTGACGCGACGCACTTGATGGGCATGGGGACGCGGCGGGTCGATGGGACGCGGCAGAACCAGCTCGTCGTGATGGACGCCGCCGGGCGGGTGCTGGACAGCCGGGCGAAGCGCCTGCTCTTCCCCGTGGCTGAGCGCGAGTTCCTGGGCGTCGGGGCCGACAATTCCGTGCCCGGGGTTGGGGCGGCGACGCTGCAGATCCTCGGGCGGGCGATCATCCCGCTGATTTGCGGCGAGGTGATGTCGCGCGGGCTGGTGGCGGAGGGGCGCGAGGGGGGCGGCGAGCTGCTGGTGGTCGCGGCGGGCGACCACATGATGACCAGCGAGCGGGCGCTGCGTCAGCTGCTCGCGGTGCAGGTGCTTCGGTCTGCGGAGTTCGGCGTCCCGTCGGTGCGGGCGTCGTACGGCGGCAGCGCGGCGGTGGTCGGCGCCGATGGGGCGGTGCTGGTGCGGAGCGGCACGCGGCGCAGCGGGCTTGTGTACTGGACGCGGGAGGGTGGCGGGCGGGACGCGGACTTCTGGGGGGAGCCGATGGGCCCGGACGCGGGGCCGCGAGCGCAGGTGCAGGCGCCGATTGCGGTGCTCTATGCCGCGGAGACGCCTTGGCTGCGGCCGCCGTGCCCCGAGGAGGCTTGCAGCTACTACACCGTCGAGGGGTTTGTGTGCGGGGCGGCGCGGGCGCGGGCGGTGGTGGTCGCGGGGCACGGGGGCGCGCCGGAGTTCCTGGGGCGCCCGGCGGCGGAGGTGGCGGCGGCGGTGCGCTGCTTCGAGCCGGAGCTGATCGTCGTCGACACGTGCTGGGGCGCGTCGAGCGCGCTGCTGGGGCCGCTGGCCGACCTCGGCGCGGAGGTCGTCGCGGCGCCCTACCTGGTGCCGGGCGACGGGCTGGAGTACGGGCTGGCGTTTTTCGGGGAGGGCTCCGTGGCCGAGCGGGCCGCGGCCGTGAGCTTTCAGGGCAAGCGCCTGCTGCGCGGGCGGGTCGACGCGCAGGCGATGGCTGCGGCGCTGGACGAGGTCGCCGCCATGGACGCGGCGCAGCTCAACGTTCGGTTGGCGCGTCGGATGCCGCCGCAGGTGCTGGTCGAGCTCGGCGAGGCCGGGCCGATGCTGGTGCCGGTGGAGTGGTCGCGCGTGCGGCCGCCCGGGAGCGCCACGCCGCGCGCCGTGCGAGCGCTCCCGCGTCCCCTTCGCCGCCGCGTCGACGCGCCGCCCGCAGAGGCCGACCCCTCAGCGGGCGCGCCCGCTACTGGTCCCTGAAGCCCTTGCCCGCGAGGATCTTCGGCGCCACCTGCTCGACTCGACGCTCCCGGGTGCTCGCCTGCTTCGCTCCTGAGACGTGCAGGTGGTACTCGCGCCGCCGTCCGGGCGTGAGCCCCTCGAAGGCGACGCGGTGCGCCGGGTCCCGATCAAGCCACCGCTCCAGCTCCTCCACCAGGACGAGCTCCGCCGGCGGCTCGACGCTCAGCCCCGCCCGCTCTACCTCGATGGCCCGGCGAACGAGCGCCTCCACGACGCCCGCCCGCTCCTCGACGTCCTCGACGCTGCGGAACGCCACCCGTCGCGCCGAGCGCGAGTTCGGCCCTTGCTCCTGCAGCACGCCTGCCGGGTCCTCCAAGAGCGCGCCCTTGAAGAACATGAGCGCCAGATGATCCTTCATCGGCTGCAGAATCGCGATGTTACTGCCCTCGAAGCAGTAGCAGGCTTTGCCCCACTTGAACTCCTCGCTCAGCCCGGCGCCCCGGAGCGCCGCCCGCAGGGCCGCTAGCTCCGCTTTCCATTGCCGTGCCGCTCCGAAGAACTTGTCCAGCCGTGTATCCATCTCTCCTCGCTCCTCCGATGTGTGCGCCTCGTTGGCGAGCCCGACAGACAGCCAGGACCCGGTTGGTAATATCAAGGCTCTCGCTAAGCAAGAAGCGCGGTGCGTCAGTCGGTCGATCGTCCGCTCTTTAGCGGCTCTCTCGATCCGTCAGTCGGGCCTCAGGTCAGGTGGCCCGGGCGCTGCAGGCGGCACTCCGACGCGGAGACGCGCGGCGGGCGATGGCCGGGTGGGGGGCGGATGACGGGCGGCTCGTCTCGGCCGCCGTAACCCGCTGTGTTTACAGGCGAATGAAAATAGTCGCGCACGGCTGGTGATCTAACTGCTCATAGATCCCTATGCAGCCCGCGACGCGTCGGGCCTGCGTAACGGAGAACCGAGAGGAACCACCATGTCCAGACCGCGCCCCATAGTGCCAAACGTCACCTACCTGCTCACCCGCCGCTGCATCGAGCGGCGCTTCCTCCTCACGCCGGACCCGGAAGGCGCGATGGAGCGCATCTTCGGCTACTGCCTGGCGCTTACGAGTGCCAAGTACGGAATCTTGGTGCACGCCTCCGTCACGCTGGGAAACCACTGGCACTTGGTCGTGACGGACGTGAAGGGCAACCTGCCGGCGTTCCTGCGCGACACGCACTCGTTCATCGCCCGGTGCGTCAACATCCGTCGCCGGCGCTGCGAGAACGTGTGGGACGTGCGCCAGCCCTCGGCGGTTCGTCTCGCCGACACCGGCGCGATCTGGGACAAGCTGGTCTACTGCCTGACCAACGCGGTCTCCTCGGGCTTGGTGGCAAGCCACCGCGCGTGGCCCGGCTTCCACACCATGCCCGACGCCATCGAGTACCTCCCGAAGGTCTACCGGCGCCCGCCGCAGTACTTCGCCTCGGGCAGCGCGGCGCCGGAGGAAGCCGAACTGGTGGTCACCAAGCCCCCGGCCCTCGCGCACCTCAGCGACGACGAGTACGTCTCGACCCTCAAGCGACGCATCGCGGCGAAGGAGTCCGAGCTTCAACGAAAGCGCGCGACCCACAAGCCCTTCCTGGGCATCCCCGCCGTCCAAGCCCAAGACCCGCACAGCCAACCCCGAACCCCGCAGTCACGCGGCGAGATCAACCCCCAAGTCGCCGCAAGCGACCCCGCCACCCGCAGAGCCCACCTCAGCCTCCTAGCCGACTTCCGCCGCCTCTACGCCAAGGCCCGCGCCAAGTGGTCCGAGGGCAAGCGCACCGTTCGCTTCCCCTACGGCACCTACCAGCTCTTCCACTTCCACTCCGTCCCAGTCATGGCAGCCCCGACCTAACGCGGCCCCGCGTCCGTCCCTCCCCCCGCGCCCTCCGCCCCGGCCCCGCCCCAGGCAAGGGCCAAACTGCGCCCGCAGCCCGAAAATCACCCATCTCGCCCCAACCTAGCCTCGCCCCCCGCCGCAAAAAACCGCGACTGAACCGCCATTCACCGCCCCACGCCCGTCCCTCACCCCCCGCGCCAACGCCGAAACGGCAGCACGAGTCATGAAATCACCAATGAAAACTAGCCCTTACGCGCCATTTGCGCGAAATGTCAATCATTTCAAATTATTAGCCGAGCCCAGGTGCCCTCCCCGCGCCCTCCGCCCGGCCCCGCCCGGGCAGGGCCAAACTGCGCCCGCCGGCGAAAATCATCTCGCCCCAACTAGCCTCGCCCCCAGAAACCGCGACTGAACCGCCATTCACCGCCCCGCGCCCGTCCCCTCACCCCGCGCCAACGCGAAACGGCAGCACGAGTCATGAAATCACCAGTAGCCCTTACGCGCCATTTGCGCGAAATGTCGAAGCATTTCAAATTATTAGCCGAGCCCCGGGACGGTGCCAGGACGGGTGCCCGCCGAAATCGGCAATGAACACAAGGCGGCGCGATCGGCGCGGGTCAATCATTTCAAGTATGCCGAGCCTGGACGGGTATTTTCAGACAGGTGCCCCCTCGGCTCAGCAGCGCAGACGCAGCGTGATTGGCTCGGCGACGACGAAACACCAGCACGGACGAAGCCTTGCGTAGGTCGGAGAAACTCCGAGCAACCGGAAGGCAGCCCGGTCGGACGAGGCGGGAGGTCGTGATAGTGTCAAAATAGTCCCAGCCTTCCCTCTGGATTTCATCGATTACCTTGAGCAAGTACATTAGTGGCATTTCTCCCGGCCCCGCGTAGGCGATCACTTCGCGGACTCCTCTCGCGGGTAAAGCCTGTAGACCCACTCGGCTTTGGGCCGATTCTCGCTGCCATCAAAAGCGTCGGTCATTTCTGGTCCTCCCCGCACGGATGCCGAAGCACCTCTATCCTCTTTCGGCTGAGCCACTGGGACCGGCGCTCCCGCGAAGATCAACCATTTCGTACTCTTAACCGAGCCCCTCGAGGTGGCCCCTCGGACGGGTGGCCACCCCGAGGGGAAGAACCCGACGACCGCGGCCACCACGCCCGGACACAGCATGTCGCCGGACTGCCGCATGGCTCTATTTGACTGTTCGCACGCTTGGTTGGCTGCGTCCTGTGCAGCCGCCTTCTCCGGCATCGTTCTCAAAACCCCACTCCGCGCGCATCAATTCGAGTCCCTTTCTGTCGCGTTTTCTGGTTGCGGCGGGGTAGTGATCGGATTCGACACAAGTCGACATCTTTTGGACATACTCGCCTTGCACGCCCGGGGAGGGCGTCCTCCAGCTTGCGACGCCAACTGGTAGACCGCACTTTCGTTTGCCAACGGAGTCCAAGAGAGTCAGCTCAAATGAGTAGCCGCTGCGATCATTGCTCGCTGCAATTGCAGGAGTTACCCCGCCCCAACCGCCGGGGGAGCCAGTCTAAGTTGCCCACAGTGTATGCCCTCATTCGCATCTTCGAGTCTGTCGTAGGCGAAGATTCCGATCGCATCGAGATCCGGGTCTTTTCGGCTCTCGTCGGCGACGACCCTGACTAGGGTTGCTCGATACCTGCGCTGCAGTAATGTCATCTAGTAGCACTACACGGTAGACTCGCCTCTTAGCCAGTGGAAGCGCCTCGATCTCGGACAAGCTGTAGGAAGACAGCGCCCGGCGATAAGCGCTTCATACTCAAGTCTTCGGTCTTGATCAGGTAGGCGCGCGCGTCCTGTTCGACGTGCCAACTCGGCAGGGACAAACCAGCATCGTTCGCAGTCGGCTGCGTGCTGGTGAGACCTTCTGCGACAAGCCTTGAACTGGAAGGCTTCGCGCCCGGTTCTGGGGTCGCGGCGACCCCGGCCGGCGCCTCAACCCACAGCTCCGGCGGTGGTGGCGATCACGGAGGCGAGCCAGAGCGGCGAGCGTACAGGACAGGTTCGCCTCAATGTCTCTCCGTTCGACGGCCGGCCGGTCGCCTCCCGTCAATTGTCGCGGTGGGGATGAAGAGCTAAGCAGCGCTGTCCCCCCGCCACCCCAAATAAACCCCATACCCCCGCCGCGCAACCCACCCGTAAATCTCCCTCACGCCCCGCCCGCTCTTCTCAATCACCAACCGCTGCGCCGCCGCTGCACCACCCGCCACGTCGGATTCTCATACATCTCCGCGCCCTCAAACACCGCCAACGCCTCACACTCCCGCTCCCGAACCTCCACGAACCCACCTACGTCGTACAGATGCGACTACCCTCCGTCGCCCTCCTGATCAGCCGCCGAGGCCAGCCCGCGCGCCATCCGCGCCATCATGCCGTCGCTGGCCGCCAGGCTGTTCTCGCGCAGCGCGGCCTCGACGCCCCTGGCATCCCCGCCCAGAAACTCCGTCACAATCACGTCCGTCACCCGGATCTGCAGGCCCACCGGCAGCCACGCCAGCCTCCCCGGCTTGTCAGGTAGCAGCCTGCTGTCCGCGCCCAGCGCCCCCCGCACCCGCGCGGGCGCCTCCTGCCCCCAGCGCGCCACGCACAGCTGCTGCCACCCGCGCAGCAGCACGCCCCGGCAGTTGCCCCGCAGCGCCATCGCGCGCGCCGGCTCCCAGCGCGGCTCGGCTGCCAGCGCCTCCGCTGTCAGCACCACCGCGCCCTCGGGGATCACTTGATCGCCTCAAGATCGGCCGAGATCCTGTCTGTCAGTTCACGGGCCTGCTGCGACGGGAAGCGCCAGCGGTCCGCGCTGTAGTTGATGAACAGGCGCCCGCCCAGGGTCCTGGCGATCACCCCCAGGCCGATCTCTTTGGCCATCGACGGGCTCGAGTGCACATCGTCTAAAGCCAGCCCGCCCGCCTCGGTTAGCTCGGAGCGGCCTGTCATGCGGCCGTCCTTCACCTCGGGCCACATGATGCCGATATTCGACAACAGGAATGTGACTGGCACTTGCACCGCGCGCCTCGCGACGAAGTATCGCGCTTGCCTGGGCATCACCCGCGTGGACCTGGCGATGGTGTCTAGCAGCTTGAAGTTCGCGACGTCGACGCCGGCGTCCCACTGAGCCGTCCGAACATCGCGGAAGTGCTCGACTACCGCGCCCAGACCCCGCACATCCGGGGCTGTCACCTCGAGCGCCAGCCCCGTCAGCGCGATGCTCTCGCCGGAGGTCTCGGGGATTCGGCCCCGCGAGTTCACTACCAGCAGGCAGCGCTGCGACCTGGCGCTGGCCCCTCGCTCGCGGTCCCACGCGCCGATGCTGCGGCTGATCGACGCCAGCAGCACGTCGCTCAGCGAGGCGCCGTGGCGTTTGGCCAGGCGCTTCATCGCGCCGAAGGCCCCGTCGGGCTCGAAGACCGCGCGGAAGCAGTGGCGGCCCAGCAGCCCCGGCCGCAGGGTGCTGGTGACCTGGCTGATATCGCGCTGGGACTTCAGGTAGTAGGCGCTTAGCTGCTCTTTCAGGTAGCCCGCGAAGGGCGGGGCCTTTGCCTCGGCGCGGTTGGCCGCCTGCGACGCGATGGAGGCGGACTCGCCCCATGCTGGCACTTCGCCTGTCACTCGGCGGTGGTAATCTGCCAGGATCCGCTTGAGTAATTCGTAGCCTGACGCCGCGTCCACCGCGATGTGGTGGTAGACCATCGACAGGACGTGGACCTCGTCCTGTAGACGCAGCATGTAGAACAGGATGGGAAACTCCCGCCCGAGATCCCTCACCCGCGCGGTCCGCTCCTGGTGGAAGTCCTGGATGAGCTGGACCGGGTCGTAGCCCTCGCCCGCGCGGTCGCGCAGGTCCACCCACTGCAGCGGGTTCGGCGGGGCGCCCATGCGGTCGGGCTGCAGCACCCAATACAGGCGGTGGTTGAGGCCGTGCTGCTGCTCCTCGATGACGCTCTGGGTGATTGGGAAGTCGGGGACGACGGCGTGGTAGGCCGCGGTGAAGGCGGCGGCGTCCATGGGGCCGCGGAGCTGGAGCTGGGAGTTGTCCGTCTTGGGGTAGGACGGCTCCTCGGCGGCCAGGGCGAACTCGGCGCTGTAGTGCAGGCGGATGCGGCCGGGAGTGGCTTCGGTGGCGGCGCTACGACTCACGTGGCTCGGTCTCCAGGCCGAGCAGGCGCGCGGCATTTCCGTAGAAGAAATCAGGCTGATTGGCGGGCTTGATGCGCTCGCGCCAGGCCTCGACGATGTCGTAGGGCAGGCACGGGTAGTTGGTGCCGAAGAGCGACTTCTTCGCCAGGGGGCCGTTGATCCAGCCGAGGGTCGTCGGGGGGAGGTGGCGGGGGTGGATGCCGCTCCAGTCGATGAAGACGTTGTCGTGGCGGTTGGCGATGGTGGGGCCGAGATCGCCGAAGCCGTAGCCGCCGTGGGCGATGACGAGCTTGAGGCGGGGGAAGTGGACGGCGAGGCGGTCGACCTGCATGGGGTCGCCGAGGTCCAGGGGCTGGTTGGGGTTGTAGTGGGCTGAGGCGTGGATGAGGACGCATTTGCCGCGGTCTTCGCTGAGGGCGTAGAGCGGGTAGTTGCGGGCGTCGGTGGCGTAGACGCCGGTCATGAACGGGCTGAGGTTGAGGCCGGAGATGCCGGGGGTGGCGTAGGCTTTTTCGAGGGCTTTGAGGGCCGCGGTGACGCCGAGGTCGGCGCGGACTCCGGCGAGGCCGACGTAGGTCTTGGGGTGGGCGGCGAGGGCGGCGAAGACGTGCTCGTTGCCGGCGGCGTCGCCCGCGAAGATGACGCCGTGGGTGACGCCGGCCGCGGACATCTCGGCGATGGAGGCGTCCCAGCCGGTCAGGGTCAGGCGCTCTTCGGCGCTGTAGAGGGTGACGTAGCGCTTGAAGGCGGGGATCGGGTCGGGGACCAGCTCGCGGTAGAACCATTCGACGCGGGGGCGGACGCGGAAGTCGAGGATGGGCATGGGGGCGTCCTGGGTCCTGGGTCGGGGTGGTCGGATGATCAGGGGTGCGGGGGCGGGGCGTCAAGGGGCGCGGCGGGGGCGCGGGCGTAGAAAGTGCGGAGGAGGGCCGGGCCCAGGATGAGGTCGGCGAAGAGGGCGACGAGGGCGGTGAGGCCGGTGAGCCAGGCGAAGCGCTGGGTGCTGGCGAGCTGGGAGAGCATCAGGGCGCCGAAGCCGACGCAGAGGACGATGGTGGTGCCGACGAGGGCGCGGCCGGTGTGGCGGAGGGCGTCGGAGATGGCGGCCTCGACGTCGTGGTGGCGGCGGTAGTGGGTCTTGAAGCCGTGGAGGAAGTGGATGGTGTCGTCGACGGCGAGGCCGATGGCGATGGAGGCGACGAGGAGGTTGGACATGTCGATGGGGACGCCGGTGAGGCCCATGATCCCGAGGACGCAGACGATGGGGAAGAGGTTGGGGACCATGGCGATGAGGCCGAGGCGTAGCTCGCCGACGAGGAGGAGCATGAAGAAGGTGATGAGGATGAGGGCGACGCCGAAGCTCTTCAGCAGGTTCTCGATGAGGGACGAGACCGTGGTGAAGAGGGTGAGGGCGGTGCCGGTGGCGCGGACGTGGGCGAGGCCGGTGAGGTGCTCGCGGACGCCGGCGGCGACGTGGTGGGTGAGCGGGCCGTAGGAGGTGGCCTCGAGCCATTTGACGAAGACGGTCATCTGGATGAGGCCGAGGTCGTTGGTGGCGAGGCGGTGGAGGGCTGCGGGGTCCGCGCTCTCGAAGAGGAAGAGGAGGTCTTGGGCTTCGCGCTGGGTGTCGGGGAGGCGTAGCTCGCTGGCCGCGCCGCCGTGGAGGGCGCGGCGGGTCTCCTTGACGACGTCGAGGACGCTGACGATGGAGCCGACGACGTTGGGGATGGTGGCGTGCTGGTAGGTGCCGATGTGGGCCTCGAGGGCGTCGAGGCCGCGCAGGAAGGCGAGGTCTTTGGCGCCGAGCGGGGACGTGGGCTCGATGAGGAGCTGGATGGTGGCGACGCCGCCGAGGTGGGTGTCGACGGCTTCGAAGGCTTGGCGGGTCGGGTTGTCGGGGGGGACCCAGGAGAGGGCGTCGTGCCAGACGCGGAGCTGGGAGATGCCGAGGGCGGAGATGGCGACGATGAGGGCGGCGGCGGCGAGGACGGCGCGGCGGCGGCGGGGGGAGGAGGGGGTGGTGAGCGGGGAGTCGTAGGGGCGGCCGGAGAGTGCTGAGCAGAAGCGGATGAGGGCGTCGATTCGATCGGGTTTGGCTGGGGATTCGGAGGATGTGGCGGCGCCGAGGAGGCCGCGGCGGTTGAGCGAGAGGACCAGCGGGACGCCGGTCAGGGAGAGGATGAGGGCGGCGATGACTCCGACGGCGCCGGCGTTGCCGAGGTTGGCGATGGCGCTGATGGAGGCGAAGTTGAAGCTGACCAGGCCGAACATGGTGGTCAGGGAGGTGAAGAGGACGGGCTTTCCGGTGAGCGCGATGGTCTCGACGATGGCGTCGTCGTTGGGGAGGCCGGCGCGGCGGTGGGCGCGGTAGATGCTGAGGATGTGGACGGCGTCGCCCACGCCGACGGCGACGAGGAAGGCGGGGAGGATGGTGGTCAGCATGGTGACGGGGGAGCCGCGGATGGCCATGAAGCCGAAGGCCCAGACGGCGGAGACGGTGACGACGAGGCCGGGGATGAGGACGCCGAGGGGGTGGCGGAAGAGCCAGAAGAGGACGGCCATCACGGCGAGGAAGACGGCGAGGAAGAGGCGGCCGGTCTCGTCGAAGGTGATGCCGCGGAGGGTGACGGCGAGGGAGGGGGCGCCGGCGAGCTGGGGGGAGAAGCCGGGGGCGGCGGCGCGGGCGAGGATGTCGTGGAGGGCGGCGTCGACGAGGACGTTGCCGTCTTCATCGATGAGGCGGGTGCGGGTGATGATGGCGGCGTAGCGGCCGGTGGGGTCGACGACGCGGTTGACGATTTGGGGGTCGGACAGGGCGTCGGCGCGGAGGGCGGGGAGGGCGTCGGCGGTGGGCCAGGGGCTCAGCAGCTGGCCGACGTCGAGGGCGACCTGGTCGCCGCCGTCGGGGCCGGGCTCGATGTGGCCGCGGACGCGGCGGATGTTGATGAGGGAGGTGATCTCGTCGACCACGGTGCCGCCGGCCTCGTCGCCCCAGGCGTCGTCTGTGGAGTCGGCGTCGCCGAAGTCCTCGAAGTCGGCGAAGGTGTCGTCGGCGGGTGTGGGGGGCGGTGCGGGCGGTCTGGTGTCGACGAGGTGGTCGTCGACGTCGAGGTCGAGGGTGGCGATCTCCTCGTGGACCGCGCGCAGGCGGGTGAGGAAGGGCTCGCTGAAGACGTCGCCTTCGATGAGGGCGACGAAGACGTCGTCGCGGCCGAAGCGCTCGCGGTATTCGTCGAGGACGTGGGCCGCCTCGGAGTCCTTGTCGAGGAAGGCGAGGATGGTCATGTCGAGCTGGATGCGGGTCGCGGCGAGCCAGACACAGAGCGCGGTGACGGCGAGGAGCAGGGCCGCGCAGAGGGCGCGGTGGCGGAGGACGGCGGTGGCGAGGGCGCGGAAGAAGGGGCTGCCGGGTGGCTTGGCGGCCGGGCTGGCGGGTGGCGTTGTGGGGGGCGGCGGTGGCAGGGCGGGGCTCCGGCGGCGCTTGGGACGCTGCGAGCATGGACGCGGGGGGGCGCGGCGACAAGCGGGGTCTGCGTTCGGCGGGCGGGTCGTGGTAGAGGGGGCGAGTGGCTGCGCGGTGGCGCCTGGCGGGCGCGAAGGTGGGCGGGCGATGGTGGCTGGACGGCTGGTGGTGGCGCTGGTTTTGGTCGCGGTGGGGGCGTGCGGCGGCGGGGAGTCGGCGCCTGCGGACGCGGTGGCGGATGCGCGGCCCGACGCGGCCGACGGGGCCGACGGGGCCGACGCGGCCGACGGCGCCGACGGAGCCGAGGTGGTGACGCCGAGCTGCCCGCAGGTGGTCCGGCAGTACGTCGAGATCCCGGCAGACCCCGCGCCGCCGAACCCGGTGACCGGTGCGGAGACGCCGCCCGAGTTCAACGTGGTGCGCTACATCCGCTATCGCGCCGAGACCGGCACCGCGCCGCCCGCCGAGGTCGACGCCATCCTGGTCGTGGCGCCGGGCTTCACGGTCGGCTCAGGCTACCTGAGCTATATGGCCCAGAGCCTGGTCGCGCAGTCCTGCGGCCGCGTGGAGGTCTGGCTCACCGAGCGCCGCCACCACCTGCTGGAGGACCCGACCGGCATGAACGCCGCGGAGGCCGCCCGAGATCCGCGGCTGGCATATGGCTACTACTTCGAAGGCGCGGCGGTGGGCGGAAGGACCTTCGCAGGCATCCTGGACGCCAAGGGAAAAGGCAGTGAAATCCTCAGCGAATGGGGCCTGGAGATCGCGCTGAAGGACCTGCGGCGCGTGATTGAGCAGGTGCCGGTGGCCGCGCGGCAGGCCTCGGTGTTTCTGGGCGGGCACTCGCGCGGAGTGGCCTACGTTCAGGCATATGCCGCCTACGAGTTCGAGCCAGGGCACTTGGGCTGCGATGACCTGGCCGGGCTGGTGCTCATCGACGGCGACTCGCGTTACGACGAGGCGATGACCGAGGCGGCCTACCTCGAGCGGCTCAAGCGCATCCGCGAAGGCAGCACGCCGCGCTATGTGAATGTGCCGCCCGCGAGTCCCGAGATTTACGTGTTCTTGGAGATATTGGCGCTGGCGGCGTCCGACGATGTGGCGACGCCCGGCGACCCCGAGCTGGGGCCCGATGGGCAGTTCGGGACGCTGGGGCCGCTTCAGTCGCTGGCGCCGCTGCTCTTTCGCGGGCTGGACATCAAGATGACCAACGAGGCGTTCTGGGGGTTCGCGGCGGACACGGAGTCGGCGATCCTCGATATCCTCAGGTCCGGGCTGGGTAAATTGGACGGCGCGACGGAGGTCGACGAGCTGGGGGCCTACCCGAGCGACGAGGGGCACCTGTACCGCTGGAAGCACTACGACCAGGTCGAGCCGGCGGAGTTCTGCGAGATTCAGGACCTGCTGCACGCGCTCTACGCGGGGCCGTCGAACGCGCCGGACCCGTACTACGCGGCGCGGCTGGACCAGGACTTCTACGTGGCGGACCGGATGGACACCGAGGGGACGTGGCGGGAGGCATATTTCCCGCTGCGCGCGTCTGCGATGAACGCGCCGGTGTACGTGCTGGGGTCGCGGCTATTGAGCGGCGAGCCCGAGCGCGTGACCGACTACCGCGACCGCATCGCGCCGGTGCGCGGGCAGTCGTTGCCGCGCAGTGAGTATGGCTTTGAGGTGTCCTGGAAGCCCGAGTGGGAGCATATCGATACGGTGTTCGCGGTCGCCGAGACGAACCCGTTTTTCGCTGATGTCACCGCGTGGATGCAGCGCTTTTCGGCAGGCGGCGTGCAGGTGCCGGAGCACGGGGGGCCCTGGGGTTGGTGACGCTGGGTGAGGAGGCACGTTTAAGCGAACACGGATCTCGCACCGTCGCCCCTGAATCGCCTTTCGCGTCATCTCATTCGGAGTTTCCCATGTCGCTTGTACGTCCCTGTGTTCGCGCTGCGCTTGTCGCGTTTCTGATGGCTGGACTCGTAGGCTGCCCGGAGGACAGCACGGGACGCGGGTCATTCGATATCGGCTCAAAGGATGGGGGTGGCGACACCTCCGTGAAACCGGATGCGGTCGCCGACGCGACTCCGGATGCGACGCCGGATGCCCTTCCTGACACGACGCCCGACGCGGTCCCCGACGCGGTCGCGGACACGACGCCTGACGCGGTCCCCGACGCGGTCGCGGACACGACGCCTGACGCCGTGCCCGACGCGGTCGCCGACGTGACGCCCGACGCCGTGCCCGACACGACGCCCGACGCGGTCGCCGACACGACGCCCGACGCGGTCGCCGACACGACGCCCGACGCCGAGCCCGACGCGGTCGCCGACGCCGAGCCCGACGAAGGTCCCGACGTGGTCGCCGACGTCGCCGTGGACGCCCAGCCCGACGCCCAGCCCGACGTCGCCCCCGACAGCCAGCCCGACGCCACCTGCACGCCGGCTTGCGACGGCAAGACCTGCGGCGACGACGGATGCGGCGGCACCTGCGGTACCTGCGGCGACTCCGAGACCTGCGGCGACGACGGCGTGTGCGTCAGCGTCTGCGAGCAGATGTTGTTCGACTGCGTCCCCGACCTCGCCCTCTTCGCGATCTCCTTCTGCCCCGACCCCGCGATACAGCCCTGCTTGGCGTTGCTCACCGCCGACTACCAGGTCAACGGCTGCTTCGACGCCTGCCCGAGCCTGCCCATCCCCGGCTTCGGCGACCTCTGCGGCGCCCCGGAGTGCGCGGGCCTTGTCGGCCAGTTGGCCGGCTTCGGGCTCATCGGCGACCAGTGCTCGACCTGCGCCTGCACCCCGGTGTGCGACGGCAAGTCCTGCGGCGACGACGACTGCGGCGGGGAGTGTGGGGTCTGCGACCCGGAAGATGTCTGCACCGCGGAGGGGCTCTGCGAGTCCCCGAACATCTTCATGTGCTCGCTGCAGCAGGGGTGCCCCGCGGCCTCGGCCGAGGACTGCGTCTGCGCGGGCTGCAACACCGACGGGAGCTGCGGCAACGACGAGGACTGCGTCTGTCCCGACTGCACCATCCAGAGCTTCTGCGGCGGCTCGGCCTGCGAAAACGACGGCCAGTGCGACCCCTACGCCGAGGGCTGCTCGTGCCCCGACTGCGCCCAGCACCCCCTGTGCTGCGTACCGCAGTGCGACGGCAAGTCGTGCGGCGACGACGGCTGCGGCGGGACCTGCGGCACGTGCGCGGACGGCGGGGCCTGCGACGCCACGGGGCAGTGCCTGAGCCCCTGCGAGACCATGGTGGCCAGCTGCCTGCCGGACTTCGCCGGGTTCGGCCAGGTCTTCTGCGGCACTCCGGAGTTGGAGCCCTGCATCGCGCTGATCTCCGCCGACTATGAGATCAACGGGTGCGCGACCGACTGCGCCGGGCTTCAGCTTCCCGGTTTGGACTCCATCTGCACAGCAGCCGAGTGCGCGCCGCTGCTCGAGACGTTCCTGCAGTTCGGCCTGATGACCGACGAGTGCTCGACCTGCGTCGAGTGCGTGCCCGACTGCACCGGCAAGGCCTGCGGCGACGACGGCTGCGGCGGGAGCTGCGGCGCCTGCGACGGCGGGGCTTCCTGCAACGGCGGGCAGTGCGATTTCTGCGGCGGCATCTCATACCAGGGCTGCTGCGACGGCGAAGTGCTCTACTACTGCGAAGCCGGGAACCCAGTCATGCTCGACTGCGGCATCAACCCGAGCTGCGGCTGGAGCGAGGGTCCGGGCTTCTATGATTGCGGAACCGACGGCGCGCCCGAGCCGTTCGGCACCTTCCCCAAGGCTTGCCCGTAACGCGGGCGCTGGTCCATCGTCCATCCACGCGCGGAGGCAGCAGGCATCACGCTCGCCTCCGCGCGCTGGATTCACTAGGATGAGCCCATGGCCGCAACCGCACACAGCGAAC
>JAWKRR010000088.1:0-21559 GCA_041389525.1 Myxococcota bacterium | reverse complement strand
CGTACAGCTTTGACGTCGACCCCGCGGACGACGAGGCGCCGACCATCGTCCACACGCCCGTCGCCGACGATCAAGCCGTGGGCGTGGCGATCACCATCACGGCGACCGTCACCGATCCCAGCGGCGTGTCGGCCGTGCGCCTCTTCTTCCGGCCGACGCAGGCGCTGGTCTTCTCGCAGCTTGGCATGACCAGCCAGGGCGACGGCGAGTGGGTCGGCCAGATCCCTGGGTTCGCCGTCACCGCGGATGGCGTGGACTATTACCTGGAGGCCACCGACGCGTCGGACGCTGAGAACACGGGCACGGACCCCGACGGCGGGCCTGGCGCGTTCCACAGCTTCACCACGTTGGCCATCGACACGGCGGGGCCGCTGCTGACGCACGTGCCGGTCGGCGACGGTCAGGCGGTCGGCTCGCCGGTGACGATCCTGGCGACGGCCAGCGACCCCAGCGGCGTGGCGGGCGTGACGCTCTACTACGCGGCGCCGGGCGCGCTGAGCTGGAAGGAGCTCTCGCTGACCGCCAGCGGGCAGACCTGGTCGGCGACCATCCCGGGCGCCGATGTGGGCGTGGGCGGCATCGACTATTACCTGGAGGCGACGGACTCCTCAGCGGCTGCGAACTTGTCGCTGCTGCCGCTGTCGGCGCCAGCGTTGCCCTATCACTTCGACGTGCTCGAGGCCGACGGCGCGGGCCCGTCGCTCTCGGTGGCGCCCATCGCCGACGGCGCGCCCTACGGGAAGAGCGTGGTCGTCGACGCGACGGCCACCGACCCCAGCGGCGTGGCCAGCGTGACCCTCTTCTACCGCGCGCCGGGCGACGCGTTCATCGGCGCGCCCATGGTCGCGCTGGGCGGCGGGACGTGGCAGGCCGTGATCCCCGCGGGCGCTGTGGTGCCGCCCTCGATCGAGTACTACGTGCGGGCGATCGACGCGTCGCCGGCCGGCAACATGTCGACCTCGCCCGCGGGCGGGCCGGCGTCCCCGGCCAGCTTCACCGTGGCGTTGCCGCCCGACACGCTGCCGCCGACGCTGACCGTGACCGCGGCGGCGAACGGGCAGAAGCCCGGCACCGCGGTGAAGATCAGCGCCGTGGTGACCGACCCCAGCGGCCTGGACTCGGTGCGCTTGCACTACCGGACCCAGGGCGGCAGCAGCACTTACTCCACCCTGACGATGGCGGCGCAGGGAGCGGGCGTCTATTCGGCGACCATCCTGGGCGCGGTCGTTCAGGAGCCAGGCGTCGACTACTACATTCAGGCGATCGACGCGTCCGCGGCCAACAACGAGGCCCTGTGGCCGACGGCGGGCCCCTCGGCGCCCGCGTCGTTCACGGTGGTCGCCGTCATCGTGCAGCCGGACGTCATCGTCAGCGACGTGGTCTCGGACACGGCGAACGACACCGAAACCACCGGAGATATCGGGCCCGACGTGGTCGCGGACGTGGTCGCGGACGTGGTTCCCGACGTTTCCCCCGACGCCGTCAATGACGCCGAGACCGTCGGCGACCTCGGCCCGGACGTCACTGGCGACGCGGTGGACGACTCGGGCGTGGACGCGGTGACCGACGCGGTCGGCGACGCGGTGACTGACGCCGTGACCGACGCGGTGACTGACGCGGTCGACGACGCCGGCACGGACGCGGTCAGCGACTCGGGTACGGACGCGGTCAGCGACGCCGTCACCGACGCTGTCACCGACGCGATCGACGACACCGGCCCCGACGCGGTGGCCGACGCCACCGCCGACGCCACGCCGGACGGCGTCGCCGACGTCTCCACCGACACGACCCCGAAGCCTGACGCGGACATCGCCACGTCGGACATCGGCGAGACCGACACGAGCACCGGCAGCACCGGCGGCGGCGGCTGCCAGGGCGGCGGCGGGTCCGAGAACCTCATCTGGTTCGCGGGCTTGCTGCTGCTGGCGCTCTCGCGGCGACGCCTCGGCGCCCTCGTTCGCGTTCGGCCCTAGCGCGGCCCCGCGAGCGGCGTGCCTCGGCGCGCCGCTCGCGGGCTGCTGCTCCGGCTAGGCTCCCACGGGCTCCGCGGGCAGCGTCGGCTCGTCCGGCAACGCGCCGAACTTCCCCTCGTAGGTCTCGACGTGCGCCTGGAGCGTCGCCGCGAAACGCTTCGCCTGCCGTGGGTTGAGCAACATCCGCGACAGCACCTGCCCGCGATCGCCGGACGGGTCGATAATCACGAAGTCCACGACGAACTCGGTCTCCGTGTGGTGCACGATCGCGAGGTTGCTGTAGGCGCCCCGTGCGACCTCGGGGTCGATGCTGATGGAGGCCGCGGGCTCGGGTTCCGGCGGGGGGCGTAGGGCGTCGATTCGCACGGGCATTCTCCGGGTCAGTGCAGCCTCCGAGTTTAGCGCCGCTGCGGCCGCCCGGCCACCCAGGCCGATCCGCGCGATATGGCACACCCCGCCGGCACTTTACCGTTCCGGCGGCGCGTGGGAGCCTCTCCAGGCTCATGTCCATGCTTGAACCCAGCGCGCGCGCCATCGGACATCTCCGCGCCGAACTTCGGTGGGTTCGGTCCGTGCTTGAGCTGCGGCTGAGGCAGCTTCAGCGAGTCGGGCGGCTGCCATCGGACGGCGAGCGCTTTCCGGGGACCAGCATCTCGCCGCGCGAGATCGACGCCCGTCTGGGCTCAGCTACAGACTCGGGCCTCGCCCGACCAGGGACCCCGGAAGCCGAGGCCGCCGAGCGCGTCCGCGAGGCCCTGCGCGCGCGGGAGGCCATCGAGGCCGCCGACCCGGCCTTCGAACAGCTGCCGCTCCAACAGATCCGGCGCGCCTTCTCCCTCGACGACGACGAGTATTTTCTGCTGCTGCTGAGCCTGGGACCGGAGTTCGACCCCACGCTGCCGCGCCTCTGCGCGTTCCTCCAGAACCACTTCGAGCGTCAGTACCCCACGCTCGCCTTGGTCGCGGATTGCCTGTCGTCACCCGACCAAGCCGCCGACCTCCGCCACCTGCTCGACCCCGCCGGGACCCTCCGCGCTTCGGGCCTGCTGCGCATCGACGAGGGCCGCCCGACCACCCCGCTGATGAGTCAGGCGATTCTGGCCGAGCCGCGCATCGTGCGCTTCGTCGAAGGGCAGACCGCGCTGGACCCGGCGCTGACCCCCTGCTGCACCCTGGAGCGCACCGAAGCGCTGGCGCCGCCCATCCTCGACGCGGAGACCGAGGCCACTTACGAACGCATGGTCGCCAGCGCGACGGCCGCGGTCGGCTGCCCGTGGGATCTGCCGGTCTACATGCTCCGCGGCCCCGACGGCGTCGGGAAGCGCCGCTTCGCCGCGGGCATCGCCGCGGGCCTCGGGATGCGGCTGCTGGCGGTCGATCTCGTCGCCATGCGCGGGCTGTACTCGACCGTGGGCGACGGGCTGCGCGTCGTGCTGCGCGAAGGGCGGCTCCAGCAGGCGGTCGTCCACCTGCACGGCTGGGAGCAGCTCATCGACGTCGCGCCGATCCCCGCGGAGGGGCAGGTCCCCGATCCCAGCCTCGCCCCCGAGCTGGTCATCGGGCGCACCTTGGCGCTGGCGGTGGAGACCCATCCCGGCGTGGTCTGCCTCGGCGTCGCCAAGCGCGACGCGCCCGCGCCGCGGCTGCCGCGCCGCATCGAGACCATCGACATCCCCGTCCCCACCGCCCGCGAGGCGACGCGCCTGTGGGATCGCATGCTGCCGGCCGCCCGCCGGGGCGACGACGCGGGCTCGGCCACCCTCGCGGAGGCCTACGACCTCACGCCCGGGCAGATCCTCGCCGCCGTCCGCGAGGCCGAGCAGCGCGTCGCCGCCTCCGCCGTGGGCCGTCCCCCCCGCCTGAGCGGCGGCCTGCTCCGCGTCGTCGTGCGCGACCAGATCCGCACGCGCCTGGGCGACGTCGCCACCCTCATCGAGCCCGCGTGGCGCTGGGACGACCTGGTGGTCTCCCGCGACGTGTCGGTCCAACTCCTCGAGTTCATCAACCGCCACCGCTACCGCAGCCGCGTGCTCGATGAGTGGGGCCTCGGCCGCCGCTTCGGCCACCGCATCGGCCTCTCGGCGCTCTTCGAGGGGCCGTCGGGCACCGGCAAGACGATGACCGCCAGCCTGGTCGCCCAAGAGCTGGGCCTCAACCTCTACCAAATCGAGCTGTCGAAGGTGGTCAGCCGCTGGCTTGGCGAGACCGAGAAGATGCTGGGGCGGATCTTCGACGAGGCCGAGCGCGGCCGGGTGATGCTGCTCTTCGACGAGGCCGACAGCCTCTTCTCCAAGCGCACCAGCGTCCAGAGCTCCAACGATCGCTACGCCAACCTCGAGGTGAACTACCTCCTGCAGCGCGTCGAGCACTTCACCGGCGTCGCCGTCCTCACCACCAACTTCCCGGAGAGCCTCGACGACGCGTTCAAGCGGCGCCTGAGCGTCCGCGTGACCTTCCCCCGGCCGCTCGCCGCCGAGCGCGAGCGCCTCTGGCAGACCATGCTCAGCGAGCCGCGCCTCCCCAGGGCCGCCGACGTCGACGTCGCCGCGCTCGCCCGCACCTTCGAACTCTCGGGCGGGCTTATCCGCAACGCCGTCCTACGAGCGGCCTTCATGGCGGCGTCGCGCGAGCGGCCCCTAGACCAGTCGCTGCTCAGCCTCGCCGCCCGCATCGAGATGCGCGAGCAGGGGCTGCTCGTCCAGGGCAGCCCCCACGACGACCTGGCGGCGCTGGTCGGCCCCGAGGGCCCCTTCCTCGCGGCAGCCGACGACGCGGCGCCAGCGAAGCGCCCTAAGAGCCCACGAAGACCTGGGTGACTTTCCGTGTGCGGCAGTCCAGCTCGACCTTGGCGTCGTAGTCAGGCCCCAGCTCGGGCTCCTCGTCCTCGGGCTGCACGATGGGGAAGGTGACCGTGCAGCGATCGCCGTCACGCTCGACCGTCGGCGGGGCCGCCCACTTCGAGAAGTTCAGGTCCGACACGGCGTCGCGGGCGACGGCGATGGCCTCTTCATCCGTAAGCACTTTTGCCTCCTCAGCGGCCGGGCGCGACTCGCCAGATCGGGGTGCTTGATCGTCTGAACGCGCCTCGCGCGCGCCGCAGCCCCACGTGAGGGCCACGCAGGCTGCGATCATGCACCCCAGCACCCTCATGCGGGCGTGTCTCTTCGGGTGGGCCCGCAGTGGTAGAGCCGCGCGGGCAGGTCGATGTTGTGTCCGCCGACGGCCGCCGCCGAGTAGTCGTACACGATGCCGGGCAGCCGCTTGGACGCCGAGTTGTGGAAGGTCACGTCGGCGCCGGACGGGCCGACCGGGCGCTGGCGGCTGCCATCGGTGAACCGGTAGGTCATCGGGGTGTGCGTGTGGAAGCAGGCGACCGTGTAGACCGCGCTCGCGCCTGCGAAGGTCGGGCTCGCGGGGCTGTCCGCAGGCCGCGGCCCCGGCTGCACGGACGCGCCGTCGTTCGGGCCGCAGGACGGTCCGACGATGGTCGCGGTGGTCGAGTAGCTGCCGCTCGACGTGTCCAACCGCACCCAGAAGGCCTGCTCGCGCCGCGACTCGGCCGTGGTGGCGGCCTTGGTCTCGGCCCACGCCGCGTCGCACGCCGCGCTCACCGTGCCGTTGCCCACGATCGTCGAGTAGGTCGGGAACTGAACGGTGACGCCGACCTCGGCCGAGACCACGGTCCCCACGCAGGCGCGGACCCGGAAATCGCCCGCGAGCCGCGCCACCCCGGCGAAGGAGTTCGCGGCGCCGTCCTGCAGCACATGCCACTCGCCGCCTGAGCTGCGCCGGATCTGGAACTTGTAGTTGGACGCGGTGCCGGTCGCCGCGGCGTTCAGGGTGGCGTTGTCCATCACGGTGAGCGTCGCGCTGGCCGCCGTGACCGTGACGGTGCCTGGGTTGTCGGCCGCGGCCGCCGGTGCCGCGCTCGCGCCGGCCCGTGCGTCTCCGGCGGGGCCACCTGCTGCGGCGGCCGCGCCACCCGCGCCACCCGCGCCGCCGCCACCGGGCGCCGCCGCGCTAGGCCCGCCGCCCGCGCCGCCCGCGCCCGCCGCCGCTGCCCGCCGCGCCGCCGTCGCCCTCGAGCATGTCCGCGCCGTCCGCGTCCTGCTCGCCGAGCCCCGCGGCCGAGGACCCGCGCGTCGCCTCGTGCACCGCAGCGTTACCGCCGGCCTCGTGCAGCGCCTGTATCGTCGCGCCGGACCCGCCAATCCCCTCGTGCAGCGCGCTCGCGGTGGAGGCCTCGTGCACCATCTCGCCGGCTGGGGATTCCTGCTGGGTCGCGGCCTCGCTCGCCGTGCTCGGGCGCGCCTGCTGCGCGCGACGGGAGTCTCCGTAGGCCATCTGGGTCGCGCTCATCTGTACCTCCTTGTGGCTCAGCGCGTAGACGCGCGGACGCCGCGGGGGACCGACCTCCCTAGAGTGTAGACGCCGGCCCGCCGCACCCGCAAGCGTCGATCCGGGGCCGCGCAACGATTCGCCCACGGCCGTTCTGACGTCGCGGCGGAGGCGACCGATTGCCCCGCGGGCGGCTCGGTAAAAGCGCCCCGCGCCGGGGCAATTTGCCCGGGGCCGGCTCGGCCGCGCGGCCGGGGGCGCGAGGCCTCCCCACGCCGCCGCCCCAGCGACCGCGGGCTTCTCCGCGCGTTCCCGGCCCTGGCACGCACCTTGCTTTGTCGGTCATGCCATCGCGCGTCGACGGCGCCGCGGTGGGACGCACCCGGTCTGCCCACGTCACGCCCCCAACCTCCAACGGAGAACCCCCATGAAGCTCATCCGCATGACCATCTTCGCCGCCTTCGCCGCCATCACGCTGACCACCGCGTCCATCGGCTGCGACGGCCCACTCGACCGCGCCATCGATTGTCAGCAAATCTGCGAGCGCTACAAAGACTGCGTGGACTCGAGCTACGACGTCAGCGATTGCGCGGACCGTTGCCGCGACAAGGCTGGCGACAGCGGCACCTTCGACCAGCAGGCCGACAACTGCGAGAACTGCCTCGACGATCGCTCGTGCCAGAGCAGCGTCTTTCAGTGCTCGACCGAGTGCGCCGCCATCGTCCCGTAGCCACGGGCTGGGTCCCTACGGCGTGAGCGTGCCCAGGTACACGTCCACGTCGTAGTCGACCCGGACCACCCCGCGCTCCGCGTGCTCGCCAAACAGCGTCCGGGCCGCCGCCAGCATCGGCGCGCGGCGCGGGTCGTCCTCCGCGGGCACGTAGGAGCTCGACGTCAATCGCCCGAGAAATCCTGCCTCGTCGAGCACCTGGTGGTTGTCCAGCCGGTGGTGCGCCCAGCCGGCGTGCCCGAAGAAGACCGTGACGTCCGCCGCCACCCCGCGCCGCGACAGCTGCCCGTAGTCCGTGCCCCAGACGTGCAAGAACGCCTCGTAGGCCTCCGCCAGCGCCGAGCCGGTCACGCGCCGCGCGTTCCAGATCAACGCGCCACGCCCGCCCGGCCTCAGCACGCGCAGGGCCTCCCGGTGCGTCGCCGCCGGCTCAAACCAGTGAAAAGCCTGGGCCGCCACCACGAGATCGCAGCCCCCGTCCGGCAGCCCCGTCTCCTCCGCCCGCCCCGCGCTGACCCTCAGCCGGGGATGGAAAGCCAGCCCACCCTCGAGCGCCCCCCGCATCCCGTCGTTCGGCTCGACCGCGGCTACCTCACAGCCCGCCTCGAGCAGCAGCGCGGTGAAGATCCCCGTGCCCGCGCCGAGCTCGCATACCCGCAGCCCCTCGCGCGCGCCGAGCAGGGTCATCAGCTCCGGCGGATAGCCCGGCCGATGCCGCACGTAGTCGGCCACCCGATCCCCGAATCGCCCGAGCGGATCGCGCTCCCAGCCGCCCTCCGCGCCCACGCCCTCCGCGCCTCCATGTTCGCTCTCATCGCCCATACGCCTCGCTCTGCCACGCTTCGCCTCACCGGTCACGACGCACGTCGCTCTTGACGCGGTGCGTCGCTGCCCCTAGCCTTGAGATCTTGCTGAGGAGACGCGCCTGATGCAGAGCCTCCCGAACACCCCGTCGCCCTCGACCGGCGCCCTCGCGGCCCCGGCCTTCAGCTTCGACACGTTCGGTGCGTCCTTCCTGCTAACACCTTCGGGCCTGCTAACACCTTCGGGCCTGCTACTACCCTCGGCCATCCTAGTCATTCTGGGCTGACTCGCCGCCCGGTCCGGGTGGCAGCGCGGTGGCTAGGTGGTTCGCTCCGAACGGCGGGGCGTTGGCGTCTGGTTCTGGCGATGAGCGCCCATTGGGGGCACCCTCGTCGCGGCCAGCAGGAAGAGCAGGCGAAATGATGAGCGAACGCATCAAAATCTACGACACGACGCTTCGGGACGGGACCCAGGGCGAGGGCTTTCAGCTCTCGGTCGACGAGAAGGTCCAGGTCGCGCGACTGCTCGACGAGCTCGGCGTGGCCTACATCGAAGGCGGCTGGCCGGGCTCCAACCCCCGCGACGCGGCGTTCTTCGAGGCCTCGCGCGGACTGGACTTCCGCACCGCCCGCCTCGCGGCCTTCGGCTCCACCCGCCGCGCCGACAAGAGCTGCGACGACGACCCCAGCATCCAAGCGCTGCTGGCGGCCGAGGTGCCGATCCTCACGATCTTCGGCAAGTCGTGGAAGATGCACGCGACCGAGGTGCTGCGCGTCACCGCCGAGGAGAACCTCGAGCTGGTGTTCGACACCGTGCGCTACCTCAAGGCCCGCGCGGACCAGGTCATCTTCGACGCCGAGCACTTCTTCGACGGCGCCGCCGACGACGAAGCCTACTCGATGGCGGTCCTCGACGCGGCGGCCCGCGCAGGCGCTGATTTCCTCGTGCTCTGCGACACCAACGGCGGCTCGCTGCCCCACGTGGTCGGCGAGCTGACCGCCCGCGCCGTCGCCCGGACCGGGATCGCGGTCGGCATCCACGCCCACAACGACTCCGAGCTCGCCGTCGCCAACTCGCTGGAGGCCGTCCGCGCCGGCGCGACCATGGTCCAGGGCACCATCAACGGCTACGGCGAGCGCTGCGGAAACGCCAACCTCGTCAGCATCATCGCCGGCCTCGAGATCAAGCACGACCGGCGCTGCCTGCCCGACGGCGGCCTCAAGCGGCTCACCCACGTCTCGCGCATGGTCGACGAGCTCGCCAACAACGTCCCGCTGGCGCGCCAAGCCTACGTCGGCCGCAGCGCCTTCGCGCACAAGGGCGGCGTGCACGTGAACGCGGTGCTGAAGTCGGCCTCGACCTACGAGCACATCACGCCCGAGACCATCGGAAACGAGCGGCGGATCCTGGTCAGCGACCTGTCGGGGCGCTCGAACATCATCGCCAAAGCGCAGCAGTTCGGCGTCGACATCGACCCCGATGACCCGGTGACCCGCGCGGTGCTCGACAAGATCAAGCAGCTCGAGCACGAGGGCTACCAGTTCGAGGGGGCCGAGGCCTCGCTCGAGCTGCTGATGGAGGAGGCCCGCGGTCAGCGACCGAGCTGGTTCGAGGTGCTGCTGGCCTCGGTGACCACCCGCGAGGTCGGCCGCGATGGGCTCGAGGCGGCCGAGGCGCGGGTGAAGGTCGCCATCGGCGACGAGATCCTCGCCGCCATCGAGAGCGGAAACGGCCCGGTGAACGCGCTGGCGGCGGCACTCGAGACCGTCCTGGTGCGCACCTACCCGATGCTGCACCAGGTGCGGCTGGTCGATTACAAGGTGCGCATCCTGGACTCGGCGTCGGGCACCGCGGCGCGCGTCCGCGTGCTGATTCAAGCCAGCGACGGCCAGTCCACCTGGGGCACGGTCGGCGTCTCCACCAACGTCGTCGAGGCCAGCTGGCGGGCGCTGGTCGACGCGTTCGAGCATCGACTACTCAAGGCCGGCGTCCCTGGGAGGGTGTAGTGGATAGATGCTTCGGCGTCTCCGGCCGCTCTCGGGCGCCTCGGCGTTCTGGAACCGCTGCGGCAAACCCGCTGGTTTGCCTCGGTTTCCAGAATCGACTCCGCTTCGCGGCGTCTCGCCGATCCACCGCGAAACCGTCTCGGATCCACCAGAAGCCCTTATCCACTAAACCCTCCTGGCGCCGGCCCGCGCACCGTCGCTGCCTGAACCCACACACCGCGGCGAAGCTGCCTGACGCGGCCTCGCACCCTGAGGAGAGACGCCATGCAAGACGCTGACATCGTACGGATTTTCGACACCACCCTCCGCGACGGCGAGCAGTCGCCGGGCTGCACGATGACCCGCGAGGAGAAGCTGCTCATCGCCAGACAGCTCGACGGGATGGGGGTCGACGTCATCGAGGCGGGCTTCCCCATCGCCAGCCTGGGCGAGCGCGAGGCGGTGCGGCAGATCGCGTCGGTGGTGAAGCGCGCCGAGGTCGCCGGCCTCTGCCGCACGCGCGACGGGGACATCCAGGCCGCCTGGGACGCCCTCAAAGACGCCGTGCGCCCGCGCCTGCACGTCTTCATCGCCACCAGCGATATCCACCTCCAGCACAAGCTGCGCATGACCCGCGCCGAGGTGCTCGAGCAGATCCGGGCGGGCGTGTCGGCCTGCGCCGCCCTCGCGCCGACCGTCGAGTTCTCGGCCGAGGACGCCACCCGCACCGACATCGGCTTTCTCCGCGAGGCCATGGCCTGCGCCATCGAGAGCGGCGCCAAGGTCCTCAACGTGCCCGACACCGTCGGCTACACCATGCCGGTCGAGTACCACCGCATCGTCACCAACATCCTCGAGGTCATCGCCGGCCGGGACGTCATCATCTCGACGCACTGCCACGACGATCTCGGGCTGGCGGTCGCCAACTCGCTGTCCGCCGTGGCCGCTGGCGCGCGCCAGATCGAGTGCTGCGTCAACGGCATCGGCGAGCGGGCAGGAAACGCCTCGATGGAAGAGGTGGTCATGGCGATCCGCACCCGCAAGGACCTGCTCGGCGTGACCACGCGCATCGACACGCGGAAGCTTGTCGCGACCTCGCGCATGGTCAGCGAGTGCACCGGAATGCCGGTGCCGCCGAACAAGGCCATCGTCGGCAAGAACGCCTTCGCCCACGAGTCGGGCATCCACCAGCACGGCATCCTGGCCGAGCGCACCACCTACGAGATCATGCACCCCGAGGACGTCGGCTTCTCCGAGTCCGCGCTGGTGCTGGGCAAGCACTCGGGCCGCCACGCGCTGCGTGACCGCCTGGAGACCCTCGGCTACCGCTTCGAGGACGTCCACCTCGCCGACCTCTTCGACGCGTTCAAGGCGCTGGCCGACCGCAAGAAGACCATCTTCGACGAGGACCTCCACGCCATGGTCGCGCAGAAGACCCTGGCCGTGGTTCAGCACTACGAGCTCGAGCGCATCACGTTCTCGAGCGGCCTGGACGTCACGCCCAAGGCCACCGTCGTCGTGAAGACCGGCGGCGACAGCTGCACGGCGGAGGCGGAGGGTGACGGGCCCGTCAACGCCGCCTTCGAGGCCATCATGCGGGCGACCGGCGAGACCGACATCACGCTGGACGCCTACAACCTCAGCGCGGTCACCAGCGGCTCGGACGCCCAGGGGCGCGTGAACGTCCTGATCATGAAGGAAGGCCAGCCCGCCCGCGGGCAGTCCATCCACACCGACGTGGTCGTGGCGAGCGCCCAGGCCTTCGTCCACGCCCTCAACCACCTTCGTTTCCAAGAAGACCTGCGCCGTCTCGGCGAGGCGGCCCCCATGGCGTCTGTGGAGCAGAACGTATGAAAGACTTGTCCCTTCTGGTGTTGCCCGGCGACGGAATCGGCCCCGAGGTCACCGCGGAGGCGTTGCGCGTGCTTCACCGCGTGGCGCGGCACGCCGACGTGACGCTGACGATCTCACACGGAGCCTTCGGCGGCGCGAGCCTCGACGCTCACGACGTGCCGGTCACCGACGACCTGCTCGAGCGCGCGTGCGCGTCGGGCGCGGTGCTGCTGGGTGCGGTCGGCGGGCCCAAGTGGGATGCGCTGCCTTCGCACCTGCGGCCGGAGCGCGGCCTGCTGGCGCTGCGGAAGGCGATGGGGGTCTACGCGAACCTGCGGCCGGCGCGGTTTTTCGACGCGCTCGCCGACGCCAGCCCGCTGAAGCGCTCGCTCACCGAGGGCGTCGACCTGGTCGTCGTGCGCGAGCTGACAGGCGGCATCTACTTCGGCGAGCCCCGCGGCGTCTCCGGCAGCGGCGACGCGCGGCGTGGCGTGAACACCCTGGCCTACAGCGAGATGGAGATCCGCCGGATCGGCCGCATCGCGTTCGAGCTGGCCATGCGCCGCGACAAGCGCCTCACCAGCGTCGATAAGTCCAATGTTCTCGAGGTGATGGCCCTGTGGCGCGAGGTGATGACCTCCCTGTCGGCCGAGTACCCCGAGGTGAAGCTGGACCACCTCTACGTCGACAACTGCGCGATGCAGCTCGTCAGCGGGCCGCGCCAGTTCGACGTCATCGTCACCGGCAACCTCTTCGGCGACATCCTCTCCGACGAGGCCGCCGCGCTGACCGGCTCCCTGGGCATGCTGCCCTCGGCTTCCATCGGCGACGGCCCCGGCCTCTTCGAGCCCGTCCACGGCACCGCCCCCGACATCGCGGGCAAGGGCCTCGCCAACCCGCTGGCGACCATCCTCTCGGTCGCCATGCTGGTCGAGCACGCCCTGGGCCGCCGTGACCTCGCCGTCGCCATCGAGCGCGCCGTCGAGAACACGCTGAGCGCCGGCCACCGCACCGGCGACATCGCCCGCGGCGGCGAAAAAGTCATCGGCACCACGGCCATGGGCGACGCCGTCCTCGCCGAGCTCGAGACCATCCTCAAGTCGGAGGCCGCATGAACCCTCGTGAACGCCTGGTCGAACGCCGCCTCAAGGCCCGCGCCCGCCGCCAGGACGCCTCGGTCTGCCCCTACTTCCACATCAAGCTGGACCCCGAGGGCAACTACTACATCGAGGCCTACGTCCGCGGCATCGCGCTCTTGCGCTTCGTCCTGACCAACAAGGGCACGGCCTTCTCCGAGGAGGAGCGCCGCGCCCTGGGCCTCGAGGGCCTGCTCCCGCCGCGCGTCAGCACCATGGACGACCAGCTCTCGCGCGCCTGGCAGGGCTACCTGCGCCAGTCGACCAACATCGAGCGCTATCAGTTCCTGCGCGGCCTCCAAGAGCGCCAGGAGATCCTCTTCTACGCGCTGGTCAGCCGGCACCTCGAAGAGATGTTGCCCATCATCTACACGCCCACGGTCGGGGAAGCCGTCGAGAGCTACTCGGCCCTCTTTCAGCAGGCCCGCGGCGTCACCGTCGTCCCCTCGCAGGTCAGCCGCATCGACGAGGTGATGGCCTGCTACCCCATGCAGGACGTGCGCCTGCTGGTGGTCACCGACTCGTCGGCCATCCTCGGCATCGGCGACCAGGGCTACGGCGGCCTCGCCATCTCCATCGGCAAGCTCGCCCTCTACACCGTGGCCGGCGTCAGCCCCTTCCACACCATGCCGGTCTCGCTGGACGTGGGCACCGACCGCAAGTCGCTCCAGGACGACCCGCTCTACCTCGGCACCCTCGGCGGCCGCCTCAAGGGCGACGCCTACCTCGAGCTGATGGACGCCTTCGTCGCGTCGGTCAAGAAGCGCTGGCCGCGCGCCGTCATCCAGTGGGAGGACCTCTCCAAAGAGGTCGCCTTCACGGTGCTGGACCGCTACCGCGACCAGATCGCCAGCTTCAACGACGACGTCCAGGGCACCGGCGGCGTCGCGCTCGCCGGCCTGGTCTCGGCGTGCAAGCTCAAGAAAGAGCGCCTCAGCGACCAGCAGATCCTGGTCTATGGCGCGGGCGCGGGCGGCATCGGCGTCGCCTCGGCCATCCGTGACGGACTGATGCGCGAGGGCCTCGACAAGGCCGCCGCCACCGCCCGCATCTGGGTGCTGGACTCCAAGGGGCTGCTCGTCGAGGGCCGCAACATGGACGACACCAAGGCCGCGTTTGCCCAGGCGCGGACTGCGATCTCGGGGTGGAAGCTGGCGGGCGAGATCCCCAACCTGCACGAGGTCGTGGCCCAAGCCGGCATCACCGCCGTGGTGGGGCTGAGCGGCCAGCCCCAGAGCTTCGACGAGCCGCTGGTGCGTTCGATGCTGGCGCACACGCCGCGCCCCATCGTCTTCCCGCTCTCGAACCCGACGAAGCTGTCGGAGGCCATCCCCGCCGACGTGTTCGCGTGGACCGACGGCCAGGCCATCGTCGCCACCGGCAGCCCCTTCGACCCGGTCGAGCACAAGGGCAAGACCCTGGTCGTCGGCCAGGGCAACAACGCCTTCATCTTCCCGGGCCTCGGCCTCGGCACCGTGCTCTCGGGCGCCCGCCGCGTCACCGACGGCATGGTGCTGGCCGCCAGCTACGCGCTCGCCGCCTACACCGAGGAGACCCACCTCGCCGACGGCCGCATCTACCCGCCCGTGCGCGAACTTCGTGAGGTCAGCCGCCGTGTCGCCGCCGCCGTGGTGCGGGCCGCCATCGCCGAGGGCGTCGCGACGGTCGCCGACCTCGACGACGACGACATCGAGATCTGGGTCGAGGACCACTTCTGGGAGCCGGTCTACCTGCCGGTGGTGCCGGGCGATCCCGCCAAGATGCTTCGGGGGCTGTCATGAGCAAGAATCTGTTTCAGAAGGTCTGGGACCTGCACACCGTGGCCGAGCTTCCCGACGGCCGCAGCCAGCTCTTCGTGGGCCTGCATCTCGTGCACGAGGTCACCAGCCCGCAGGCCTTCGCGATGCTCGACGAGCTGGGGCTGCAGGTCGCGTACCCCAACCGCACCTACGCGACGGTCGACCACATCATCCCGACCGACCGCCAGACGCGCCCCTTCGCGGATTCGCTGGCCGAGCAGATGATCGTCGCGCTGCGTGACAACACGCGCAAGCACGGCATCCGCTACTTCGACGTCGACAGCGGGCGGCAGGGCATCGTCCACGTCGTCGGTCCCGAGCAGGGGCTGACCTGGCCAGGCATGACCATCTGCTGCGGCGACTCGCACACGTCGACCCACGGGGCCTTCGGCGCCATCGCGTTCGGCATCGGCACCACGCAGGTGCGAGATGTGCTGGCGACGCAGACCCTGGCGCTCGAGCGGCTCAAGGTGCGGCGCGTGCAGGTGGATGGCGAGCTGGGGCCCGGCGTGTACGCGAAAGACGTGATCCTGCATGTCATCCGCAAGCTGGGAGTGCAGGGCGGCGTCGGCCACGCTTACGAGTTCGGCGGCAGCACCATCGACGCGATGAGCATGGAAGAGCGGATGACGCTCTGCAACATGGCCATCGAGGGCGGGGCGCGGGTCGGCTACGTCAACCCGGACGAGACCACGGTCGAGTACCTGCGCGGGCGGCCCTTTTCGCCGACGGGTGCCGACTGGGACGAGGCCACGGCGTTCTGGCTGGGGCTGGCTTCGGCGCCCGACGCGGAATACGACGACGTGGTGCGCTTCGACGCGGCCGACATCGCGCCGACGGTGACCTGGGGCATCCACCCCGGGCAGGCGGTCGGGGTGGTCGAGCGGCTGACCCCGCTGGCGCAGGTGGCCGAGGCCGACCGGGCCGGGCACGCCGAGGCGCTGGAGCACATGGGCCTCGAGGACGGGGCGCCGGTCATCGGCGTGCCGGTGCAGGTCGCGTTCATCGGCAGCTGCACCAACAGCCGCATGTCGGATCTGCGTGAGGTGGCGCGTTACGTGCGCGGCCAGCACGTGGCGAAGGGCGTGCGCGCGCTGGTGGTGCCGGGCTCGCAGGTGGTCGCGGCGCAGGCGGAGGCCGAGGGGCTGGACGCCATCTTCACCGAGGCGGGCTTTGAGTGGCGCAAGGCGGGCTGCTCGATGTGTCTGGCGATGAACCCCGACAAGCTGGTCGGGCGCGAGCTCTGCGCGTCGTCGTCGAACCGGAACTTCAAGGGGCGGCAGGGCTCGGCTCAGGGGCGCACGATGCTGATGAGCCCGGTGATGGTCGCCGCGGCCGCGATTCGCGGGTCGGTGGCCGATGCGCGCGAAGTGTTTGGGATCTCAGCGGCGGGGAGGGCGTGACCATGGTTGGCGAAGCGATCACGAAGGTTTCCGGGCGCGCGGTGGTGGTCCCCGGCGCCGATATCGACACCGACCGCATCATCCCGGCGCGCTTTCTGCGATGCGTGACCTTTGATGGGCTCGGCGAGCAGCTCTTCTGGGACGTGCGCTTCGAGCCGGACGGCACACCGAAGTCGCACCCGCTCAACGAGCCCACGGCCGAGGGCGCGCGCATCCTGATCTCGGGGCGCAACTTCGGCTGTGGGTCGTCGCGCGAGCATGCGCCGCAGTCGATCGCGCGGGCGGGGTTTCGCGCGGTCGTGGCGGAGAGCTTCGCCGAGATCTTCTTCGGCAATTCGCTGACCCTGGGGCTGGTCTGCGCGACGGCGACGGCCGAGCACCTCGTCGAGATCGGCGCGCTCGTCGCTGGCGAAAAGACGGTGGAGCTGACGCTGGACGTGGAGGCTGGCGTGCTGCAGGGCGGAGGCCGCACGTGGCCGGTGGGCGTGCCCGCGAGCGCCCGGGACGCGCTGGTGGCGGGGCAGTGGGATCCGCTGGCTCAGCTGCGGGCGGGGGAGGCGACGACGCGCGCGGTGGCGGGCGAGCTGGCTTATCTCCGCTGGACGCGGAGCTGAGCGCGGCGCCGCGGGGTCAAGTCGGTGCGGCGGGCGGTCTGTGGGTCGGGGCTTGAGGGGCTCGACATGGCTTAGGGCGCGAGGGTATTAGGCTGCCCACAGTGGAGACGGCCATGACCGTCCGATTCGTGGGAGTCTGTACTATGCGCAATCGATTCGGCGCGCTCGCGCCTCTTGTCACGTGTTCGTTGGTCGCGGTGTTTGCCCTGGGGGCGTCTGCCTGCGGCGAGGTCGGCAGCGGCAACAGCATCCTCACGGACACGACGAGCGACGTCAGCGACACGGGGATCGGGGGCGACACGACGGCGCCGGACTCGGACGCCGACGACTCGGGGATTGGTGGCGACACGACCGCGCCCGACTCGGTCTCCGACACGGTCGCCGACTCGGACGGCGGGATCGGGGGCGACACGACCGCGCCTGATACGGACGGGGGGATCGGGGGCGACACGACCGCGCCCGACACGACCGCGCCCGACGCGGACGGGGGGATCGGCGGCGACACGACCGCGCCGGACGCGGACGGGGGGATCGGCGGTGACACGACCGCGCCGGACGCGGACGGGGGGATCGGCGGCGACACGACCGCGCCCGACGTCACGCCGGACGTCGTCCCCGACGTCACGCCGGACGTGGTGCCGGACGTCGTCCCCGACGTCACGCCGGACGTCACGCCGGACGTGGTGCCCGACGTCACGCCCGACGTCACGCCCGACACGACCCCCGACGTGAAGCCGGAGTGCGTGAACGCTGCGGGTTGCGCCGTCCCGTCCAACCCCTGCGTCGTCGCGACCTGCACGGGTGGCAAGTGCGGCATCGCCAACGCCGCCGCCGGCAAGGCCTGCGACGACGGCGATCCCTGCACCCAGACCGACGTGTGCAACGCCGGCGCCTGCAAGGGCACCTTCAACGGCAGCCTGCCCGAGTGTGGCGGCCCGTCGGGATGCGCCGCCGCCAAGGTCGTAGGCCCGCTGCCCTTCGTGGACGCCGGCTCGACCACAGGCCAGCCCAACGACTTCGCCGTCATCGCTAGCCTGTGCCCCGACGAGGATAATCCGGGGGGTTCCCTTGGTAACAAGGGCGCGCTCTCCTCTGACGTCGTCTACCATTTCACGCCACCGACGACCGGCGCCTACACGTTCAGTCTTGCGGCCGGCGAGGGGAAAGCGGACCTCGTGCTCGCGCTCTTCTCCACGGTGTGCCCGACGTCGACTGGCGAGTATGTCTGCGAGGTCGCCGACGACGACATCAACAGCGGCGGCGAGTTCATCAGCGCCACCCTCGACGGGGGCTCGTCGTACTGGCTGGTCATCGACGGCTGGTCCAACGTATTGGCCATCGACGGCGCCTATGAGCTGACGATCGCCAAGGCTCCGGCGACCGAGACCGACTGTGACGACGACAACGACAACGACGGGGACGACGCGACGGACTGCGACGACACGGATTGCGAGTTCGCGCCTGCCTGCGAGCCGAACGACGTGCCGGTGGGCGCGCTCGCGTTCACCGAGGTGATGGCGAACCCCTACTCGACCGGCGGCGCGGTGGACGAGAACGCGGGCGAGTGGCTCGAGGTTCGCAACACCACGAACCTCGCGGTGCGGCTGGACCAGGTCTGGATCGCGTACCGCTCGTGGGACGACGGCGGAGTCCCGCCGGCGGCGCCCACGGCGAAGTTCAAGCTCGACACGAACTATATCGTCAACGCGGGCGCCACGGCGGTCCTCGCGCGCTCCAACGAGCCAGCGAACAACGGCGGGATCAGCTTCGCGGCCAGCTATGGGCAGGTCGTGATCTCGAACTCCAAGGCGGTCCGGCTTCAGCTGGTCCACCCAGACTGGGACGGCGCGAGCGAGCCGCTGGCTGGCATGATCATCGACAGCGTCGACGTGCCCGCGCTGACCTTCACCCAGGCCGACGGCGCGTCGTGGCAGCTCAATTCCACGGTCGCCGGCTCGGTGAGCGCCGCCGCGGGCAACGACGACGACTCCGCGTGGTGCTTCACCTCGGACGCGGCCGCCAACGAGTACGTCGCGGGCAACTTCGGCACGCCGGGCGCCGTCAACCTGCTGTGCGGCGCCAGCACGGCCGCCAGCTACGCCGTCGACGTGAAGCCCATCCTCGCGAAGAAGTGCGCGCCGTGCCACACCGGCACGACCCCCGGCACCTGCTCCGGCTCGGCCTGCCACGCCAGCATTTACAGCGACACCCAAAAGCTCTCGCAGGCGTCGGCGTCGGAGTGCTCGGGCAAGGGCTACACCGTCTACCAGTGCATGGAGGCGCGAATCCAGAGCGGGTCCATGCCCTTCGGGAAGGGCTGCGGCGGCCCCGTGGCGGACAACGCGCCGAACGCCGCGAGCTGCGTCACGCAGAGCGAGTTCGCGGTTTTCGAGGCGTGGGTAGCCGCAGGCACCCCACCCTAGGCTGTGCGAGGCACCGTCAGCGGCGGCTACGGGCACCGTGGGACGGCGTCGGTCGGTCGGGTCGCGTGTGCGGCGCACCTTAAGTGCGCCTCCGTGCGCCCTTCCTCCCTCCTTGCCCACGGCGCCCTCGCTCGCCGCTGCCGGCGCCTCCGACGTTGCCTCGGTCGGGGCTGTGCGAGGCACCGGCTGGACCGGCTACGGGCGGCGTGGGACGGCGTCGGTCGGTCGGGGCGCTTGTGCGGCGCACGTTAAGTGCGCCTCCGCGGCCCCTCCCTCTCTCCTTGCCCACGCCGCCCTCGCTCGGTCCATCCGGCGCCTCCGACGTTGCCTCGGTCGTCGGGCCCGCCGGCGGGTTGGTTGGCTGGGGCGGGGGGCGCGCTCGCGGGTTGCGGGGGGCTGGTTAGTTGGCGCAGGTGCCGGGCATGCGGGTGACCCATTCGCGGAGCAGGGCGATGGCTTGGTCGTGGGCTAGGGAGCGGCCTATGTCGGGCATCATGGCGCCGGGGTTTTCGCTCTCTAGGCGGTAGATGAGGATGCTGGCGTCGGGGTCGCCGGGGACGATGTCGTATTCGCGGCCGAAGCCGCCTTTGCCGGCGGAGCCTGGGGGTTTGCAGACGCCGAGCTCGTAGGGGGCCGTGGTGGCGACGTCTAGGAAGAGCTGGCTCGAGACGCCTTCGACGCCGCGCGGGTTGTGGCAGTGGGCGCAGTTGGCGTCGAGGTAGTCGCGGGCGGCGCGGTCGAGCTCGGTGTCGGAGAGCGCCGAGACGGCTGCCGCGGCCTCGCTGACTGGGAGCTCGAGCTGGCGCCAGTCGAAGGCGGCTTCGATGCCGATGGGGGAGGGGAGGCCCGTGAGCAGGCCTCGGGCGGCCAGGTCTTCGAGCTGGTTTGTGCCGCCGGGCGTCACGCTGCGGTCGAGGTTTCTCGCGGTCGGGCCGATGGGCACCAGGATGTTCTTGCCCGAGCCGTCATCGGCGCGGATCTCGTGGCAGTCCAGGCACTGGTTCTTTTGCGGGATCAGGTAGGAGGCGTCCCGCGTGTCGCCCTCGAGGTCGAGGAAGCTGACCGAGATGACCTTGCCGGACACCCAGCGGTCGGCGTCGCTGCCGTCGTCCTTCCAGATGTAGGGCCACGCCTCCCAGCCGGTGGCCTTGCGAATCAGCAGGCGCGTCTCGACCAGGCGGAGGTCCTTTTCGGGCTGGCGGAGGTCCGCGGCGACAAGGAAAGACTTGAGGATCACGGTCCCGACCGGCATCTCTAGCAGGCCCTTGTCGCGCCACTCCATCGGCTGGCCCGCGGGCAGCCAGATCGCCCGCTCCTTCAGCGCGTAATCGCTGAAGAGCGGCGTCGCCATCTCGTAGGGCACCGCGTCGGGGTGGTACTCCAAGCGCCCGGTCGTCGCGTCCCAACGCACCAAGCCCGTCTCGCTCAGCAGCTCGGGCGGCTTGTCGGCGGGGTCGTAGGCGATGGGCGCCCACTGGACGCCCTCTTCCGCTTCATCGCCGCACCCGACGAGCGCCAGCGCAATCAACGCGAGGGTGGCCGCTCTCACTTGGCCGCCGCGGCCTGCGGCACGGTCGGCGCCACCACGGGACCGCCGGTCAGCGTCGTGCAGTCAAAGGGCACAAACGGAGCCGCCGGGCGATACACGTTGGCCAGGACCGGCGCCTTCTGCAGCTTCTCGATGTCCAGGCTCGCGAAGGTCGCCCCCGTCTCGCCGCTCACGCAGATATGGTTCGTGTTGGAGTTATCACCGGGCACCGTCGCGCTGAACGACGCCTCCCCGATGGCGTCGTAGAGGACCGTGTCCACGGGCGTGTCGCCGTAGAGCAGCCCGATGAGGAAACCCAACTCGCGCTTGCTGGGGCTCTCGACGTCCGGCGAGGTCCCGCTGCCCGAGTGGGTGTTGCCGCTGATGAGGATCTCCGACGTCGCGTAGTTGGCGACGCCGTCGGTGGTCTCCGCCAGCACCAGCCCGCTGATGTCGCCCACCAGGTCGGCCCGCGCGATCTCCCACTTGGCCTCGTCGCTCTCAAACACCAGCCCGTTGAGGATGGCGATGTCGACGGTGTTGTTGTTCGCGTATGTGTTGCCTGAGATCTCGACCCGCCGCGACGCCAACGCGAAGGTCCCCGTCCCCGCAGGCAACACCGACACCACGCCGCCCGGCGCGAAGTTCGGCTCGTTGTTGTTGCGGATCGAGTTGTCGTGAATCTTCACGTCGCGGCCCACCACGGGGTTGCCCGGCAGGTCGAACACCACCAGCCCAGCCGTGTTCTCCTCCACCGTGTTGCCGTAGACGTCGGCGAACTGCGTGTTCTCGATCTCAAGCCCAGCCACGTTCTTCTTGGCGATGTTGTTGCGCACGATCACATGCCGCGACTGCCCGACATAGATGCCAGCGTCCGACGCGAACCACGCCTCGCTGTCCTCCATCAGGACCTCCTGACAGCGCACCGGATATAGGCCGTAGGCGCCGTTCTCCGACGACACGCCGGCGGTCCACGTCACCTTGACGCGGCGA
>JAWKRR010000087.1:0-21986 GCA_041389525.1 Myxococcota bacterium | reverse complement strand
CGGCCATGATGCGGCCGTCCAGGCGCAGCGAACCGGCGCTCAGCCAGACGCGCCCGCCGCCGTCGGAGCCCGGCTCGCCACCGCCAGCGCCATATCCGCCGCCCGCGCCGAGGGTGCGAGGCGCGCTCGGGTCTCCGTAGATCTGCGTCGCGACCGAGGCCCCGCCGACGCCACCGTGGCTGCCTCCTCGCAGCGGAGGAGCGCCGGTGAGCGCGTTACCGAGCCACGCCGCAGGGCCGCCGCAGCCGGGAGCACCCGCGGCACACCCGCCGAAATACCCGCGACCGACCACGTCGACGGCCGCGTCCGCGTCGACGTGGATCTTCTCGGCGCTGACGACGAGATCCCCCTCCAGCACCCCGGTGGTCTGGAGGTGGCTGAGCCGCGACCGGCCCAGCATTCGCAGCTCGCGCAGATCGAGCGGCGTGGCGAGGACCAGCCGCGTGTCTCCGCGCAGCTCCACGTCGGCGTCCAGCACGAGCGAGGCGGCGCTGGGGGACTCGCCGAAGGTGCCGACGTCGATGCCGCCCGAGAGCCCGCCGTCGTCGAGCACCACCGTCGGGGTCGAGGCCCCCTCGGCCAGGACCACCGTGCCCGGCCCGCCCGCGCCGCCCGGTCCGTCGCCGCCGAACGCGGTCGCTGCCGGCGCGGACCCGGAGGCGAGGGTCTGCCACGCCAATAGCACCCGCCCGCCGCCGCCTGCGAAGCCGCCGTTGGAGCCGCCGCGTCCTCCGTTTGCGCTGATGCGGCCTGCTCCCGAGAGCGATTGGGCCTCGATCCACACCGCGCCGCCCGCGCCGCCGCCTGCGTTTCGTTGGTTCAGCTCTGGCGGGGCCGCGCCGTCCGCCCGCACCCGCCCGTTGACGATCAGCACCTTCGCCGTCAACCGGACGCGCCCGCCTCCGTTGGCGCCGGGCTCGCCGCCGCCCGCGCCGTAGTGCCCGCCGGCGCCGGGCAGCGCGGGCGCGAAGACCTCGTCGTAGATGGTCCCGCGCGCCGGCCCCGCGCCGGGTCCGCCGTGGCTGCCGCCCGAGCGCTGCTGCGAGCCCGTCGACGTGTTGCCCACCGAATGTGCGGGCCCGCCGCACCCGGTCGAGCCCGCGGCGCAGCCTCCGAAGTAGCCGCGCCCCGAGACATCCACCGCGCCGGAGGGGCCGATATTTATGAGGTCCGCGCTGAGCTCGACGCCCGGCTCGGGCCCGCTCGCCGGGGTCTGTGGGTGGGTGACGACGCCAAGATCGCCGACGAAGACCGCGGCGAACTGGTGGGCGCCTGCGAACTCGACCGCGCCGCCCTGCACCAGCACCCGCTCGCCGTCATAGGTCGTGTCGGAGGCGCCTACCGCGGTGACGCCCGCCGCGACGAGGTCGATGCCGGCGTGAACGACCTGCCGCGTGGCCGTCGCGGTGTTGCCGCCGTAGTCGGTCACCACGGCGGTCAACCCCATGGAGAAGTCCGGGTGCGGAGGAGCCAGCGGCGCCTTACCGAAACCGACGAAGGGCGGGTCCTCGAGGGTGCTGACCAGCGCGCCCTCCACATAGATCTCGGCCTTCCAGATGGCGTGGTCGTCCAGCACCGACAGCGCGACGGGGAAGTCGCTGCCCGCGCCGACGAAGCCCCCCTCGATGGGTGCTGAGAACGCCACCGTCGGCGGCTGCGTGTCCACGATGGGCAGGACCACCAGCGGCACCGGCGAGAGCTCGCCGACGTTCCCGCCGAGGTCGGTGGCCTCCGCACTGAGCATCAGCGTCGTCTCGGACTGCACGTTCGGCAGCTTCAGGCGCGTAGAGAAAGGCGGCTCGGTCAGCGTCGCCACCACCGCGCCGTCGACCATGAGCCGCACCTCGGCGACCCGGACGTCATCCTGCGCGTCGACCGCGAAGTCGACCCGCTGCCCCTCCTCGACCGCCGTCGCCACCGCTGGTGACAGCAGCTTCACCCGCGGCGGCACGCCCAGGCCGTCGCTGAAGAAGTCGTACTGACCGACCTCAAACCAGCTCCCGCCGGGTCCGGTCCCGGTGATGAAGTGGTAGCCGTCCTGAGCCGCCAGCCCCTGATAGTAGAAGGTCTTGTGGGTCACGCTGCCCAGGACCACCAGCTCGCCGGTGTAGCTGGTCCGCGCCAGCACCAACGAGCCCGAGATCGCCTGGATCCCCGCGAGCACGGCCTCGCCGTCCGCGGTGATCGCCTCGGCGGCGACGGTCGTGTTGCTGGCGATGACCCGCGGGTCGGCCGCGCTCGTGGACAGCGCCACGGCGGCCGTCCCCGTCGCGCCGAAGGCCACGTCGCCTCGCGCGACGAGGTCCCGCAGGCTGCCGACGCCTGCCACCACCGAGACGGGCGGGCTGGCGGCGCTGGCGGTGTCGGCGAAGGTGGTCACGCTGCCCGTCGATGACGCGGCCATGACGCGGCCGATGACGCGCGTCAACCGCGTCACGGCGGTCGTCGGCATCAGCGCCGCGCCGAGCCGGTCGTCCACCCCGTCGGCGTTATTGTCCAGCAACCCGTGGCCGCTGTAGGGCGCGTCGGTGGAGACCGCGTAGAGGCCCGCGTCGGTCCCGACCCAGACGCGACCTGGGGAAAAGACGACAGCCCGGGCGGCGGTGGGTGTGGGGATGAGCGCGCGGACCGCCGGCTGCTTCGGGTCGACGACGCCCACCAGCGCCACGCCGCCCTCAGCCAGCGCGGCGGCGACCAGGGATCCGCTCACCGTCACATCCACCGGCAGTCGGCCCAGCTCGACTTGCGCGCCCAGGACTGGCTGGGGCGGGTACGCCACGTCGACCAGGCGGACGCCGCCGCCCAGGGCCATCACCAAGGTCTTGCCCGAGACGGCCAACCGCCCCGGCGCCGACGGCAGCGACAGCGCGGTCAGGGCCTGGGGGGTGAAGAGCGTCAGCTCGAGAGGCAGCTCGGCGGTGAGCCCGCCGCTCTTCACGGTGATGACGGCGCTGCCCTCGGCCCCGATCGCGGCGGTGAAGACGCCGTCCTTGCTGACCTGGCCGAGGCCCGGGTCGCTCAGGCTATAGGTCGTGCCCTTGGCCGCTTCGCTGACATCGACGGTGGTCCCGTCGGCGCGGGTCCCGGTGACGAAGATCCGCAGATCCGCCGGCCCGTAAATCGCGTTGTTCGAGAGCTTCGCGGCCCGCGGCTGCGTCGCGAGGGAGACCACCGGGCCGCCGCTCGAGAAGCTGGCCGGGTCGAGCGCGTCGGTGCCGTCGATCAGCTCCTGGCTGTCGCTGACCCCGTCCCCGTCGGTGTCGGCCCTCTTCGGGTCCGTGCCCGCCTGGGCCTCCTGCCAGAGCTGCAGCCCGTCGCCGTCGTCATCGCTGGCGCCGTCCGCCGGGTCGTCCGGGTCGTAGCCGTAGGTCAGCTCGAAGTCGTTGGGCGCGCCGTCCAGATCGTCGTCCTGGATCACCACGATCTCGCCGACGTCGGTGGTCTCAAAGGGCGGCAGGGTCTGGGGATCGGAGGCCCCCGTCAGCAGGCTCGGCTGATTCGGCGGCCCCGGCTCGAAGTCCGGGGCCGAGGCCGGCAGCAGCGGGTCGGTGCCCAGCGCACGCTCGACCGCGTCGTCGAAGCCGTCACCGTCGCTGTCCGCGGAGAATGGGTCGGTGCCGAGCAGCTGCTCGAGGTCGTCGGACAGCGTGTCGCCGTCGCTGTCGCCCGAGGCCACCCGCGGGTCGGTGCCGCCGTCGGCCTCCGCGCAGTCGCCGGCCCCGTCGCCGTCCGTGTCCGCCACCCGCGGGTTGGTGCCCAGGTCCAGCTCGCGCAGGTCGTTGCACCCATCGCCGTCGCCGTCGGCAGCGGTCGGGTCGCTGCCCAGCGTCCGCTCGAGGTCGTCGGCCAGCCCGTCGCCGTCCGTGTCCAGGCCGCTTCTGGGGTCGCTGCCCGCGGCCACCTCGTCGCCGTCGGACACACCGTCGCCGTCGCTGTCCGCGGAGGCCGGGTCGGTGCCCGCAGCGGCCTCCTCCCCGTCGGAGAGCCCGTCGCCGTCGCTGTCGTAGAGCCGCGGGTCGCTCCCGCCGGCGGCCTCATTCGCGTCGGAGAGCCCGTCGCCGTCGGTGTCCGCGCGGTCCCCCAAGGTCCCGCGCGCCGCCTCGTCCGCGTCGCTGAGCCCGTCGCCGTCGGTGTCGGCCGTGCCCGGGTTCGGCGACAGCGGGTCCAGGCCGCTGGCACGCTCCCAACCGCTGGACAGCCCGTCGCCATCGGGGTCTTCGAAGCGGATGACCCGGGTCTGGATGGCCTCAAACCCCGTCGCGTCCACCACCCGCACCGTGAAGGCGACCATGCCCTGGGCCGCCGTCGCCTCGGCCACGGTCGGCGTCCAGGTCACCAGCCCCTGGGCGTCGATCTGCATGCTCGCCGGACCGCTGACCAGCTCGGCGGGCTCGAGGCCGCCGCCGCTCGACGCCGCGACGACCGCGTAGCTCCAGGCTTGGCCGACCACGCCGACCGGATCGGGCTCGCTCAAGATCTCGGGCGGGCTTATGGCCAAGGGGTCGAGCACCGTCAGGTGGAACCGCTGCTCGGCCGCGCGCCCGCCGGTGGCGTCGCTGAGCGTCAGGGTCACCGCGTGCCCGCCGAGGTCGGCCTCGCCGGGCGTCCAGGTGACCGACGCGCCTGCGACGGCCATGCCCACGGGCCCGACCGCGAGGTTCAGTCCTTTTGCCCCGCCGCCGCCTGCGCTTTTGGGGGTGTAGGACCACGTCTCTCCGACGCGCACGGCGGTTGGGGGCCGCGAGGTCACGACCAGGGGTGCTGGGCCCGGCCCAAGCGCCCGGACGACTTCGGAGCGCCCGCCCGAGATCCCCTCCGCGTCGGTAGACACCACGCTCACGTCGTAGGCCTCGCCGGGGCGGAGATCCTCGACCACGACCCGGGTCTGGCCGGTGTAGGCCGGGACCTCCACGAGCGGGCCGCCGGCGACGGGCTGCAGCCGCACCGCGTAGATGGGCCCGTCGGCGCCGCCGGCAGCGCCCGCGACCCAGCTGACCTCCAGGCCCTCGTCGACGGGGCGCGTGCGGACCAGCAGCGGGCGCGCCGGGTCGTCGGTCTCGCTGGCTCCGACCACCACCGGCGTGAGGCTGCGCACGGTGAGCGTGGGCGTCGCGCGGTCGTCGACCAGCGCGTAGACGAACCACGCGCCCGGCGGCACGGCGCTGGTGTCCCAGGCCAAGGTCTTCTGGCCGCCCGACAGCGTGGCCTCCCCGATGGGGTGGGCCTCAGCGCCCGGCTCACCCGAGTCGTAGAAGAGCGCGATCAGCGCGTCGCTGTCGGCGTCCGAGGCGGTCCAGGCGAGGTCGACGACGCTGCCGCGACGCGCAAACGGCTCGGAGAACGCGAACTTCGGAGCCTGGTCGGGGACGGCGAGGATGACCTCCTGGACCGCGCCGATCGGATCGATGTCCACCAGGGCGTAGCGGCCGGGCTGGGGCTTGAAGACCACCCAGTCGGAGCGGTCGCGCTCGAAGCCGGCGACGTAGACCGCCTCGAGGGTGCCGTCGGGGAAGGTGTGCAGCTCGTCGGGGCTGAGCACGCGTCCGTCGGGCATCTCCAAGCTCGCGGTGACGTCGGCGGAGTGGGCCATGCCGATCTCGACGGAGGGCAGCCCGTCGGGCACCTGGACCACGGCGGGGGCGCCCTCGAACTGGAAGCGCTCGAGCACCGCGGAGCCGAGGCACTGGCCCTCGTGACAGACCTGAAAGCGAAAGAGCGGCGTGCCGAAGAGATCGACGGTCATCACGATCTGGGCGGTCCCGAGCACGGGCAGCGACGCGAAGGCCGAGGCTTGGAAGTGAAAGAACTTCGAGCGCGCGTTCACCCGCAGCTTGGCGCCGACTCCGCCCAGCGTGTAGGCCGGGATCTGCAGCAGGCTCGGCATGTTCTTGGGGCCGAACTTGAAGCCCGGCGTGTTCAGCGTGCCGTTGAGGTCGAGGCTGGCGGTCATGTTGCCGCCGTCGCTGACCAGCGAGCCCGCGATGGTGGCGCCGTAGATCTGGCCGTTGGTGGAGACCGGGCACTCGCCGACGGCCTTGTCGCAGAAGTCTTTGAGGATCTTGTCGCTGACGGTGTAGGCCCCGCTGAAGGCGGCCGTCGGCGGGTCCATGCCGTAGGAGACCGAGCCGGCGAGCTGTCCGAAGCCGGCCACGTCGTCCTTGCCGACCGCGCCCGTGGAATTGGACGCGTAGTAGAGGTCGTCGGTGGCCAGCCGGCCCAGCATCACCCAGGCGCCCTTGAGCTCGAGCTTGGTCGGGTAGAAGTCGAAGACCACGCCGACGCTGCCGGAGCCCAGGCTGTAGACGTCGGCGCCACCGACCGGGAAGGCAGGGCCGAAGCTCATGCCGACGTTGCCGAAGAGCGTCGGCGGCGCGGGGTTGGTGCCGAAGAAGAAGCCGGGGTTCTTCACGCCGCCGTCGATGCTCAGCAGCACGACCGGCGAGATGGCGGCGCCGGGCGGCAGCGGGAGCCCCGGCGACGAGAAGCCCGGCAGAAACGGCGGGGTGAACTCCTGGCTGAAGCTGGCCTTGAAATCGAGCTGCTTGAAGGTGTTCTGGCCGTAGAGCGCGTTGCCTTCGAGGGTGATGGTCCTGAGCGGCGGCCCGAACTTGATGCCGAAGCCGCCCTTGAACGTGTCCTCGCTGGGGTTGTAGCCGATGAGCAGCTTCACCAGCTTCACGACCTTCAGGTCCAGGTCGCCCGTCCACGAGAACTCGCCGCCGACCACGAGCCCGCTGGTGCGGATACCGACCTGGTCGAACTTCACCTTGATCTCGTTCTTCGACTTCTTGAAGACCTGCTTGCCGAAGGGCATCTCGATGATCGGCGTGCCGAACGCCACGCCGTCGGTGGTCATCTTGGTGGTGCCGCTGGCGCGCAAGCCGAAGCCCGACATCTGCAGGAGCACGCGCACCGAGCCCTCCAGGTCGTCCTCGCTGGTGCCGGCGAGGGTCACGGTCCCGGACGCGCCGTCGATGCTCCAGCGCCCGCGCCAGATGGTCGGGTGCCACGGGTTTCGCAGGAAGTCGAAGCTGTCCATGGACCAGGCGCCGTCGCCCTTGACGGTGGGGCCGCTGGCGTCGATGCCGGCGGGCGCCAGGTCGACCGAGGCGCTGCCGGTGGTCTGCAGGAACTGTTCGCCGCCGCGGCCCAAGGTGACGTGCCCGCTGACCGTGTACTTGGTCGGGCTCTCCTCGACGATGTCGTCGCCGCAGACCCGCACCGTGCCCGCCTCGACGCAGTCGCTGACGTCCAGCACCACCGAATCCGAGCCCTTGCACTTCTTGGTCGACGCCGACGCGGTGACCGTGACCTTGCCCTTCTTGTCGAACTTCGCCGACACCGACGGCCCGACGGTCCCCGACGGCTTGCCGCCGCTGAAGGTCCACTGGATCTTGGCGTTGGACTCGCCGTCCTCGCACTGCGCGGTGAACTGAACGGTCTTGCCGAGCTTCGTGGGCAGGAACTTGCGGCTCGGCTGGGTGATGCGGATGGGCTTGGGGTCCTCGTCGCAGACCACCTCGACCTTGTCCTTTGGCGGGTCGGGCTTCGGCGGCGGATCACCGGGCTTCGGCTTCGGTGTGGGCGAGGGCGGCGGGCACGGCACGTTGTCGATGACGAAGGGCTTGGGCTTGTCCTTCTCGGACTTCTCGCAGGGCACGACGACGCCGCGCACCATGCACTTGCACTTGTCCTTCTTCGGCTTGGCCTGCGGCTTCGGCGAGGGGGGACTCGGCGGGGGCGAGACCGAGCCTTTTACCCTGCATTTATCTGGCGGTTTGGGGGGTGGGCCGCCGTGCCACGCGCCCACGCGGATGCCCGAGCCGGGGTCGCTGAGCACCCGCAGGCCGTCGGGCGAGACCGTGGCGGTGCCCACGGCGTGGTAGCGGCCAAGCTCGTGATCAAAGGAGAGCAGCTCGATGCGGGCGCCCGGCGACAGGCCGTCGGCGTTGGGCAGCTCCAGCGGCAGCGGCGGCTCAAAGCGCGTGTTGCCGGGCTGTAGGGCGATGAGGTGCTCGGAGTAGAGGCCGTCGGGCAGCGGCATCGGGACCCGGTTGACCGGGATGTCGATGAGGGTGAGGACCTGGTCTTCGGCCGCGAGGCCCGCGGGCCAGGTGATCTTGGTGCCGGCGGGCACGGTCACGCGGCTCGGCGGTCGTCCGGGCTCAAAGGCGCGCTCGAGGACGAGGGTCTCGGTGACGCGGCCCTGCCCGTCCAGCGCTGGGCGTTGTCCGTCGGGCAGCCGAGGCAGGTAGAAGTCGCGCAGCACCTGGTTGAGGCGGCCCGGGATGACGTCGACTTTGAAGCCGATGCGGGCGTGGCGACCGCCCACCGCGCCGCGCCCGTCGATGAGCACGCGGTCGACGGCGGGCGCCTTGGGCGGGTCTTCCAAGGTGATGCGGAAGAGGCCGCGCTCGTCGGTGACCGCCGAGATCCCCTCGCTGATGAGGGTCACGCGCGCCCCGACGACCGCGCGCCGCGACTCGTCGAAGACGCGCCCCTCGACCGCTGTGGCGCCGGCGCTCGGCGGCACGCCCGTGGCGCGGAAGATCACCGGGAGGCCGGTGTCGCCCGGCAGGTTCACCATCGCTTGGTTTTCGCGGTCGGGGTTGGTGTCGATTCGCCAGCTCGCCCGCGCGTAGCCCCCGCTGTCGGTGGTCACCCGCAGCACGCCGCCGCCCTGCCCGGCGTCGCTCCAGGGCGCTTGGCCGTCCGCCGAGAGCGCGCCGGTGCCCGAGGTCACGCGGAAGACCACCTCGGTCTCCGCCAGGGGCTGCCCGTCGGGGGCGGTCGCGCGGACGGCGAGCGGGCGCATGAGCGGCTGCCCCGCGAGGCCGGTCTGCTGGTCGCCATCGGAGAGGCTGATGTTGCCAGCGTCGACGTAGCTGTCGTCCTGCCGAATCGCGAAAGGATAAGGCGGTGACTGGTTATTCGCGAGGTCGGTCGCGGTCACGGTCACGGCGTTCAGCGTCGCGGGGACCAGCGCCAGGGTCACGTCGAAGCGGCCGTCGTCGTCGGCGATGACCGTCACGGGTTCGGCGGCCCCGGCGATGCTGAGCGTGGCGCCGGGTTCGGTGCGGCCGAGCCAGGTCTGCACGCGAAGATCGGTCGCCTCGAGGTAGGTCAGGATCTCGGGACGGCCTGGGGGCTCGGTGTCCAGCACGACGGAGACGGGGACGCTGGCGCTCAGCCCGGCTTGGCGCACCGTGATCCGCGTCGCTCCGTCCGCGCGCGCCGTGACCAGCCCCTCGGCCGAGACCGTGGCGACGTCGGTGTCGTCGGTCTCGAACTGAAGCTGACCATTGGCCTCCAGCGTCTCCGCGCGGTCGCTGAGGACCAGGGCGGTCACCTGCGCGGTCTGGCCTACGTAGGTGAGGTAGATGGAGACCGGCTCGGCCGACAGCGCCATCGGGTCGCCGAGACCGCCGGAGCCCTTGCCCTTGCACGACGGCAGCGTCACCGACACGACGGCGAACACCGCGCACCACAGACCCAGTCGACGCCCCATATCACGCCCCGTCGGGCCGCTTGGGCTTCGGACGGCGACTCCCCCTCGCCTTCCGACGCCGGCGCGACCGCGCAGCGTACCGGCGGTGCGACACATCGACCGGACGGTGGCCTGCGCTAAGAGAATACGGAAACGCTGCGCCACCGTTCGGTCCGAGTCAACTGCGCGTCGACGCCGATTCGCCGCCGCTCTACACCCCGCCCCCAACCGACCGGTTCCGTGCGCCCGGACACCGCAGGCATATCCTGTAGCTAACCACTCATACCTGCTGGACATACCCACGAGCAGGCCCACGGGAGGCGCCCACCCACTTACGGAGGTTGGTCATGGATGAGCTACAGCGCGCGCGCCTTTGGCTGACGCGCAACGCGGATATTGGGTTGGAACTGGTGCGGATCTGGGTCGGCGTGGGCCTCTTCATCAAGGGGGCCTACTTCGTCGCGTCCATGGACCGCCTGACCTGGATGGTCGAGGAGGGGCTGGGGATCATGCCCTTCGCGAACGTCTTCATCGCGCACTACATCGCCGTGGCCCACCTGGGGTTCGGGCTGATGCTGGCGGCCGGGCTGCTCACGCGGGCCTCGGCGCTGGCGCAGGTCCCCATCTTGATGGGCGCCGTGCTGCTCGTGCACGGGGCGGGCGGGCTCAACACCGAGGGCCAGACCTTGGAGTTCACGCTGATGGTGCTCTTCATACTGGTGGTGTTGGCGGTGTTCGGTGGCGGGCGGCTGTCGGCGGATCACTTCCTGCGGCGGGTGCGCGGCGCCGACGAGCTGGACGGAGAGCAAGACGAGGCGACGAGGCGGCGTGCGCTGTCGGCCGAGAACGCGCGGTAGATCCGGAGCCGCGAGGCGTTGCAATCGCTGGGCGTCAGGCGATTGCACTCGACCTCCCCGAGGAATACTCTCGCGCTGCGGTGTCCCTTGTGGTGCGGGCTTCTCCGCCGATGCACTGGACACGCCGCGGAGGGGTTCGCAATGGCTCAGCTACACGCTGTGATTCGCCGTAGTTTACTGAGCGTAGTGCTGATTGCCGTCGCGACCCTCAGCGGGGCGAGCGCGTGCAGCGGCTCGGGCATCAGCGAGAGCTGCAGCACGGATCAGCCATGCAGCGACGGCGGGATCTGCATTGACGGCAGCTGCTTTGCGAACCTCGACGGGGGGAACAACCCCGACATCACGCGACCCGACGGCACCAGCGACGTGCCGCTGCCCGATGTCGACGCCGTGGACACGGTGGACGCGACGCCGGACGCCGACGCCGTCGTGACCCCGGACACGGACACGGTCATCGTCCCCGACGCGGACGCGGACGAGATCGGCACGCCGGACGCCGACGCCGTCGTGACGCCGGATTCGGACGCCGTGACCACGCCGGACGCCGACGCCGTCGTCAGCCCGGACGCCGACGCCGTCGTGACCCCCGACACGGACGCGGTGACCACGCCGGACTCCGACGCGGTGGTGACGCCCGACGCTGACGCGGATGCCGATTCCGACGGCCCCGAGGTCATCGCGCCCTACTGCGGCGACCAGATCGTCAACGGAGACGAGGCCTGCGACGACGGCAACGAAGACGACGACGACTTCTGCCACAACGACTGCACGCTCGCCTGCGGTGACGGGGTGCTGGCGCCCTTCGAGACCTGCGACGTCGCCCTGGCCCCCGACGAGCCCGGCGGCTGCCCGCTGACCTGCGAGACCTCCGAGGCCTGCATGGTGTCCACCCTGGTCGGCGAGGCCTGCGACGCCGCCTGCGTGACCGCGCCGCTGAGCGTCTGCGAGAGCGGCGACGGCTGCTGCGGCGACGGCTGCGACGCGCTCAACGACGCGGAGTGCGAGCCGGTGTGCGGCAACGAGGTCGTCGAGGTGGGCGAGACCTGCGACCCGCCGAGCTCCTGCCCGCTGGCGTGCGATGACGGGGACCCATGCACCACGGAGGCCTTCGAAGGCTCCGCGGACTTCTGCGACGTGCTCTGCGTCCCGACCGAGATCACCGCCTGCCAGCCGGCGGACGGCTGCTGCCCGGCGGGCTGCACCTTCGCGACGGACACGGACTGCGAGGACACCTGCGGCAACGGAGAGCTGGACCCGGGCGAGCTTTGCGATCCCTGTCCGGCGAACTGCGACGACTCAGACCCCTGCACGACCGACCTCGCGACGGGCAGCGCGTCGACCTGCAACCTCGAGTGCGAGCAGGTCGACATCATCGCGCCCAAGAACGCGGACGGCTGCTGCCCGCCCGGCGCCAACGCCCTCAACGACAACGACTGCAGCCCCAAGTGCGGCAACGAGGTCGTCGAGCCGCCTGAGACCTGCGACGCCTGCGCGCCGTGTCCTGCGGGCAACGCGTGCACCACCTGGACGATGACGGGAAGTGCTGGCGGCTGCGATCTCGTCTGCACGGAGAACACGCTGACCGTCTGCGGCGGTGACCCGGACGGCTGCTGCCCCATCGGCTGCGTCTCGGGCAACGACCCCGACTGCAGCGCCATCTGCGGCAACAACGTCGTCGAGCCGGGCGAGACCTGCGACCCGCCGGGAAGCTGCCCGACCAAGTGCAACGACGATAACCCGTGCACGACCGACCTGCTGACCGGGCAGGCCTCGAAGTGCACCGGGAAGTGCCTGAACACGCCGATCACCGCGCCGAAGAACGGTGATCTGTGCTGCCCGCCTGGGGCCACGGCGCTGACCGACAACGACTGCCCGTCGGACTGCGGCAACAACATCATCGAGCCGCCCGAGCTGTGCGACCCGTGCGCGGCTGGCTGCGACGACGGCGATGAGTGCACGCTCGACACGGCGACCGGCGCGGCGGGCACCTGCGACCTGGTGTGCACCAACGCCCCCATCACCGCCTGCGCGCTGGCGGCCGACGGCTGCTGCCCCTCGGGCTGCAACGGCGCCAACGACGGCGACTGTGGGCCGGTCGGGGTCTCGCCGGCCAGCGCGGTCACCACGTCGAGCGATTGCCTGACAGCGGGGACCTCGGCGCGGCTGACCGTCGCCGTCACCCTGGTCGACACGGCCGGCGCGCCGCTGCTGGGCGCCACCGTGGTGATGAACGCTACGGCGGGCAGCTTCGGCGCCGTCTCCGCGGAAGGAAATGTCTACTACGCCGAGCTGACCGCGCCGAACGCGTCGGTGCTCTCGTCCACCGTGACCGTGGTCGCCAACGGCGTCACGCTGAGCACGAAGCCCTCCGTCGACGTCGAGGCCCCGCTCACCGGGACCGCGCTGACCAGCGGCGGCTGGGGCGGCTGTCCGGCCGACGGCAACGTGCGGGTCAAGGTGGTCAACGCGGCGGGCGCGGCGATCTCGGGCGCTCGCGTCATGGTGGGCAACGCGCCGAGCACGGCGCTGCAGACGAGCTTCACCGGGACGGCCAACGGAGCCAACCACGGGACGGCGGACGCGAGCGGCATCGTGCGCTTCCACGACCTGGGCAGCACGCTGAGCTCGCCGGTGACGGTCACGGCGGCCGCCGAAGGGCGCGAGTACGTCACGGTCTTCAGCGTGGACGCGTCGGACTTCGTGCTGGTCCTGGCCGACGTGGTCGACACGACGTCCAAGGGAGTGCTGAACGGCGCGCTGACCAACGTGCCGGCGCCGGCGGGCGGCAACATCGAGCTGGGCATCGTGTTCCCGGACCTCGCGGTCGAGACCCTGGCGACCTTCAACCTGAACTCGCTGCTCGCCGACAGCGAGTGCTACAACGCTGGCGGCATCGCGGGCTCCCTGGCGCTGCCGGGCAACATCTTCATCCCGGCGCAGTGCGCGCTGTCCATCGGCGTGTGCCTGCAGTCCCTGCCGCTTCACAACTTCAAGTCTGCGCCGGTCCCCTACGGGTCGCGCCGGATGGTGGGGTTGCGGGGCGCGGTGCCGCTGAGCGCCATCACCGGCGGCGTCGCCAGCGCCATCCCGCAGCTCGTCATCAACGGCATCGGGACGGTTCAGAAGACCGTCAACGCCGCCGGACCCACCGCGCAGAACATCGGCATCACGACCAACCTGACCGCCAACGTCACCTGCGCCATCGACAAGGCGCCCGCGAACTCCGACGTGTTCTGCGTCACCGCGGGCGACTGGGACAGCAAGGCGTCGGCGGCGCTGGCCCCGGGAGAAGGCCAGCTGATGATCTCCGGCTTCAAGGTCGGCGACGCGGCGGGCAAGACGGCGGCGTGGAACATCACCGGCGCGACCTCGTACCCGCTGACTGGCGACTTCGCGAACGTCGAGCCGGTGGGCGCCGCCATCGCCCTCTACCTCGATGACGCGAAGACCGGGATTCCGGCCGGCACGGCCAGCGGCCAGAGCGCGATCATGGACCGCAGCGGCACGGGCTTCAACGGGAGCGGCGGGACCATGAACTTCAAGACCTTCTTCCCGATCCGTTCGCTCAGCCGCTCGGGGCGCACCTTCAACGTCAGCGCGATGGCGGCCGGCAGCTACCCGGCGCCCCACTACATGCGCGGGCTGATCCAGCAGCGCGTGAGCATCCCCTACAGCGGGTGCGCGACCAACGACGAGTCCCGCCGCGTGCTGCAGCCGCTGTGGCAGATCTACGCGCCGCCTGCAGCCACCGGCTGGACGCTGCCCACGGTCCCCACCGACTGGCCGCGCGCCGCAGCGGGCGGGAACTTCGCCGGCCTGGTGGACCCCGCCGCGACGCCCGCGGACGACCTGCTCCAGTGGCAGGCGCTCACGGTCTACGAGGGCCTCAAGCCCAGCGGCATCTACGACCAGCGCGAGATCCTCGACTTCCGCCGGAACATCACCCACGTCTCGACGAACGCGCAGACCTTCTAGCGCCGTCGGACGGGGCCGCTACTCCGCAGCCTCGATGTGCAGCGTCAGCGTGCCGCCCGCGGGCACGCTGATCGCCGGCGAGGTCGCGCTGTGCTGGCCGAAGGCCTCGGTCCGGGTCACGGCCACGGCCTGACCCTCGCCTGACGCCATCGCCACGGCCGCAGCGGAGTCCCAGCGCACGCGGATGTCCCACGCCTCGGCCGCGTCGTGACTCGCCGTGACCGTCCAGCCCGCCGCGGTGCGAGAGACACGCACGTCGAAGCGCGCGGCGCCGGCCCGAAGCCCGGTCACCGCCAGCTCCGGCCAGTGAGACGGCAGGTGCGGCCTCAGCGTCAGGGTGCGGGCGCCCGCGTCGGGGTCGAACCCGACCAGGTAGTCCATGGCCGCGGCGGCGACGATCCCGCCCTCCCAGGGCCGGAACTTCGCCGTGTAGTCGCCGAGAGCACCCGACGGGTCGTAGAGCAGCGAGAGCCCCGAATCGTCAGGCGCCAGCTGGTATTCTTGGAGGTTGCCGCTGGAGCCGAGCACCTCCGACAGCGCGGTGAACGACGACTCAGCGTCGGGGTGGCCGACGTCGGTGAGCGCCGCCAGCGCGTAGCCCGGCATCATCCCGGTGTAGACGCCGGTCGCGTCGGGGACCAGCGGGAAGTCCAGGTGGTTGTCGTGCATGGGGCTCTGAAAGCGGCCCGGGGTGGTCCCGACCTTGGCGATGAGGCAGTTCATGGCGTCGCGGGCGAAGGCCGAGTCCGGGTCAAAGGCGCCAGCCCACGTGAGCTTCAGCGAGACGTCCTCGAAGGGCGCGGGGTAGGTCTCGCCGGTCTCGCGCACGACCAGGGCCGCGATGCAGTCGTCGTCCAGCACGTAGTGGTCGAGAAAGCCTTTACGGATTTGGGTCTCCAGGGCTGCGGCCGCGTCGAGGTCGGCGTCGTGGCCCGTGGCCCGCGCCATGGCCTGAAAGTGTTGGTGGGCGCCGAGCCAGAGCAGCGACGAGTTCGCCGACCAGGAGACGTCGTGGTGGGGGTACTCGAGCGGGTAGCCGAAGGCGACGTTCATCGCGGTGCGGAAGGTCTCGTCGCCGGTGAAGGGCAGCAACCCGTCGGCGCTGGGGACCTGGCGCAGCAGGCAGCGGCGGTAAAAGGGCCAGCGATCGGCGATGGGGGTGGCGTCGCCGGTGAAGCGCAGCCACTCGCCCGCGGTCCAGACCATGTAGCTCGGGGTCTCCGCCGCGACCTTCGCCGAGAGCGGGCCCAGCGCGTCCCAGTCGAGCGCGGCCGGCGGCGGGTCAAAGCTCATGTCCGCGTCGTAGGAGTTTCGCAGGTCGCCGCCCGCGGACGCCGCCAAGTAAAGGTAGGTCATCATCCGCCGCACCTCGTCGTGGGCGCCGTAGCGCAGCCACGCCAAGACCGCGCCGATGGTGTCGCGGGCCCAGATGCGCGTGTACTGCGACATCGGGCAGTTCGCCCCCTCGCGGCTGGTCTGAACGCGCAGGCTGAGCTTCATCCCGTCGAGGAAATCGCGAACCCGCGGGTCCGGCACATCGAATTGAGCCAGCCCGCCCGACCACGCGGCGAACTCGGCCGCCACTCCCTGCGCCAAAGACTCAGGATCCACCTGGGGGATCGGCACCGCGTCGCCGCCCTCGGCCGCGCAGTGCAGCAGCGTCAGCCGCTCGACCCCGCCGGCCGTGATGGAGGGGATCTCCGCGGTCAGCGTGCGCCCGGTGACGGTCCCCTGCCCCCCGGAGAAGCCCGTGGTCAGCGCTCGCTCGCCCGTCGACTCCAGCATCGTCTCGGCGCTGGGGCTGGTGGTCGCGCCGGCCGCCTCCACGCGCACGCTCAGGGGGCCGCTGGCCTCGCCCGACGTGTTGCGCACCTCGATGACCCGCAGCAGGCAGTGGTCGGACGCGGCCCCGAGGGCGGGCGCGAACGCCAGGACGTCGAGCCACAGCGCGCCGTAGCGGGCGCGGGTCAGCAGAGCCGGGCCGGCGAGGCTCTGGGTGGCCCACTCGGCGTCGCTGTCTTCGGAGACGCCAGCTCCCGCCAAGCGGATCGCGTAGTCGCTGAAGAAGCGTTTGCCGCGCTCGTAGGTGGGTCCGGTCATGCCGTGCATGGTGTTCAGCGGGTCGGTCAGCCCGAACAGGGCGAAGACGCGGCCGTTGCCGGTGCCGTAGCCGCCGCGGAGGCCGGTCTCAGGGCGCAGGGGGACGGGACCCTCGACGTGGGTGACCCAGGTGCTCAGCCGCGCGGTGAGGTCGGCGAACCCGGCGGGGACGGGCGGATCGACCGGGAAGGCAGGTCCCGTGGACCACAGCGCGATCTCGGGCTGTGCTGCGGCGTCGCTGTCGGCGGCGGTGTCGGCGTCGGTGTCGGCCGCGACGTCGGGGAGCTCGGCGGCGTCGGCGTCGGCGTCGGCGCTCGAGGCCGATCCGCAAGCCGGGGTCAGGGAGAGCAGGAGGAAGCTCAGCAGGAGACGCGGGTGCATGGGGCCTCGACGTGGGGGTGGCGGCGCGTTTGGGGGGGCAGCGCCGCGTCGGGTGGATGGCCGATAGCCTGCACGATGCACGGGCACGATGCGACGGTGGCGCGTGGGGTGGGTGCGCGAGCTTGTGACGGCCCCTCGCGTGGTGGTACCTGGGATTCGCGGAGCAAGCACGGGGCAAGGGGCAGCGGCGGTGAGCGAGAAGATCGGCGGATTGGCGCTCTACGTGAGCCCGGGTTGCTTCTACTGCAGCCGGGTGCAGCGCGTGGTGAGCGAGCTTGGCGTGCAGGTCGAGGTGCGCGACACCTGGACGGACCCGCGCTTTCGCCAGGAGCTGACGGCGGCCATGGGGCGCGGGACGGTGCCGGTCTTGCGCATCGAGGGGGCCGACGGCCAGGTGCGCTGGCTGCCGGAGTCCCTCGACATCATCGCGTGGTTGAAGGCCAACTTCGGCGGCGCCTCGTGACACGCGCGCTGGCGCTGCTGCTCGTGGCGTCGACCGCCGGTGTCGCGTTCGCCGCGCCCTTCGAGGACGCGACAAGCACCTATCTGGGCACCACCGCGGAGTGGTCCAACAAGGTCGAGGTCGCCGACTTCGACGGGGACGGCGTCGCCGACATCATCTTCGCGAACGGCGGGAACTACAGCTCCGCCGGCGCCGCCGAGGCGAATCGGGCCTTCGTCTCCGTCGGCTCGGGGATGCCGATGCTGGAGGTCACCGCGGCGGTCTTCGGCACCACCAAGGACTCGGCGCGCGTGGTGAAGGTGCGCGACTTCGACGGGGACGGGGTGGCAGACATCTTCGTCGGGACCACGTGGCAGACCAAGAGCCGGCTCTTGCTGGGGCTTGGCGGCGGCGCCTTCGCCGAGGTCTCGGCCACCCACCTGCCAAACGAGGTCGCCAGCGTCGGCGACGCGGAGGCGGGCGACGTCGACGGGGACGGCGATCTGGACCTGGTGTTGGCCGACTGGGGGGCGGGAAACCCGCTGTCCAACGGCGGCGGACGGACGCGGCTGTGGCTCAACGATGGCGCTGGGAAGTTTAGCGCCGCGGCCGGGGCGCTGCCCTCGGTGAAGGTGGGGTTCTCCTGGGATCTGGAGCTCTACGACGTCGATGGGGACCTGGATCTGGACGTGCTGGTGTCCTGCAAGAGCTGCACCGGGTCGAAGCTCTTTATAAACGACGGCTTGGGCAGCTTCAGCGACGGCTCGTCGGCGCTGCCGCAGTTCAGCAACAACTACGAGTTCGAGGCGATGGATCTGGACGGCGACGGCTGGCTGGATCTCGTGACCATCAACGACGGGCCGCAGCTTGCGGAGCACGTCTTCCGCGGGGACGGCGAGGGCGGCTTCGAGGACGTGACGGCTCAGTGGTGGCCGGCGGCCGCCAACGTCGGCGAAGACGACAACGTCGCCGTCTTCCTCGACTGGGACTCCGACGGCGACTCCGACCTCCTCATCGGCTCGCTGAGCGGCGCGGACCGCCTGCTCATCAACGACGGCACGGGCCACCTCACCCTGAAGTCGCCGGCGCTGACCGGCGGGGCTTCGACGCCGGGCACCCTGGGGCTGGCCCTCGGCGACCTCAACGACGACGGGCGTCTGGACGTCGTGATGGCCCAGGGCGAGGTGACGTCGCCCGATCGGGTCTTCTTGGGAGTGGACGGCGCCGTCGACGTGACGCCGCCGCACATCGACCGGCTGACGGTCACAGTCGAGGCGGGCGGGCTGACGATCCGCGCGCGGGTTCACGACGGCAAGAGCCCAGTGCTCATCGACGATTTCGCGAAGATCGTCGCCGAGGTCGGGCCGGTCGGCGGGGCCGTGACCGAGGTCGACCTGCGCTGGTACGGCGGCTACCTGTGGCGCGCGCACCTGGCCGCGGCGGCGGGCGAGACGGTGGTGGTGCGGGTCTGCGCGGAGGACCGCCGCGAGAACGCGGCCTGCTCGGAGCCCGTCGAGGTCTTCGTTGCCGGCGCGCCGGACCCGGGGCCGGAGCTGGTCGAGGTCGGCCCCGAGCTTGTCGAAGCGGGGCCGGAGCTGGTCGAGGTCGTCGAGGAAGCCGAGGCCGAACCTGAGCTTGTCGAGGCGATCGAGGTCGGCCCCGAGCTTGTCGAGGAGATCGAGGCGAAGCCTGAGCTTGTCGAGGAGATCGAAGCTGAACCCGAGGCGGTCGAGGCTGAGGTGGTCGAGGCCGTCGAGGCCGGCCCGGAGGCCGTCGAGGCCGTGGAGCCGACCGACGCGGTCGAGAGCGCTGAAGACGCGGAGGTGGGCGGCGATTCGGCGGCTGATGCCGACGCGGGCGGCGACCCAGAAGCCGATGCCCACGGGGCAGCCGACGCGCAGCCCGAGATCCTTGTGGACGCGGCCTCCGAGGTCGACTCCAGCGAGGTGGCGGAGGCCAAGGCCGACGCGGACCTGGGCAGCGCGGAGGTCGCCGAGGCCGAGCCGCCGGCCGGCGAATCGAGCGGCGGCTGCCGAGGCGCGGGGGGCGGCCAGGACGCCAGCGGGCTGGCTTGGCTCGGTCTGCTGCTGGCGCTGGGGCCGGGCCGGCGGCGACTTCGCCCGCTGCTCGTGGCGGCCGGGCTGACGGTGACCGCGGGCTGCACCGGTGGCGGCCCCGGCGGCGCGGGCTTCGCAGACACGACAGTCGAGGTGGTCGAGGTCACGCCGTCTCAGCCCGACGCCGCCCTGCCCTCGGCCGCCGCCATCGCGGGCACCACGGTGCTGATGGATTTCTCGCGGAGCACGGGCTTCTTCAGCGCGCCCGTCCCCAACGACGATCTGCGAGGCGCTGACGGGCGAATCGACGTGTCGGGTTGGCCGAACCCGGCGGGCGCAGACATCGCCGAGGACCTCCTCAAGCTCATCGCCGAGGACGCCCGCGGCTTCGGGACCACGGCCACCCTCTACCTGCCCATGAGCGGCGCGCTGGCCCAGTCCGCCCTGCCCTCGCTGGACGCCTCCGCGCGGCTCGACTCGCCGGTGCTGCTGCTGCGGGTGGACGCAGGCCCCGACCGCCTGCGGCCTCACCCGGTCGAGCTGCGCTTCGTCTCAGACGGTGGCCCCCTGGGCGCGCCGAACCTGCTGGCCGCCCTGCCCCTCCAAGGCCTGCCGCTCCGCCCGGACGCGACCTACGCCCTGGCCCTGCGGCGCGGGCTCGGTGACGCGGCAGGGCAGCCCCTGGGCCGCTCGGAGTCCCTGGCGACCCTGCTGCGAGGCCAAACGCCGCCCGGCCTAAACAGCGAGGCGGCGGCTGGCTACCAGCGCGCGATCGCCGCGCTGGAGGAGGCCGGCGTCGACCCCGCCGACCTCGCCGGGCTGGCGGTCTTCCGCACCGACTCGCCCACGCGCACCTTCGCGCGCTTCGTCGCCGCCGCCCGCGCCCGGCCGACGCCCGCGCCGCTTGCGCCCTTCGCCCTCGGCGAGGTCTTCGACACCTTCTGCGTCTACACCAGCACCCTCGCCATGCCGGTCTACCAGAGCGGCGAGCCGCCCTATCTGGACGCGGGCGGCGGGTTCAAGACGGACTTTCAGGACCAGCCGGTGTGGCAGCGCGACGAGACCGCGCGGGTGGTGGTCACGCTGCCGCGGCAGCCCGCGCCAGCCGCCGGCTTTCCCGTCGTCACCCTCATCCGAACCGGCGCCGGCGGCGATCGCCCCCTGGTCGACCGCGGGCCGCGCGCCGTCAACGGTGGCGCGGCGGTCGCGGCGGGCTCGGGCCCCGCGCTCGAGTTCGCGGCCGCCGGGTTTGCCGGTGTGTCCATCGACGGCCCCCACGGCGGGATCCGCAATATCTCAGGCGGCGACGAGCAGTTCTTGGTCTTCAACATCCAGAACCCGAAGGCGCTGCGCGACAACGTGCGCCAGTCCGCCCTGGAGGTGGCGCTAACGCCCGAGATCCTGGCCGGCCTGACCCTCGACGCCAGCGACTGTCCGGGCCTGGGAGGCACTGTCGCCTTCGACCCGGCGCACCTCGCCCTGATGGGCCACTCCATGGGCGCGACCATCGCCCCGCTAGCGCTCGCCGTGGAGCCGCGCTTCGGGCTGGTCATCCTGAGCGGGGCCGGAGGGAGCTTCGCCGAGAACATCGTGTGGAAGGAGAAACCCCTGCGCGTGCGGCCCATCGCCGAGCTGCTGCTCGACTACACAAGCATCGGCCGCACCCTCGACATCTTCGACCCCTCGCTGGCGCTGCTGCAGTGGGCCGGCGAGCCCGCGGACCCGCCGGTCTACGCGCGCGGGCTCATCGACGAGGCGCCGCCCGGCGAGGCCCGCCACGTCCTGATGCTGCAGGGGATCGTGGACCGCTACATCCTCCCGCCCATCGCGGCGGCGACCTCGCTCTCCCTGGGGCTGGACCTCGCCGGCCCGGCCCTGGACGAAGGGGTGGCCGAGATCGCCCACTTCCCAACCCTGCGCTCGCTGCTGCCCCTGGCCGGACGCGGCGCCATCGCCCTGCCGGCCACCCAGAATCGCCAGACCGCAGCAGGCGATTCGGTGACCGCGGTCGTGGTCCAGCACCTCGAGGACGGCATCGAAGACGGCCACGAGGTCGCCTTCCAAGTGGCCTCCGCGCGCGCCCAGTACCGCCGATTTCTCAGCTCGTGGCTGGCCGGAGCGCCCGAGGTCCCCGCCCCGTAGCCGGAGCGGCTGACCCGATGCCGGGCCGTCGCCTTAGGGCGCCAGCGCGCGCTCGACGCCCTTGTAGACGCTGGACTTCAGCCCGGGCGACACGGCGCCGGAGCCCAGGAAGACCTCGTAGAGCGCCCGGCAGAAGGCCTCGCTCTCGATGGTGCCCATGGTCTTGCCGGCGAGCGCCGTCGTGAGCTTGCCGCCCTTGCCCCAGGTGAAGACGAGGTCGGAGCCCTCTTTGACCTCGTCCATCGTGAAGTAGCCCTTGAACGTCGCCAGCGCGCGGACCGCGGCGGCCCCTTGGCGGGCGACCCGGGGCTCGACGGACTCGGAGAAGGCCTCGGCCATGTCATCGCCGTCGACGTCGCGGGCCATCACGAGGCGGATCGACTTCTCGAAGTCGTCGGACAGCATCAGCTTGCGCACGTCCTTGTCCTTGGCGAGCTCCCCGGCCGACCTGCCCTTGTAGGCGGCCAGCGCGGTCTTGAGTGCTGCGGCGTCGGCGTAGAGCCCGGCAGCGTAGACTTTGACCTTCAAGAAGGTCTTCGTGCGCA
>JAWKRR010000086.1:0-23186 GCA_041389525.1 Myxococcota bacterium | reverse complement strand
CAAATCCAGGCGCAGTGCCGGCAAATCCTCGCGGTGGGCGGCCTCGAGCAGCGCCTCACCCGACTCCACGCGCACCGCCCGCGGCGCGTCATCGCGCAGAATCACGCGCGAGCTGTGGTTGACCCGCAAGGTCGAGCCATCGGACAGCGCGACCTCCATGCGCTCGCCGGGCTGGGTCTCCAGCACGGGGCCGAGCCCGCAGGGAGCTGGCGATTTTCCAGCCGCCGTCAGCGTGCACGAGGTCGCAGACAGCGCGGTGACCTTCGGCGCGGTCGCGTCCGGGGCGTGGTGCGGTGCAGCAATCCGGTTGGCGGTCTGAGCCGCGGGCGCATTGGTAGCAGGCGTTGGCGCGTCGCTCGCGGAATGCTGCGCCAGCTTTATCCCGACGAATATCCCAAGCCCCGCGGCCAGCACGGCGACGGGGATGCCCACGAGCAGCGGGTTGCGTCCGCGCGGTTCGGCGGGCTCCGGGTGCGACGCCGCGTCCACCATCGCGTGGAGCTGGGCGGCCTGCTCGGCGATGGCGTGGCAGGTCGCGCACGAGCGCGCGTGCTCGTCGAAAGGCGCCGGCAGCGCGTGCGCCTGAGCCGGGTGGCTCTGGATGAACTGCGCGGTCGCCTGGCACGGCGTGGGCTGCGACATGAGGTCTCCTCGGCGAGGCCGAGCGGACCAACGCCAGCGCGCTCCCCACGGGGGAGGCGATCGGGCGTCGAATCAGACGGGTGAGGCTGGAGAATACGTCGCAACCGCCGCGAAGTTCAACGGTGCGGCCGGCTCCGCGCGCACGCCAGACACGGTGGCGCCACCGCTCACGCGGCCCAATCTCGGGAGTCCGATCTCGGGCTGCCCTATCTCGAGTGTCAGAACTCGGAGCCGCGATCCGAGAGCCGGCAGCGCAGCGCGTGCTTCTCGCAAGCGGCCGTCAGGGTCGAGGTCACCTTCCCGATGGTCTCGCTGTCGAGGATCCCAGGAAACACCCACTCCATGACGAAGCGCTTGTCGCCGTGGAATTCGCTCACGAAGATGTCCTGCGAGTTGTCCTCGGTGTCGATCTGGCGCAGGAAGCTCGGCATCAGGGCGTTGCACGCGGTGTGCATCGTCGCCGTCGCTTCGGCGTTGGGCAGCGAGTCCGTCTCGAAGGCGAGCACAGTCAGCGCGTCTTCGGACTCGACCCATTCAGGCGCTTGCATCAGATGGCTCCAGTGTCGTGGTCATCAGCCGGTTTCGGTTTCGCTCGGCGCGCCCGCGTGTTTCGCGAGCCGCGGCGGCCCCGACCACAGTATAGCCACGCCCGATCGCTCGCTGGTAGCCCTACGGCGACGACTCTTTGCAGGACACCCGGGGCGGAACTAGGATGCGCCATGCTCAAGACAGACCGCATCTACCTCAGCCTTTGTGTCCTCACAGCCGTCTCGTGGTCGCTGGCCGCGTGCGACGACAGCGGCGGCGACGCGCCCGAATGCGGCGTCACGCGCATGGTCGACGTGACCCAGCCGCCCGATATCGCGCTGCCGGTGGGCGCGTCGCTCACGGTCGCGGTGCATCTGCAGAACGACTGCGGCGACGTGGCCGGTGAGTCGGTGGGCTTCCGCGTGACCCGCGGCGGGGGCTGCGTCGCCGCGGCGGCCGTCACCACCGACGCGACGGGGCGGGCCAGCGTGCTGTGGACCCTCGGCGCGGCACCCGTGCGACACGAGCTGGTCGCCACGGGCCCGGCTCCCGCCGACGGCAGCGCGGCGGCGAGCCTGGACTGGTTCGTCAACGCCGCGCCGGTGCCCAACGCGCCGCTGGCCGACTTCGGGGGCGTCGAGGCCTTCCTCGCGGCCGAGGGCAAGACCGGCTCCACCGAGGACCTCGCGTTCGTGGGGGAGGGCGCTGACGCCCGGCTCGTGATGGGCGCGCCCGATGGCCTGCTCGAGGTGGCGCCGGACGGCACGGTGACCCGCCGCGCGCTGACGGGCGAGCCCATTGGCCGCGGCTGGGGCCTGGCCGCCGGGAAAGACGGCGCGCTCTGGGTGATTGACGGGGTCGCGAAGAGCCTCGTCCACGTCGACGCCGCTGGCGTGGTCACCACGCGCCTCACCGACGACGGCGCGGTGCCGCTGGAAGGCCCGAACTACGTCGCGGTCGGCCCCGACGGCCACGTCTATGTCACCGACCCCTGCCTCGGCTCCATCGTCCGCTTCGACCCAGTCAAAGGCGAGGTCGTCGCCGTCCACACCTTCGACCTGGTCAAGGATGGCGGCCCCAACGGTCTGGCCTTCGGCCGCGACGGCCGCCTCTACGGGCTGACCGAGAACACGGTCGTCCTCTGCGGCCACGGGAAGCTCCCCGAGCCGGAGGCCGCCCGCGCCCAGCTCTTCGCCATCACCCTGACGGCCGACGGCTTCGGCACCCGCGAGACCCTGGCCGCAGAGCTGGGCGTCTTCGGCGACGGCCTGGCCTTCGACGATGAGGACAACCTCTACATGGTCGTCGACACCGTGAAGGACTTCGCCTTGGACGCCAGCCTCATCCTGGTCCGCCCGGCGGCCGGCGACCGCGTCGTGCGGTTGGTCGACTCGAGCCCCGACGTCATCGCCAACGTCGCCTTCGGCCGCGGCGCGTACGGCGAGACCAAGCTCTACGCGGCGCTGCTCCAGATCCCGGTGCTCACCCCCGAAGCCAAGCGCGGCCTCCGCGTCATCGACGTGGGCATCGCGGGATACCCGCTCTCGTTCTAGCCGCCGCGCGACTGGCGTCCGGCTTCAGCAATCGGCTCCGGCACCCGTAGCTCACTACGGAAACACCCGTTTCCGTGGTCCCCCGGCCCGGAGCGTCTCGTGCGCCAGCTCGCTTGGTTCCTCGTCGCGATGAGTGCGTTCGCCTGCGATGGCGGCGACAATCTCGCGTCCTGGCACAGCGGCGCGCGCCCGGTTCAGGCCGACGCCAGCCCTGAGACGCCGCCGACCCCCGGCACGCTGGCCCAGCCGAACGTCGCTCAGGCGGCCCTCGAAGCCTCGCCCAGCCTCGCCGATCCCGCCCCTCCCGGCGGCGGCGAGACCGTGCCCGACGGCCCTCCGACGGCGTCGAGTGCGCCGTGGCCGCTGGCAGGAGAGTTCGCGATTTCCGAGATCCTGCCGCGTCCTTCCGACAGCGTCGCGGGCGCGCGGGCCTGGCTGGAGCTGGTCAATCGCGCTGACGCGCCCCGCAGCCTCGACGGGTGCGAGCTGAGCTCGGGCGGTGCTGTCTCGCTTAGCCTGAGCGCCGCCGACGCCGCCGAGGCCGGCGCCTACGTCCTGGTCGCCACGGCCGGCGCGGCCACCGCGGCCGACGACGGCCTGCCCGCGCCCGACGTCACCGTCGACGGCGAGCTGAAGCTGGGCGCCTTCGACTCGCTCGAGCTTCGCTGCGGCAGCACCGAGATCTTCGCGCTGCCGGACGCGCTGCTGGACCCCAGCGGCCGCGAGGCGGGGGTGGCGCTCCAGCGCGACGCGGCCTCGCCGTGGGAGCCGGTCACGGTCGCGGGAAGCTCGCCGGCCGCGGCGACGTGGTGCGACGCGTTGCCGACCTACGGCCCCGGCGGCCGCGGCACGCCCGGCGAGCCGAACCTCGCCTGCGACGCGGATGTCGACTGGTGCCGTCTGATGTACCCGGCGCTGGTCACCGCGAAGGTCGGCGTCTCGTTTCTCGGCCGAATCGAGGTCGCCGAGCCCGGCATCACCGACGGCAAAGGCGCGCTCCCGGCCGACTTCGTCTGCCAACTGGGCCTCGCCCCCGACGGCGCCGACCCCGAGGGTGGCGAGTTCATCTGGACCAGCGCGGACGCCGACCCGGCCCCGCCCGCCAACCTCGCGTCGCCTCGCCGCAGCCTCATCGCCCGGCCGACGCCGACCGAAGCCGGCATCGCCGACCTGGCCGCCCGCTGCACGAAGACCGGAGGCGTCACCTGGCTTTACTGCGACCTCGACGGCTCGCAGAACGGCTACTCGACCGCCCAAGCCGGCCACGCGCTCATCCTGGCACCCTGACGAGCTGACTGGCGCGTCAGGGCGCGACGAAGCCGTCCTCCTTCAAGAGCGCGGCGTCGAAGGTCACCACGACGCCCGCTCCGGCAGCGTCGGCGTGTTCGCGGATGACGTAGTCCGCCAAGTCCCCGCCACGGCTATCGAAACGAGCGACCGCACGCCACAGCGCCTCGCGATCGCTGAAGCTCAGGTATCGCGCTGCCAGCAGGTTGCGGATGGCGCTCGATATCTCTGCGCGCGTGAACTTGTAGGCGCGTGAGAGCACCCAGACGAACTCGCAGACCACCACATCCGAGATGTGGCACGACTCACGCGAAGCCATCGCGCGCTTGAGGCGATCCCGGGCGCGCGCCGCTTGCTCCGCGTCGTCGTCGACCATGAATCGCACCAACACATTCGTGTCCAGCGCGATCACTCGCCCGCGCCGCCCTGCGCGATGGCCTGCTCCATCTGTTCGAGCGTCACGCCTTTCAACCGCGGTTTGAGGCTGCCGAAGAGCGACATCAGCTCCACGGTCTCGGGCACCATCTCCACCACGCCGTCCCCCCTTACCGCGAACGAAACGCGATCTCCCGTCGCCAACCCCACGGAGTCACGGACCGCCTTTGGAATGGTGATCTGGCCCTTACTCGTCACCGTCGCGCTCGGCATCACTGGCCTCCGTTTCCTTACTTATCGCCAATAGTAAGTGGCCGCGAAGCCGGAGGCAATCGTCCGGTCGCGCGCCGGATTGGCGCGAGTCGAGGTCCGCAATCGCCCTAAGTCAGAAGCGCAGAGCCGGTTCGAGGGCTCGCCGTAGTCGCCACGGCGGCGCGCTCGCGGCCGTGCGCTTCGATTCGGCTGCGGCCGCCGCCGAGCTTGACCACGCGTAGCTCGGCGCCGAGGTGCTCGGCGAGGCCGTCGACGTGGCTGATGATGCCGACCTTGCGGCCGGTGGCGTGCAGGGCGTCGAGGGCGTTGATGGCGATGTCGAGGGTGTCGCGGTCCAGGGTGCCGAAGCCCTCGTCGATGAAGAGCGATTCGACCGACGCGCCGGCCGCGGACAGCGAGGCGAGGCCGAGGGCCAGGGCCAGCGAGACGAGGAAGGTCTCGCCGCCCGAGAGGCTGCGTATGGTGCGGACCTCGTCGCCCATCTCGCGGTCGATGACCTGGAGGTCCATGTCGGAGCCGGGGACGCGCTCGATGTGGTAGCGGCGGTTCAGGTCGTCGAGCTGGCGGTTGGCGTGGACCAGCAGCGCGTCCAGGGTCAGGCCTTGGGCGAAGCGGCGGAACACGTCGCCCTGGGCGGAGCCGATGAGCTGGTTGAGCTGGGCCCAGACGCGGCCGCCCTCGCGGGCTTCTTCGGCGCTCTTGTCGAGCTCGGCGCTCTGGACGCGGCGCTGGTCGTCCTGCATGAGCAGCAGCTCCTGGGCCTGCACGGTCCGCTGATTCGCGTCCGTAGCCGCCTGCGCCGCCGCCAGCGCCTCGCGCGCTGAGTCCTCGGCGAGCTCCGGCCGCGCGGTCGCCTCGTGCTCTAGCTGCTGGCGCTGGCGCTCTTCCAGGACCGTGTGGGCCTTGGTCCGCGCCTGCGCGAGCGCCTCCAGGGCGCGGCCCTCTTCGGCCAGCCAGCCCGGCGCGTGGCTCAGCCGCCGCGCAAGCTCCTCCGCGTCGATGCCGGCCTCGCGCAGCGCGTCGTCCAGCACCTCCCGCGCCGTCCGCGCCTCCTCCGCGCGCGTCTCGGCCTCCGCGACCAGCGCTTTCGCCGCGCTGTCGGCGGCCGCGCTGGCGTTTGCCGCCCGATTCGCGGCCCCAGCCGCGTCCTGCGCCTTCTTTTCGCCAGTCGCCAGCGCGCTCTTCAGCCCCGTCTCCACGTCGAGCGTCTCGCGCCCGCCCAGCAGCGCCGCCCGCTCGCCGCGCAGCCCGTGTAGCCCCGCTTGCGCGGCCTGCACCTCGCCAGCCAGCTCGCCGGCGCGCGCCTGCGCCGCCTCGACGCTCGCCCGCGCCGCCGCGACGTCGGTCCCCAGCCCGGCCAGCGCGGCCTCCGCCTCCTTCGCCCGCTCCTGCTGGTCCAGCGCCTCCGTCACCTCCGCGCGCAGCGCCGCCAGCACCACCTCAGCGTCCGCCACCACCCGCGTCGCCAAGCCCGGCCGCCCCTGGGCCGTGCGCTCGATGCGCGCCGCCATCTCGGCCGCGCTCGCCTCGAACCGCCGCACCTCGGCCGCCGCCGCCTGCGCCAGCCCGTGCGCTTCGCCGGCCTCGGCCGCCGCCGCCTGCGCCTGAGCCTGCGCCCCATCCCACGCCGCCCGCGCCGCGTCCACGCCGCCCCGCGCCGCCGCCGCCGCCGCCGCCGCCGCATCCGCGCGCTGCTGCTCCGCCGCCAGAGCGCGCTCAGCCTGCGCGACCTCCGCCGCCAACCCCTCCGTCGCCGCCGCGGCCTCCGTCACCTGGGCCGCGAGCGTCGCCGCCACCGCGCCCGCCACCGCCTCGCCCCGCGCTCCCGCGCCGGCCGCCACCCAGCCCGCGTGCGCCTCCCGCAGCCCCTCGCGCAGCCCCGCCCCACGGCGCGCCAGCCCCTCCAGCGCCTGCGCCGCCTCCGCCTCCCGCGCCCGGGCCCCGCCCGCCCGCGCCTCGGCGCCCGCCCGGTCCGCCTTCGCAGCCACCGCCCGCTCACGCGCCATCTTCAGCGCCCCCTCGAGCTCAGTGCACCGCAGCGTATACTGCGACACCAAGCCCGCCAGCGGAGATCCATCAGCCCACGGATGCTCTTCTGCACCGCACAGCGGGCACGGCTCGCCAGCGCGCAGCTCGGCGCGCTTCTGCTCCAGCGTCTGAGCGCTCCGCGCCGCGTCCAGCGCCCGCCCCGCCTCCGCCCGCTCCGCCTCGAGCCGCCCCGCGGCCTCCGCGCTCTCCGCCTCGACCGCGCCCGCCGCGGCCTGCGCCTGGGCCTCCGCCTCGGCCCGCGCCTGGGCCTCCGCACGCGCGGTGGCCTCCCGCGCCGCCGCCTCGGCCGCCTCCCGGCACCCGCGCGCGGCCTCACCCAGCGCCCGCAGCCGCCGCCCCTGCTCCTGCAACGCCCCGCCCGCCGCCTGCGCCGCCGCCGCCTCGGCCGCCCCCAGCGCCGCCTCCGCCGCCCGCAGCGCGCCCTCGGCCTCCTTGACCCGCGCGTCCAGCCCCGCGTGCTTCGCCGCCGCCGCCCCCGCCGCCTCAGCCCTGGCCGCCGCCTCCGCCCGCTGCGCCACAAGCTGCCCGTGCACCTCCAGATACGCCGCGATGTCGCCCTCGATCTCCTCCCAGCGCCCGGCCAGCGCCACCGCCGGTCCGTGCGCCTCCAACCACGCCCGCGCCGCGTCCCGCGCCGCCGCCTGCGCCGCCTGCTCGGCCAGCAGCCCCGCCAGCAGCGCGCCCGCGGCCTCCACCCGCGCCCGCGCCGCCTCCACGTCCGCCGCCAGCTTCGTCGCCCCCGCCTCCGCCTGCTTGACCCGCGAGTCCAACTCCCGCGCCGCCAAGAGCTCCGGCTCCGCGGCCGCCCAAGCCTCCCGCGCCGCCGCCAACTCGGCCTCCGCCAGCTTCAGCGCCCCCGCCGCCGCCTCCGCCACGCCCCTCGCGACCACCGCCTCCGCCGCCGCCCGATCCCGCTTTTCCCCAGCCCGCGCCTCAGCTTCCGTCGCCTTCGCCGCCCCGTCCCGCGCGCCCCGCATGGGCTCCGCCGCCCGCGCCTCGGCCAGCCGCGCCCGCCGCTGCTCGGCCGCCTCCCACGCCGCCTCCGCCGCCGCCAGCTCCACCCGCGCCGCCTCCACCCCGGCCGCCCGCCGCGCCAGCTCGCCGTACCAGCCCACCGCCGCGCTCGCCGCCTCCGCCTCCGCCTTCGCCTCCGCCAGCGCGACCCGCGCGCCCTCCCGCAGAGCCTCGACCTCGGCCCGCCGCTCGCCGTCCATCAGCCCGACCCGCGCCCGCTCCGCCTCGATCTCCGCGATCCGCGCCGCGCACGCCTTGTGCCGCTCATAAGCCGCCTGCGACAGCCGCGCGTAAATCCCCGAGTCGGTCATCCGCTCCAGAAGCTCCGCCCGCTCGTTCCCCCCCGCCTCCAAGAACGCCGCAAAATCCCCCTGCGCCAGCAGCACCGCCCGCCGAAACTGCTCAAAGCTCAGCCCGACCCGCTCGGCGATCGCCGCCAGCGTCTCGGTCTTCGTCCCGCCCAGCTTCGTCTGCGCCTCGACGTCGGTCAGGGTCATGGACTGCGCCTGCAGCTTGCCGCTCGCCCGGTCCCGCGCCCGCCGGACGTCCCACCGCGCCGCGTAGCGCCGGCCGTCGCCCCCGATAAACTCGACCTCGGCGTATCCCTCGCCGGCCCCCCGGCTCAGCAGGCTCCGCACGTCGTTGGCCTTGATGCGCATCGCCTCGTCGTCGCCCGCGCGCCCGATCGCCGCCACGTCGCGCCCGCCGTCGCCCAGCCGCGGCGTCTTGTCGAAGAGCGCCAAGCACACCGCGTCCAGGATCGTGCTCTTGCCGGCGCCCGTCGGCCCGGTGATCGCGAACAGGCTCGCCTCCCCCAGCGGCCCGCCCTCCAGGTCCACCTCGAAGTCGCCGGCCAAGCTCGCCAGATTTCGCCCGCGGATCCGCGCAATCCTCACGCTGCCCCCCGCGCGACTTCGTCCACCAGCTCGTGAAACGCCCCCAAGAGCTCGCTCGGCGGCTCGCCCTCGTGGTCCCGCGCGTACCGGTGCCGCAGCACCTCCTCGGGCGTCAGCGTGCCCAGGGTCTGCACCTCCGCCGCGTCGCCAAGCGCCCCGCCGTGCCCGGTGTAGCTGACCCCAATCCGCGCCAGCCGCGCCCAGCGCCCCTCGAGCGCCTCCTCCAGCCGATGCCGCAGGGCCGGCTCCGGCTCGCTCAGCGCCACCGCGACCTCCAAAAAAGGAGGCGGCAGCTCACTGTCCGCCCCCTCGGGCGCCTCGCCAGCCAGCCCCCGCACCCCCTCGAGCACGGCCTCGAGCGGCGCAAACCCGTCGGCGGGGACTCGCAACATCTCCACGGTTCGCGGCACCCGAAGCGCCCGAGCGCTCACGAAACGCCCGCCCGAGATCTCTACGACCACCACCTGATGCGGGTACCGCCGCTCCGACAGGGACAGCGGAATCGGCGAGCCCGAGTAGCGCACCTGCTCGCGCCCGACCTTCTGCGCCAGATGCAGATGACCCAGCGCCACGTAAGCCACGTCTTCGGGGAAGATGTCGGCGGGTAGCGCGTGCTGGTTGCCGCCCAGGATCTTCCGCTCCGACAGCTCGCTGACCTGCCCGCCGGTCATATAAAGGTGGCCCATCCCGACCACGGCCTGGCCCGGTTCGCAGCGCGCCCGCGCCAGGGTCAGGGTCCGGTCGTACACCGCCCGAACCCCGCCGATCAGCGCGTCGCCATCAGCGTTTTCGCCGGTCGCGGGCAGGTCGGCCGGCCGCAAGAACGGCACGGCGGCCACCCACGCCTCGACCTCGCCGCCACCACCGCAAAGCGGCGCCAGCACCGCGTCCGACAGGGCCTCGTCGTCGTCGGTCTGCGGCATCCCGCCCACCAAGCGCACGTCCAGCGCCCGCAGCAGCGGGTTGGGAGCGTCCAGCCGCGCCGCCGAGTCGTGGTTGCCGCCGATGACGACGATATCCAGCGCCGCAAAACGCCGCCGCGCCTCAGCCAGAAACCGATACCACTGCTCCTGGGCCGACGCGGGCGGGTTCGCCGAGTCGAAGATGTCGCCGGCGATCAGCAGCGCGTCCGCCCCTTCGGCCTCGATCTGGTCCAGCAACCACGCCAGAAACCGCGCGTGCTCGAGCTCGCGTCCCAGGTCGTGCAGCCGATGCCCCAGGTGCCAGTCCGACGTGTGGATCAGCTTCATCGGCCGCTCATCCGTTCGCCGAGAGAAACTCGGCCTTCAGCCGCTTGATGTGGAAGGTCTCCGGCGCCCAATCGCCCAACCACTCGCGCAGCCCTTTGTCCATCGTCCCCGCCGCCAGCGACGCGACGATGTTCGCGTAGCCGGGGAGCCCGCCGCAGTCCTCCGGCGGAAAGGCCCGCTCGCCATCCAAGAGCTCGAAGCCCGGTCCGGCCCCCTTTTCGACCCGCAGCAGCTGCACCGTCAGGCGCCAATCGTCACCGAAGTCGTATCGGTACGCGCACTTGCGCTTGCGGCGGTCGGTGAAGAACGTGAACAGCGGGGTCTGGTGCGCGGCCGGCGCTGCCCGCTCGCCATAGTCGAGGCCGCCCGAAGACGCAGGCTCCGCCAGGACGTCGCTGTCGCGTCCCCACCCGCCGTAGAACCCATACAGATGCGCGTCGTCCCATTCGGCGGCGCATTGAATCGCCACGTGCAGGTCGTCGAACACGGCGAAAGTCGGGGCGGTGAATCGCCGCCAGATGCGCGGCTCGACACCGTTCAAGCTCACCTCGAACACGAAGCGCTCGTCGGCATCGAAGGGGGAGTCTGCGGCGAAGCGCTCGATCGTCAGGGGCTCGATTTCGGGGGGCTCGAAGAGCTCCGGCTGGAGCGGTCGGACCAGGAGCGCTTTGCGGACATCGGGGCCAGCGATGGGGAGCTTTTTTCCTCCGGGCATCAGCAGCAGCAGGATCTCGGTCTGGTGCTCCAGAAGCATTTCAAGCGGGAAGCCGACAGCGACTGGCAGGTGGCAGATCGACAGCAGCGCGCCGTCGCTCGGCGACACCAACATCATGTCGGGGCCTGAGTGCAGCACGGCGTAGCTCGTCTGGTCGCGTAGCTGCTCGGCCGCACGGAGCATGTCCGCCTTGAGTCCCTGAATGACCAGGGCCTCGTGCTCCCTGCCCGCGAGCGCCGGCGGCAGCCCCGGCGCGCCCTTCGGCAGCGTCTGTAGCCAGACCGTGACGTCGGGCCCGCAGATCGGCGGCGGGAGCGGGAAGCGCGGCGCGTCGTCCTGTGGCCAATGCAGCGTGATCCCGACAGGCTCGCCGTCGACCTCGACCTGCTCGTGCTCGCTCAGCTCCAGGGTCTCGTCGGCGGCAAGGCGCTCGAACAACGCGGTCAACGCGGTCAACGCGGCTCGCAGGTCCTCGGCATCCGCTGCGTCCAGTTGCCCGCGCATCTTGCCGCCCACGACCCCCGCGCAGTTAAGGTACATGCCGGACCGATCCGGGTAGCCGCGATGGCGACACAGGGCGATCTGGTCCGCGTCCAATTCATCGGCGAACGAGAGAAAGGCCAGCCGCGATTCGACCAGCTCCCGGTGTGGGTTGTGGCTGTCACGGATGCGCTGGATGTCCTCCATCGATCGATACAGCGCGATGCCGTAGGTCTCGTGGAGGGCCCCCATCACGACCGCGAACCGGAAGGCCAGGGGCTGGCTGGGCCGGTCGAGTTCGAAGGTGACGTCGTCGTCGAAATCCTCCCACGGCTCGAGCAGCGCGAGCGCGTCGGCTGCCTCGGCGAGGGCGCGCTCGCACGAGGGCGGCACCCCGAGGGGCGGCCCGTTGGAGAGCCTGTCACCGCTGCGTTCGGCGAGCTTCAGAAACTCGCGCCCGACCTTGATCCCCTCGTCGACGGCGAGGGCGATGCCATGGCGCTCGGCGATCGGCGTGAGCGCGGCCGCCGCGGCGTGGCTCGCCACCACCAGCGCGGCGGGCTGGCTTGGCTTCATCGGCCGCTCTGGGCGCCGCATCGCCTGCTCGAGGACCTTGACCAGCTCCGCGGCGCCCGCGGGGCGAAAGCACATCTCGAAGGCCCGCACGAGGCGGCGTTCGTCCTCGACCAGCAAGAGATCATAGACCTCGCCTGGGTCCATCGTCGGCGTGGGCGTGACGACCGCCAGCTTCCAGGTGGACCTCGGGATGACCGGCAATCGCCCGGCGCCCGAGGCCGCCGCCCTCCGTCGCTCCGCCATCTGCTTGAGTTGCCGGCCTCGCCCCGAATTGCTCTTCGCCACGCCTGATCCTCCTGTCGGTTCGGAAGGCTTCGCACACGCCCCCGCGCGCGTCCAGAGCGGCCGCCCGCGCCGCACTTCTGTCCGCCGCCCTGCGCATCGTGTAGCCTTAGGGCCAGCGAAATCCTCACGATTCGCCCGCCCCGGAGGCTCCATGCGCGCTGCCGCATTTGCCCCAATCGCGCTCGCAGCGGCGCTCGCGCTGGCCGCCTGCCAAGCCGACGCCCCCAGCATCGAGCTTCGCTTCGATCGCAGCACCGCGAACGTCGCAGACCACCCGTTCCCGACGGACGCGTATCTCGACAATCGCGGCCTGCTCGCCGGGTTCAGCGAGGACCAGCTCGCCAACTACCGCCTGCTGAATCGCTTGCTGGTGAACGCCCAGACCGGCTACTGGGCCGCCGGGTTCGTCCGCGTGCCCTTCACGCCGGCTCCCGACGACCCCGAGGCGTGGATCGACGAAGCCACGCTGCCCGCGTCCATCGGGATGTGGCGCATCGACGGCGCCAGCCTCGAACCGGTGACCTTGGCCGAGCATCGCGTCTGGACCGAGACGAACACGGTGACCTTTCGGCCGGCGACGTCGCTGGCCCCCGGGACCTACGGGGTGGTGGTGCGGCGCGAGCCCCTGCGGACGCGGGGTGGCGCCAAGATCAATCCGTCTGAGGACTACGCCCTCGCGACGCGCGACGGCGATGCGGCCACCGACGCGAGCTTCAGCCGGATGATGGCCATCGACCCCGCCGTGTCGAGTCGCGCGGACACCCTCGCCTGGTTCGAGTTCACGACGAAGTCCGACACCGGCCAGATGCAGCTGCTGCAGGCCTACGTCGAGGGTCAGGCCCCCGTCGACCGCGCTGGCGCCGACCTCAGCATCGCGGTGACGGCGTTTCTGCCCGCCGGTGACCGCCAGATCGCCGCCGCCGGGCAGACCATCGCGCCCAACGCCGCCGCCGTCTCCGCCGTCCTGAACCCGCAGGTCACCGAGCCCGTCGGCGCCTGCGCCCCTGCCTGCGTCAACCCCTGCGTCGCCGACCGGCCCGTCGACTGTCCCGAGGACTGCGCGCCCGCGCCCTGCATCCCGACGGCCGGCATCGCCCGCGTCGCGGTGGGCGAGCTCTCCACGCCGGTCTTCATCTCCGACCCGATCCCCGACACCGCGGCCCTACTCTTCAACGGCACCATCCGCGCTCGCGACCTGCAGGTGCCCTTTCATCCCGGCAACCCCGCCAGCCTCGCGGCCTCCACCCCGTTCCGCACCATCCCCTACCTGATGTTCTTTCCCGCAGTGCACCAAGATCCCATGCCGGTGATCGTCGGCATCCACGGATTCACCCTGTCGAAATCGACCATGTCTGCCCTCGCCAGCGCCGCGTGCAGCGCGGGATTCGCCCTCGTCGCCATCGATCTCTACCAGCACGGCGACCGCCAAGCCGACATCGCCGTCCCCGAGGGCGACTTCAGCAACAAGGTCGACCCGGTCCTCGCGGCCGCCGGCGTGCGCTTCCCCGACCCCTTCCTGAACCCCACGATGCTGGGACGCTCCCGCGACAAGCTGCGCCAGAGCGTCGTCGACGAGCTCGCCCTCATCCGCGTCCTCGCCAGCGCCGACGGCGCCGACCCGCGGGTGGACCTCGACGGCAACGGAGCCCCCGACGACTTCGGCGACATCATGCTCATCGGCCAGAGCCTCGGCGGCATGCTCGGCACCATCATCGCGGCGGTCTCCCCGCACGTCTCCCGCGCAGTCCTCAACGTCCCCGGCGGCGGCGTGACCGCGATTCTGCGAGACAGCCGCTCGCTCTCCCACGACATCGACCTGCTGATGTACGCCACCGCGGGTGCGGAGGGCTTCGGCCTCCTCGCCGGCTCGCCCCGTCGCCTGCTGCCCCAGAGCGACGAACACGAGCTCTTCGAGCTGGTCGCCGGCACCGTCCTAGCCGCCGCCGACCCCCTGACCTTCGCCCCGGCCATCCTCTCCGGAGCCCTCGGCGGCGCCAAACCCCGCGTCCTCCTTCAGTTCGCCGCCGACGACGCCGTCGTCCCCAACAACGCCAACGCCCGCCTCGCCCAAGCCATCGCCAGCGGCGCCCCCACCCCCGCCGACCTCCCCCTCTGGGTCGACGGCGCCATCAACCAGCAATACTTCGATCTCGGGCTGCCGACCCACAACCTCTCCGCCGGCCCGACCCCCAACGGCGTCTCGCAGTTCCAAGGCTCCCACGTCTTCTTGCTAGACGGCGTCATCCCCGAAGTCACCGGCCAAGCCCAGCTCCAAGCGATGCAGTTCCTGCTGGCGCCGTAGCACCTGGCGTGCGGGGGCCGCACAGCCCGCTCGCTTCGCCAACGCGTCTGTTGGCATCGGATTCGTTGGCGCATGAGGGGCGGGAGCCGCCATGCGGGATTTCCCAGTCCCAACCAATGAGCGCGCCGCCCACGCGCCTGAGCACCGCCCGGCGGAGAAATCCCTCAACCCGACACCCCGTCGGGCCGATGGAGTATTTCTGCGCCCTCCGCGGCGTGACCGGCGACGGCGAGGTCGACGAAGAGGTCCGTCGTCAGCCTCCGACCAGTCCAGCGTGACCAATTGGCGAGCCGCGGCGAGTCCCGGCTTCCGGGTGCCGGCCAGCACATACAATTGCCCTTCAAGACTCAGGCGCACCAAGTCCATGCTGAGGCTCAGACAGGAACTCGACCACCCATCCCAGGCAGGCTGCGGCGAGGTCCGCCAGGCCAAGGCCGACCACGCTCAGGGCCAGTGAGGCAGCATCCTGCCACCCGAACGCGCCATCCAGCTTGAGGCGATCGACGTGCGCCCGGACCCTCTCGGGTTGACGGCAGCCGTGCGAGCGTAACGAATCCAGGAAAACGGATCTGCAGGGGTCGTCCAGCGCCGCTCAACGCTTCCAGCACCGGGTCCGAGTCCAGGCCAACACTCCTCCGCGCCACTCGCCCCACACGTAGACGACTCGGAGACCTCGACCGCTGACTTGGTGGCCGCCCGCGAGGGCCGCGCATCCTGAAAGGACTCGTCTGCACCTGCGTGTCACCGCTCGCGAAGCGGGCTGCGGCGACGACGAGGAGGGCGAGATGGTCGTCGTCTGGCCCCACTTCGCTAGTGGCCCAATCGCGAGTCCCGAGCAATTGGCGGTCGAGGAACCCTGCAAGATAGGCCCACGCATAACGCAAATCTGCCGGCGGGGCGAGGGCTGGAACGCGATCCTCGCCGGATCCGGTGGTCGCTCACCGTCATGGCAAGCCAACCGAGGAGCATCGGCGCCGCTGGGAAGTTGTGGGTTCGTTCGCGCGCCGCGACGGCCTTCTCGACCTCCCGGACGCAGAAACGTCGCCGACTTTGATCAGCAGCCGGCCAGCCAGAGCCACGGTTCAGCCGATTCGGTCCTGTTCGTGATGAGTTGTCGCTCGAACGCGCCCGGGTGGCGTCGTTGAGATCCTCGCCCGAGTCACCGTGTTTGGCGACGTGCGCGATGTAGGGCGGCCACTCCTCCCAACCCGCGCCTTCTGCGGGCTGAAGCGACCGCATTAGCTCAGGCGACCGTCGCAGCGAGTCCAGGTAGCTCGCGGATCACGCCGAGCAGATCCGGCAGGACCTCACGCGCAGTCTCTCGCGCTCCGGTCGGTTCGCCGAGCGCTTCGACGAGACCAGTGAACGCGTGCAGATGCCCGCGCCTTTCCGCCTGCCCCAGCCCGCACGCCTCGTGCAACACACCCGCCGCAACGGCGCCGAAGTCGTCCCGCCCGCCATACAGATGCACCATGAAATCCACCAACGCCCGCACCCGCTCGGCCTCGCCGCCTCGCACGCGCATCAGGTGGTAGATGTTGTAGAGCCGCTCGGCGACTTGATACCAAGTCTTCCCCCCCGACTTCTGAACCTCGGTGACGGCGCCTCGCGACACCAGGCGCTTGAGCAGCGCGCTGCACTTGTTGGTGTCCAGCCTCGTCCGGTCCGCGACTTCCCGCGCCGTCGCGGGCTGCCAGATGTCTGCGAGGGCCACGAAGACTTTGCGCTCCGTGGCCGGCAGGCCCTCTAGGTTCGCCTTGAAGTAGACGGTGTACTCGTCAATGAGCCCGACCAACTCCTTCATCAGTGTCGCTAGGCTCCGCTCCTTCGCGAAGCTGGCCAGGATCGCGACCAAGCGGGTGTTCCCGCCTGTCAGAATCCGCACCGGTCGAACGCGGTCGCCCTCGAGCAGCTCGCCGGTGAGGCGGTGCCACAGAACTCGGCACTCGTCGTTCGTCAGCGGCGGCAGCTCGATGACGCGCATCAGCTCAAAGAAGGCCTTGTCCACATCGTCGATTTGGTCGAAGCGTTGGGTCGCGGTCGCCATGACGAGGATCCGCGGCTCGTTCTGAAACGTGTCCCGCAAGACCCAAGCGTCATCAGTGCTGAGCTGCTCGCTGAAGAGCATGTTCATGTTCTCGATGACCAGCAGCAGCCGGACACCGCGCTCGTCAGCGAAGTCCATCAACCGCGCCAGCGCCCGGTCCCGCAGGTCGCGCTCGTCTCGAATGGCCCGCAGGCTCTCTTCGATGCTTCGCCAGCGTGGTTCGCCGGTCTGGTCCGCGATTCGGGACACCGCCTCCAGCCACAGCTCGCCCGCGCTGAGCACGCCATAGCTCTCTTCGGCGAAGACCACCGGGTACCAGCGCGCGCTCAGCTCGCTGTCACGCCGCACCTCGGCCGCGGCTCGGAGCACCAGTGTGGTCTTGCCCATCCCTCGCGGAGCCACCACCAGGGTGTGGCGGGACGGCCCGCCGACGGAGTCAGCCAACGCCTCCAGCACATGCTCGAGATCGATCTGCCGCACCACGAACCCGCGGATGAGCGTCTCGTCGTCCAAGAACGCCGGATTGTTCTTAACCGTCACCAGTTCCATGGCCGGCGCGCTCATGACCGCCCCCGCTCGGCGGCAAGCCGGTGAAAGTCCCCGTGCCGCTTTCTCCACCAGTCCCGGACGTAGTTCGAGACGAACTTGTACCCGACCGTTTTGTCGGCGACCGACTGCAGGTAGCCGTCGTGCTCCAGCACATCCAGCACTTCACGGACCGCGTCCCGCAAGTCTGACGGCGGCGGCATGTGCTCTTGCGCCAGCGCGGCTGCAGCCGCCAGCCCGACCGACCCGGTCACTGCGGCTTCGGTGAGGATGTCGATGGCCAGCCGCTGCTGCGGCTTCGACAGCACCATGAGTAGCCGCTCTTCGAGGTGCACCAACTCCACGTGGCCGTGGGTCCCGAGCATCTTCGTGGCGTAGATCTTCTCGACGTCCGCGTGGGATGCCGTCGCGACCTCGTTTCGCCGCGCGTCTTCGCGGACGAGGTCGAAGAAGACCTGCACGTGGTGCGGAATCGCGCAGCCGAGCAACTCGACCATCCGATGCGGCACGGCCTCGTCGAACTCAAGCTCGTACTCGCGCGCCAAGGCCAGAAGGCACTCGATAGCCGTCGCGTCGTCCCACGGCTCCAGCGGGAAGGGTTTGAACGTTGACAACACGGCACTCAACTTCGCTTGGTGCAACACTGGCTCCAGCCCGATCGACCCCGAGAGCACCAGCCGAATTCGCCCTTTGTGTCGGCCGCTCATGTCGCGCAACCAGTGCATGAGCGCGTCGACCTGCATTCGTCGCTCCGCCGTGATGACGAAGTCGTCACCCTTGAGCAGTCGGTTGACCAGGATCGGAAGCTCGTCGAGGCAGATGACGATCTCACGGTCTGCCGTGGCCAGCGCGTCGAAGAGCCGGGTCGCCTTGGCCTGCCAGTCGCCTGCGACGGCGCCGCGGAGGGTGATCGTCAGGTCGTCGACCGCGATGGACTCGACGGACTCAGACAGCTTGGACCACGCGTTTTTAAAGCCCTCGGTCGCGCGCAGAAAGATGCTGCGGTGCGGCCGAGTCGCGACGGTCAGCGCGACCACCACGTCCTCGCAGCTGCGCGCGCTCTCGAGATCCACGATGAGCCAAGCGTAGCGGCTACCCAACCGTCGCCCAGCTTCGTGCAAGAGGCTGGTCTTCCCGATACGTCGAGGTGCTGTCAGGTAGATGTGCGCACCCTCTTCCAGGTACTCGGCGAGCGAGTCTAACTCGGCCTCGCGACCCCAGAAGCTCTCGCCATCGACCCAGTTCCCTACGCCACGCTTGAGCTTTCGCACTTTGACCTCCCGCCAACAAGAGTGTTGCCAACGATTGTGTTGGCAAGCGTCGCAACACGGGCCAGGGTGTGTCAACAGAATTGTTGGCATCGGATTCGTTGGCGCATGAGGGGCGGGAGCCGCCATGCGGGATTTCCCAGTCCCAACCAATGAGCGCGCCGCCCACGCTCCTGAGCACCGCCCGGCGGAGAAATCCCTCAACCCGACACCCCGTCGGGCCGATGGAGTGTGCGTCTCGGTTCCGCCGCTGCGGTTCCGGGCACGCCTGAGACATCGGAGGAGGACGCCATGCTGACCCAAACCCATCGAATTCACCGCCACAGCGCGCTCGCCCGGGTGCTTGCGCTCGGCGCGGTTGCGCTGCTTGGTGCGTCGGGCTGCGAGGGCAGCGGTGTCAGCGGGCCCGAGCCGACGGCGACCGCTTCGCTGGCGCTCGAGGCGGCCTCGGACTGCTCGCTGGTGGCGCTGGGCGACGACCAGACCTGCCGCGACGACCAGACCTGGCGCGAGGTCGCTGAGGCCACCTGCGCCCAAGACGGCTTGGTGCTCTCCGCCCTCGGTTTCGCCCACGCTTGCGGCCCCGACCGCTTCCAGGCGGCCGAGTTCTCCTGCTGCCCGGCGCCCGACCGCGTCGAGGACGTGAGCCAGCCCGCGGTGAGGGCCGCCGCTTCGCCCCGCCAACCGTGACGCTCGCTCGCGCCGCGCGCCATCCAGGCCGCCGTCGCCACCTGCGAGTCCCAGCTCCTCGGCAGCGACAGCGACTGCCGCTACCCCGAAGAGTGGGAGGACCTCGCCGACGCGTTCTGCCGCAGCTCCGACAAGCTCATGGGCGCCACCGAGTCGCTCCAGGCCTGCGGCGACGGCCGCTACCGCTTCCTCGAGTTCTCCTGCTGCCCGGCCGCGCAGCCCGACCCCGACCCGGCGCCCCAGTGCTTCGGCGGCGAGCTCGGCGGCGGCACCCTCTGCAAAGACGCCGCCACCTGGTACGCCAGCGCCGCGGTCGCCTGCGACAAGTGGGGCGCGGCCGTCGACTGGTCCGAGCTCGGCGCCTCCTGCGGCGAGGGCCTCTTCAGCGGCGTGACCTTCAACTGCTGCGAGGACCGCGACCTCGAGCCCGGCCAGTGCATCGACGACAAGGTCGGCAGCCCCGAAGCCTGCGAGCCCGCCGCGGCCTGGGCAAACTACGCCGAGACCGTCTGCCGCGACCGTGGCGCCGAGGTGATGGCCATGAACACCCAAGAGCACTGCGGCCAGGACGGCTGGCGCTTCGTCTCCTTCTCCTGCTGCGCCCAAGCCCACGGCAAGTAACCGGTCTCGAACTGGGGGTCGGAGCGCGAGTTCCGGCCCCCAGCACGACAACGGTTCTGAGTCCGGGCAGCGGCGAGTTTCCAGCGTGGTCGCAGGGTCGGCGGTGTGCTAGACCCAGCCCATGGTCTCACGTCGCCCGTCCCATGCGCGCCTGCTCCTCTGGTTGCTGGCGATCTGTTGGCCCTTCGGGGCCTTCGCTGTTCGGAGCGCCACAGCGCAAGAGGCGCCCGCTGCGGTAGTCGCAGCCGAGGCCGACGCGGGGCCCGCCGCGGCGGTCGAGCCGGCCGTGAAGCCCGCGGTCGAGCCCGCCGCGAAGTCTTCGCCGGAGCCGGACGCCAAGTCCACGGCCGCCCCGGACGCCAAGTCCCCCACGGACGCGGCCGCCGACACCGACGCCGGCCCCGCGGCCGAGGCAGCCCCCAACGCCACCCCAAGCGTCGACCCCGCCGCCGCCAAGGCCAAACGCCTCCCGCCCAAGACCGTGCGCTTCGAGGTGCCCGAGGGCGGCGTCATCTACTGGATCACCATCGACGCGACCATCGATCTCGGGCTGGCGCCCTATGTCGAGCGCGTCCTCGCCGAAGCCGCCGCGGACCCCAAGGCCGTCGCCGTCGTCTCCGAGATCAACACCCCCGGCGGCCGCGTCGACGCCGCCGTGCGAATCCGCGACGCCCTCATCGAATCGTCAGTCCCCACCGTGGCGTTCATCCACTCCGAGGCCATCAGCGCGGGCGCCCTCATCGCGCTGGCCCACGACTACCTCGTCGTCGTGCGCGGCGGCACCATCGGCGCGGCGACTCCGATTCAGGTCGGCGGCGACGGCGGGGCCCAGGCGGTCGGCGAGAAGATGACCTCGTATGTGCGCGGCGTCTTCCGCGCGACGGCCGAGGCGCGCGACCGCGACCCCGTCCTGGCCGAGGCGATGGTCGACGCCAGCATCGACGTCCCCGGCCTCGCCCCGGCGGGCAAGCTGCTGACCGCCACCGCGCAGGAGGCCCTCGACTGGGGCCTCGTCGATGTGCTGGTCGAGGGCCGCGAGGCGCTGCTCGAGCGCACCGGCCTCGGCACCGCGCGCATCGAGCGCCGCGAGACCGGCTGGGCCGAGCGCCTCGCCCGCGTGCTCACCGACCCCGTCCTCAGCGGGCTGCTGATGAGCTTCGGCTTCCTCGGCCTGCTCATGGAGTTCTACTCGCCGGGCTTCGGCATCATCGGCGCCATCGGCCTGACCTGCCTCGGCCTCTTCTTCTTCGGCCACTCCGTCGTCCACCTCGCCGGCATGGAGGAGCTGCTGATCTTCGGCACCGGGCTGGTGCTGCTCGGCATCGAACTCTTCGTGACCCCCGGCTTCGGAGTGCTAGGGATCCTCGGCCTCGCAGGCATCGCCGCGTCCCTCATCATGGCGCTCATCGCCAACCCCATCGACGTCTCCATCGACACCGGCGAGCTGGCCGCCGCCACCTTCCGAGTCCTCGGCTCGCTCGCGGTGACCGCCGCGGCCGCCGTCGTCATCGGCAGCCGCCTCACCAAATCCAGCATCTTCCGGCGCCGCCTCGTGCTCACCGACGCCATCTCCGGCATGGCCGTCGGCTTCGAGGGCGACGAGCGCGGCTCCGGCTCCGAGCCCGGCACCGCCCCAGCCCCCGGCAGCCTCGGCACCGCCTCCACGGCCCTGCGCCCCTCGGGCAAGGTCCGCGTCGCCGGCCAGACCTACGACGCGCTGACCACCGGCGACCTCATCGAGCAGGGCACCCCCATCGAGGTCCGCGGCACCCGCGGTTCCAGCCTCCTCGTCCGCGCCCGCGCCCCACAAGCGCCCCCCACCGACGCCCCGCCCGAGGAAGACCTTGATGGGTGAGATGCTCTTCCCCCTCGGCCTCATCGGCCTTGGCTTCCTCCTGGTCGGCCTCGAGGTCGCCATCATCCCCGGCTTCGGCGTCCCCGGCATCCTCGGCGTCCTCAGCCTCGGCGGCGGCTGCGTGCTCCTCTGGCAGGTCGGCGGCCCGCTGCTGGGCGCCGTCGGCACCTTCGCCACCCTCGGCATCACCGTCGGCGCCGTCGTCTGGTTCGCCCGCTCCCGCGCCGGCCGCTCGCTGGTCCTCGCCGACGAGATCAGCGGCACCGGCGCCCCCGAAGCCGCCCTGGAAGCCCAGCGCGGCACCACGGGCCACGCGGTCTCGACCCTCCGCCCCAGCGGGGTCGTCGAACTGGACGGCGAGCGCTACGATGCCGTGGTCCGCGACGGCAGCTTCATCGCCGCCGGCGCCGCCGTCCACGTCATCGGTCACGAGCACGGTCAGCTCATCGTGCGAGCCGCCGAATAGTCAGCTCCCATCAGTCGATTTTCGCGTTTCCGTCATCCCCCAAGCCCTAAGACTCCCCTGAGGACCCTTCATGCCCAATGAGTACGCAAGTCTGATCTTCGTGGCGGTGGCGGCGCTCGCCTTCATCGTCCTCTTCCTCTACTTCATCCCGGTCCGCCTCTGGATCGCCGCCATCTCGTCGAACGTGCCGGTCGGCCTCGGCGTGCTCATCGGCATGCGGCTCCGGCGCGTGCAGCCAGGCGCCATCCTCGACCCGCTCATCAACGCCCACAAAGCCGGCATCCACCTGTCGTCAAACCAGCTGGAGAGCCACTTCCTCGCGGGCGGCAACGTCCAGACCGTGGTCAAGGCCCTCATCTCGGCGCAGAAGGCCAACATCCCCCTGAACTTCGACCGCGCCGCGGCCATCGATCTCGCCGGCCGCGACGTGTTCCTCGCCGTCCAGATGAGCGTCAACCCGAAGGTCATCACGACCCCGCGCGTGGCCGCCGTGGCTCAGGACGGCATCCAGGTCATCGCCGTCAGCCGCGTCACCGTCCGCGCCAACATCGACAAGCTGGTCGGTGGTGCTGGCGAGGAGACCATCCTCGCCCGCGTCGGCGAGGGCATCGTGACCACCATCGGCTCGGCCGCCACCTACGCGGCGGTGCTCGAAAACCCTGACCGCATCTCGCGGACGGTGCTCGAGAAGGGCCTCGACGCCGGCACGGCATTCGAGATCTTGTCCATCGACATCGCGGACGTCGATGTCGGTGAGAACGTCGGCGCGAAGCTGCAGACCGAGCAGGCCGAGGCGGACAAGAACATCGCCCAGGCCCGCGCCGAGAGCCGCCGCGCCATGGCCATCGCCGAGGAGCAGGAGATGCGCGCCCGCGTCCAGGAGATGCGCGCTCGCGTGGTCGAGGCCGAGGCCCAGGTGCCGCTGGCCCTCGCCGACGCCCTGAAGTCGGGCAATATCGGCGCCTTCGACTACTACAACCTCAAGAACATCGTGGCCGACACCAGCCTGCGCGAGCATCTGGGCGACACGGGCCGCCAGGGCGACGATAAGTGAGCCAGGGCGCCGCCAAGCGCGTCGTGGCGATGGTGCGCGGGGCCGCCGCCGGTGAAGCGGGGGCTCGGCGCGCGCTGGTCGAGCTGTGGCGATTGGCCACCGTCGTCGACCTGGAGCGGGCGCCCGCGTCGCTCCAGGGGCCACCGCCGAAGGGCGAGGGCAGGGCGCGCGCTCCGGTGCGCGGACCCAAACGCTGATGTTCCCGCCGCCGATCTCGGGCGCTTCGATGTCGAAGGAGCAGCTGATCGAGTGGGGAATCCTGCTCTTTCTGTACTTCGTCGGCCCGGCCATCGGCCGCTTCGTCAAGCGCAAACAAGCCGAGCAGGCCGCGCGCCAGGGGCAGGGCGGACCTAGCGACCTGGCGTCCGACGAGACCGAATCGCCGGCGCCGGCGCCGGTGCGTCAGGAGCCCCA
>JAWKRR010000085.1:0-24369 GCA_041389525.1 Myxococcota bacterium | reverse complement strand
TCGGCAAGAAGCCCGACGTCATCGTCCTCCTACACCAAGCGAGCGCAGCGTGAGTTCCATCCGCCCCCTAGGCTACCGCCCGCTCGCCGTCCCCGAAGGCTTCCCCGGCCGCGTCGACTTCATCAAGTCCGCCCGCGGCCTGGGCGACTCCCCTCACACCGACATGCCCGAGGTCTGCTTCTGCGGCCGCTCCAACGTCGGCAAATCCTCGCTGCTCAACGTCCTGGCCAACCGCAAGCAGCTCGCCCGCGTCTCCGGCACCCCCGGCCGCACCCGCCTGATCAACTTCTTCGACGCCCAAGGCATCGTCACCCTCGCCGACCTCCCGGGTTACGGCTGGGCCAAGGTCACCCGCGACATGCAGGCCGAGTGGGGCCGCACCATCCAGGGCTACCTCGCCGACCGCCCGCAGCTCTCCCTCGCGCTGCTGCTGGTCGACATGCGCCGCGACCCGGCCGCCGAGGAACGCGAGCTCCTCGACTGGTTCCGCGAGCGGGAGCGAAGCTGCTTGATAGTAGCTACCAAGGCCGATAAGTTTCCTACGTCCCGCTGGCCGGGCAGGCGGCGCGACATCGCCCGTTCTTTAGACGTTCCGACCGAAGACGTGGTGCCCTTCTCGGCGCTGTCGCGCGAAGGCCGCGACGTGGTCTGGGGCACGATTCTCGCGCTGCTGGCTGACGACGCGAAGGCAGCCAGTGACGCCGAGTAGCCATCGCAGCGGACATTTCGCCGCCGCGCGTGTGCCCGTTCGCAGTCGGACCGCATAGTGAGTGTACGGGACTACCCAGGCTTTCCGGGGGCCGGTCGCGCCTGAGCGACCGCGATACCGCAATGCAAGACGACGCTACCATCCACACGATGACCGCTGAGGACCTCGACGAGATCCTCAGCGTCGAATCGCGCTCCTTCGAAGACCCGTGGCCAGACGAGGTCTTCCGCGCGGAGCTCAGGCATTGCTGGTCGCACTGCCACACCCTGCGCCGCGTCGACAGCAACGACCTGCTCGGCTACATCGTCTTCTGGAGCGTCGCCGACGAGGTGCACCTGCTCAACGTCGCCGTGAACCCCGACGAGCGGCACCATCACTATGGGCGCCTCCTCGTCGACTTCATGCTGGGCTTCGCCGGCGAGAACAAGGCGCGCTTCGTCACGCTCGAGGTGCGGCGGTCCAACGTCGCGGCCATCGCGCTGTACGAGAGCGGCGGCTTCAAGCAGGTCGGCGTGCGCCCGAAGTACTATTCGAACAACGGCGAGGACGCGATCCTCATGCTCTACGACTTGGGTTCGCAGAGCGCGGTCTCGCCGCTGCCCGGGCTCGGGGCGCCGTCCGACGCGTGAGCGCGCCGTCGACACCGGCCGAATCGCCGCGCGCTGAGACGTCCGCAGGCAGGGCGCGGGCCGTCCGCGGGCTCTACCCGCTCCTCTCGGAGGGGCAGGTCCCGACCGCGAGCATGGCGGCCGCAGCGCGCGTTTTCGCTGATGCGGGCTGCCGAATCGTACAGCTACGACTGAAGACCGCCGTCGACAGCGAGCGACTGCGCATCCAGCGCGAGGTGGCCGCAGCGCTCCGAGGCAGCGGGGCCACCCTGGTCATCGACGACCGTGCGGACCTCGTCGCCATCCTCGCTTCGGAGGCCGGGCCCGATCTCGGGCTGGCTTATGGCCTGCACCTCGGCCAGCAGGACCTGCCGCCCGCCGCCGCCCGCCGCGTGGTGGGGCCTGAGCCGCTGATCGGCTACTCCACTCACGACCTCGCCCAGGTGGCCGCCGCCGCCGCTGAGCCCGTCGACTACCTCGGCTTCGGCCCGGTCTTCGCCACCGCCAGCAAGGCCCACCCGGACCCGGTCGTGGGCCTTGAGGGCCTGCGCCTCGCCGCCGCCCGCAGCGCGTGGCCCGTCGTCGCCATCGGCGGCCTCGACCTCAAGACGGCGCCGCTGGCCATCGAGGCCGGGGCCGCCGCCGTCGCCATCATCGGCGCCCTCGTCGCCGGCCTCGACCTCGCCACCCGCGCCGGCCTCGCCGCCCTGGCCAAACGCGCCGCCGACCTCCAGGATGCGCTCGCATGAGCGAGTCCTGGACCCTCCTCAAGACCCTTCAGTGGACCGTCGGCTACTTCAAAGAGAAGGCCGTCCCGCAGCCGCGCGTCGACGCGGAGGTGCTGCTGGCCCACGTCCTGGGGCTTCAGCGCATCCTGCTCTACGCGCACTTCGACCGGCCGCTGACCGACGACGAGCGCGACCGCTACCGCGACCTCGTGAAGCGCCGCGTCCAGGCCCGCGAGCCGGTCCAGTACCTCACCGGCACCCAGGAGTTCTGGTCGCTGAGCTTTCGCGTCGAGCCGGGCGTGCTGATCCCGCGCGGCGACACCGAGATCCTGGTCGAGGAGGCCCTGGCTCACGCCAAGGCGCTGCAGGCCAGCGGGCGCGCGGCCCTGCGCATCGCCGAGGTCGGCACCGGCAGCGGCTGCATCGCTGTGGCCCTGGCGCACGAGCTCCCTGAGGCCACCGTGTGGGCCGGCGACGTCGCCGAGACGCCGTTGCGCCTGGCCGCCGAGAACGCGCAGACCCTGGGCGTCGCCGAGCGGGTCCACGTCCTCCGCGCCGACGGCCTGCCGCCGCTCTACGAGGCCGCCGGGCGCGCGCCCTTTGACCTGATCGTCTCGAATCCCCCGTACATCCCTCAGGGTTTGCACGCCGGGCTGATGCCCGAGGTCCGCGACCATGAGCCCGCCCTCGCGCTGACCGCCGGCCCCGAGGGTCTCGACGTGATCGCGCCCCTCGTCTTGGCCTGCGCCCGCCCGGGCGTGCTGGCGGACGGCGGCGGCGTCTTCCTCGAGATCAGCGACGACGAGCAGGCGGCGAAGGTGCGCGCCCTCCTGCTGGCCGCCGGTTTCGCCGAGGTCCGCATTCGCCAAGACTACAGCGGCCTAGCCCGCGTCGTCATCGCCACCGGGGCGGGCGCGGGTCACTGAGACCATCGTCATTCGAGGCGGGCTGCGCTAGGATAGCCGCCTCGTCGCGGCCCCACGGTCCAGCCGCGCTCTGCTGGACCCCCACCGTCGCGGCGACACGCGCGGGAACACATGGCCAAGCTCATCGTCAGGCTCCCCGACGGGCGGACGCGCGATTACGAACTCGCCGAGTCCAACAGTCTGGGCCGCCACCCGAACCAGAGCCTTCAGGTTCTGGACCGCTTGGTCTCCAAGGAGCACATCGTCATCCGGCGCGGTGAGTCAGGCTGGTCGCTGCAGGATCTCGGCAGCCTCAACGGCACCTACCTCAACGAGCAGCGGGTCAGCGGCACCGTCCCCCTGAAACACCGCGATCGCGTCTCGCTCGGCGCGACGAAGATGATCTTCCACAACGACGAGCAGGCCGGCACCGGGGAGCACGAGATCTCCATCGGCGACGCCCTGGAGTCGTCGATCTGCAACGCCGTCGCCCAGACCACCGCCGAGGAGTTCCTGCCGGTCGAGCAGGTCATCGACGTCGAGGCGCTGCGCCGCGACTACGAGAAGCTGCGTATCGCCGCGCGGCTTCAGCACGCGATCTCGGGCGAGATTCGCTTGGAGAAGCTGCTGCCGCTGCTGCTGGACCACCTCTTCGCGCTCTTCGAGGTCGACCGCGGCGTCATCTTGCTGGCCGAGGGCGAGACCGACCGCCTGGTGCCCCGCGCGGTCAAAGTCCGCGGCAAGCGCACCAGCGAGCCCATCGAGCTGTCGAAGACCATCCTCCGCAAGGTGCTCAGCGAGCGCAAAGCCGTCCTGACCAACGACGCCCTGCACGACGCGCGCTTCTCCCACGCGAAGAGCATCATCATCCAAGGCATCCGCTCGTCCATGTGCGTGCCGCTGCTGGCCCGAGACCGCACCGTCATCGGCGTCATCCACCTGGACTCGCAGCTCTCGATCAACGCGTTCGGCGAGAAAGACTTGGCGATGCTGCAGGGGATCGCCCAGCAGGCCTCGATCAGCATCGAGAACTCGCAGCTTGTGCAGCGCGTCGAGCAGGCCGCCGTCACGCGCCAGAAGTTCGAGAAGATGCTGTCGCCCAACCTCGTCGAGCGCGTCGTCAACGGCGATCTCGAGATCAAGATCGGCGGCGACAAGCGCCCGGTGACCATCCTGTTCACCGACATCCGCGGCTTCACGAAGATCTCGGAGCGCTCGCAGCCAGAAGACCTCGTGAAGATGCTCAACGAGTACTTCGAGCTGATCGTGGACGTGATCTTCGAGTTCGAGGGGACGCTGGACAAGTTCATGGGTGACGGGGTGATGGCCATCTGGGGCGCGCCGGTGGATGTCCCGGACGCGGCGCTCAAGGCGGCGTCGGCGGCCGTGAAGATCCAGAAGCAGCTGCGCGGCTTCAACAACCTGCGCGAGATGGACGGCCTGCAGGCGATTCACACCGGCGTGGGCGTGCACACCGGCGAGGTCATCGCGGGGTACATGGGGTCCTCAAAGACGATGAGCTACACGGTCATCGGGCGCTCGGTGAACCTGGCCAGCCGGCTTTGCTCGGCGGCGTCGGCGGGCGAGGTGCTGGTCTCGGAGGCCGCGATGGGCGCGTGCCGCGGGAAGCTCGTCGAGAACCGGCGCGAGCTGCTGCAGCTCAAGGGGATCGAGGGCGAGGTGCCGGCCTGGTCCATCGCGGACGTGCGGGCCTAGGGGCTGGCCGACCGCGTCTTTTCGCCAGTCGCCGCCTCAGAAATAGAACATCGCCTGGATCGACGACTGCGGGAAGAAGAGCACCCGGTCGGGGTCATCGGCGTCGAGACTGGAGACGAACGCGAAGCCGGCGAAGACCTCCAGGCGGCGGTGGGGCGCCCAGGAGAGGCCCAGGTCGACGTGGACGGTCTCGCCCAGGTCGTAGAGGTTGTCGTAGGCGTCGACCTTGAGGCCGAAGCGGCCTTTGTCGGACAGGGGCGTCGTCATCCCGAAGCCGACGACGGGCGAGAAGGCGCGGCGCAGGCCGTAGAAGCGGACGCGCGCGTCGAGCACCGGGTAGAGGATGCCGATGGAGATCTCGACGCTGATCAGCTCTTGGAAGAGCGCGCCGACCGTGAGCGCCAAGATGCCGTCGAAGCCGCCGCTGAGGCCCACGCCGATGGTGCGGCCGGCGCGGGGGCCGGGCGGGCGCGTGGGCTCTGGCTCGGGTTCCGGCTCGGGCTCGGGCTCAGGTTCGGGCTCGGGGCGCGGTGCAGGTTCGGCGCCAGGCCGGTTGCGGGTCCCGGGGCCGTAGTCGACTCCCGGCTCGAACTCCTGCTCCGGCGGGGCGGCCGCCGGGTCGTCATCGCGGAAGCCGGGCAGGCGTTGCGGGTCCTCGGCTGGCGGGACGTAGAGGGGCGGCAGCCCACGCGGGGCCGACGGCTCGGTGTCGGACTCGCCGCTGTCGCGCAGCGGGGGGAGGGGGCCGGGCGCGACCTCGGGCTGGCTTGGCTCGGTCGGCTGCGCGGGCTCGGTCGGTTGGGTGGGCGCCGGTTGCGCGGGCTGGACCGGCGCCTTGGGGGGCAGCTTGGCCGGCGGCGGGGCGTGCTCGCTGCCGCCGCGGAGCTTGGCGACGAAGCCGGGGTCGTCCAGCAGCCGCGGGTCCAGGCGCGCGGCCTTTCGCCAGTGGACGCGGGCGTCGTCGAGCGAGCCGATGAACTCCAGGCGGTCGCCGACCCCGCGGTGGGCGACCGCGCACAGGGACTTCGCGGCGAGGCTCAGGGCGCGCTTGGCGGTGGCTGCGCCGGCCTCGCCCTCGTCACAGCGCAGCGCGGCGGCCCCGATCTGGTCGTGCTCGATAAGCTCGCGGATGGTCTGCAGCCAGGGCTCTTCGGCAGGCGCGGCGGCCCGCGCCGGCGCGGGCGCCAGCAGCAACACAAGCAGGCAAATGCTGGCGAAACGGCTCAACGCCGGTCCCCGTCGAGCTCCAACTCGAGCGCCTTCTCGGGCAGCTCCATATCCATCTGGCGGCTGAGGTCCGGCTCGAAGCAGCGGCGGCACCGCGCCTCGTAGGAGTCGCCAGCGCCGACCAGCACGCGGCCGTTGTCGCCGACCAGGCGCTGGGAGCGGTTCGCCGGTGCGCCGCAGCGCGAGCAGACCGCCAGGGTCTTGGTCACGTACTCGGCGATGGCCATGATCTGCGGCATCGGGTCGAAGGGGCGGCCCAGATAGTCCTGGTCCAGGCCCGCGACGATGACGCGCTTGCCCATGTTGGCGAGCTTGTCGATGACCTCGACGACGCCGACGTCGAAGAACTGGACCTCGTCGATGCCGACCACGTCGGTGCGATCGTCGACGGCGCGCAGGATCGCGGCGCTGCTGTCCATGGTCTCGGCGTCGAGGCGCATCGCCGAGTGGCTGGCGATCTCGTCTTCGCCGTCGCGGGTGTCCAGGGCCGGCTTGAAGACCTGGACGCGCTGGCGGGCGATGCGGGCGCGGCGGACGCGGCGGATCAGCTCCTCGGACTTGCCGGAGAACATGCTGCCGCAGATCACCTCGATCTGCCCCATCGGGTAGCGGGCGTACATCGCGCCGGACATTACGCCGGTTTTCCGGCCGGGATCCACCCCGCCGAGAGGGCGAGCGGCCGCGCCGGCGAAATCGCTTGGGGTCGGGGCTCCCGTCTACGAGCGCGCGGTGCCCTTCTTGCGGATGCTGGGCGTGGGGCCGCCCGACCAGGTGAAGACGTAGGTCGCCTCGATGCGGACGTCGTAGACCAGGGCAGGGCGGAAGCAGGCGAGGCAGGTGCCGCCCGGCCGGCGGACGCTCGGGTAGACGACGCCGAGGGAGCCCTCGCTCAGCAGGCGGTCGGCCAGGGTCTGCGACGCGACGTAGGAGTCGGGGGCCAAGCAGTCGGCGAAGTCGGGCTGGCCACGCAGATCGTGAAAGGGCCCCGCGAAGTCGGCGCGCAGCTCGCTGTAGCTGAGGCTCTGCTCGAACCAGCTCACCTCGGCGAGCTCGACGGACTTGTGCCAGGCCACCTCGGCTTGGGCGGTGCGCAGCTCGAAGGCGGCGTACCACGCGCCGCGCTCGGGCCCGTTGAAGCGGCTGCCGAGCGGGTGCGCGTGGGCGAAGGCCGCGTTGATGACGCGGTAGTTGGGCACGCCGAAGACCAGCTCGGCCGGTCCGATGGCGAGGGCCGCGCCGCTCTCGGCGCTGAGGCGGTCGTTGGTCGCGCCCTCCAGGGCATAGAGCGCGCGCAGATCGTCCTCGTCGTCGGTCAGGCGCGTCAGCACGCTGTCGCCGCGCTCGAGGAACTTCGAGGGGATGAGGCGGTGGGTGTTCGGTCGGCGCAGGCTCACCTGCGGCGGGGACTCAGCCGCCGCGGCGCGCATCGAGCAGCCGGCGTAGGGTCGCCATGGCGGGAAGCCCGCCCGTGATGACGAAGGAGAGGGGGGTGTGGCCGGAGAAGAGGCGGTTGCGGTTGGGGAGCTGCATCCAGCGATCGGCAAGGGCCTCGTCGTAGAGGATGTTCAGGGCCTTGAAGATGCCGACGATCAGCGAGACCCGCCGCAGCCGGTCCTCGTCGAGCACCCGCTCGGGCTGCTTCTTCATCGCGTAGTAGGCGCCGTTGGACATGCCGCCCAAGAGCAGCCGCGCCTCCTCGTCGCGCACGCTCCACGCGTCCATGATGCGGAAGAAGGCGCGGACGGCCGGCGGGCCCAGGCGCTCGCGCTCGTCGCGGCTGGACAGATCGACCATCGGCGCCGCGTGGTAGCGGGTCTCGGGGTATTCGAGAGCGGAGGACATCCAGCACCTGCCTTCACCGCGAGGGTGGCTCCAAATCAGGAGTAAAGTAGCAACGGATATGGAGTACAGCAAGGGCGGGGCCCCTCGGGGCAATCCAGGCCTCAAATCCGGGCCGCATCCTGCTGACCACCGCCGCGGCCTCTGATAGGGTCTCGCCCGGTCCGAGACACGCGAGAGCACCGCATGAGCACCGAGCACTATCCCTTCGCCGAGGTCGAGCCCCGCTGGCAGGCGTACTGGCTGGAGCACGACACCTTCCGCGCCGAGGACATCAGCGAGCGCCCGCCCTTCTATGTGCTGGATATGTTTCCGTATCCGTCGGCGGCGGGCCTGCATGTCGGGCACCCCGAGGGCTACACGGCGACCGACATCATGGCGCGCTACAAGCGCATGCGCGGCTTCAACGTGCTGCACCCGATGGGCTGGGACGCCTTCGGGCTGCCGGCCGAGCAGCACGCGCTGCAGACCGGCGTGCACCCGGCCATCACGACCGCGCGCAACATCGACACCTTCCGCGCGCAGATTCGGCGCCTTGGCCTGGGCTACGACTGGGGGCGCGAGGTCAACACCACCGACCCCTCCTATTATAAGTGGACCCAGTGGATCTTCCTGAAGCTCTTCGAGAACGGCCTGGCCTACGAGGCGGAGGTGCCGGTCAACTGGTGCCCTGAGCTCGGCACCGTGCTGGCCAACGAAGAGGTCACGTCCGAGGGTCGCAGCGAGCGCGGGAACTTCCCGGTCATCCGCAAGCCCATGCGGCAGTGGCTCTTGCGCATCACGGCCTACGCGGACCGGCTGCTGGACGACCTGGAGGCCCTCGACTGGCCTGAGTCCATCAAGGCCATGCAGCGCCACTGGATCGGGCGCTCAGAGGGCGCCGAGGTGCGCTTCGCGGTCGCCGGCTCGGCGGACGGGGCCGTGGTCGAGGTCTACACGACCCGCCCGGACACGCCATGGCGCGACCTACATGGTGCTGGCGCCCGAGCACCCGCTGGTCGCCCGCATCACCACCGACTCCCAGCGCGCCGAGGTCGACGCCTACGTGCGCGCCGCCTCCATGAAGAGCGACCTGGACCGGACGGACCCGCCAAGGAGAAGACCGGCGCCTTCCTGGGCGCCCACGCCATCAACCCCAGTCAACGGCCAGCAGATCCCCATTCGGATCGCCGACTACGCTCGGGCACTACGGCACCGGCGCCATCAGCGACGTGCCGGCTCACGACGAGCGCGACTACGCCTTCGCGCGCCAGTTCGAGCTGCCCAGGTCGTCGCCATGCCTCGACGGTCAGCGCCGGACGGTCAGAGTCCGCCTGGACCGGCGAGGGGCGATGGCGTCGGGGCCCTACGACGCATGACGACCGCCGAGTTCAAGGCCGCCATCACCGCCAAGCTCGAGGCCGACGGCGTGGGCAAGGCCCGGTGAACTTCCGGCTGCGCGACTGGCTCTTCTCGCGCCAGCGATACTGGGGCGAGCCGATTCCGCTCATCCACTGCGAGGACGGCACCATCAAGGCCATCCCCGAGTCTGAGCTCCCGCTGCTGCTGCCTGAGGTCGAGCTACAAGCCCGCCGGCACCGGCGAGAGCCCGTTGCCCACGCGACCGACTGGATTCAGACGATTGATCCCGGAGACCGGAAAGCCAGCCTGCCGAGACCAACACGATGCCCCAGTGGGCCGGTCGTGCTGGTACTACCTGCGCTACATCGACCCGCACAACACCGAGCGGTTCATCGATCCCGAAAAAGAGCGCTACTGGATGCCGGTCGAGCTCTACGTGGGTGGCGCCGAGCACGCGGTCCTGCACCTGCTCTACGCGCGCTTCTGGCACAAGTTCCTCTTCGACATCGGCGTGGTCAGCACGCCCGAGCCCTTCATGAAGCTAGAACCAGGACATCCCGGCAGCGATTTACAGAAGATGTCGAAGTCCACAGGGCAACGTCGTCAACCCCGACGAGATCGTCGAGCAGTTCGGCGCCGACGCGATGCGGATGTACGAGATGTTCATGGGCCCGCTGGAGGCCGTGAAGCCTTGGGCCACCAAGGACATCGTCGGCATCTCGCGCTTCTTGGACCGCGTGTGGAAGGTCGCCCAGCGGCCCATCTGCGCCGGCGACGGCGACGAGGATCTCCAGCGCTTGGTGCACCGCAGCATTCGCAAGGCCACCGAGGACATCGGGATGGATGCGCTCTTCAACACGGCCATCGCCCAGCTGGATGGTGCTGACCAACGAGCTGGGATGAGAAGCAGCCCGAGATCCCCGCTCGGCACTCGAGGCGCTGGTCTCTGCCTGCACCCCTTCGCGCCGCACATCGCCGAGGACATCTGGCGCGCCATGGGCCACGACGGCTCGGTGGCGCACGCCCAGGTTCGGCTTCGACCCCGCGCTCTGCGAGGACGACGAGGTTCGAGGTGGTCATCCAGGTCAACGGCAAGGTCCGCGGGCGCTTCATGGCGGCCAAAGACGCGCCGTGAGGACCTGAAGGCGCGGCGATGGCCGACGACGTCCTGCAGCGCTGGGTCGAGGGCAAGACGATCCGCAAGGTCATCGTCGTGCCGGGCAAGCTCGTCAACGTCGTCGTGTTCTGAACACCCGAGAGAACCTGGTCCGAACCACTCCGGAGGTCGCCGCGATGGGCTGGCCGAAGAGCGAGGTCATTTACAAGGCCGAGCTGGTGCTCGAGACGATGATCGAGCGGATGCAGGACATCGTGCCGTTTCTTCTGGCTTCCTCGGTCGAGTCCATCGAGACGCGCGAGAAGGAGACGCTGCCCGACGGCCGATTCGCCGTGCGCTACTGGCAAGGCAAGCCCGGACAGCGCGCCGGCGGCGGTGCGGCCGTTTGTGACCAAGGAACATCTGGGCTGGATCGACACGGCGATTCCGACGCCTCGGAGTTCAAGGTCGATTGACGCTGTCGACCAGCATGTCGAAGTTCTACACCTGCCGGGCACCAGCTTGGGCCGCATCCAAGAACCGGAGACGACCCTGGTGCGGATCTCGGGCGATCTCGAGATCTTCGCCGACAAGCTGCCGGGCGTCCCGAGCTTCATCGGCAAGCGCATCGCGCCCCAGGTCGAGAAGTTCGTGGTCAACATGATCACGCCGAACCTGGTTGAGCTGGCGCCCGGGCTTCAGGGCTACCTCGATGGCCGCAAGTCCTGAGGCGATGCCTGGGGCGGACGACCCGGGGCGCGAGCTGGCGCGCGTGGGGGCGGCCCTCGGCGTGCTGGTCGGGCCGGCGGTGTGGCACGGCGCCTCATTCGGCGGGCTGGGCTTCAGCGGGGCGTGGGTCGGCGTGCTGGGGGCGCTGATCGGCGCGCTCTTGGGCGGGCTGACCTGGCCGCACTTCGTCGGGGGGGAGCGGCCCGCGGGGCCGGTATTTGCCTCGCTCTTTGGGGCGGTGGTGGGGATGCCTGGCCGGCGGCGCGGTGGCCTTCCCCATGGGCGCGGTCTTTGGGGCTGGCGGGGCGCGAAAGCGGGGCCTTCGCGGGGACCGTGGCGATGCGAATTCAGGCGCGCGCGGCTGGGGCGCCCGGCGATGTGCGCGCTGGTCGGCAGCTTGGTCTCCGCGGCGACCGCGGCATGGATGAGCTCATGAGCGGCAACACGACAAGGTGCCATGTCACCACCTTCGGCGAGAGCGACGGGTGGGCCTGGGCTGCGTCATCGACGGGTGCCCGCCCGGGGTGGCGTTGAGCGAAGCGGATATTCAGCCCGACCTCGACCGGCGCCGGCCGGGGACAGGGAGGCTGGCCAGCGCGCGCAAGGAAGCCGACACGGTGCGCATCAAGTCGGGGGTCTTTGAGGGGCGGACGACGGGGACGCCGATCGCGCTGCTCTTCGAGAACGTCGACGCGAAGTCCTCGGCCTACAACGAGATGCAGGACTTACCGGCTGTCGCATCGCGGACTTTACGTACGACGCGAAGTACGGGCATCGGGCGTGGCCGGGGAGGGCGCGCGTCGGCGCGGAGACGGTGGCGCGCAGCCGCGGGCGCGGTGGCGCGGAAGCTGTTGCGCGAGGGGCTGGGCGTCGAGATCGTCGCGTGGGTGGATAGGGTTCAGGACATCGAGGCGGGGTGGACCCTTGAGAAGGGGCCACGCGGGCTGAGGTCGAGGCGCGTCGGGCGAGGTGCCCCGGCGGGCCCGGCGGCGGCGATGACGGCGCTCATTGAGAGCGTGCGCAAAGACGGCGACACCGTGGGGGGCGTGATCGGCTGCGTGGTGCGCGGGTTGCCGGCCGGGCTGGGCGAGCCGGTCTTCGACAAGCTCGACGCGCGGCTGGCCTGCGCGATGATCGGGCTGCCGGCGGCGAAGGGCTTCGAGATCGGCAGCGGGTTTGAGGGCACGCGCCTGCGGGGGACGGAGCACAACGACGCGTTCGTGCCGGGCGAGGGCGGGCCGCAGACGGCGACGAACCGGTCCGGCGGGGTCCAGGGCGGCATCTCCAACGGGATGCCGGTGACCTTCCGCGTGGCGTTCAAGCCGGTGGCGACGCATTTTCACCCGCAGGACACGGTGAACCGCGCGGGGGAGGCGGTGCGCTTTCAGGCGCGCGGGCGCCACGACCCCTGCGTGTTGCCGCGGGCGGTGGTCATCGTCGAGGCGATGTGCGCGCTGGAGCTTTGCGACGCGTGGCTGCGGCAGCGGGCGATCGTCCCGGGCGGGTGACGTCCAGCTCGGGCGAGGGCCTGCGATGATCCGATTTCGGGCCCGGGGCGTATGCTGCTGTAGGATTTGAGGACAAGGCACGTTGCAGTGCGTTGACCTGGGCCCGTAGACTGCTGCCGACAGGCCACTTCCGAACGAGCACGCCACGATATGGAGAAGTTCTGCCCCTCGTGCAGTAGGGCCTATGAGGATTCCGACCTCACCCACTGCGAGTTGGACGGCGAACGCCTCATCGTCATGCAGACGGAGGCGGACCTCGTGGGCCAAGAGCTCGACGGGAAGTACGTCGTGCGCGCGAAGCTCGGCGAGGGCGGCATGGGCACGGTCTACGTGGCCGAGCAGCGCTCGATGGGGCGCGAGGTCGCGGTGAAGATCCTGCGGCCGCGCTTCTCGCAGAACCGGCAGGCCATCAAGTACTTCCTACGCGAAGCGCGGGCGGCCAGCCGGCTGACGCACCCCAACACCATCACCGTGTACGACTCGGGGCAGACGCCGCAGGGGCTGCTCTATCAGGTGATGGAGCGCCTCAACGGGCGGCCGCTCAATGAGCTGCTGGAGGCCGAGGGCGGGCTCTCGGTGCCCCGCGCGATCGCGATCCTGTCGCAGATCTGCGACTCGCTGGCCGAGGCGCACCTCGCTGGCATCACGCACCGCGACCTGAAGCCGGAGAACATCTTCATCGAGCCGACCGTGGGCAACCCGGAGTTCGTGAAGGTGCTGGACTTCGGCATCGCCAAGATCGCCGAGGACAGCGGCACGAACGCGACGGCGACCGGGATGATCTGCGGCACGCCCAGCTACATGAGCCCCGAGCAGACCATGGGGCGGCCGCTCGATGGCCGCAGCGACATCTATGCCTTGGGCGTGCTGCTCTACGAGACCGTGGTGGGTGAGCGGCCCTTCTCCGGGCAGACGCCCATGGAGATCATGCTCAAGCAGATCAACGAGCCGCCGCCGGGCCTGCCGGAAGGGGTCGGGGGGATCTACGCGGAGCGGCTCAGCGCGATGCTGAAGCGGATGATGGCGAAGTCGGTGGACGCGCGGCCGCCCGATTGCCAGACGCTCAAGCAGGAGCTGGCGGCGGTGCTGAATCCGGAGGCGGCCCTGGCGGCGCTGCCTGCGAGCGAGCGCGACACCCGGGTCGAGCGGCCGCGGCAGTCGGTCACGAATCCGACCCCGGTGGGGCGCGACGCCTCGGAGTTTACCGGGTTGTCGCCGGCCGTGGACCCGTCGGGCGTCACCGAGTTCGATTTCAAGCCGTCGCGCTGGGAGCTGCGGGCGGCGGCGGTGGCGGCGGTGATTCTGCTCGCGGCCGGCGGCGCTTGGGTCGTGTGGCCTTCGGCGGCTTCGGTCGAGTCGTCGGCTGCGGAGGCGTCGGCACCTGCGTCGTCCACGCCCCTGGCGTCAGCTCAGCCTTCGCCGGCTCGGGCCGAGCAGGCGCCGCGGACGGTGCGTAAAGTGGCAGCGCCCGGCGCGCCAGCGGCCGACGCGGAGGTGCCTCCGGCTGCCGAAGAAGCGCCAGCCCTCGACGCCGCCACCTCGGGCAGCGTCGCCGGCGTCGCCGTGGGTCAAGCCGCGCTGGCGTTGGCCGCGCGGGACGTGGAACCGGCCGCCCAGCCTGTGCAGGTGCTCGTCGAGAGCACGCCGGCTGGGGCGACGGTGACCGACGCCGAGGGCAAGGAGCTGGGCATTACTCCCTTCACCCACGCGCTGCCGCCCGGTCAGCCGACGCTCAGCGTCACGTTTGCGCTCGATGGCCACCGGTCCGAGAAGGCGGTGCTCGACGCCGCGACCCCGAATACTTGGTCTGTGAGGCTGCACCGCGCGCCGCGAAAGGTGATAGGCTCCGCCGCACCGAAGCCGGGCTCCAAAGCCCCTGATGCGGCGCGCAAGCCGCCCGCGAAGACAGGCTTCGGTCACGGTACGTTCTGAGCGGAGCGCGAGATGTGGAACCGGTTGAAGTCTCTGTGGAGTGGGACCTTTCCGGAGATTGAGGAGGAGGGTGAGACCCCCGCGCCTCAGGGCCGCGTGCCCACAGCGAAGGCCAACGCTCGGGCGTTGGCGCTGGAAGCCGTCGACGAGGCCCTCGCGCAGGGGAACTCGGCGATCGCGCTGAATCGGCTGAGGCAACTCCTGGTTGAGGGTGCGCCCGACCGCGAGGAGCTCAAGCGCGGCGGGAGCGTGATGCGCGCCGTGGGCGAGCTGGAGTTGGCGACGCTCTTTGAGGCGGCGGCTGAACGCAGCTCGTCGGAGCCCGCGGCGCGCCTGGCAGCGGCCTTCTTGGAGATGGACGACGCGCCTGTTGCGCGCGCGCTGGCCGCTGTGGCGCACCAGCGCTCGCAGGGGACCGAGCCGGTCGTCGCGCGAATTTACGCGGACGCGACCGCGCGGCAGGGCGATCACGCGGCGGTCGTCGAGCTCTTGGCGCGTTGGGAGGGCAAGTGGCCGTCCCCCGCGCTGTTGGGACGTTACGCGCTCTCGGCGGTACTGTCAGGGCGTGGTGAGGTCTGGGAGCGCGTGCGGCCCCAGGTCATCGCGAACCCGAACCTGGTCTGGATGGCGGGCGCGGCTGGGCGCATGGGCCTCGCGGATGGCGACGCGCCCCTGCGGCGGGCGGTCTTCCTCGAGTACGGCAGCGTGCTGCTGGACGCCAGCGCCGTGCAGGGCCGAGGGAATCTGGGGCCCGGCCGGCTCGCGCGGGCCATGCAACGCGCCCGCGACGTGCTGAAAGGCGCCGATATCGCGGTGGATCGCGTGTGCTACGTGTCGCGGCGAGGCGAGGTCTTCGCCCAGTGGATGGCTCGGCTCCTCGACGCGACCGCCATCCCGCTGACCTCGCGCATCCAGGACCAGCGCGTGCTCGCGGTGGCCGCGGACGGCGACGACCTCGACCTCGTCATGGCGCATCCCGCGCTTGACCACGGGCCGACCAGCCTCTTCCAGGTCCTGAAGAGCCCCACGCGGACCGGCTCGGTCGTGCCTGAGCTCATCGGCCTGCTCAGCGACGGCGCGACGCTGCCTCTCGGCGCGCTCGAGGCGCCGGCGGCCGCGGATCGCGTCCCACCGAGGCTACACTTCGCCGAGCTGCTGCGCGTGTCCGAGACGACGCCCGCGGGCCCGGAGGCTGGCGACATCTGGGAGAAGCCGGCGGCCTGGGCACAGAAGCTGCGTCCGCACCTGCTTGTCAGCCTGGTGCGCGCCGGAAAGGACCGCCCTGACTGGCTGGGGGACCTCCCGGAGTGGGCGTTCATCGCGCCAGTGCCGCCGCCGAAGCCCGCGCCCGTTGTCGTCGTTGACGAGCTCGCGGACGAGGACCTCGAGGACGACGACGAGTACGAGGATGACGAGGACGGGGCCGACGACGACGAGGTCTAGGCCCCGTCGTCGCGGTGTCCGTGGTCGCTCGACCTGTCGCTAGCTTGGCGGCTGCGAGCCGTGGGCCATGATGAGCGTGCGCTCGGCCTTCGAGAAGATCGTCTTGATTCGGTTGTAGGCGACCTGCTCGAGCACGACGCCCGGCCCGAAGGTGGGGTGCGCGACGACGTCGCCCGCCTCGTAGACCTGCTTGACGTTGTACGGCTTCTGCGGTGCCGAGCCGGCGGCCTCCATGGCCTCGGTCCAGCGCCGATTCGCGTCGTCAGCGGCCGCGATAACCAGCTTCTCGGCCCGCGTCGCCGTCGCCTTCGCGGCGCTCGACTTGGCGGAGGACTTCGCCTTCGTCGAGCTCTTCTTCGCAGACGCGGACGCCGGCGCGCGATACTTGTGGAACCCGCCGCAAGTATTGCACTTCACCTGCACCGGCTTGTCGGCAACCATCGCGACGATGGTGTGCGCCAAGTCCATCTTGCACTTGGTGCACCAAGCGTCGCAGTCGCCGCCGGTCGTGTATTTCTCAGCCATGGGGGTGATCTCCTTCCGGGGCATCGTGGTGTCGGAAGGTCCAACGGTTGTTTGCCACGTAGTTGAAAGCCGTGCCCAGGAGGATCCCCAGGACTTGGGCTAGGTATTTGTCGACGCCGACGACGAAGACAAGGAGTTGCGCTGTGCCGAACTGGATGGCGATGGCGAGCCCGCTAGCGATGTAGTAGCGGGCCACGCGTCCGATGAAGTCGCGCTTGCGGGTGCCCTTTTGACGGTCACCCCACGTCCAGCCGTCGTTGATGAGGAAGTTTGTGAAGACGCTGACGAGAATTCCGACCGCGCTCGCAGCTACGTCGGCCCAAGTCTCGGCCAACTGGCCGGCTAGCGCCAAGCTCGTCAGCCACATCACAACGAGGTTTACCACCACGCCGGAGCTTCCGACCACGCAGAATTTGATGAAACGTCGCTGTCCCGAAGTGGTCCTCTTCCGCAACTGCTCGAGGATCAACGGATTTCCTCGATACGGAGATAGCGGATGGGCCCGCGAACAAAGGGCAACGAGCCGATGGTGGACAGCGCGTCGCGCACGTCACCCTCGCGCGCCTCGTGGGTCAGCATGACGACCTGGACGGGCGCGGTGCCGTCGCTGTCGTCCTGAACCATGCGCGAGATGCTGATGTTGCGCGCGCCGAGGGCGCCGGCGATGGACGCGAGGACGCCGGGCTGATCGCTCACGGGGAAGCGCAGGTAGAAGCGGCACTCGGTCTCGGCGGGGGCGCGCAGGGCGCGTTGGGGGATCAGGCCTTCGTGGAAGGCGAGGTGCGGGATGCGACCGGAGGTGCCGCGCAGGATGTTGCGCCCAAGCTCGATCACGTCGCTGACGACGGCGGCCGCGGTCGGCAGCATGCCCGCGCCCTGGCCGTAGAACATCAGCGGGCCGAGGGACGCGGTGTGCACGTAGACCGCGTTGAAGACGCCCCGCACGCTGCCCATCATGCTCTGCACGGGGACCAGGGCCGGATGAACGCGGGCCTCGATGGCTCCTTCGTGGGCGCGCGCGATGGCCAAGGGCTTCACGACGTAGCCGAAGGACTTGGCGTAGGCGATGTCGTCGGCTGAGACCGTGTCGATGCCTTCGGTCAGGATCTTCTCGAAGGGGACGTCGGTGCCGAAGCCCAGCGCGATGAGGATGGAGAGCTTCTGCGCGGCGTCGGTGCCCGCGACGTCCATGGTCGGGTCGGCCTCGGCGTAGCCGCGCGCCTGCGCGTTGGCGAGCGCGGCGCCGTAGGTGTGGCCCTCGGTGCTCATCGCCGACAGGATGAAGTTCGAGGTGCCGTTGATGATCGCGTGGATGGAGTCGATGCGCTCGGACGCGAGGCCCTCACGCAGCGACCGAATGATCGGGATGCCGCCGCCGACCGACGCCTCGAAGATCACGTCGCGGTGCACGTCGTCGGCGAGCCGGAAGATCTCGGCCCCGTGGCGGGCGAGCAGCGCCTTGTTCGCGGTCACGACGTGCTTTCCGCCGTTCAGCGCGCGGGTCAGGTAGGTGCGCGCGGGCTCGTAGCCGCCCATCACCTCGACGATGACCTGCACGTCGGGGTCGTCGATGACCTCGTTGGCGTCGCGGGTCATCATCGCCCGCGGCACGATTCCGTCGCGCGGCTTGTCCGTGTCGCGCACCGCGATCTTGACGACCTCGACCTTGACGCCCAGGCGCGCCTCGATGTCCGAGGCGTTGTCGCGGAGAATGCGCAGCACGCCCGTGCCGACGGTCCCACAGCCAAGAAGCCCAACCCGAATCTTCGACTCGTCGCCCATATCGTCCGGCCCCGGGGTCAGCGCGCAGCGTCCATTCCGCACGTCGAGGGCGGGACTATAGCCTTGTGAGAGCGGCGTGCGTCAATTCTGCTGTAGTTCAGCGAACGCCGTGCCGAAGGAAGTTCTGTCGGCGGGAGTGACGGCCCGCCGGCGAAACTTGATTGGAGCCTTCATCCGGCGCCCGGTTGGCCGATTCATGGGCGGCTGGCCGGTCGTCGGATGGTTTCACTCCCACTCGATGGTGGCGGGCGGCTTCGACGAGATGTCGTAGACGACGCGGTTGATGCCGCGCACCTCGTTGATGATGCGGCTCGAGATGCGCCCGAGGCACTCGTAGGGCAGCGGGTACCAGTCGGCGGTCATGCCGTCGACGGAGCTCACCGCGCGGATGGCGCACACGTTCTCGTAGGTGCGATTGTCGCCCATGACGCCGACGGAGCGCACCGGCAAAAGCACGGCCAGCGCCTGCCAGATCGAGCGATAGTCCGGCAGGGTCTCTAGCTCCTCGCGCATGATGGCGTCGGCCGCTTGCAGCACGCGCACGCGCTCGGCCGTGACCTCGCCGAGGATGCGAATCGCGAGGCCGGGGCCGGGGAAGGGCTGCCGCCAGACCATGCGCTCGGGCAGGCCCAGGGTGATGCCGACCTCGCGCACCTCGTCTTTGAACAGCTCGCGCAGCGGCTCGATGAGCTTCAGCTTCATGTGGTCGGGCAGGCCGCCGACGTTGTGGTGCGTCTTGATGGTGGCCGAGGGGCCCTTGAACGACACGCTCTCGATGACGTCGGGGTAAAGCGTGCCTTGGGCGAGGAAGGTCGCGCCCTCGATCTTCTTCGACTCCTCGTCGAAGACCTCGATAAAGACGTGGCCGATGCGCTTCCGCTTGGCCTCGGGGTCGCTGATGCCGTCCAGCGCCTTGAGGAAGCGCTCGCCCGCGTCCACCGCGGTCAGGGAGATGTGGTAGTGGTCGCGGAAGGTCGCGACGACCTCGGTGGCCTCGCCTTTTCGCAGCACGCCGTTGTCGACGAAGATGCAGCGCAGCCGGTCGCCGATGGCCCGGTGCAGCAGCAGCGCCACCACCGACGAGTCGACGCCGCCCGAGAGCCCGCAGATGACCCGCTGGTCCGGGCCCACCTGCTCGCGGATGGTCGCGATGGCCTGCTCCACGAAGCTGGCCATGGTCCACGACGGGCTGAGCCCGCAGATCTCGAAGAGAAAGGCGGCCAGGATCTGCGGCCCGTGGTGGGTGTGGAAGACCTCAGGGTGAAACTGCACGCCGTAGAACGGCATCGAGGTGTGCGCCATGGCCGCGGGCACGCCGTTTTCGGTGCTGGCGGTGACCACGAAGCCCTCGCCGGGCCGCGCGATGCGGTCGGAGTGGCTCATCCACACTCGCGTCGGTAGGTCGGCGTCGTCGATCTCCGCGAAGAGGTCGCCGCGCGTCCCCATCCGAGTCTCGACGTGCACCAGCGCGCGGCCGAACTCGCGGTTGTCGCTGGGCAACACCTGGCCGCCGAAGTGCTTGGTCATCACCTGAAAGCCGTAGCAGACGCCCAGCACCGGGACGCCGAGCTCAAAGACCACCGGGTCAGGCGAGGGCGCGCCCTCCTCGTCGACCGAGGCCGGCCCGCCCGACAAGATGACGCCGCCCGCGCCGAAGCCGCGGATGAAGTCCGCGTCGACCGTGCACGGGTGAATCTCGCAGTAGACCCGCTGCTCGCGCACTTTCCGCGCGATCAGCTGCGTGTATTGGCTCCCGAAATCGAGGATCAGGATGCGCTCGGTCGTCTCCGCCATATGCATCGGGGGGTCTCCGCGCCGCGTCTCGCTAGCGATTGTAGTTCGGCGATTCTTTCGTGATGATCACGTCGTGGACGTGGCTCTCGGTCAGCCCGGCGCTGGAGATCCGCACGAAGCGCTCGCAGGCCCGCAGCGCGGCGATGTCCCGCGCGCCGACGTAGCCCATGCCGGCCCGCAGCCCGCCCACGAGTTGGAAGATGACGCCGTCCACGCTGCCCTTGTACGGCACGCGGCCCTCGATGCCCTCGGGGACCAGCTTTCAGTCGTCGCTGTCCGGTCTGGAAGTAGCGGTCGCTGACCCTCCGCTGTCGCCCCGATGGACCCCATGCCGCGGTACATCTTGTAGGAGCGCCCCTGATAGAGGATGCGCTCGCCCGGCGCACCGTCGGTGCCGGCGAATGCTGCCATCATCGTCGTGTGGGCGCCGGCGGCGTGGCCTTCACGATGTCGCCGGAGAACTTGATGCCGCCGTCGCTGATGACCGGGATGCCGTGACGGCTGGCCGCGCGCACCACGTTGTCGACGGCCGTGATCTGCGGGACGCCGACGCCAGCGACCACGCGCGTCGTGCAGATGGAGCCCGGCCCGATGCCGACCTTCAGCCCGTCGACGCCAGCCGCGATCAGCGCCTCCGCCCCCTCGGCACTCGCGATGTTGCCGGCGACGATCTGCACGTCCGGCCACGCGCCGCGCAGCATCCGCACCGCGTCGATGACGCCCTTGGAGTGCCCGTGCGCCGTGTCGACCACCAGCACATCGACGCCGGCCTCCATCAAATACCCAGCCCGCGCCTCGCAATCCGCGCCCACGCCGACCGCCGCCGCGCACACCAGCCGCCCGCGCCCGTCCTTCGCCGCGTCGGGGTAGCGCGCCTCCTTGTCGATGTCCTTGATGGTGAAGAGCCCGCGCAGCGCCCCCTCGGCGTCGATGACCGGCAGCTTCTCCACCCGGTGCTCGTGCAGCACGCGCTTGGCCTCGTCGCTGCTGGTCCCCTCGGGCACCGTCACCAGGTCGCGGGTCATAAGCTCGCCCACGGGACGCGCCAGATCCTCGATGAAGCGGATGTCGCGGTGGGTCAGGATCCCCACCAGCTTGCCGCGCTCGGTGACAAGCAAGCCCGAGATGTCGTGCTGCCGCATGCTCTCGACGGCCTCCGCCAGCGTCTGGTCGGGGCGCACAGTCACCGGGTCGACGACCATCCGGCTCTCGTACTTCTTGACCTTGCGCACCTCGGAACCCTGCCGCTCCGGCGACATGTTCTTGTGGATGACGCCGAGCCCGCCGTGGCGCGCGACCGTGATGGCCATCTGCGCCTCGGTCACCGAGTCCATCGCCGCCGACAGCAGCGGGATGTTCAGCTCGAGCCCGCGGGTGACGCGCGTCTTGAGGTCGACGTCCTTCGGCAGGACCTCGCTGTACCCCGGAACGAGCATGACATCGTCGAAGGTGAGGGCTTCCGGAAGCTTTTCGGGCAACATGGCGACCACCCCGTGCAGGCTCTGAAGTGGGCGGAAGCTACTCGATGGGGGCGGTACGGACAAGGACGAGATCGCGTCACGCGGAGCTTGATTCAATTGACTGATGACCTCTTTCAGCAGCAACGACGGGGGGCCGAGGGGGTGCCCCTGGCGGACCGGATGCGGCCGCGCACCCTGGACGAGGTGGTCGGGCAGGAGGGGGTGCTCGGCGAGGGGACCTTCCTGCGGCTGGCGGTCGAGCGGGACGCCATCCCGAGCCTGGTGCTGTGGGGGCCGCCGGGTAGCGGGAAGACTACTCTCGCGCGGGTTGTGGCGCAGTCGGCGGACGCGAGCTTCGAGCCCTTTTCGGCGGTTCTGGGCGGGGTCAAAGAGGTGCGCGAGATCGTCGAGCGGGCGCGCGGGCGGGCCATGAGCGGGCGGCGGACGATCTGCTTCGTCGACGAGATCCACCGGTTCAACAAGGGCCAGCAGGACGCGTTCCTGCCGCACGTGGAGGACGGGACGCTGACGCTGATCGGCGCGACGACGGAGAACCCGAGCTTCGCGCTGAACTCGGCGCTCTTGTCGCGGTGCCGGGTGGTGCGGCTCGACGCGCTGCCGGATGACGCGCTGGCCGAGCTTTTGGGCCGGGCGCTGGCCGACGAAGAGCGGGGCCTCGGCGGGCTGGGCTTGGTCGCCGAGCCAGGCGTGCTGGCGGATCTGGCGAAGGCGGCCGACGGCGACGCGCGGCGAGCGCTGGGCATCCTCGAGCAGGTGGCGCACCACGCGGCCAGGGCAGGGCGCGCGCTTACCCGCGAGGTGGCGGCGGAGGCGACCTCGATGCCGTCGCTGCGCCACGACCGGGCGGGCGACGGCCACTACGACGTGTCCAGCGCCTTCATCAAGAGCCTGCGCGGCTCCGACCCCGACGCGGCGCTCTACTGGATGGCGCGGCTGCTGGAGGCGGGCGACGACCCGCGATTTGTCTGTCGCCGTATGGTGATTTTCGCTGCCGAGGACATCGGAAACGCCGACCCGCGCGCACTGGCAGTGGCCGTGGACGCCATGCAGGCCTTCCAGATGATCGGCATGCCCGAGGGGCGTATCCCGATGGGGCAGGCGTGTACCTATTTGGCGACGGCGCCCAAGTCGAACGCGGCCTACCTGGGCATCAACGCCGCGCTGGAGGCCGCGCGGACGCAGGGGACGCTGCCGGTGCCGAACCACCTGCGCAACGCGCCGACGCGGCTGATGAAGGAGATGGGCGCGGGCGAGGGCTACCGCTACCCCCACGACCACGGCGGCTGGGTCCCGGCGCACTACCTGCCCGACGCGCTGCGGGGCCACCGCTTCTACGAGCCGACGGAGCATGGCTACGAGCGGCATCTGGCCGAGCGCCTGGCCAAGCAGCGCGCGCGACGCGATGCGGTCGATCGTGGCGAGGAGCCCGACGGTGACGGCTGAGCTCGCGGCGGCGCTGGAGGCCGTCTACGCGCGCTACAGCCGAGACGCGCTGGTCCAGAGCGACCCGCTGGACCTGGTCGTCGCCTACCCGGACGCCGCGGACCGCGAAGTCGCCGGCTTCATCGCGGCGGGGCTGTCGTTTGGCGGCGTCGGCATCATCCAGGCGTCGATCCGCCGGGCCCTTGCACCGCTGGGCCCGCACCCCGCGGCCGCGCTGCCCGAGCTGACCGCCCGCGACGCCAAGCGCTTCGCCGCCGGCTTCAACCACCGCTGGGTCTTCCCCGAGGACCTCGCCAACATCTACATGATGCTCGGCCGCGCGCTGGCCGACGCCGGCGCCCTCGAGCCCCTCTTCGCCGCCGGCATGACCGAGAGCGCCGAAGACGTTCGCCCAGGCGCCGCCTCGCTCATCCGCGAGCTATCGACCCGCCTGGACCCGGGCGCGAGGCAGCGCCGCGGCACCCGAACCTTCCTCAGCGACCCCGAAGGCCAGAGCGCGACCAAGCGCCTGCACATGTACCTGCGCTGGATGGTGCGCCGCCGCGACGTGGATCTCGGGCTGTGGTGCTCAGCAACGCCATCGCAGCTCCTCATGCCGCTGGACACCCACATCGCCCGAATCGCCGGCTACCTGGGCCTCACCACCCGCAAGACCGCCGGCCTCGCCATGGTCCTCGACATCACCAGAGCCCTCCGAGAGGTCGACCCCGAAGACCCCATCCGCTTCGATTTCGCCTTATGCCGCCTGGGCATTTTAGACGACTGCCCCACCCGCCAAGACCCGGCCTGCTGCGCCCGCTGCCCGCTACAGACCGCTTGCGCTCGATAGTCACCGGTTCCCAGGCGGTCCCGGCCCCAATCCTCGCCCGGCCCCGGACGCCGCGGCCCCCATGATGAGCTCTGCTGCGACGCGTCAATCGGTTACGCAATCGTTACAGCGTTCACACCCATCCGAATCGAAAACCTCAATCCGCACCGTGCGATTCTTACCGTTACAGGCCTCGCGAGTTCTGTAACAGTTTCCAGTATATCCCGGCCAGCTGACCGCCCGGGCGCTCGCTCGGGCTCGCGCTGCCCTCGGCCGGGTAGAACCGTTGACGGTGCGTCCGCCCGCACATCGGTGCAACGCAAAAGAGCAGCCCAAGATCCCGGCTCTGTAACCGTCGTCCCCACGACGATTTCCGATTTTATTCCGCGCGACTCAGTTAGTGTCCCCGATCGCTGGTCCACTCCGTGCGCTGCCGACGCGATGGACTTGCTTGGAGACGTGATGCACCCTGCCTGCGCCGCGAACCCACTGAACGTGCGTACCCCCCCCCGCTTCCCCCAGCGCCGTGATGCTGCGACGCGCCCGCGCTGGCTACTCCAACGCGCGTCCCTCGCCGCGGCAGCGCTGACCCTCGCGATGCTGCCCCGCGCGGCTTCGGCCGACGGCGGACCCGACTGGGTCGTCGCCGCCCACCGAAGCCTCTTCATTGGCGACGGCTCGCTCGTCGTCGGCGATGTGGCGCCCAGGACCCCACCGCGGCCCCGTGCCTCGCGGACAGCGCCGATATCACGCTC
>JAWKRR010000084.1:0-24449 GCA_041389525.1 Myxococcota bacterium | reverse complement strand
GCTCCGATCGCGTGCGCCGCAGCGTACAGATCTGAAAGACGTTGGGGTTATCCCAGCCCTCCCGGAGCGCGGAGTGGCTGAAGACGAAGCGCACCGGCTCGCCGGGCGACAGGAGCCGCGATTTGTCCGCCATGATCAGCGCGTAGGCCTCGTCGTCCTCGCGGCTCTTGCCGGTGGAGTCCACCGCCGCGCCGCGGCGACGCGCGAAGTAGCCCGCGTGGACGCGATCGGCGGGCGGCAGCTCGAGGCCGGCGAAGCGCTCGTCGGCCCGCGCGCGCTCCCAGGCCTCGCAGAACTCGCGCCGGACGACGCCGTCGTCGGCCGCGTAGTCGTCGACGCGGTCGAGAAAGACCAGCGAGAGCACCTTCATCTGCTGGCCCGCCGGCAGCAGGCGCCGGCAAGCCAGCTCGCGCTCCAGGTGGCAGGCGACGGTCTCCTCGAGCTGGGCGCGCCAGATCGCCTCGCGCGCGGCCCCGTCGGGACCACCCGCGCCGGCCAGCAGCCGCAGCCCCGACTCAAAGTCCACCGCCCCCAGCCCGTGGTCGACCGCCCGCACCACGAGGCCGCGACAGGCCTCCACACCGCCCGACGCCTCGAAGAGGTCCTCGCCCTCCCCTCGCACGGTCATCACCACCGGGCCGCCGGGCCCCTCGACGCTCAGCTTGGCCGACACGCCGCGCTTGGTCGCCCGGGTCTGCAGCAGCGTGACGGCCGCGTCGCGTGCGCCCTCCGCCGTGACCGCGGCGACCTCCACCCGCTTGACCAGCCCCATGGCAAACGCCCTGACAGGATCGAGGCGGTAGACGCAGTGGGGGGCCCGCCGGTGCGTCGCCGACCAGCGCAGCGTGACCAGGGCCCGAAGCTCCGCCAGCGCCGCCCGCGCGCGCGGGCCCTCCATGCTCTGCGGTTCGTCCAGAATGACCACCGGCCGGGTCGCCGCGCACAGCCCGACGGGCGTCTCGCCCCCCAGCGCGTCCGCGGGACGGTGCCCCAGATTTCCTCGGCCCTTGTTGAAGGCGTCGATGTTCATCACGAGGATCTGGAGGCCCGAGTCCCGCGCGAAGCGGCGCACCCCGCCCAGGGATTGGGCGTCGAAGAGGGTCGCCTCGGCCCGCTGCTCCGGGTACAGACCCTGAAAATGTTCAGCCAGCGCCTCGATCTGCGCGAGCACGCCGCAGCGGATGGCGACGCTGGGCACCACCACGATGAAGCGCGACAGCCCGTAGCGCGCGTAGAGCTCGCGCATCGCGCGCAGGTAGGCGTAGGTCTTTCCGGTGCCTGTCTCCATCTCCACGGTCAGCTCAGCGCCCTCGCCTTCGCCGCTGAGCGCCTGGCCGTGGCGCGCCTGGACCGCCTGCACATCGAGGAGGAACCGCCCGAGATCGAGCGGCTCCCCGTGGCTGACGACCCCAGCGCGCGAGGCCTCCCCGACCGGCCGCCGGGAGCCCAGGCTGGCCAGCGCGTCGACCACCGCGTCCACGGCCTCGCGCTGGTGGGGCTGCTCGGCGTCGAACTGAAAGCGTACGGTCAAGGTCAGACCGTCTTCAGCGTGACGTCGGCCTCGCGCAGCCGGTCGCGCACCCGCAGGCGCAGGCCGTCGTCGCCGCCGAACGCGCGCTCCAGGCAGACCGCGAGGGCCGGACGGCGCGCGGCGATGGCCTCGGCGATGTCTGCGTCCATGGCCTCGGCGAGGCAGACGCAGAGGGCGCCGCCACCGACGGCCAGGCCGGCCGCAGCACCGAGCTGGACCCGCTCGACCGAGGCGCTGAGCGGCACGCCCGCCCGCAGGCCCACCTCGAAGGCGAGCGCCTCCGCCTCAGCGCCTGAGCCCGGCTGCACCGCCGCGCCCGCTACCTGCTGGGCCAGCTCGCGCGCGACCTCCTCGGCGCTGAGCGGCCGCACCGGCCAGCGCGGGACCAGGGCCGGCTCCAGCCGAAACGCGCGAAACCCGCGCCCCGCCTCATCCGCGCCCTCCCCCACCCGCGCGACCACCCGCCGCACCCGCTCCCGCGTGATGTCAGCGATGGTCTCAAAGGGCCCTCCCTCGAGCCGCTCGGGCAGCTGCACCAGGATGTAGCGGCGCTCTCCGCCGTCGGCGAGGTTCTGCTCCAGCACGGCCTCGGCCGTCGCGCCCGAGCCGGCGAAGAAGTCCATGACCAGCGCGTCGGGGCCGGTCGCGTGCTCCAGCATCCGCCGAATCAGCAGGGTCGGCTTGGGCGTGTCGAAGACCTTCTTGCCAAACAGCGCCTTCAGCTCGGAGTGGGCCGTGTCGGTGTGGCCGGCGTAGCTGTGGCTCCAGAAATTCGTCGGCGTGAGGCCCTGGCGGATCTCCGAGAGATACGTCTTCACCTGGGGGATCGGGCGGCGGCCGTCGCGCCCCCACCACAGGCGACCCTCGCTGAGCAGGCGCTCGTAGCCCTCGCGGTTGGTGCGCCAGGCCTTGCGGGTGTTGTGGGTGACCTCGCCGGTCTTCGGGTTGGTGATGGGGTAGGCGAGGTTGGGGCGGCGCTCGGGGGGGACCTGGTTGAGAAACGACGTGGGTTTCCAGAGGCCGCGCGGGTCCTTGTCGGGGTTCTTGAACTCGGCGGCGTCGCGCTCGGTGCGGGGCAGCAGGCGTGGCTGAAACGCCTCGGAGCGGCGGTAGAGCAGGACGTGGTCGATGACCGAGGTGAAGCCGCCGGTGTTGTTGGAGCGGGTGTAGCGCTTCTGCCAGGCGATCTGGGCGACGAAGTGCTCGCGGCCGAAGACCTCGTCGAGCAGCAGGCGCAGGTGGGGTAGCTCGCCGTCGTCGATGGACACGAAGAGGGCGCCGTCGGGGGCGAGCAGCTCGCGGGCCAGGGTGAGGCGCGGCGCCATCATCGAGAGCCAGCGCGAGTGGTGGCGGCCGTCGGTCTCGGTGTCGCTGCGCAGGAGGCGGCCGGCGGCGTCGGCTTGGCCGGTCTGGGCGAGGTAGGCGCCGAGCGGCTCGCGGAAGTCGTCCTTATAGATGAAGTCGTGGCCGGTGTTGTAGGGCGGGTCGATGAAGATCATCGAGACGCGGCCTGCGTATGCGGGGCGGAGGTGCTGGAGGACCTCGAGGTTGTCGCCCTCGATGACGAGGTTCTCGGCGGTGTCGAAGGCGACGGACTCGGCGCGGGCGGGGTGCAGGGCGCCGGCGGGGGGCTGGCGCAGGGCGGCGAAGGCGTCGGCGCGGCCGGCCCAGGTGAAGGCGTAGCGCTCGGGCGGGGCGTCGGGCGCTGCGGGGACGCCGAGGGCGCGGAGGAGTCGCTCCGGCGAGAGCTCGCCCTCGACGAAGGCGCCGGGGATGAGGGCGCGCAGGGCGTCGAGGCGGGCGTCGAGGGCGGCGGGGGCGTCGAGGCCGAGGGCGAGCTGGGTGGCGATGGGCGGGTCGGGCATCGGTCGGGTCCGGTCGGGGGGCGCGCTCCCGAAAACGCTACCACGGGCGCGAGGACCTGCGTTCACCGAAGCGAGCGGACCCAGCAAGGACGCGGCCTGGAACAAAACGACGCGGGCGTGCGAAAAAAGACTCAAGTCGATTCGGCGGAGGGCCGATGGGATCCTTGGTGCGCCGCGCGAGCGGTAGGGAGGTTCCTGATGGAGCTGTTGGCTCGAGTCATGGAGGCCGCGAGGCCGCGTCGTCGCGTGGAAGACGGAAACGTGCGCGCGCGCTCGGAGCGGGTGCTCGAGATGTATCGCGAGCTCGTCGGCATCGTGAGCGCCGGCGACGCGGTGGAGACGGCGGCCCTGGCGGCCGCGCGCTGGTCACGCAATCTGACCTCGGCGGACGGTGCGCTGGTGACGCGCGCGTCGGGCGACGACAGCCTGCTCGTGCTCGCCGCCGTGGGCCTCAGCCGCAACGAGCCGACCTCGCGCGTGGGCAAAGGCGACCGCTACCTGCGCCAAGCCTTGGCGGGCGGCGAGACCATCTACTTCGGCGAAGCCCCGAAGCACGAGAAGGCCACCTCGCTGCTGCCGGCGCCGCGAAACGGCGTCGTCGTCCCGATCGCCAACGGGCAGCTGCTGGGCACGCTCGAGGTCAACACGCGCAGGTCACACCCGTTTCGCGCCGACGACATCGCGCTGCTGCGTGAGATCGCCAGCATCTTGGCCCTGGGCCTGCGCGGGTAGCTCGCGTTCGCCTGCGCTTGTGAGGCGCAGGCCCGCTGGGCGTCGATACCCCAGCGGTCCCGCGCCTCGCTGGCGCCTTTGCGTCCTCAGTTCGGCACCTCAAGGTCAAAGAACTCTCGAATCACAAAGGCCTCTGCGACCGCCTTCGGGTCCCGGTGGTAGCGACCCTCCGCGATGGCCTCGCGCACTCGCATCGCCCTCCGAGTCACCGGCCCCATGGGCGCGGGCTCGGTGGACCCGGAGGACACGACGCTCGCTTGGGACGCACGGGCGCCCTTCCGTTCTCCATTCATCGCCTACCTGCTGCTGCTGGGGGTAACGCAGGAGCGCCAAGTTTGGGGGTGGCGCGCCTGCCTCTCCCTCATCGGCCCCGGGCACCGCTCCCTTGAACGGAAAGCGAAGGCGCGGGCTAGGGATGGGGGGAAGCGCACAGAAACGCGGCGCGCTGCTGCACGGCTTGCACGCCCGGCACCAGCGAGCGCGCCTCCTCGCCGCGGGCGCACGCAGCGCGGGACTCGCCGGCCGCCTTGAGGTTGCCGCCGCTCGAGAGCAGCAACGCGACGAGGTTGCGACGGCGCTCCGCATCGGCGGGGGCCATGGCGACGAGCTGGCGCTGGGTGGCGACGGCGTCGTCGAAGCGGCCGCGGCTGGCGAGAAACCCCGTGACGTGGCCGAGGACGAAGGCGTTGTCCGGGAAGCGCGCGCGGGCCTGGGCGAAGACGGACTCGGCGTCGGCGTCGCGCTTGGCGCGGGCCAGGGCGCGGCCGAGGTTGGTGAGGGGTTCGGGGGCGTCCGGCAAGGCGCGGACTGCGTTCTCGCAGGTCACGACCACCAGGGCGTCGTCGACGTCGGGGCGGGCGAGGGCCAGGGCGCAGAGGTTCCCGCGGGCGTTGCCGGGGCGGACCTCGGCGGAGACGGCGGCTTGGGCGACGCGCCAGGCCTCGGCTTGCTGGCCGGTGCGCTCGAGGGCCACGGCGAGGTTCGTGAGGACCAGCGGGTGGTGTGGGGCGACGAGGCGGGCGGCCTCGAGGTGCGCCAGGGCGATCTCGGGCTGGCCTGCCTCCAGCGCCTGGCGGGCGAGGTTTGAGCGCGAGCGGGCGCTGCGGGGCTCGGCGTCGACGGCGGCGCTGAAGAGCGAGGCGTCGTCTTGCCAGGCGCGGACCTCGGCGCGGGTGGCGAGGGTGCCGATGCCCAGCCAGGCGCCGACGATGAAGAGCGCGGGGTAGCGCATGGTGCCGAGGCGGCCGGCGAAGGCACCGCCCAGGGCGAGGGCGAGGCCGACGGCGGGGGCGTAGGCGAGGCGGCCGGCGAAGGGCGTGGGCAGGATGAAGGCGATGTTCGACAGCAAGGCCAGGCCGACGAGGGCGATGAGGAGGCCCAGCACGATCAGGAGTTGGCGGTGGCGCAGGGCGGCGATGGTGGCGCCGATGAGGGCGACGGAGCCGGCGGCGCCGATGATGGCGAAGGCGTTCTGGGGGCCGGCGAGGTCGACCGCGGGCCCGTGGTCGGCGGCGATGGCGGTGGGGACGAGCCAGTGGCCGAGGTAGCGGCCGACGACGCCCAGGGCGCCAGGCAAACGCTCGGAGAAATCGAGGCCGGCGAGCTGGTTGTCGATGGGGGTGACGACGCCGCCGAGGCCACCGACGACGGCGACGCGGGCGCCGTACCAGATGCCGGCGGCGAAGAGGAGGAGCACGGCGGCCTGACGGTCGCGGTCCTGCAGCGCCAGGATGAACGCGGGCAGCAGGAAGATGACCGCGGACTCCTTGGCGAGCAGCGCCAGCCCGAGGGCCACGACGCCGCGGAACTGGCCGCCGACGAGGGCGCGGAGGCCGAGCAGCCCGAGGAGGGCGGCCAGGAGGTCGCCGCGGCCGACGATGGACGCGACGGCCTCTCCGAAGAGGGGGTGGACGGCGATGACCATCATGCCGGCGGCGGCGGCGGCGACCGGGACGGCGAGGCGGAGGAAGAGCAGGCCGGCCGCGAGGACGACGAGGGCATGGAGGAGCAGGTTGGTGGTGTGGAAGGTGGCCGCGGCGCCGTCGCCGAGGAAGTGGTCGAGGCGGAGGCTGGCGACGGTCAGCGGGCGCCAGCTCGCGAGGTGCTCGAAGCCGGGGCGGTCACCCCAGAAGTTCGTGGTGATGACGTCGCTGAACGGGGCCGTCCCGTCGACAAGGGGGTTGCCGATGACAGCGATAGGGTCGTCGAAGGCGAATCCCGCGTCGGTCACGTCGGCATAGAGCGCGAGCGCGGCCAGCACCGGTACGCACAGGATGACCACCTGCTGCCATCGAATCCGACCCAACCCGCCCTCCACCGTGCCTCAGCGCCCAGGCGGATGCTCGCGCGAGCCGCCCGGCGGCGCAAGCGTGGGCAATCGCGTCGAGGCCTGTACGTATCAGCAGGCTCAGAGCCGCGATTGCCCGCTATCAGCTTTCAGCCCGTAGCTATCAGCTTCGCGGCCCCGAGGCGCGCGCGAGGTCTCGCCAGCGCGCTCGGACTGTATCGATGGGCTGAGCGCTGACCGCTGACCGCTGACCGCTGATAGCGGGCAATCGCGCGCGACGACGCCCCGAATCACGCGCCGCCTCACGCGCGATTGCCCTTCTCGCGCGTGCGGTTGGATGTTGACAGCCCACAGCGGGGGCGGCTTTGTTCGCGCGGCTGGTGGCGCAGGCGCGCTGCGGGACATCAGGCGGATGGGGTGAGTTCGATGGCGATGCTGGAACGCGAAATCACGACGCGCGCCTATGAGCTGGACCGCTACGGGCGCATTCCGGCGGCGGTGCTGTTGCGCTACTTGGAGCACACGCGCTGGGAGGCTGGGTACGACAGCACGGCCGGCATGGCGGGCCTCTTCTCGGGGGGGCGGCGCATGGTGGTGCGCGCGCAGCAGGTGACGATGGGGCGGCCCCTGGGCCGGGCCGAGCGGCTGCGCGTCTCGCTGTGGTTGGAGGCGGTGGGTCGCACCAGCCTGACCATGGGGCAGCGGGTGGTCGACGAGGCCAGCGGCGAGGAGGTCGCGACCGCGACGGTCGTAGGCGTGAGCATCGACGCGGCGGGGCGGCCGGCGGCGCTTCCCGAGAGCGTGCGCGACCTGGTGAGTGCCCGCGGGCTGGTGCATCAGCGGCTTGGCGAGGAGGCACCGCCCGCAGCCGCGTTTCGCTGCCAGACCGTCGTGCGCTACAGCGACACCGACGTCCTGCAGCACGCCAATCACGCGCGATACGCCGACTGGATCGAGGACGCGCGGGCCGCCGCCGTCGCCGCCGACGCGCTGGGGCCGGCCGGGCCGCTGCGTCCGCCGCAGAAGCTGGCGATCGAGTACGTCCACGAGTGCCTCGTCGGCGAGGTCGTCGAGCTCTCCGTCTGGGCGGGCGCTGGCGGCGTCGTGCACGTGTCCGGTGTCGTGGGGGAGAGCCGCACCCTGGCGTTTCGCGCGGAAGTGCAGCCGGCCGCGCCCTCGGCGGGTTCTCGCTGAGCGCGGGGGCCGCTTTGGTGCATACTCAGCGCGCTCGCCCCTCCTGGGGGCGGATTTCGCCGAGGAGATCGCGCTGAACGAGGCAGACGAGCGTTGGAAGCGTTGGCTGGCCGAGGGGTCTTTCCTCGACGGACCCGCCCCCGCCACGCCCGTCGACGCCGCCCGGGTCGCCCTCGCCGCGCCGGTCAGCGACCTGCGCCACGTCGTCGCCCGCGCGACCCTCGAGTACGAAGGCTTCGAGTTCAACACCTTCGCCGACGGCAGCGAGCAGGCGTCCTATCCGCTTCGCCCCGACGCCGCCGGGTTGTGGGGGTGGAGCGCGCGCACCTGCTGGGAGCTCGCGGGCGGCCTCGTCGCGACCCGAGCGTTGAGCGACAGCCTCGCCGGCGAGCTCGGCTCCGAGCTGACGCCCGGGCAGGTCCGCGCCTTCGCGCACTTCGAGTCCGCCCGCGGCGCCTTCGAAGCCGGCGCCTTCCTGGTCGCGTTCGCCGAGCTTCGCCACGGGATGGCCATCAAGGGCGAGGTCCTGGGCCAGATGGCCGAGTGGCGCTTCTGCTTCCTGCTGGGCCTGCTCCGCCTGGGGTTCGCCGGCGGACAGGCGGCCCTCATCGAGCTGGCGACCGCGGACAAGGCCTTCGCCAAGGCCGCCAAGTTCGCCGAGGTGGCCCGCCCCGAGTTGGCCGCTCAGGCCCTGGCCGCCGCCGCGTTCGCCTGCCTGCGCCAGGACCTGCCCGGTCAGGCGCTGGAGCGGCTGGCGGCGGCCCGTGACCTGGGCCCGCTGCTGCCTGAAGCGCTCTACCTCGAGGCGCTGGCTCACGCCGACCTCCTTGACGAGGAGCAGGCCTCGATCGCGCTCGGCGAGGCGGTGATGCGCGACCGCGGTTACGCGCTTCGAGCCATGGGCGACGCGGAGCGCTTCGGCGGCGTGGACGCCGTCGCCGCGACCCTGGCTGCGCTGGCGCACGACCTCTGGCAGCAAACCCGCCCGATGGTGGCGGCGACGCTGGAGCTGAGTCGCGGCCACGCGCAGGTCGACGAGGGCGAGCTGGCGCTCCTCGAGGCGTACCTGGAGAAGGGCCAGGGCTGGCCGGTCTACGACGTGCTCTTCGCGTTGGGCGAGCGCGCCGAGCTGCACGAGCGGCTCACCGCGCCGCCCCCGCCCACCACGCGGCGGCGCGCGCGCTCCCGCGTCGGGGACGGCGGCGTCATCGAGGTCGACGAGCCCTTCCGCTCCCACGAGCGCTACCGTGAGAAGGTCGTCGTGAAGCCGGCCACCATCTTCACAAAGGAGCAGACCGGCTGGGTCGTGAACACCCGCGAGATCGTCCACATGCGCCGGGTCCAGCGCCGCGTCTTGCGCCGCGAGACCGTGGTCGGCAGCCAAGAAGAAGGCGTCGTGGCCGGCATCGTCATGCTGGCCGTCGAGCCCACCAGCTACGTGATGGGAAGCCTCGCAGACGAGGAGGGCCGCGCCGACGACGAGGGCCGCCGCGAGGTCATCATCTCGCGCGGCTTCTTTCTGGGCGAGACGCCGGTGACCCAGGCCCAGTGGCAGGCCGTCTTGGGCGAGCCGGTCTCGTTCTTCGTCGGCCCAGACCGCCCCGTGGAGCAGGTCTCCTGGTTCGACGCGGTCCGGTTTTGCAACGCCCTGTCGCTGCTGGAGGGGCTGCCCGAGGCCTACCACCTGCTGACGGGCGAGGCGCGCTGGCTGGACCCGACGGGGCCGGGCTACCGACTGCCCACCGAGGCCGAGTGGGAGCTGGCGTGCCGCGCGGGCACCACGACCGCGTACGCGACCGGCGACAGCTTGGCGCCGACCCAGGCGAACTTCGAGCGGCGCCACGGCCCGGCGTCGACCCCCGTGGGCAGCTTCCCCCCGAACCCGTGGGGCTTTCACGACATGCACGGCAACGTCTGGGAGTGGTGCTTCGACGCCTACGACGCCGCCGGTCCGCCCGAGCAGGTCGACCCGGTCGGCCAAGGCGAAGGCGCCTCGCGGGCCGCACGCGGCGGCAGCTGGGCCAGCGGCGCCGCGGCCTGCCGCAGCTCCGCGCGGGCGCAGCTCGGCCCCTGGGACCGCAAGAGCAGCGTCGGGTTCCGCCTGGCGATGACCCGCCCCCCGGACCCCGAAAAACCCTGACGCCGCCGAGGGATTTGACGGCGCTCGGGGGTTCACCCGCGGCGCAGAAGCAGCATCTCGTCGCGCAGCGGACCGTCGATGAGGTGCGGCAGCAGGCGCTCGACCGCCTCGTGGCACTCCACGCGCTCGTTGGTCGCGGCCAGCGCCCGGACCAGCATCTCGAGCAGCTCCGGGTCGTCAGGCGACACCGCCACGCCATCGCGCGCCGCCGCCAACGCACCCTCTCCGTCGCTCAGCGGCCCCAAGCGCACCCGGGCCTCCTCGGTGCGCGCCCGCGCCAGCACCCGCCACAGCGACTCGGGCGACGCCGCGACCTCCGCGCTCGACTTCGCCGCCTCCGCCCGCCGCGCCCACAGCGCCGCCAGCCCCCCGTGGTCCCCACGCGCCTCCGCCAAGCTCACCAGCTCGCGCGTCGCCTCCGGGTCCAGCGGCTGCCAGGACAACACCTGCTCCCACGCCTCGGCCGCGGCCTCCGCGTCATCCATATATTGGGTGATGACGTGGGCCCGCTCGCGGCTCAGCGCCAGGGTCTCCGTCGCGTCGAAGGTCACGTCCCCCAACCGCTCCAGCAGCCCGCTCAGAGTCGCCCAATCGCCCGCGGTCCGCGCCGCGTCGGCACAGAGCTCCAGCGCCTCCACCGAGTGGTCGTCGAGCCCGAGCACCTCGCGCGCCAGCCGCCCCGCCTCCGCCACATCGCCGCGCGCGCTGGCCTCCAGCGCCTCTCCGAGCAGCGCCTCGATCCGGTCGCCCTCCTCGATCCGCCGCTCCACCGGAGCCGGCAGCGACTGCTCAGTCTCTGAGCCGCCGATCTCGGGCTGTGATGCTTCGTCGAGGTCGAGCCCGGCGAGCGCGCCGCCCAGCGCCGCCGCGACCCGGCTCTCCACGGCAGGCGGCTCGGCAGCAGCCGGCTCGGCCGCAGGCGGCTCGGCCGCGACGAACGCGCGAGCCGGGGCGGCGGGCGGCTCAGCGGTCGGGGGCGGCGCGACGCGCTGCTGTGACGCCTCGGTGAGCAAACGCAGCAACTCGCGGGCCGGAACCTGCCCAGGATCCGCCTCCACAATCGCGGCCAGAAGATCCCGCGCCGCGGCAAGCTCCCCGCGGTCGGCCAGGCCCAGGGCCCGGGCGTAAGCCGCCGACGGCGACTCGCGGGTGACCACGACCTCGGCCCGCGGCTCCAGCGGCGGGGCGTGGTCGGCCCGGGCGAGCCCGCCCGAGATCGGCGGCCTCCCCTGCCCCGGCAGCCCGGCCCGCTCGCGGAGCAGTTGCGCGGCCTGGGTCGTCGCGACCACGGCCGGAAGCCGCCCCAAGACCGCCCGCGCCTCGCCTGGCGCGCCGGCCTGCAGCGCCAAGCCGGCCAGCTCCAGCGCGACCTTGCCGCGTTCCAGTTCGCCCGGCTCCAGCGCCTCCAGGCGGCGCAGCACGGCGACCAGCGCGGCCGAGTCCTCCTCCACGCGCAGGGCCTCCGCCAGCAGCCGCTGCGCGTCCACGCGCCGCGGCGAGAGCTCCACGGCCTCGTCCAGCATGCGCCGGGCGGCCGCGGCGTCGCCAAGCTCTTCAAGGGCCGCGCGGGCTTGCCTCACCAGGAGCGGCACCCGATCCAGCGCGCCCGCGGCCGTCGCCAGCAGCCGCTCGCAGAGCTCTTGATGGCGCGGCCACATCCCGAAGCGGCCGTAGAGCGCCAGCAGGCGATGCGCCACCGCCTGGGCCGCCTCGCGGTCGGGCTCGGCGTCCAGCGACACCTCGTAGGGCCCGATGGCGTCCGCGTGGAGGTCCAGGGACTCGTAGAGCCGCGCCACCGCGCGATGCAGGCGTGCGCGGGCCGCCGGCTCGCTCACCGCGCCCGCCGCGCGCCGCATCCGGAAGAGCAGGCGCTCGCGGACCTCTGCACCCGCCGCGGCCTCCTCGACCAGGGCCAGCGCCGCCTCGTGGCCGGGCACCGCCTCCAAGACCCCGAGCGCGTGCTCGAGTCCCTGGTTTCGGTCGCCCGCCATCAGCGCCGCCCGCGCGGCCACGCAGCCCGCTTGGGCTCGCTCCGGCGCGTCCGGGGCGACCTGGCTCGCGAAGCGCAGGGCCAGCGGGCCGTCACCGGCGGAGAGCGCCAGGTGGGCCAGCGCCGTCGCCTCGGCGTCGTCGAAAGACGCGGCGTCCACGGCACTCCACAGCACGCGGCGCGCCCGCCCCGGCTCGCCGCAAGCGTCAAGCAGCACGGCCGCGAGGCGCTGCGCGACCGCGCCGACCTGGCTGGGCTCCGAGGCCACCGCCACCTTCAGCGCGTGCTCCAAGATGCGAGCGGCCTCGTCGGGCCTGCCGGCCTCGAGCTCGACCGTGGCCAGCATCACCCGCGCCTCGGCGTCGTTGGGTGCGGCCTCCAGCACCAGTCGCAGATAGACCTGGGCCTCCGCGTAGTCCTGGCGCCCGAGGGCCTCATGGGCGAGCCGCAGCCCCGCCTGGCGCGCCCGGTCGGGGCTGCGCGCCGAGAAGAGCAGCCGCTTGTGCAGCGCGACCACGGCCGCGGGACCGTCGGCGCGCTCGACCAGGGGGACCAACGCCGACAGGGCCTCCTCGTGGTCGGGCGAGCGCGCCAGCACGCGCTCCAGCGCCGCCCGCGCCTCGATCGGGTCGGTGGCGCCTAGCTGATCGGCGATCGTCAGGTCGACGGCCACCGCGTCATCGCGGTCGGCCGCCCCGCGAAAGCGCCCGCCCAGCCGCGCCAGCCACGTGGCCGCCGCCTCGGGACGCCCCTGCGCCATCGACAGCGCCGCGAGCCCCGCCAGCGCGACGGGATCGTCGGACGCCACCTCGAGCAGCGCGCGGCAGACGCGCTCGGCCTCGTCGTGCAGCACCGGCTGCGTGACCGCGATGCCGACCAGCCGCTCGGCCAAGAACCCGGGCCGCGGCGAGCCGTCCATCGCTCGGTAGATCTCGGAGACCGCGTCGCGCAGCGCGCCCGCCGCCAGCAGCTCGTCCACCTGCGGGTGGTGGCGCTTGAGCTCGAGATCCTCGACGAAGCGCGCGAAGGCGCCCCGCGCGCCGCCGTCGGCGACGGATTCCAGGGTCACCACCTCGCCGTGGGCCACGTCGCGCGTGCTGAAGGCCGCGACGATGCGGCCCTGCTGCACGCCCACCCCGCGGGTCACAAGCCCGCGGGTCTCCGGCAGCTTCCAGCCAAGGCCCGACAGACACCACGCCAAGGCCGGCCGCACCGCGCGCACCCGCGCCGTGGTCAGGGTGCGCTCGGCCACCAGCCCCGCGGGGATCAGGTCCAGCAGCGCACCCGCCAGCGTCGGCCAGGGCGCGCTCGCGACGCCGTAGACGTGGAAGCCGTAGACCGACACCAGCAGCGCGGGCTCTTCCCCCGGGCGCTCGGGCGCAGGCACCACGCGAGCCCGCGCCGTAAAGCGCGTCGCGCCGTGGCGGCCCGCGACCACCAGCACGTCGTCGTGCACGCGCACGCTGGTGACCGCCACGCCGGACGACCCCGCCGCGGCCGCCCGCTCGGCCAGGGCGCGCACATCCAAGCCCAGCTCGACCGACCACGCCACGCCACGGTGCTGTCGAAACTGCTCGATGCCCTCACGGAAATCGAAGGGAAACCCCACGTGCGGCAGGTGAATCACCAGCTCGCCCAGGCTCACCCCACCCGGCAGCGCGGCGCCGCTGAAGACGACGCAGACCCGCCCGTCCTCGACGCGCAGCGCGCACCCGGGAGCACGGGCGTCGGCGGCCAGGGACATGGCGCCCGGCTCGATATGGGCCAGCTCCTTCGGCATGGTGCGGGTTCTAGCTCGCCCCCCCGGTCAACGACAAGCGCGCTGTTCTTTTCGCTCAAGCCGTCCGGACGGCCGGCCGAAGAGTGTGGAGAGCCACGCAGCCAAGCGAGCCGCAACCACGCGACGACACTCGTCGTTTCGGATTGCAGCGAGGCGCTGCGACCGGCTCACCAGACCAATGCCCACGAGCTGGGGGGGAAGCGATGCAGGAGCAAACACACCTCCGGGCGACGACCGAGGCGGACCTCGGCGCGGTCCGCGCGGACTCGCACCTCCTTGAGATGGCGCGCCACCCGGCGACCGAGCGGCTCTCCGACGCCGAGCTCAGCGTGCTTTACGCGTTGATGGTGCGCGGTCGCACGGGGACGCTCCCCGACGGGGCCGACCGCATCCCCACTGAGGGGATCGTCGAGGTCGCCACCGCCGCCGGCCTCATCCTGCCGCTGGCCGACAACGCGAAGCGCCTTGGCCTCCACGCCCTCGCCGACGCCTGCGCCATGGAGCGCCAGCGCCAGCGATTCATCGGCCGCGAGCGCTACAACACCGCCCGCGAAGCCACCTCCCGCATCGCGCTGGAGACCGGCCGCGTCCCGATGGCCCTGGGCTCCCTCGCCGCGACCTGCCTGGTCCACCAAGACCCCGAAGACCGCCTGCGCGACCGCATGACCCTGCTGGTGCCACACACCGACAGCGCCACCGCCAAGCGCCTCGTCGCCGACCTCGCCGGCGTCGACATCGTCAGCCGCGCCCTGCCCGGCTTCGGCCGCCGCGCCAGCGAAGAGGCCCTGTGGCTGCGCGCCGGCGCCCCACGCTCCGGCGGCTGGCGCCTCCCCGCGGTCGAGGACCTCTTCCTGCTCGAGTGCCAGGACTTCGCCCGCACCCGCGGCACCGAGCGCCTCGGCATCCTGACCGATCTGCTCGTGATGACCTGGCGCCCTCGCCTGCACTGGGAGACCGTGCTGCACCGCGCCGACGCTTGGCGCACCCGCGCCGCCACCCACGAGGCCGTCGAGACCTTGCGCCACAGCGTCGGCGCCCGCATCCCGCTCTCCTTCGTCAGCCGTCTCCGCCCGACCCTCTGGGACCGCGTCACCGCCTTCGCCGGCTGACCTCGCGCGGCCCTGCGCCCGGTGCTATGGTCCCCACCGTCGCTGAGCGAGGGGGCCCAGCGCAGGTCGGGTGCAGGCGCGGGAGGCGAATTTGGCAGGGCGAGGAGTCGCGGTCGTCGGCGCGGGATACTGGGGTCAGAACCTGGTCCGCAACATGGCCCAGCTCGACCGGCTGGCGGGCATCTGCGACGCGTCGGAGGCCGTGCGCAAGAAGATGGCGCGGACCTACCCGAACGCTCGGGTGACCGCGGACCTCGACGAGCTGCTGGCCGACCCCGACGTCGGCGCCGTCATGGTGGTCGTGCCCTCTTCGCGCCACCACGAGGTCGCGAAGAAGGCGCTGCTGGCCGGCAAGCACGTCTTCGTCGAGAAGCCCATCGCGCTGAAGCTCTCCGACGGCGAAGACCTCGTCCGCACCGCCGAAGAGCGCGACCTGCGCCTGATGGTCGGCCACCTCCTGCTCTACCACCCCTGCGTCGAGTGGCTGAAGCGCTCCATCGACGCCGGCGACCTGGGCGACGTCCTCTACCTCAACGCCCTGCGCCTCAACCTCGGCAAGGTGCGCTCCGACGAGAACGCCATGTGGTCCCTGGCGCCCCACGACATCTCGGTGGCGCTCTACCTCCTCGGCGCCTCGCCCAGCCACGTGACCGCCCAGGGCTTCTGCTATCTCCAGCGCCGCACGGGCATCGAGGACGTCGTCTTCCTCACCCTGCGCTTCGCCGACGGCCGCGCCGCCCAGATCCACGTCTCCTGGCTGGATCCCGACAAGAAGCGCCAGATCGACGTGGTCGGCACTCGCAAGATGGTGACCTTCGACGACATGGCCGCGTCCGAGAAGATCCGCGTCATGGACAAAGGCGTCGACGGCGTCGATCAGCTCAACATGGCGCCCAGCTACGAGTCCTACGGCGACCTGCTGACGCTGCGCCAGGGCGACATCCACATGCCCTACATCCCCATGCGCGAGCCGCTGCGCGCCGAGTGCGAGCATTTCCTGCACTGCGTCGACACCGGCGAGCGCCCGCGCAGCGATGGCCGCAGCGCCGTCGAGGTCCTCGAGGTCCTGCAAGCGGGTCAGCAGTCCCTGCAAGCCGGCGGCGTCCCGGTCGCGCTGTCCCCTAGCCCGGGTGGCCTCCGCGGCGGCCGCTCATGACCGAACGCGTCAACGTCTACGTCCACCCCACCGCGGTGGTCGACGAGCCCGCCACCCTCGGGGAGGGCGTCCGCATCTGGCATTTCTGCCACGTCATGGCCGGCGCGGTCCTCGGCCCGGGCGCCAGCCTCGGCCAGAACGTCTACGTCGCCCCCACCGTCGTCTTGGGCAAGAACTGCAAGATCCAGAACAACGTCGCCCTCTACGACGGCGTCGAGTGCGGCGACGACGTGTTCTTGGGCCCCTCCTGCGTCTTCACGAACGTCTCGACGCCTCGCTCAGCGGTCAACCGCCGCGGCGCCTACGAGAAGACGATCCTCGAAGACGGCGTCAGCGTGGGCGCCAACGCGACGATCGTCTGCGGCACCCGCATCGGCCACCACGCCTTCATCGCGGCCGGCGCCGTCGTCACCCGCGACATCCCGCCGCACGCGCTGGTCATGGGCGTCCCCGCCCGCGTCGTCGGCCTCGCCTGCCACTGCGGCCTGCGCCTGCACACCCACGTCGGCGTCGCCTGGTGCGATTCCTGCGGAAACACCTACACACTCGACGCCGACGGCGGCCCGGTCCTCGACCCCGCGCCCGCCGCCGCCCCCGACCGCGAGTAGCCCATGGCCGTCCCCTTCGTCGATCTGGCCGCCATCCACGCGCCGATTCGCGCCGACCTGCTCGCCGCCATCGCCTCGGTCATCGACCGCGACGCCTACATCCTGGGCGCCGACGTCGCCGACTTCGAGCGCGAGATCGCCGCTTGGCTCGCCCTCCCCCACGCCATCGGCGTCTCCTCAGGCACCGACGCGCTCATCGCGGCGCTCATGGCCCTGGACGTCGGCCCCGGCGACGAGGTCATCACGACGCCCTTCACCTTCTTCGCCACCGCGGGCGCCATCGCGCGCCTCGGCGCCACCCCGGTCTTCGTCGACATCGAGCCCGCCAGCTTCAACCTCGACCCCGAGCGCGTCGAGGCCGCCATCGGCCCGCGCACCAAGGCCATCATCGCCGTCCACCTCTTCGGGAGAGCCGCCGATCTCGGGCGGCTCTCCATCATCGCGGAGGCCGCCGGGCTCCCGCTCATCGAGGACGCCGCCCAGGCCATCGGCGCCGAGTGGGACGGCAAGAAGGTAGGCGGCATCGGGCGAATCGGCTGCTTCTCGTTCTTCCCGGCCAAAAACCTCGGCTGCTTCGGCGACGGCGGGCTGGTGACCACCGCCGACGACGCCCTGGCCGAGCGCCTCCGCCGCCTGCGCACCCACGGAGGCGCGAAGGCCTACCTGCACCACGAGGTCGGCGGCAACTTCCGGCTCGACGCGGTCCAGGCCGCGGTGCTGCGCGTGAAGCTCCCCCTGCTCGAGTCGTGGACCCAGGCCCGCGAGGCCAACGCCGCCGGCTACGACCAGCGCTTCGCGGCCGCGAACCTCGGAGAGCGCCTGCTCACGCCCGAGCGCGGCGCCAGCCGGCACGCCTACAACCAGTACGTCGTGCGCATCCCCGGCGGGCGCCGCGACGCGGTGAAGCAGGCCCTGCAGGCCGCGCAGATCGGCGCCGCGGTCTACTACCCGCTGGCGCTGCACCAGCAGCCCTGCTTTCAGACCGGCGCGCGCGTCGCCGGCACCATGGCAGAGACCGAGCGCGCCACCGCCGAGGTCCTCGCGCTGCCCGTCGCGCCTGGCCTGACGCCCGCCGGCCAAGACGAGGTCGTCCGCGCCATCGCTGAGGCCCTCCGGTCGTGAGCGGCGCCACGCGGGCCCGGTCGTGGCCACGCCTCGGCGCCGCGCTGGCCCTCGGCCCGACGCTGCTGTTGCTGCTGGCGCTCACTCAATCGCCCGCCCGCGCCTCACTCTGGGACACCTTCGGCTTCGGCGCCCGCTCGACAGCCCTCGGCGGCGCCGCGACCGCCCACAGCGCCGACTACGACGCCGTCTACTACAACCCGGCGAACCTGCTGCGCCGCAAGGTCGCCCACTTCGGCTTCGGCTTGGGCCTCATCGCGCCGCACCTCTCGGTGACCCGCGCCTCGGGCCAGGACAGCTTCGAGCCGCTGACGCCCAGCACGAACGTGGGCTTTCACCTCGGCGCGTCCACGTCGGTCGGCGGCGTCTTCAAAGACAAGCTCGCCCTCGGCTTCGTGCTCTTTCACCCCATCGTGAACTTCACGCGCATCGAGTCCATCGACCCCGCCATCCCTCACTTTTATCGATACCAGAACCTGCCCGACAAGCTGATCATCGCCTTCGCCATCGCGGGCGAGCCGGTCTGGTGGCTGCGCCTGGGTGTCGGCGTCCAGGTCCTCGCCTCGCTCAATGGCCGGGTGACCGGGGCGGTCTCGCTGACCGAGAACCGCTTTACGCGCCAGAGCATCGACGTCGCCGTGGACGTCGCGGGCGCCCCCACCGCGGGTCTCAGCCTCGGCCCCTTCCACGGCCTGCGCTTCGGCGCGACCTGGCGCAGCCCCCTCGCGCTGTCCTACCGCCTGCCCATCGAGTTCCTCATCGAGGAGGTCGGCGTGCTCGAGGTGCTCATCGACGGCACCAGCCTCTACACGCCGGGACAGCTAGCCCTGGGCCTGTCCTGGGAGAGCGCTGAAGACGGCAAACCCGGCGTCACCGCGGAGGTCGGGCTGACCTGGGAGCGCTGGCACAAGGCGCCATCAGAGGCCGCGGTGTTTCAGCTCAGCGTGGACGACTCGGTGATTCGCCAGGGCGACCACGACCCCGAGACCATTATCTCAGCGGACGGCCCGGCGCTGCCGCTGGGTGCGAGGGACACCATCACCCCGCGGGCCGGCATCGAGTGGCGGCCGACGCCGATGTGGGCGGTGCGCGGCGGCTACGCGTGGCGCCCGACGCCCATCCCGCGCCAGATTTACCAGACCAACTCGCTGGACTCGACGGCGCACATCGTCAGCCTCGGGGGCGGGCTGGCTTTCCGCGACCCGACGCGGGTCCACCGCGCGCCGCTGCACCTGGACATCAGCGTGCAGGCGACGATCCTGGACCGCCGCGTGGTGCGGAAGGCCCCCGGCGGAACCCCAGACGGCGCCTACTGGTTCGACGGCGTCATCTGGAACGCGCTGCTCGATATACGGCACGATTTCTGAGGCGCGGGCTCTGAGCCAGCGTCCACAGCGACCGCGGCGCTCAGACCTTCGTGAGCAGGTGCCCGAGCTTCTCTTTCTTGGCCCGCAGGTACGTCGAGTTGTGTGCGCCGGGCTCGAACTCGATGGGCTCGCGCGCGGTGATGTCCAACCCGAAGCGCTTCAGGTCGGCGACCTTCCGCGGGTTGTTCGTCATCAGGCGAATCTTCTGGGCGCCGAGGGCCAGCAGCATCTGGGCGCCGACCCGGAAATCGCGGGCGTCCGCGTCAAAGCCCAGCTCGAGGTTCGCCTCGACCGTGTCGCGCCCCGCGTCTTGCAGTGCGTAGGCGTTGACCTTGTTGACCAGCCCGATGCCGCGGCCCTCCTGGCGCAGGTAGAGCGCGATGCCGCGGCCCTCGGCCATGATGCGGTGCATCGCGGCGCTCAGCTGGTGGCCGCAATCGCAGCGCATCGACCCCATCACGTCGCCGGTGAGGCACTCGGAGTGCACGCGCACCAGCACGGGCTCGACGCCGCTCACGTCGCCGAGGCTCAGCGCCAGGTGCTGCTTTCCCTCGAGCCGGTCGATGAAGACGTGGCAGTCGAAGGTGCCCCAGCGGGTGCGAATCGGGGCCGCCGAGAGCTCCTCGACGAAGGTCTCGGTGCTCATCCGGTGGGCGACCAGGGCCGCGATGTCCAAAACCGGCAGCGCGTGCTTGGACGCGAAGCTGGCCAGCTCAGCGCCCACGCAGAGCTCGCCTCGCGCGTCGAGGACCTCGCAGAAGGCCAGCGCGGGGACGGTGTCGGCGGCACGCGCCAGGTCCACGCAAGCTTCGGCCCAGCCCGGGCGGGCCAGGACGCCGCCCTCGAGCGCGGCGGCGGGGAAGATGTGCCCCGGCGTCACCAGGGCGGCGGCGGTGGTCGATGGAGCGGCGATGGCGGCCAGGGTCGCCGCGCGGTCGGCCGCCGAGATCCCGGTCGACACGCCCTCGCGGGCCTCAACGGAGACCGTGTAGTTCTCGCAGCCCAAGCCCGAGCTCGCCGCGGCCTGAAGCGGCAGCCCGAGGGCCTCGGCCCGTGGCGCCTCAATCGCGACCGCCACCAGCCCGCGCGCCTCGCTGGCCAGGAAGTTCACCGCCGCCGGGTCCGCCTTGGACGCGAGCAGGGCCACGACGCCGCCTCGCTGCGGGCGCGCCCGGTGGGTCAGCAGCACCATCCGCCCGGCGCGCAACGCCTCGCTGGCGGTGCCCAGAAGGCGTCTGTCCTCGCCGGTCTCTTCAATGATGCGGTCGCTCATGGCGAGGAACCTACACGCAGCCGGCCCGGACGGTCGAGCCCGAAAATCAGAGCATCTCTTCGACGACGGCGCGCACCCGCCCACGCACCGTGCCGGGGACTTCCTCGCCGTCCAGCTCGACCACGCGGCCGTCCCGGTACTTCTCGAGCAGCGTGTCGTACGCCTTCGCGACGCGCCGCTGAAAGGGCAGGTTCTCGAAGGCGTCGCGGTCGGTGCGGCTGGCGTTGATGCGGTCCATGGCGATCTCGGGCCGCACCCGCAGGAAAATCGTCACGTCGGGTGCGGGCGCCTTGCCGTTGATGGCGCGCACGAAGGCGAGGTCGGTGTCCTGGCTCTGGTAGGCGAGGCTCGAGAGGGTGTAGCGGTCGCAGATGACGTGGCGGCCGGCCTCCAGATGAGGCAGCACCTCGGTCGCGACGTGGTCCAGCCGGTCGGCCGCGAAGAGCAGCGCGACGGCGGCCGGCTCGACGGGCACCGTCTTGCCTTCGCTGGCGCGCCCGACCACGCGACCCGACAGGATCTGGCGCAGCATCGACCCGATGGGGCCGGTGCTGGGCTGGCGCGTGCTGTGAACCAGCTCGCCGCGCTCGACCAGCCACGCGTGGAGGTTGGCGGCCTGGGTCGTCGTCCCCGACCCGTCGATGCCCTCCAGAACGATGAACTTCCCGCGCCGTTTAGTCTTCGCCACCGGCTCCCCCCTGACACGGCACCTCGACCTCGCGCGTCCCCTCGGGGCAGGCGATGGCGAAGGCGTCGTCGCCGATCGTACCGTTCAGCTCGACCTCGCGGTAGCGAACTTTGAGGTCGATCGCGTTGCGGGCGGCCTCGACGTGAATCTCGTGCGCCAGGCTGAGCTCGCCGTGCTGCTTGAACTCCGAGTAGCCAATGCGCACCTGACGTTTCCCGCCTTCCCAGATCTCCGCGACGCGCACGCGGCCGGTCCCGTGGTCCACCCAGATGCGCTCGCTGCGCGCGCCGTCGACGAGCTCGAGGCGGTAGGCGCCGGCGCGGGCGTCCCACGCCACCGAGGCCTGCTCGTGGCGCATGATAGGCACGCTCGAGATCAGCAGCCCCACGAGGTCCGCGCCCTCCATGGGGATGGGGAGCAGCCTGCCGACGTTGGCTGCGCAGGCCGCGCCGACCTCGCACTCCGGGCTGCCGCGCTCAAAGGCCGTGAAGCGCTCGCCGTCGCTGGCCATGAAGGCCACGAGATCGTCGGTGGGCGAGAGCGCCGAGAAGTGCAGCGACGCCGGCCGACGCGCCAGGATGACCATCTTGCCCTTGCGCGCGCCGTCGCCTGAGTAATAGGAGACGCGCGCCTCGGCCGAGAGGCTGGTGATGGCACCGGGGCCTTCGGCGCGCTGACGCAGCAAGGCGATGACCGCCGAGGGGTCGGTGAGCGCGTCGTCGGGGAGCGGGACTCGCCGAGCGCGGCAGCCGGACAGCCACACCACGCAGAGCAAGGCCGCGCACGCGAACGCCAGGCGCCGCGTCGGGGAGCCCAGGCTCAGCCTCCGGACTTTTCCCAGCTCATCAGCAAGGCCTTGATGTCGCGGTTGAAGCCGATCTTGCCCGCCGCGATCTCGCGCAGCGCCATGACGGCTTCCTTGTTCTTCGCGTCGACCATGGGCTGGCTGCCCTGGGCGATCTGGCGTGCCCGCACAGCCGCGATGCGCACGAGGGCGAAGCGGTTCTCAGACTTGTCGAGGCAGTCTTCGATGGTAACGCGAGCCATAGAGATCTCCGGACCGATTCAAGGACGCGGGAACATAGGGGGTGTCGCCCCACCCCGTCAAGGACCATGCGTTCTGCGGGTTCTGAGGAGGAACCGGGAGGACCATGGCGGGGCGGGCGACAGCGGAGCGACACGTGCGAGGAAGTACGCGCCGCTCACGCGTGGGGTTGAGGCGCGGTGGCCCCAAATCAGATGAAGCGCACCAACTCGATGGCTTGGCGCGACATGCCGACGGTGAGCTGCTCGCGGTAGCCCATGGCGTCGCCGGCGAGCTGGTAGGGGGTCGGCTCGCTGAACTCGAGGTGGACCTGGTCGGCGCGGAAGTCGAGCAGCTGCGGGTGGGCCAGCGTGCCGCGCCAGAGGGGGCCGAGGTTCGACAGCACCGAGGCGATGGGCATGTTGGAGATGCGCAAATGGAAACGCACCGGGTCGATGCCGGCGAAGGGCAGCGCCTTCATCGCGTGCCCATAGAAAGGACAGGTGCCGAACATGACGTTGTTGGTGGGGCCCTCGTAGATGACCTCGCCGGGGGCGAAGCGGCGGCCGACCTGACCGCCGCGGGCGCCGTTCTCGATGGCGTAGGCGTGGCCGCCCGTGTTGGTGACGCGCACGATGGTCTGGCGGCGGGTCATCCAGCGCTTGAACATGCGGGGGACGGAGACGCCGAGGGCTGCGGCGAAGTAGCCGCCGACGTTCTGGACGAGGGGGCGCAGGGGGCCGGACTCGCAGCGGGCCTTGAGGCTGCGGTAGTCGTTGAGGATCCAGCCGTCGAGGCCGAGGCCGGCGAAGGCGAAGCGGGTGCCCTCGGACTCGCAGAGCGGCAGGCGGAGGTCGTCTTGGGAGGGGTTGGTGGTGTAGGCGCGGAGGTCGACCATGGGGTCGCCGCTGGAGACGATCTCGGCCATGGCGTTGCCGGTGCCGAGCTTGAGGATGCCGACGCGGGGGGCGCCGGACTCGGGGAGCATGTTGATGAACTGGGTGACGGTGCCGTCGCCGCCGCCGGTGAAGACGGTCTCGTAGCCCTTGTCCATGATGGAGCGGACGAGGCCGGGGGCCGAGGCGGCGTCTCCGCTCACGTAGACGTGGTCGGGGTCGACGATTTCGTTGATGCGGCCGAGGACCCGGTTGGAGACGCGTCGCGCGTTCGGGTTCAGCAGCACAGCAAAGTTGTCGCGGGCAACGCTCATGGAGCCTCTCAATGCGGGGGGCCGGGGTCGCGGGGGGCGACTGCGGTGGCCATGGCGAGAAACATGCACGAATGATGCCAAGCCGCACGAAAGCCCTAACCAGCGATATTCATTGAAATCGACATGGGGCGCACCTTGTCGGCGTCCGGCGTCCGCGAAGCGCCGGTAGCAGCGCGCCGGCCCTACTGCGTAGCGCGCTACGCAGTAGGGCCGGCGTTGACCCTTGAGTTTCCAACCGCATACAATGACCAAGCGGTCCGGCTCTGCGCTGGTTTCGCAAGTCCCGTCCAGCAGACCCGAGGTCGAGAGAGTGAGCGAGAGTCCCGGATTCACTGTCCTCGTCGTCGAGGACGACCCGGCGCATCAGCTGCTCATCCGGCGCGCCCTGACCGAGGACGGCTCGCCGTTCAGCGTCGTGCAGTTCGCGGATAACTCGGTGGACGCTGAGCATTTCGCGCGTCAGATGAGCTTCGACGTGCTGCTGGTGGACAACCGGATCCCTGGCCGGCGCGGCCTGGACCTGATCTCGTCGCTGAAGACCGAGGGGGCGGACGCGCCCTTCGTGCTGATGACCAGCGCCGGCAACGAAGAGCTGGCGGTGCACGCCTACCGGTCGCAGGTGGCGGACTACGTGGTGAAGGACGCCGCGTTCTGGCGCGACCTGCCGCAGCTCTTGGCGCGCGTGGTCGAGGAAGACCGCAGCAAGAAGAACGAGAAGCGCCTGCGAGAGCGCCTGGAGCGGGCCAACCAGCGTCTGGACGAGCTGAACACCGAGGTCCAGTTGCAAAACCAGCGCCTGCTGGGCAGCCAAGCCGAGGTCAAGGCGCGCAACGAAGAGCTAGAGCGCCTGAACGCGAGCCACCGCGAGGCCTACCAGACCCTCAACGATTTCATCGTGGCCCTGGCCCACACCCTCAGCGCGCCGCTGGCGGACCTCCAAGAGGCGCCCTCCCCCGCCGCTTCAAAAAAGTGCGCCACCGCCGCAGCCCAAATCAGCGCCATCCTCGACCGAATCCGCGCCCTGCACACCACGAAGCCCACGGACAAGAACCTCGACCTGGACGCCCTCCTAGCCCGCCTCCAAGCCGACCTAAAGTCCCGCCCCACGACCTAACAAATCCCCCATCCCGCCCGTTGACAGCCCCAGCGCCCAGCGCTAAAACCCCCAACGCACTGTGCGGGTGTAACTCAGTTGGTAGAGTATCAGCTTCCCAAGCTGAGGGTCGCGAGTTCGAATCTCGTCACCCGCTCCAGCGAAAGCCTCCGAGAAATCGGGGGCTTTCGCGTTTCTGGGGTGGGTCAGCCCGATCCATCGGGTCGGGTCGGTGTGTCGTTCGCGGTGCGCCGGGCCCACGATCTCGCGGGCGTCTCGG
>JAWKRR010000083.1:0-27504 GCA_041389525.1 Myxococcota bacterium | reverse complement strand
GTCACCGTGGGCGAGCGCTTCGACGAGTACGGGGCGGGCCTGGTCAAGCGGCTGCGTGGCGGGATGGTGCGGGCCGAGATGGACCCGACCTCGGACACCATGGGCAAGAAGATCCGCAACGCGGTCACCAGCAAGATCCCGAACGTGGTGGTCGTCGGCGAGCGCGAGATGGAGGACGGCACGGTCACGCTGCGGCGCTACGGTGTGCAGGAGCAGGAGACGATGCCCTTCGCGGCGTTTGAGGAGCGCCTGCTGGCGGCGATTCGGACGCGCAGCCCCGAGCTGTGAGCCGGTCGTCGGTCGGTGCGTTGAGGCCGTGAGCGCGTGAGCGGCATGAACGACGCGTGGACGCCGAGGGACGAGGAGCGTCTGGAGCTTGCGCGGCAAGGGTTCCAGAGCGTGGAGGCGGCGCGGGACTTCGTGGTGTTCGCCCGCGCGAAGCTCGAGCCGGCCTTCGCGGTGGAGGCCGGCCGCTCCGCGGTGGTGGCGCCCCTCGACCGGCTGAAGGCCCTGCTCGACGCGACGGTCGCGGTGCCCTGCGGGAGCCTGCCGGAGCGCCTGGAGCTGCTGCGGCAGTGCATGGAGCGGGGCCCGGCTGAGCTGCGCCAGCGGGCGACCTCGGTGCTGGCGACCACCCTCGAAGCGGACGACGCGCGCCGCTGCGAGTTCGTCGGGGGGCTGCTGGACGGCCGGCCGGCGGTCGAGCGGCTCTTGCTGGCGGAGTCGGCGGAGCGCTGGGGGCTGGCGTCGATCCCCGGGACGCTGGCGGAGTTCAAGCCGCCGCTGAGCTGGCTCCGCGAGCTGAACCAGAAGGTGCTCGCCCAGCATCGCGAGCCCGAGGCGTCGGCCGCGCTGGAGGCGATCTTCCGCGTGTCGACGTGGCTCGAGCGGCGCGTGCTGCTCGACGACGTCGGCGACCCAGGACACGCCGTGTTCTTGCCGATCTTGGTGACCTTGGCGCGCACGGCGGAGCCCACCACCCAGGCGGGCGTGGTCGAGGCCATCCGCCGCATCGGCCACCCGGGCGGTGAGCCGCTGCTCTTGCACTTGCTGCGCAGCGGCGACCCGGGCCTGCGCGGGCGCGTCGTCGCCGTGCTGCGAACGGTCGGCACACGCGCCGCGCTCGCGCCGCTGTATGAGGCCGCCCGCGCCGAGGGTGCCGGGGCCGAGCTCGCCGCCGAGTGCGAGCAGCTTCGGGCCGCCATCGTCGAGCGGGAGGGCCTCGGCGCGCAGAGCGGCGAGCTTGGGCTGGCGACGGACTTCGAGGGCAGCCTCGCCCTCGCTGGCGACGAGGGCGGGCTGGCGATTTATCAAGGCGTGGCGGCCAGCGTCGCCGCGTCGCCGCCCCCACCGGCAGCACCGCGCGCCCTGGGCTGGAGTCGCATCGGGCTGCCCCCGCGCCGCCTCTCGCCTTTGCTGCGCCTGACGGTCCTGCTCTACGGCCACGGCTGGGGCCTCGCCGCGTCGCTCCTCCTCTGCCTCGCCGGCGTGGCCGACACGCCGACCGCGTGGATGGTCGCGGCTGTGCTGGGCGCGTTCCCGCTCTACGCCGCGGTCACCATCGGGGTCGGAGACCTGCGCCTCCTGCGCGACGGCCACGCGACGGTCGGCGAGCTCTTGAGCGTTGAGAAATCCGTAAAGCGCGACCGAGTGCGCACCGGCACAAGCGAGACAGCGTGGTGGACATATCGCGTTCGCGTGATCGGATTGGACGGCGACGACTACCAGATCGACGTAAAACGCAGCCACGAACGCCCCGAGTTCACCGACGAGTCTCTTGAACCGGTTTTGTGCGGTGCAGCAAACGGCAAGCGATGGGCGGTGCTCGCCGATGAGCTGACGGCGGTCCGGCTCGGCGATGATGGGCAGTGGGTTCCCGCGGCGTTCGCGGCGTGGACGGCGATTCCCGCGGCGTTGGTAGGGCTCGGGTTGCTGGCCTTCCGCCTGATAAGCTAGCTCGCCCCAAACCCGCCACCAGCAAGTTTTTGCGCCGGCTCGGCTTGCGGGTCGCGCGGGGGACGGATAACGTGCCCGTTGCGGCGGTGACGGCCTCTCGTTGGTGCGAGGTCGGGGGCCGCGGGGAACTCGAGGTGGGGGGTTCAGCGTGGTCGCACGCGCGCCGAATCGTCGATCGGATCACCAGCTCGACCTGCGTTCGCGGGCGCGGGAGCGTACACGGCCGCCCGGCCAGCGCGTCGACGCCGCGGCCGAGCTGCGCGCGCTGTTGGAGCGGCACGGGGCCAGCGCGGCGCAGGCCGGCGCCTGGGTTGACGAGCAGGCGGCGAGCGGGCGGCTGACCGAGGCGGGCCTCGAGGGTGTGTACAGCGTGCTCTGCGAGGCGTTTGGCGCGGCGGAGGCCAATCGCATCGTGCAGAGCGCGTCGCGGGAGCGGTCGCCGCTGGGGCGCGGGAGCGCGCGGGCGGCCGGGCGCGGCGGGGAGACGGCGGGGAGCCAGCGGGTGGTCGACGCCGTGGCGCCGCGGCGGCAGGCGACGGAGACCCTGCTGGAGCGGCTGACGGCCGGCTTGGGCATCCCCATGAGCGCGATCCAGGTCTACATCGACGGCGAGGCGCAGCGCCGAACGACCGGCGCCGGCACGCGCGGGTTGATGCAGCAGGGGCGCGTGTACCTCAACCCGGACCGCTACGACGCCAGCACCGCGGACGGCCGCGGGTTGCTCGCCCACGAGGTCACCCACGTCGCCCAGCGGCTGCTCGGGAGCGGGCCGGAGCGCGCGCAGTCGCTGCCGCGCGCAGAGCGGGAGGCCGCCGCCAACGCCCGGCGATTCGCGCAGGGCCACGCCGTGAAAGCCCCGCGCGTGCGTCTGCCGGCGGGCGCGGCGGCGCGGGAAGAGACCGCGATGATGCGGGCCACCCTGGGCGCGTACAACGCCACGCTCACCAACAAGCAGGGCAAGCTCAGCGGTCAGCTCGCCAACGGAAAGGCGGGGCTGCCGAAGTCGGGCGGGCAGCCGAACTCCAAGGAGAACCGGCGCAAGAAGGTCGAGCGCTATCAGGAGGGCGTCGACGGCACCGGCAGCATGATCGAGGACATCCCGGCCTTCGAGGACCTGCGGCAGTACTTCGATGGCGACTACGACAACGCGACCGGCCCGATGGCGCGCATCCGCGGGTACGAGGCGTACGGGCGCCTCAAGGACATGTGGCAGAGCGCGAAGGAGGGCGGCGCCGACTCCGCCGCGATGAAGGCGGCGTTCAAGCGCGAGATGATGGAGGGCCGCGGCTTCTACGAGTGCACGGAGAAGGCCTTCAAGTACGTGGCTGAGCGGGCCATGGAGGAGGCGCGGCCGGACCCGGCGGGGCAGGAGGCGAAGCAGCAGGCCGACCAAGCCAATACCGCGCAGGATCCCGCGTACGAGAAGGGCAAGCCCGGCGATGGCGGCGGCAAGGGGGCGGGGCCGTCGAAGCCGGACTCGCCGAAGCTCGGCGCGGCCATGCAGGCCAAGATGGCGGCGACGGTCTCGGCGAAGGCTCCCCCGCTGCCGACCTTCAAGCAGGCCGAGGGCAACGAGACCCTCTTCGCGAAGGCGGCCGAGGAGTACGGCCACTACGACACCCACGCGACCAAGATCCAGGGCGCCGCCGAGGGCGGGACGCTGGATCGGCTGGGGATGGTCTCGAAGACCTTCTTCCAGGCCTCCTTCGGCGCGGGGGTGACGGGCTTCGTCAACCAGGGCCTCGACACCATGGTGCTCGATACCCTGGGGACCTTGGGCGACAAGGGCCTCAAGGCGGTCACGAAGGGCAAGCTGAAGGCGCCGGTCATCGGGCCCGCGATCACGCTCATCCAGAATGGTCTGGCCGGCGATTTGCTCAGTGGAAACCTGACGAATGGCAAGTTCGCGCAGGGCCTCAGCGACTCCGGCAAGAAGATCGGCAAGGGCTGGGAGAGCGCGGGGAAGAACTGGGATCGGCTGGTCGACGGCGACGGCGTCGGGTTCCTCTTCGCGGCGGCGGCGGACTTCCTGGCGATGCTGGCCGAGGTCATCGACGTCGTGGCGAACGTCCTCGGGACGCTCAGCGCCATCTGCTACATCGTCGGGGCGATCTGCATCCTGATGGGGATCTGCCTGAGCTGGCTGGGCATGGGCTTCCTCGTACCCATCGGCGGCTGGCTGTGCCGGGCGGGAAGCCTCTTGGGCAAGATCGTCACGGCGCTGGGGCCCGTGAGCACGGTGTTGGCGGCGCTGGCGACCTTCTTTCGGTTGCTGGCGGCGATGACGGTGCCGGCGGACGCGTTCGCCGAGCAGCTTGGAGGGGTCGAGCAGAACGCGTCGACGCTCGGCGGGAAGGTCGGGGAGAAGCTCGGGGACGTCAGCGCGCAGAAGGCGAAGGAGCAGGCGGCCGACCACTACAAGAGCACCAAGGAGAAGCGGCAGTCGCCGACCTCGGAGCCGCAGGACCGGGGAGACGGGGACGGGGACGCGCTGGGGAAGGCCAAGACGGAGGCGCTGGAGGGGAAGGCGGCCGAGATCGAGGCCAGCAACCAGAAGCTGAAGGCGGCCGAGGAGGCGCACGCGGAGCAGAAGAAGAAGCTCGAGGCGGAGGGCGGCGACGAGAAGACCAAGGACCCGGCGAAGGGGCCGAAAGACGGCGAGGGCGATGGTCAGGACGCCAAGCGCAAAGAGGGCGACGACGCGGACGGGGGCCAGTCGACCAAGCAGAAGCTGAAGGCCACGGCGGCGAAGGCGCGGAAGGCCGTCTGGGAAAACGTCACCCACACGGTGAAGCAGACGCTGTCGGATATTCGCGGGTCGGTCGGTGAGCTGAAGCGGGCGACGCAGGAGATGGGCGACCACCTGCGGCACCCGGTGAAGGGGGGCCAGCTTGGCAGCGCGCACGTCATCGATGAGCTCAAGGCGGACAAGACCAAGAGCGCTGAGCGGGTGGCGGCGCTGGAGACGGCGCTGAAGAAGGCGGACGCGGAGGCGGCGCGGATTCAGAAGGCGCTGGCGGAGGCGCAGAGCAAGGCGAAGGCGCAGCAGGGCGAGGGCGGGGCTCCGGAGGGGGTGGCGGACCCCGGCGGCGACGTGGCGCGGCTGAAGAAAGAGGCGGCCCAGGCCGAGCTGGCGAGCGCGAAGGCGCTGAAGGCGCACATGGACGGGGAGTCGCGACACGAGGCCGTCGTGGCGAAGATCGACGCGCAGCTTGCGGCGATTCAGAAGCGGCGGGGTGACGACAGCGAGGCGGAGGCCGTGCACAAGCGGGCGTCGGAGGGGGATCCCGACGGCGACTTGGACGACAAGAAGCAGGCCGTGAAGGACGCGAAGGACGCGAAGAAGAAGGCGGTCGGGGAGGTCGACGCGAAGGCGAAGGCGGCCGCGGAGGCGCTGCCGGAGCTGAAGAAGAAGAAGGGCGAGTCGGAGACGGAGTTCAAGAAGCGCCAGTCGGAGGCCGAGGCGAAGCGCGCTCTGGAGCGGGAAGCGAAGAGGGCGAAGAACGGGCTCGACGAGAGCGCGGAGGCCTACGAGCAGAAGGCGAAGGACTTGAAGGCCAAGGCGGCGCGCGAGCAGAAGGAGCACGAGAAGGCGCTGAAGAAGTCGGAGAAGGCGAAGGTGCGCGAGGCCGAGCTGAAGCGGGAGGCCGCGGACGCGAAGGCGGCGGCTGAGAAGGCGCGGGCGGAGATCGCGGCGCGGGAGAAGCTCACCGGCGAGAAGGCGGCGCTCGAGGGGATGCAGAGCGCGATGGACCAGAAGAAGCTGGCGTCGGCGGAGGCGAAGGCGGAGGCGCAGCGCATCGAGGAGGGCAGCGCCAGGGACCGCAAGCACCTCCAGGCGGTCGCGAAGGGGACCACGGTCACGGTGAAGTTGGCTGGGGGGACCGTCATCGACAACGCGCGGATCATCCGGGTGGAGAGCGATGGGGTCGTGCTGCGCGGGGAGATCAAGGTCGGCTTCGACGCGGTGATGGGCGAGGGGTACATCCCCGACCTGGCGAAGAAGTGCGGGGAGCAGCAGTCGGCGGCGAAGACGAAGCTCGAGGAGGCCAAGCGGCTGGACTCGGAGGTCGGGGAGGTCGAGGGGCAGATCGCGACTCAGAGCGCGCAGATCGAGAAGACCCGGGAGCAGGCCGAGCGGACCAAGGCGATGACGTCGCAGCTGCAGGCGGAGGCCAAGGCGAACGAGGCGAAGGCGAAGAGCGCGGAGCGGGGGGCGGCCAAGGAGCAGGCGAAGCAGCAGGTCACCGCGCCGAAGAACCGCGACGAGGAGATCAAGGGGCTAAAGAGCGCGGCGGACCTGGCGCGCGCGCACGACCAAGCCAAGAAGGAGCTGGCGGAGGCGAACGCGAAGACGGAGGCGGCGAAGAAGGAGCTGACGGCCGCGAAGAAGGCCCTGCACGACGCGGAGAAGGTCGTGAAGAACGCGCCCAAGGAGCGGCGGGACGCGAAGGCGACGGGGGACGCGGCCATCGACGAGGCGAAGGGAGCGCTGAGCGACGAGAAGTCGAGCGGTCGCAGCGCGCGGATGCAGGCGGAGCACCTCAAGAACATGCAGACGGGCGATCAGCGGCTGTCGCGGTCGACCAGCTCGGGCAACGCGACCGGCGGAGTGGGGTCGGCCTACAAGAGCTTGATGGAGGGGTTGGCCGACGGGGACGTGCTCGACTCGCTGACGGAGCTGTGGACCGCGCTGACGCATCTGGACCAGACGGTGGGCGGGCACCTGGGGATCGGCGGGGACAAGGACGCGGCGCAAAAAGAGAACATGGAGCGGCGGGCGACCAAGGACGACAAGGCCAAGCAGCCGGCGGGGCCGAGCGCTGAGGACGTGCTGCTGCGGGATGCCAAGGCGAAAGAGGCTGACAAGGCCTGGTACGAGCAGGCGGCGACGGTCGCCTCCGGGGTGGGGCAGAACTCGAGCGACTTCGTCATGGGGCTGACGCTGGGGCCGACTTACGGGGATTTGCTGAGCGACCCGCCCACCCATGACCCGGCGGTGCTCGGGGCGCTCTTCGTGGAGGCGCAGGAGGCGGCCATCGACTACGAGCACCACTGGGCGTCCGCGTACAAGGCGTATCAGGCGGAGCTGGTGGCCGATGAGTGCATTCGGCAGGAAGAGAGCTTGAACGCGGTGGAGGGTGACGCGGCCAAGAAGGAGGCGGCGGCGCAGGCGCCGATCATTCAGGCGGGTAAGGCGAAGGCGCAGGAGCGGCACGGCAAGGTGACCGGCAAGGAGGTCGGGACGAAGAAGTCGAGCGCTGAGCAGGGCGGGGTCGTGGGGGAGGTGGCGTCGAAGATCGCCAAGTCCGACGACAACGTGGACGACAAGCCGCCGAAGGGGACGACCGAGGGGGCGGGCAAGGACTCCGGGAAGGCGCAGGACAAGGCGGACGACGACGCGAAGGACACGAAGGCGCAGTCGGCGGCGGCGGCGCAGCAGCAGATTCAGGTGCTGGAGGCGCAGCTGCAGTGCCAGGCGGCGCTGGAGTCGAAGATCGACGGGGACCGGAAGGCGCTGGAGGAGAAGACGCAGCGGGACCGGGCGACGCGGATCGAGATACAGATGATCAAGGCGCAGCAGCTCGTCGCGGCGGATGAGAAGAAGGCCAAGGCGGAGGCGAAGGGCGGCGAGTTCAACGCGGGGCTGGCGACGTTTAGCGAGTGGGCGGCGGCGTACAAGAAGAAGCGGCAGGACTACCAGGGCAAGGGCGGCGCCTAGGGCGGTGCGGTGGCTCGCGGCGTCGGCGCTTCGACTCGGCTCAGGGTGCGTGGGGGCCGGGGGCACCGGGCGCGGACGGGGTCGGGCGGATTCTGTCGGCGGCGGGGTCGCTGGGGACGGCGGGCGTTTCGGGGGAAGGGCGTAGCAGGGCATGACGGGAAACGATCCGAATCTGGACTTGGTGGTGCGCGGCGTCGCGGCGATCTGCGACGTGCTGACGGCGCAGGACGCCGAGACCTTGGCGGCCGCGGGCGCGCGCTGGGACGTGTTCGAGGACGAGCTGCGGCGGCGGGTCAGCGAGGATCTGCCGCTGGCGCAGCTCTCCGAGCGGTTCCGCCTCGACAGCTTCGAGCTGCGCTGCCTGATGCTGGCGTTGGCGCCGCACATCGAGCCGGGGCTGACCAAGCGCCTGATGGACGCGGGCCAGGAGACCTTCGGGCGGGCGATCAGCGTTCGCGTCGCGATGGACCGCTTCTGCGACGGGCCCGAGGCCCGGGTGAAGGCGCGGCGAAAGCTGCTGCCGGACGCGCCGCTCGTGCGCTTCGGGCTGCTGGAGGTGGGGCGCTCGGAGCTCGGCAGCAGCGGCGGGCTGCTCGGGCGGCGGCTCGAGCTGTCCGCGCCCACCCTGCGCTTCATCCTGCGAGAGCACGATCTGTCAGACAGCGTCGGGCGAATCGCGCAGCTCGAGTACCCCAGCGTCTCGCTGCTGAACGTCATCCTGGAGCCGGGCCACCGCGACCAGGTGCGCGAGCTGGTCGAGCAGCACGCGCGGTACCGCGAGATCATCGGCGAGTGGGGGTTCGACCAGGTCCTGCCTTACGGGCGCGGGCTGACGCTGATGTTCTCCGGGCCGCCGGGCACCGGGAAGACCCTTCTGGCGCAGGCGCTGGCGGCGCACCTGGGGCGGCCCCTGCTGAGCCTCTCGGCCTCCGACCTCCCGGAGCGCGAAGGCATCGACAACGCCCTGACCGACCTCTTCAACGAGGCCACCCTGCGCGACGCCGTGGTGCTGGTCGACGAGTGCGACGCGCTCCTGCGAAAGGGCGACAACCGCAAGGCGGCGGCGTTCAAGGCCCTCGAACGCCACGACGGCATCCTCATCCTGACGACGAATCACCCCGACGCGCTCGACGAGGGGCTGGACCGCCGCATCATCTTCGACCTGCGCTTCGAGATGCCGACCCCGCTGCTGCGCCAGCAGATCTGGGAGGTCCACCTGCCGCCCGGGGTGCCGCTGGCCGACGACATCGACCTCGTCTCCCTCGCGAACCTCTACGATTTCCCAGGCGGCGCCATCAAGAACGCCATCCTGGTCGCGGTGAACCGGGCCCTCGCGCGCAACCCTCGCGCGCCGCTCGTGACCATGGCGCTGCTCGAGGAGGGCTGCCGTTCGCAGCTGCGATATGCGCTCGAAGAGCTCACCGTGCGAACCACGACGCATCTACGTCTGTCTGACATTGTGCTACGCGACGAGACCCGCGAGAATGTCGTCGAGATCATTCGCGCCATGCGCAACCAGGCGAAGCTGCTGAATCACTGGGGGTTCGGCCGCAAGCTCGTCACCGGCAAGGGGATCACGGTCCTCTTCGACGGGCCGCCAGGCACCGGAAAGACGCTGTGCGCCGAGATCATCGCCGGCGAGCTGGATCGCCCGCTCTATCGCGTGAATCTGCCGGAGGTCGTGTCCAAGTGGATGGGCGAGACCGAGAAGAACATCAAGGCGATCTTCCAGCAGGCGCGCATCAGCCACGCGATGCTCCTCTTCGACGAGGCCGACTCGCTCTTCGGCGCGCGCACCCAGGAGACGCGCTCCTCCAACGACCGCGCCGCCAACATGGAGGTCAACCTGCTGCTGCAGGAGATCGAACGCTTCCCAGGCGTCGCCATCCTGACCACCAACTTCTTCGGAAACCTCGACCGCGCGCTGATCCGGCGCCTCCAGTTCCGCGTGACCTTCGAGGATCCGAAAGAGGACGAGCGGCGCCGCATCTGGGAGACCTTGTGCCCGCAGGAGACGCCGCTCGCGTCGGATGTCGAGTGGGGTGAGCTCGCGCGACGCTTTGAGCTGACCGGCGGCATGATAAAGAACGCGCTGGTGCGGGCGGCGTACCGGGCGTGCGAGCTCGACGTCCCGCTGAGCCACGGGGTGCTGATGCAGTCGTGCCGAGACGAGCTGAAGGCGGCGGGTAAGCTGACCCGCGACCCCGACTGGAAGCCCTTGCCTCCGCGCGCCCGGGAGACCGTCCTCGCTGAGCGCGCCATCGCCGCCGCCGGCGACGGGGCCTGAGCGTGGCAGGCCCATCGCAGCCAGACCTGGGGACGCTGCGCGCGGCGGTCGACCCCGAGCGGCTCAGGCAGGTGGCGTCTGCCTTGCCGGGCGAGCAGGCGGCTGTCTTGCGCGAGGTGGCCGACGCCCTGGACGAGCCCGACGACGCGCTGGCCGCCGCCCGCGTCGAGGCCGTCGTGGACCGCGCGCGACAGAGCGGGCTGGTCGGGCCGGAGGTCGCCGGGGAGATCACCGGCTGGCTGGCTGCCCAGGCGGGGGCGTTGGATGCGGCCGGGCTCGATCTCGGGCGGGTTCGCGGGGCGTTGGACGCGTGGGCTGAGGCGCGGGAGGCCATGGCGGCGGCGGCGCTGGCGGCGGCGGGGGCGGACTCGCCTGCGCGGGACCTCCTCGAAGAAGGGCTGGCGATCCTCGCTGAGCCGCGGCTGGTGGAGCCCCTGTCGAAGATCCTCGAGTCGACGTCGGCGGCCACCGACGCGCTGGCCGCGCTGCTGCGCGACGCGCCGCGAGACGCCGTCGGGCTAGACCGAGCGGGGGCCGCGTGGGCAGAGCGCCTTGAAGCGCTCCAGCGCCAGGCCGAGGACCTGGACCTGTCGACCCTGGTCCAGGCGGCCTTGCCGCTGGTGGCGAAGGCGGCGGAGCTGGCGCGGGCGACCGAGCACCCGGCGCTGGCCGAGGTCCTGGTCTTGGAGGCCGGGCTGCTGGAGCTCCAGGCCACCGCGGACCCGTCGAAAACGCCTGACGGTACCGACGTATTTTGGATGCGGGCCCTGGAAGCCGCCGAAGTGAACGTCGCGGTCGAGCCGGCGCGGACGGCCGCCCGGCGCCTGCAGGCCGGGGCCCTGGACGCCGGCGACTACCAGCGGCTCGCGGAGCTCGCCGGCCGGGTCGCGGCGGTGGCCTACGCGGCCGAGGCGCCGCCCGCGTACTGCCGCGCGTGCCTCGAGCAGGCGATGGCCTGGGCCCAGCTCGGCCGATTCGACGACGCGCTGACCGTGGTCGATGACGTCGCCGGGGTGGCCGCCAACGTCGTGCCCGAGATGCTCCCGCGAACCGTGCTCACGCGCGGCCAGGTGCTCCTCGCCGCTGACCGCGCCGAAGAGGCGCTGGAGTGGTTCGCGAAGGCCCTCGAGCTCGCCGGCGCCGAGGCGGGCTACGAGCGCGAGCTGGGATACGCGCTGGTCGGCTGGGCCCAGTGCGTGGGGCTCGACTCCGACGACGAGCGCGCGCTCACGGCGCTGGGTCTGGCGCGCGACACGGGCGTCGAGCTGGGCGACGCGCGGCTCTATGTGCAGGCTGTGGTGAACCGCGTCGCGTACTTCGACGCCCACGAGGACCTCGACGCCGCGGTGGCCGAGCTGGTGCCGGCCCGGAGCCGGGTGCTCGGCATGGGGGCGCCCGGCGCGGTGCAGACCTTCGACGCCATCGCCGCCGAGCTTCAGGCCGGCTGGGGCAAGGCCGAGTTCGAGGGCGCCATCGCGAGGTTCATGGCGCAGGTGCGGGGCTCCGGCGGCGACGGCTGAGCGCGCGGGTTGGCGCCGCCGCGGCCGTCAGGAGCCTGCGGGCTGCGGGTAGAGGCGCTGCGCCATGACGAGCAGGGCCGCGGCGGAGATCCTCGGGCGCCGTCCCGACGGTGTGGTTAGCCTCGCCTGGGTTGCGACCAGCGCGACGACGTGGGCGATGGCGGCCGGGTCCAACGGGTGGGCCAGCAACTCCGGGCTGTCGGCCACGCGGGGCAGGTCGAGGGCGTCGAGGGCCAACTCCCAGCAAGCCCGTCGCGCTTGGGGCGTCGGCGCAAACAGCGAGATCTCGACTGGGTTTTCGAGGGATCGCAGCAGGGGGTCGTCGCCCTCGGCCGGCGCGTGAAACACGACGGGGCCGCCGCCCGCGCCGAGGCGGTCGAGCGCTGCGACGAGGCCGCTGCGGGCTTGTGAGTCCGCGCCGTCCGCGAGGTCGACGAAGAGGACCGCCCCACGCAGGCGCACCTCGCGGCTCAGCGCGCGCAGCGTCGGGGCGAGCTGAGCCAGCCCGAGATCGGCGGCGTGGAGGTCGATGAGCGGGCGCCCAGAGCCGCTGGCGAAGCTGCGCGCAGCGATGCGGCTGCTCCGGACGCTGGTGGAGCGCAGGACCACGCTTGTCGCGCCAGCGACGTGGGCCGCCGCGCGGATCGCGGCGGTCGTGCCGCGGTGTAGCTGCAGCTCCGCCTCTGAAGCGCCTTCGAGGAGGCGGGCGACGTCCGCGAGCACTGGCGGCCAGTGGTCGCGCCGCTCGGCCGCGGCGAGGACGCTGTCGTCGAGGCGCACGGCGCAATCCTGCAGGGCCGCGTCCTCGTGGCTGGGTGGCGGCACGAGGCGGACCAGCCCAAACCGGACCAGAGGCGCCCGCACGTCGAATCGCGCGAGCAGCGGCGCCTGGGCGGCGTCCTCGTCGGCCAGCAGCGACGCGATCAGCGCCGCGGAGGCGTCAGCACCGGTCCGCGAACGGACCATGGCCTCAAACACCGCGTCCCGGGCGATCGCCGCGAGCAGGATGAGCAGCAGCCGGTCGCGCGATTCGAGGCGGAGGGCAGACGCCAGCTGGTCTAGAGCCAGCTCGACCCCCTGGTCGACGCTGGCCTGCTGCCGGAAGAGCCACCGGAGGCGCAGCGCGACCGCCCCGCTGGCGAGGGCCGCGCCACCGTCAGAGAGCGCGCCATCGCCTCGCAGCTCCGAGGCCGCGCCCTCGTCGGCCAGCCGAAACCACTCGGCCGCCCGCGCCCGCGCCCACGCCGCCACCTCCGTCAGCCGCTCGTCCTCCGACGCGTAGGACGGGAAACACTCCGCCCGCACCTGGTCGGCGCGCGCCGTCGCCGCCTTCGCCTCCTTCGTCCGCTCACCCTCCTCGTAGCTCTCGGCCGCGGCCCGCAGGCAGATGCACGCCCACTCCGGCCGCACGCGGACCAGCGCGTCGTAGGCCAGAAGCTCGTAGTGTTCGGCCGGCCCCGTGGACGCGGGCGGCTCGGCCACGAGGTCCAGCCAGAAGGCCCCGTCCAGGTCGGCGGGCCCCAGCGCCCGCGCGTCGAACATCGCCCGCAGCCGCGCCAGCGCCTCGGGGACCTCCCCGCGCGCTCCCGTCCCCGCTGTCGTCGCCTTTCGCGCCCCGCCCTGCGCCATGAAGCTCCCTACTCCGCCCGTTCCGGGCTCGAAGCCCCAGCGCAGACCGCCGGTTTAGCGGTCCAGCCCGAGGTTGTGGTCCTTGGCGGTGGTGTGCGCGTCGAAGATCTGCGCGGCCCAGAGAAACCAGCCGAGGAAGATCGGGACCAGCACCACGGTGCCGATGAAGATGCCGATGCCGCGGCCGACCCTCCCGGCGTAAAGCTGGCCGGCGCCGGGCACGCAGGCGCTGAGCACGGCGGCGACGGTGGGGCTCTTGTAGTGCGCCGGGTGGACCGGGTACTGGGGCGGCGGCGCGTGGACGAGAAACTGCGGCAGCGGAGGCGCGGGCGCGACCTTCGGCTCGGTCATCTTGCGTTCGAGTCCCGCAGCGCACACGTCGCAGTAGTTCCGGCCGAACATCTTGTTTCGGCAGGTCGAACAGACGCCGTTTCCGCACTCGCAGCAGACGGCGACGGCGGCGATCTCGGTGTGCAGCCCGCAGTTCATGAGCTCTGCCTCCGGTAGACCACGGGGCGATCCAGGTCGTCCCAGTCTGCGACGAGAAGGTCCTGCCCGACCAGCCACTTGAGCACCTGGTCAGCCTGCTTCGGGTCCAGGCCGTGGTCCTTGACGGCCTCGTCTTTGGTGACGTGATCTTTGGTGAGCGCTCGGAAGAACCCGAGGGCGCGGTGCTCAAACAACTCGAGCTTGTGCTTCTTCCAGAGGTGGTGGGCGCCGAAGAGCGAGGCGGCGCCGAGGGGAACGGCGCAGATCACGGCGACCAGGGAGCCGCTGACGCCGAGGATGAAGGTCCATGCGCCGCCGGCGATGGGGATCCACGCGAGCTTCTGGGCGCGCGTGGGCGCAGGGCGCTCCGGGAAGGGGTTGGGCGCGAGGCGGGCGGGCGGGGCTGCGATCAGCGGCTGTACGCTCAGCGCGCCTTGGTGCTGCGGCGCGGGGAGCTTCGCCGGGGCGTCGGCGCGAGACACCGCCGAGCAGACCGGGCAGGTCATGCGCCCATCGTTTCCGCGGTTGCACTGCCGGCAGACGAAGCGGCCGCAGCGCGCGCAGGCGCCGATGGCCGACTCGGTGGGATGGGTTTCACAGGTGCTCACCGTGCCAGTAACCCACAGGCCGAAGGGGGGCTTCAAGCGACCGGCCGACGAACGCCTGAGAGCGGCCGACGATTCCTCGGCCGTGGACCGAATGGCCGCCTAGCCGGTAGCATGGACCCGGCCCGCGCCGTTCATGCCCGCCGCAGGGGCGGCCGCGCCCACGCCACGCCCAGATTCACGGAGCTGGCCCCCTGCCTCAGCTCGACCCCGAGCGGCTCAGCCGCCTCATCTCCGCGTTCATCGACCCGGCGCGGCTGCGTCTGGATGGCGTGAGCCTAGACGCGGACGGGCATCGGCTGGGCGGGTTCGTGCTGGACGCGGGCGCGCCGCATTTCACGGGTCCTGGCGGCCAGTCGGGGCCGCTGACGCGCGCCTCGTGGTATCGGCGCGAGGCCTTCGCGATGGCCCCGCGAGAGACGCCGGCCTTCGCGGCCGTGCTGCACGTCGCCGACCGAGGTGAGGACGGCGAGCCGGACGAGCGGCTGATCGGTTGGGTGCCGGCCGCCGAGGAAGAGCAGCTCGCCGCGTGGTTGGCGGGGCTCAACGGCGAGCTGGTCGAGCTGCTCGAGGCTCGGCGCGACCACACGCCCGAGCGCGCGGAGTTCCACGACCCCGCCGAGGGCCCGGTCCTGCCGGGCTTCCTCACGCCGCCGGTGACCCCTGGCGGCCGCCCGCGCCTGCGCCTCGTCGAGCCGCTGGAGCCGTCCGAATAAGCAGGCCGCGTCTACGCGATCGAGGCCCCCGCCGGCGACTCGCGCGCGGCCGCCCGACACCCGACTAGATGATCTTCTGCCGCGCCGTCGCCAGCGCGTCGTGCACCATCTCGTGCTGCATCTTCGGGTCCCCCCACGCCGCCCGCATCGCCGGGCTAAGCTCGGCCAGCGGGTCGAAGTACGTGAAGAGCCGCCCCTCTTTCACCGAGGGCGCCGTGTAGACCGAGATCCCGGTCTCGCGGTCGTAGTGCTCGAAGCTGTGCACGTCGCGCTTTCCGCCGCCTCCGGGCGCGTCCACCACGAAGGTCGGCGTGTTGAAGCCCGCCGTCGCGCCGCGCAGGCGCTTCTCGATGCGGATGCCTCGCGCGACCGTGGTCCGTAGGTCCTCGGTGCCCTTCACGAGGTCGTGAATGTAGACGTAGTAAGGGTGGACGTTGACGTAGCTGAGCCGGCGGCCCAGCTCGATCATCGTCTCGGGCGTGTCGTTGACGCCGTTCTGCAAGACCGCCTGATTTCGCACGGTGATGCCTCGCGAAAAGATGCGCTGCATCGCGTCGGCGGTGATGCCGGTGATCTCGTTTGGGTGCGCGAAGTGCGTGTGCAGCACCACGTCCTTGCCCAGGGTGCGGCCGCGGTCCACGACCCGCGTCAGCGCGTCCAGCCACGCGTCGTCGGTCAGCATCTTCATCGGCATGATCGCCGGGCCCTTCGTGGCGAAGCGGAAGCGGCGGATGTGCGGCATGTCCAGCAGGCGGTCGCCGATCTCGGTGATCTGCTCGGCCTTGAGGCGGTAGGCATCACCGCCCGAGATCACGACGTCTTCGACCTCGGGGCGCTCCGACAGGTACTGAAACGCCGCCTCCCACCGGGCGTGGGTGGCCTTGATGCTGACCTTCGCCACCTCGTCCGTCGAGCCGCCGACCGCGTAACTGCGCGTACAGAAACGGCAATAGACCGGGCAGGTGTCCAGAACCAGGAAGAGCGCCTTGTCGGGGTAGCGGTGGGTCAGGCCGGGGACCGGTGCGTCGGCCTGCTCGGCCAGCGAGTCCAGCGTGAGCATCGGGTGGTCGGGCTGAAGCTGCGAGCCGAGCGGCAGGAACTGGCGCCGCAGGGGGTCGACGTAGGGGTGGTCCCAGTCCATGAGTGCGAGGACGTAGGGCGTGATGCGCACGGACATCGGGGCGTAGTGGAAGCCGTCCTCGACGTCGGCGATGAAGTCGGAGCCGACCAGGTCGCGCACGGCCGCGAAGAGCTTCTTCGAGCTGGTGATGGCGTTGCGGTCCTGCCACGAGTGGTCGAGGAAGGTCTTCTCGTCCACGTCCGCCCAGGCCGGGATGCGCTGCCAGAACGCGTCGCGGCGCAGGTTTCGCCACGTCAGGGTGGCCGGATCCACGGGCGGGCGCAGGTGGCGCGGTCGCTCGGGGATCTCCTCGACGCCCTCGGCGGGGCCGGTCAGCTCGACTTCGGTGTGGCTCGTGCTCATGGGATCTCTCCAGGCAGTGACGCAGGCGACCGCGACAAGGGCCCCCGCGTCCACCACCGCGCGAGACGCTTGCACGATCGCCCGGCGCGGGGCAAGGGTGGCTCACCGCACCGCCGCCCTGCCTCGGAGGACCGTGATGGCCGACACTTTGCTGTGTGAGCGCGATGGCGACATCGCCCGCGTGACCCTGACGACGCGCACGATGGCGCCGGCGTTTTTCGATGATCTCGGGCGGGTGATGGCCGATCTGGCAGGCGACGCCTCGCTGCGCGCGGTCGTGCTGCGCGGGTCGGAGCGCTGCTTCAGCTACGGGCTGGACCTGCCGGCGACCTTCCGCGAGCACGGGGCGATCTTCTCGGGCGGCGGGTTGGCCGGTCCGCGGACGGAGCTGCTGCGACTGATTCGGCGCTGGCAGGCCTCGATCACCGCCATCGCCGAGCTGCCCGTGCCGGTCATCGCGGCGGTCCACAGCCACTGCATCGGCGGCGGGCTGGACGTGATCAGCGCGTGCGACGTGCGGCTGGCCACGGCGGACGCGTCGTTCTCGCTGCGGGAGGCGCGGGTCGCCATCGTCGCGGACCTGGGCAGCCTCCAGCGCTTGCCCGGGATCATCGGGCAGGGGCACACGCGCCAGATGGCCTACACCGCGGGCGATATCGACGCGGCGCGCGCTCAGGCCATCGGGCTGGTCAACGACGTGTACGCCGACCGCGAGGCCCTGGACGCCGCGGCCATGGCGCTGGCGCGTGAGATCGCGAGCAACGCGCCGCTCACCGTGCGCGGCATCAAGGAAGTGCTGAACTATGGCGACGGCCGCCCGGCCCGCGACGGGCTCGAGTACGTGGCCGCGTGGAACTCGGCCTTCCTGCAGTCCGAAGACCTCGCGGAAGCGGTCTCGGCCTTCCTCGGCAAGCGCGAGCCCGTCTATAAGGGCCGCTGACATCGCGGAGATCGGCCGCCGCAGACCCGGTGTTCCGGCGGCGCAGCCACAAGTCTATTGTTGCGGGCGGGTCCGCGGAGGTATCCTGGCGCCATGAAACGATTCATCCTCGCCGTTTCCCTGGTCTTGCTTGGCGTCTCTCCGGCTCTGGCGGCTGGTCCGCCCGCCCCGACCTGCGACGGGCTCGACCTGCTCGCGACGCTGAGCGGCTTGAGCTCCACGCCCACGCTGAAAGTCACCGAGCGCGATGGCCGCCTCACCGTGACGGATTTGGCGCGCGCTCGTGAGCTCTTCACCGCCGACTGCACGGGCGTCCACCCGCCACGCACGCTGCCCTTCGAGCGCCCGCTTCAGGGCGAGCCGGCGCGCACGCTGGTCCAGAAGGACCGCCAGGGTGACGTGCTCTACACCGTGTCGGCGACCGCCAACGGCGCGACCATCTGGACCTTCGCCGCCGGCGGATTCGCCCAGCGCGGGCTGCACGTGGCGGCGTTCGGCGACCTGACCCTGACCGTCCAGGACGGCGAGGGCGCGCTGGTCTACTCGCGCACCGTCTCGCGCGATCCCGACGACGCGGGCACCCTGATCGAGCGCGAGGGCCACGTCTACGGATGCGGCTGCGAGCGCACGGTCACGCCGGACGGTCGCGCCGCGGTCCGCAAGCTCTGAGGCCCGACCTCCTCCGGGCGCTGCCGGCCTGCCTGCTGACTCGGTCGCGCTGCGGCCCGCCCTGACGGCGCTCGACCCGCACCGCTGTGAGGCTGCCCCGTGACGATGAGCACCCCCGAAGAGCTGATTCGCGCCGCCGAGGCCTGGATCGCCGACGACCCCGACCCCGCGACCCGCGCCGAGCTGCGCGCCGTCCTGGACTCCGGCGACACCGACGCGCTGGCCGAGCGCTTCGCCGGGCCCATGGAGTTCGGGACCGCGGGCCTGCGCGGCCTCCTGGGCGCCGGCCCCGCGCGGATGAACCTCGCGACCATCTCCAGCGCGTCGGCCGGGCTGGCCCGGCAGCTGATCGACGACGTAGCCGACGCGCGCACCCGCGGGGTGGTCGTCGGGCGCGACGGCCGCCGCCTCTCGCCTGAGTTGGCCCGCCGTGCGGCCGAGATCCTCGCAGGCCACGGCGTGCGCGTGCACTGGCTGGCCGAGCCGGCGTCGACGCCCCTGTGCGCTTTCGCACACCGCGCCCTGGGCACCGCCGCCGCCGCCGTGGTGACCGCGAGCCATAACCCGCCGGAGTACAACGGTTTCAAGGTCTACTCCGAGCGCGGCAACCAGATCGTCCCGCCCCAGGACGAGCGCGTTCGCTGGGCCATGGAGCGCTGCGGCCCGGTCGCCGAGCTGCCGCGGATGCCCTTCGAGGAAGGCGTGGCGGCGGGCCTCATCACGAACGTCCCGGCCTCTGTCTTCGAGGCGTACCTGATCGCGCTGAACGGCCAGTGCGTGGGCCAGCAGCCGCCCCCGTCCGACCCGACCATCGTGATGACCGCGCTGCACGGCGTGGGCGCGCGCTTGGTGCAGGCGGCGCTTCAGCGGCGCGGGTTCTCGCGCCTCGTGCAGGTCGCCGAGCAGGCCGAGCCGGACGGCGAGTTCCCGACGGTGCGCTTCCCGAACCCCGAGGAGCCGGGCGCGCTGGACTTGGCGCTGCTCTACGCACGCGAGACCAACGCCGACCTCGTGCTGGCCAACGACCCCGACACCGACCGCCTCTGCGTCGCGGTGCAGGACGTGATGCGCGACGGCGAGTACCGGGTGCTGAGCGGCAACGAGGTCGGTGTCCTCCTGGCCGACTGGACCCTGGGCGAGCGCAACCGGCAGGGGCGACTCCCAGCGCGGCCCTTCGTGGCCACGACCATCGTCTCGACCACGATGCTCGAGCGCATCGCCAAGACTTACGGCGCGACCTACGCGGAGACGCTGACGGGCTTCAAGTGGATCTGGGACGCGGCGCTGGCTCACGATCCCTCAGGCGAGAGCTTCGTTTTCGGCTTCGAGGAGGCGCTCGGCTACTGCGTCGGGACCGTGGTCCGCGACAAGGACGGCATCGGCGCGGCGCAGGCCATGGCCGAGTGCGCGGCGTCGCTGATGTCGCGGGGCGAGACCGTGCTGGAGCGCCTGGAGGCCCTGTCGCGGCAGCACGGCGCGCACGTGACGCGGCAGGTGTCGATCGTGCTCCCCGGCTTGGACGGGAAGGCGAAGATGGCCGCCGTGCTTGGCGCGCTGCGGGCCGAGCGACCCAGCACCATCGCGGGGATTCGCGTGGCGCGGACGCGCGATCTGGCGGGTCCCGACGCCGCAGCCTGCGGCCTGCCCCAGAGCGACGTCCTGACCTGGTGGCTGGCGGACGGCAGCCGGTTGATCCTGCGTCCAAGCGGGACCGAGCCGAAGCTGAAGAGCTACATCGAGGCCCGCGAGTCCGTCGGGTCGGGCGAGTCCGTCGAGCAGGCGATGGCGCGAGCGGCCGCCCGGGTGGACGCGCTGGTGGGCTGGGTTGAGCAGACCATAGGGGGCGACGGTGGCTGATGAGGGCTCGCAGATCGAGATGACCGAGCTGGTGCTTCAAGAAAAGGAAGCGCGGGCGAAGCTCGAGGCCATCGAGGCCGCCCTGGTCGAGCCGGAGGAGCGCCTGGAGAAGGCGAAGGCCATCCTCCTGAAGGCCAAAGCCGCCTACGAGGGGTGTCTGGAGGCGGTGAAGCCGCTGCGATCGGACAAGATCCTCGTGGAGGGCGACCTCGAGCTCATCGAGGAGAAGAAGCGCGAGGTGCGGATGCAGGCGCGGCTCATCGCCGGCGGCGGCATTCGCCCGGGCACGCAGGAAGCCGTCGAGGCGCTGCAGGAGCTCGCTGGCGATCCGGCGGAGGCCAAGCTGCGGCAGGCGACCAACGAGGCCGCGGCCGCGCAGGCCCTCGCGGCGCTGAAGGCGAAGATCGCGGCTGAGTAGCGGCGCAGGGACTGAGCTAACGCCCGAGATCCTGCGGCGTCAGATCAGCTCTTCGCGGGGCAGGGCGGCGCAGCGCGTGAAGAAGTTGCCGAAGTGGCCGATGACCTCGACGAAGCGGTCGTACGAGATCGGCTTCTCGATGTAGGCGTTCGCGCCGTGGCGGTAGGCCTGCAGCACCTCGGCCTGGTGGTGCGCGGTCGAGAGGATGACGATCGGGATGTGGCAGAGCGCGCGGTCGGTCTTGACCGTCCGCAGCACGTCGCGCCCGTCGACTCTCGGCAGGTTCAGGTCCAGCAAGATGACGTCCGGCCGCGGCGAGCGCAGCGGATCGGCGTGGGCGCCCTGCCGGTAGAGGTAATCGAGCACTTCCTGCCCATCCGACACGGTCGTCAGGATGTGCGGAACCATCGCCTCGTTCAGCGCTTCACGCGTGACGAGGACGTCGCGGTCTCGATCTTCTGCGAGCAGGATGCGCAGCATGCGGGTCTCGCCGCTCACATGGCCTCCGGGAGCGTAAGCAAAACGCGACACCCGCAGATGGTTCGTGACTAGGGCGTGGGCGCGCGACGCGCAGTGTAGCCCCAAGCGAGGGTTGGAACCAAGCGGTGTCACGGCGCGCCGCGTCATAAACGGCTGGCGCGGAGGTCGGGCGGGCTTGGGCTCATCGACCGCTGGCGCTATGCTGGGGAAATGACACTGGCTCGGAATCACGGCGCCGGCGCGGACTTGGCGACCTCGCTGGCGCGACGGCTGGAGGGCGTGGCTGACCCGAATCAGCGCGCGATTCTGTTGCGTGAGTTCGTCGACACCGAGGACGCGGCGGAGGCGGTCAAGGCGCTGCGGTGTTTGGTCATCGAGGCGCTGTACGGCAACCTGCGCGCCGTCTGGATCGCGATAGCCCGTGGGCTCTTCAGCGGCGAGCTGTCCTACCCCGTCATGGGCGAGCTGTACCGCGCCGCGGTCGAGCTGGGCTTCGAGGAGATGCGGCACCTGCTCATCGCGGGCGATGTGTCGTTCAAGCGCGCGGCCGACGGCGAGTTTCCCCGCGACGAGGTGCTGGAGTCGCTGACCCTGGGCGAGCGAAAAGCGAAGGCCCGCACCTACGACGCGAACATGCTCGCGCGGCTCGTCTACGACTCCGACCCCGCAGTAATTCGGATACTGCTTCGAAATCCCCGCATCACCGAGGCGCACGTCCTGAAGCTGGCCGCGCGGCGCCCGAATCGCGGCGCGATGTTGCAGGAGATCGCGATGTCGCCGCGCTGGCTTGTGCGGCCGGCGATCCAGCGCGCGCTGATGCTCAACCCGTACTCCCCGGTGCGGCTGACCGTGGCGCTGCTGCCGCTGCTCTCGCCGCCCGAGCTCAACGAGGTCGGCGAGGACAAGAGCCTGCATCGACTCATCGCGGCGACCGCGCGCCAGTTGCTCGCGCTGCGCGGCTGGCAGGCGCCGATCATTCACTGAGGGCGCGACTTAGGCGTGGCCCAGCGGCCGCCGGAATCGGGCCGTGGGTTGCGAGCCAGCCCCGCCGCTGCTAATCAGTGGCGGCACGTCGGAAGGCACGAGGTTGCGCCCCCTCGGCGCAACGAGTCGCCGATGGCCGACGTGATTGCATCGATGGCCCCGCCTGCCGTTGCACACGCGGCGATGCCACCCCCCACACGGGACACACGGTCCCCTGCGCCACGAGGAGTTAACGCCATGGCTTTCACCCTGCCCGAACTGCCCTACGCCAGCGACGCGCTTGAGCCCGCCATCAGCGCCCGCACCCTGTCTTTCCACCACGGCAAGCACCACGCGGGCTACGTCACCAAGCTGAACGCGGCGCTCGAGGGCACGCGCTTCGCCTCGATGGACCTCGTCACGCTGCTGAAGAGCATCGACGAAGTCCCGGCCGACAAGCGCGGCGGCGTGTTCAACAACGCCGCTCAGCACTTCAACCACAGCTTCTACTGGACCAGCATGACGCCCGGCGGCGGCGGCGCCCCGAGCGGCGCGTTCCTGGCCGCCATCAACAAGGCGTTCGGCGACCTCGACGGCCTGAAGAAGCGCCTGAGCGACTCGGCCGGCGGCCACTTCGGCAGCGGCTGGGCCTGGCTCGTGAAGACCGCCGACGGCGGCGTCGAAGTCCGCGACACCCACGACGCCGACTGCCCGCTCTTCCCGAATCACGGCAACCTCGTGCCGCTGCTCACCATCGACGTCTGGGAGCACGCGTACTACCTGGACTACCAGAACCAGCGCCCGGCCTACATCGAGAAGGTCGTCGGTCTGCTGGACTGGAACTTCGCCCAGAAGCAGTTCGAGGGCTGAGCATCGCGCAATCGACGCGCGGTCCCCAGGGCCGCGCGTCGTGCACGATCGTTAGGGCCAGCAGGCGGCGTCGTCGGAGTCGCGGAAGCGAATCGCGATGCCGAAGTTCGGCGAGAAGGTGCTGCCGGTGTCGCTGGCCACGATGAGGCCCTCGGCGCAGTCGGAGGCCGGGCGCCAGGCGACGTCCTGCAGGTGGACGTTGCTGTTGCCGAACCAGGGGCTGGCGTCGAATCCGGGGACGGACATCTCGACGAAGGCAGCTGAGTTGAAGGCGACGGTGTCCAGCGGGCGATGCTCGACCACGATGGCGCGCAGCGGGTTTCCCGAGGCGCGGCCCACGATGAGGGCGCGGCGGCCGTCGGGGCTCCAGGCGATGGCGTTGGGGCTGGCGCCGGTGTTGGTGTCGGGCAGCGTCGCCAGGGTCCACTTGCCGTCGTACACGTAGAGCTTGTTGCTGCTCCACCCCGTGAACGCGCCGTAGCCGCCGCCGGGCCGCCAGCCAGCGCCGCCGGGGTTGCCGAAGCCGGGGCTCCAGCCGTTTCCTGCCAGCAGATCACTGGCTAGAATCTAGGTCCGGCTCGCCGCGCCGTTGGTCCCGTCGCCCGTGATGATCGCGTCGCTGCCGGCGTGGAGCGCGGGGCTGGCCCACATCAGGTCGCTGAGGCCCGAGTCGGTGTACGACTTCGACGAGACCACGCCGAGCCCGTCCCGCCAGATGAGGATCGTGTTCAGGTAGAGCCCGCCGCTCTTTTTGGAGGTGCCGATGGCGAAGCGCGCGCCGTCCGGGCTGGCGACCACCGCGACGCCCTCGCCCTGGGTCAGCGGGGTCGAGGTGACGTCTCCGAGCAGGGCGCCGTCGGTCGCGATGCGGTGCAGCACGCCGTTGCCTGACTTGTCGACGCCGACGGCCAGGAAGTAGGCGCCGGCGGGGTCCGCGGCGAGGTCGTGGACGGTGCCGCCGAGGACGGCGCCGGGGGTGATGGCCTCGGCGTCGGCGGCGTAGTGGGCGAGCTTGCCGCCGGTGCCGACCAGGGCCGCGAAGCCGCCCGCGGGGTGAAACGCCACGCGCTGCAGGTCGTCGAGCAGCACGATGTTGGCGACGCGGTCGTACTGCATGTGGTGGGTGCTGGGCGAGAAGGGCACGGGCGGCGCGATGATGGCGTCGGCGTCGGGGGCGGTGTCGGGGGCGGCGTCGGGGACGGTGTCGGGGACGGCGACAGCGTCGGGTGTGACCTCGACCTCGACGTCTGCGTCCGGCGTGGTGTCGGGCTGGATCTCGGGTCCGCCGTCGGCATCGGGCGGAGCTGCGACCTCGGCGTCCGTGTCCGGCGTGGTGTCGGGCTGGATCTCGGGTCCGCCGTCGGCGTCGGGGAGCGCGTCGGGTGCCCCGTCGAGCGCGGCGTCGGCGTCGGCGTCGAAGACGGCGTCTGGGATCGCGTCGGGCAGGACGTCAGCGTCTGGGATCGCGTCGGGCAGGACGTCGGCGTCTGGGGCCGCGTCCGTGGCCACGTCGGCGCCAGGATCGGCGTCGGGAAGCGTGACCTCGGCGTCGCGCGGGCCCGCGTCGTTGTCGAAGACCAGCGCCACGCACTCGCCCGACATGCAGCGGCTGGTCGTCGGGCACACGCGCTCGTCCACGAAGCTCTGGGTCACCGGATCGCAGAGGCGCACGATGCTGCCGAAGCAGATCCGCGCCCCGGCCAAGCACGCCGGCTCCTCGGCGTCCGCACACGCCGCGGCCGCGGCGGCGCTCGCCAGCAGGACCAGCAACCCTCGTCGAATTCGGTTCATCGGGCACACTCTGTCAGACCCGCAACGTCCGCGCGAGGGCCCCTCGCGAGAGCGCGGCGCGAGCAGGTACACCGCGGCGCGAGCAGGTGATAGCGTGCGCACGATGCCTCAGCCATTCCACGCTGACCAAGCGCTCCGACGCACGTTCTCCGTGCTCTCCGAGCGTTTTCCGACCTTCATCGGCCTGGTCATCCTGGTCCAGAGTCCGCTGGTGGTGCTGCGCCTCGTCAACGCCTTCGCCCCGGCCGCGTCGCCCCGCGCCGCCGCGTTCACCGCCCTCGCCCAGCTTGTCGGCGAGTTCGTCATGGGCGCCTTCGCCTCCGCGGCCGTCGTCTACGGCGTGTTTCAGACCCTGCGCGGCGCGCCCGCCAGCTTCGGCGAGTGCCTCCGCCAGGGCATGCGCTCCCTCTTCGCTGTCCTCGGCGTCAGCTTCGCCGTCGGCCTCGCCATCGGCGGCTGCCTCCTCATCTCGGTCCTGCTGCCGATCTTCGTCGTCGTCTTCGTCCCCGTCGCGCTGGTCCTGTGGATCCAGCTCTACGTCGCCGTCCCCGCCGCCGTCATGGAGCGCCTGGGCGTCTCCTTCTCCCTGTCCCGCAGCCAGGAGCTCACCCTCGGCCGCCGCGCTCACATCTTCGCGGTCGTCTTCTTCGTCGTCCTCGCCTTCGGGATCCCCGGATTCGCCCTGGGCTACATCCTCTCAGAGCACGCGCAGCTCCTCGAGATCGCCTCCATCATCCTCAGCGTCCTCGCCGCCACCTTCGCCGCCGTCGCGACCTCGGTCGTCTATCACGACCTCCGCGTCGACAAAGACGGCATGGCGACCGAGGACCTCGCGGCGGTCTTCGATTGAGCGCGGCCGCCGTCCGCCTCCTCGCGCTCGTCTTCCTCGCGGTCGCGGCGGTCCTGCCCGGCCAGCCATCCCGCGCTGCACAAGCCCGGTCCGTCCAGGACGCCCTCGCCCGCGTCGTGGCCGATGGCGACTACCAGCAAGCGCTCCCCGCCCCCGACGCCCCGGATTCGTCGAGCGATTCCGGCCCCGGCCTCCCCATCGTCGAGCTGCTGCTGCGCGTGCTCGGCGTCGCCCTCCTCGTCGGCGTCGCCGCGGCCGCCATCGTCATGGTGCTGCGCAGCATCCAGCGCCGCCCCGACCTGCGCCCCGCCGCCGCCCACCGCGACGCCCCACCCGCGCCCACGCCAGTCCCCGCAGTCGCCGACCTCGACGCCCGCGTCCGCGCCGGCGACCTCGACGACGCCATCCGCGACCTCCTCCACCGCGTCCTGGCCTGGCTGGTCGCCCGCGAACCCGCCCTGCGCCCCACCTCCCTCACCAGCCGCGAAGTCCTCGCCGCCGCGCGCCTCCCCGCGCCCGCCGCCGCCGCCCTCCGCGAGCTCGTCGACGCCGTCGAGCGCGCTGTCTTCGCCGGCCGCCCCGCCGCCCCCGACGATTGGGACCGCTGCCGAGCCGCCTACACCCGCCTCGAGGCCGCCTTCGGAGGCGACCCATGAGCGCCGCCCCCACCCCCGATTCCCTCGACGCCACCAGCGCGTTTCACACCCGCGCCCTCGCCCCCGCGGTCACCATCGCGGTCCTCTCCCTCGCCGCCGCCCTCGTCTATGGCCTCTGCGGCGACGCCCTCCTCGGCCCCCGCAGCGCCGGCGCCGACGCCTACAGCCGCTCCCTCGTCGGCCACCACGCCCTCGTCGCCTTCCTCAACCAGACCGGCCTCCTCACCACCGTCCGCCGCTCCCCGCACCTGGGCGAGCTCGGCCCCGGCACCGTGCTCCTCGTCGCCGAACCCCACCTCGACGGCCCCGCCGCCCAAGACGACGCCGACAACGCCCTGGTCGACGCGCTGGACGTCGGCGCCGACGTCATCTGGGTGCTGCCCAAGTGGTCCTCGAGCGAAGACCCCGCCAATCCAGGCTACGTCGACTCGCTCACGCTGCGCCCCGTCGCCGACGCCCTCGACTCCCTCAACTACGTCCTCACCCTCACCAGCGAGGTCGTCGCCGAGGGTGTCCTCCAGCCCGACGCTCCCCCCACGGGCCCCTGGACCACGCCCTGGGGCGCCTTCGACATCGCCCTCCCGATGCCCCAACTCCTCGCCCCCGACCTCCCCGACCTGACCCCGGTCGTCTCGTGCCCAGACGGCGTCCTGGTCGCCCGCCACCCAAGCGGCGCCTGGGTGATCGCCGACCCCGACCTCATCAACAACGCCGGCCTCCAGCGCGCCGACAACGCGCTCGTCACCCACCACCTCCTGCTCGACGGCGCCCGGGCGTCCCTGGTCGTCGTCGACGAGGTCGTCCACGGATACGCCCGCCCCGACTCCCTCTGGGTCGAGCTCGCGACCTTCCCCCTCGCCGTCGTCACCCTCCACGCCCTCTGCCTCATCCTGCTCTTCGTGTGGGCCGGCCTCGCCCGCTTCGGCGAACCCGAGCCCCTCCCGCCCCGCGTCGCCCCCGGAAAAGCAGCCCTCATCGAGGTCGGCGCCGGCCTGCTCACCTCCGGCGCCGACCTCCGCGAGACCCTGACCCGCTACCTCGCCATCGCCAACGCCGCCGCCGCCCACGCCCTCGGCCTCTCCCCCGACCTCGCCCCCGCCGCCCGCGACGCCCGCCTCGCCGAGATCGCCCGCCACCGCGGCCTCCGCGACGACCCCGCCGCCCTCGCCCTCGCCATCGACGCGCTCCCCCGCCGCGGCCTCGCCGCCGCCCTCGCCCTGGCCCGCCGCATCCACCACCTCCGCGGCGCCCTCGCAGCCCCCTCGACCTCCCACACGCCGACCGCCCCCCATCCCCCGGAGCCCCCATGGACCTCGCCCGCCTCGCCGACCTCACCGAACGCCTGAGAGCCCAAATCGCCCGCGTAGTCGTCGGCCATGACGCCGTCGTCGACGCCCTGCTGACGGCGCTGCTCGCCGGCGGCCACATCCTGCTCGAGGGCCCGCCCGGCACCGCGAAGACCCTGCTCGCCAGGGCCTTCGCGGCCTCGGTCGGCCTGGACATGAACCGCATCCAGTTCACGCCCGACCTGATGCCCGGCGACATCGTCGGCACCGACCTCTTCGACTTCCGCACCAACGCCTTCGCGCTCACCCGCGGCCCG
>JAWKRR010000082.1:0-27603 GCA_041389525.1 Myxococcota bacterium | reverse complement strand
GGGCGCTGGCGGCGTGGGGGACGGCGTAGTGGAGGTGGACGAGGTCCAGGTGCTCCCACTGCGTGACCTCGACGATCTTCGCGGCGAGGGCGACGGTGTACGGCGGGTATTCCAGGACGGGGTACTCGCGCATCTCGACGCCGTGAAAGAAGACCGCGTCCATGCGGCGGTCGTAGCGGCGTGGGGCCTGGCGCGAGATGAAGTGGACCGCGTGGCCGCGGCGGGCCATCGCGAGGCCAAGCTCGGTCGCGATGATGCCGCTGCCGCCGAAGCTGCCGTAGCAGACGACGCCGATGCGCATGGGGCGGTCGGCGGCGGCCTGCGGTGCCTGGGTCGTCGCGCCGCTCACGGCAGCGCCGGGAAGAAGAGGGCGTCGGGGCTGCCGGCGCGGAAATGCTCGACGGGGTCGGCCAGGGCCAGAGCGCCGTGGATGCGGTAGGGCTCGCCGAAGGCCGCGCCGATCATCGCGCCGTAGTAGCGGTCGCGGGCGTCCCAGGCGTCGGCACCGAGCGGCGCGTTGGCGAGCGTCGCCGCGTCGTCGGGGGCGCGCTGGACCTGGCTGCCGTAGCACGCGACAGCGGCGCGCTTCTGCTCGTAGACGGCGCTGATGTCGGTGACGAAGCTCGGCTCAAAGGCCCCGCGCATCCCGTAGTAGATGAGTCGGCGCGGGACGTGGCGGGGGCGCGATGGCGCGGTCTCAAAGCGGGTGAGGCCGGCGAAGAACACGGCGCGGGTCACCAGCGCGCTGGTCGCGACGTGGTCGGGGTGCCGCGCGTGGGGGTGCGGCGCCAGCACAAGCTCGGGGCGGTGGCGGCGGATCGCCTCGACCATACGGCCGAGCTGACTGTCGGCCGGGCTGGCGGTGTCCTGGGCGCCGCCGGTGCCGTCGACGAATCCGTCGGCGATACCGAGGTTTTCGCGCAGGGCGAGGCCCAGGACCTCCGACGCCGCGCGCGCCTCGACCGCCCGGGTCTCGGGCGTGCCGTTGGTGGCGAGCTCGCCGCGGGTCAGGTCGACCACCCCGACGCGGTGTCCGCGGCTGGCGAGCAGCGCCAAGAGGCCGCCGCAGCACATCTCCACGTCGTCGGGGTGGGGCGAAAATGCGAGCGCGGCGAGGCCCTCGCCGTTGTCGGCTGAACTCATGAGTCGAGGTCCCGGCTGCGGGTGGGGAAGGGCTCGCACGCGGCGAGCACGCGCGCCTTGAAGCTGGCGAGGCCCTCGCGGGCCGCGATCGCTGGTAGCCCGAGGACGCGCTCCTGCGGGGCGCCCCCCGGGGCCAGCGCGCCGACGAGGCGATCGAGGCGCGCGGTGGTCTCGGAGTCACGGGTCGCCAGGGCGCGACGGTAGCGATTCGTCAGGCGGCGTATGCGTTTTTGGAGGGCGGCCTCGCTGCGGGTCGCCATCTTGCTCAGGCCGCTGTCCAGCGCCTCGCCAGCCGCGCGCAGGCCTGCCAGCTCGCCGCGCACGGCGTCCATCAAGCGCTCCTCGATGCCGTCGGGGTCGGGCAGCCCGTCGGGGCGTGTGTGACCGCCGACCATCTTGAGCAGCTCCGCCCGAGGTTTGGCCGCGTCATCGGGGCTGAGGCTGAGCGCCGCGCAGATGCGCCGCTCGCGCGCGCTGACCACCCGGAAACGCGCGCGGGGCGCCAGCAGCGGCATCGGCCGGTCGAAGGCCTCGTAGAGCGGCGTCGTCTCGGCGAGATAAGCCAGCTCGCCCGGGCCGCCCACGGTCGCCGCGGTCGGCAGCAGCGAGTCTTGCACCAGGGGGCGAAGCAGCGCCGAGCTGCTAAATCGCCACGGGTCTTCGGCGAGCCAGCGGCTCATCGTAGCGCGGTCGATGACGCGCTCGGGTGCTCCCACCGGCGTGTAGCCCCCGTCGCAGGGTGCCACGCGGTATCGCGGTCCGGCGGGCCCGTCGGGGTGCACGAAGCTCAGAGGCGCGCCCGGTCGCACGTGGACCGGCGCGTCGAACCCGGCGGCTTCGAGCTGCGCGGCTCGGGCCGACAGCGCCTCCGAGAGCGGCGCGGCGTCGTCGAAGGCCCGCCGATGAATCGCGGCCGCCGCGGCGAGGACCCCCGGCTCGCGCGGGTCGACGATGAGCAGCCCATCGTCTGAAAAGACCTCGGCCAGCACGGCGGAAAAGGCCTGTGACCAGGTCGCGTCGGGCCGGTAGTGGGCCTCGAAGAGCGCCAGCACCTCGGCCGCGTGGGGCAGCCCGTCCAGCTCGCGCCGCAGCGTCGCGTTCGCGCGGTCGATCGCGGGCCCGAGGGCGCGGGACGCCATGGGCACCGGCCCCGCCTCGTCGGTCGCGACCCGGACCATCAAGGCCTCCGCGCCCTCGCCGGGCAGCCCGCACTCCGCTGCCTCGGCGAAGTCGTGGTCCTCGCTGGCCACCCAGAAGATCGGCACGACCGCGCGGCCCTGCTCCGCGCTGAGCCAGCGGGCCAGCGCGACCGCGTGGGCAGCCTTGTAGAAGGTGTAGAGCGGCCCCAGCCAGAGCCCGGCTTGCTGGCCGGTCAACACCGCCGCTGCGCCACCCGCCGCCAGCGCGTCCAGGTTGCGGCGCCGCGCGTCACTCGGTTGAGCCCGCCCAGCGATCGCCGCGAGCGCCGCCATCACCTCAGCACGCACCGGCCTCGCCGCCGCAGCTCCCACCGCGCGCGCCCGGTCTGCGGGCTTCCACGGATCCAGCGGCAGCAGCGCCCGCGCCCGTGCCTCGCCCGCCAACCAGGCGTCAGTAAATCGTGGGGCCAGTGCGATCTCTCCTCGCGCGGGGCGGCGTGCCTCAGAACACAATCCCATTGGTTGTGCCGTTATGCCCGACCACATGCAATCGTTTCATCGGAACGCGATTCCGCCTGCGCATGGGTCCACCACGCGAAACGCCGCGGTGGCGAGCCCCATCATCGGGACCCGCCACCGCGGCGTCGACTCGCGGGCGACGCGGCTGGCCAAGCCGACCGCGTCACCCGCGCGCTGCTGCTCAGGGCTTACTTGCTGCAGGCCTTGCTCGAGCACCAGCCCTTCTTGCCCACGTCCGACTTGCCCGCGGCGCTCACGAGCGCGCCCTTCTGGCTGCCGGTGATCAGGCCCTTGGCCTTCGCCTCGTTCGTCGCCTTGGTGACGCAGGAGACGTACTTGCCGTGGCTCGCCCAGCAGCTACCTGTCTTCGGGTCCGCGCAGGGCGGGCAGACCGCTCCGAGCACGAAGACCGGCGGCGGCTTCGGCGCGCTGCCCCAGGGGTTGTTGCTGCCGCCCTTTCCGCCCTTCTGGCACGGGCTCTTCTTGATGTTGCCCTTCGGAGCGGAGCCGCCGCTGGGCTTCCCGTCCTCCTTGCCGTCGTCGTCGCTCGCTCCGTCGTCGTCGCTCGCCCCGTCGTCTGCAGGCTCGTCGTCGGCCTCGTCGTCGTAAGCCTCCTCGTCATCGTCTCCGGGCTCGTCATCGTCTCCGGGCTCGCCTTCGCCCGCGGGCTCGTCTTCGCCGCCCGCGCTGCCCCCCGCGCCCTCGTCGCCGCCCGCGCCGTCGCCGTCGGGCCGCGGCTCATCGGCCGCGTCGCCACCCGCCGTGCCGCCGGCCGCGTCCGGCTGGCCGCTACCCACCAAGTCACCGCTCGCGTCCGCCCCAGGCCCCTCGTCCGCGCCCGGCCCGACGTCAACTCCGGGATTCGACGCGCCGCCATCGGCGGGATCCGAACCGCCGCCGCCATTCAACCAGCCACCGTCGCCTACCGCCGCCGCGCCGTCCTCCCGCGGGTCAGAGCCCACGCCTCCAGAGAAGCTGCCGCTGTCGTCGAAGACGCGCACGCCCCCTCCGCCCGCCGCGTCGCCCGCGCTACGCCGCCCGCCGCTCGACCCGGCCTCCGCGTCGCCATCCGACGCGTCGCCGCCCGAAAAACTGCCCGCGTTCGACGAGCCGTACGAGAAACTACCGCCGGTGAGCGCCATGGCCGCCGTCGACCGCTCCCCGGGTTCGTCCGCGCCATCGCAGGCGCCGAATCCCCACAGAGCCAACACGACGGCCGCGATGCGACCGACTCCTTTCAGCCTGTTCTCCATGTCACCTCTGATATGTGCGAGTCCGAGGCGCGCCGGTCGGGGTGATTCGGCGCCAGCCCTCTGCCCAGCTTCGTTCGGCGCCTCGCGCAGTCGGCTTGATGGGGCGCACCACACTTTTGCGCGATTTCGCCCACCCGGTTCCCCATCCGATGCGGCGCCGTATTGCGACAACGCGGCCCGCGGCGTAGTGAATCAGTCATGCGCAAGCTGACTATTTTGGCGATCGCCCTGCTCGCGTCCGCCGCCTGCGCGGAGGCCGACTCCGCCGGCTCCGGTGGGCTCGACACCGGCGCGGCGGACGCCTCCCCCGACGCGCGCGACGCCGCCTCGCCCGCCCCGGACTGCGACGCCTGCGCCCCGCCCGCGCTCTGCCTCGCCGGCCACTGCGTCGCCGCCACCCCCTGCGACCCCGGCGCCGTCGACGCCTGCCTCGACAGCACCCACCTGATGACCTGCGATCCCTCCGGCCAGGGCTACGTCCCCGTCGCCTGCCCCGCCGCCAAGATCTGCTTCAACGCCACCTGCCGCGAGCCCATCTGCGAGCCCGGCACCTGGTTCTGCGAAGGCCTGGGCGCCCGAAAGCAGTGCAACGCCACCGGCTCCGGCTTCTTGACGCCCGAACCCTGCGCCGGCGCCAGCGTCTGCTCGTCGGGCGAGTGCGGGCAAAGCTGCGAGCTGGACATCAAGTTCGGCGCCTACGTCGGCTGCGCCTTCTGGACAGTCGATCTCGACAACTCCACCGAGATCTACCAGTCCCCGCAGAGCCCACGCGACACCCCGGTGGCGCTGGTCGTCTCCAACCCGGGCACCAAGGACGCGACGCTGAGCTTCGAGTGGGCGCCCGGCTTCCCCGGCAGCGTCGCCGACCCGGTCGTCCCCGCCGGCGGCGTCCGCGTCATCGAGCTGCCCGCGATGAACCTCGAGGGCAGCGGCGTCGCCTCCAAAGCCGTCCGCGTCACCAGCTCGCGCCCCGTGCTCGCCTACCAGTTCAACCCGTGGGCGACTCGCTACTCGAACGACGCGTCTCTGCTGCTGCCCGAGCCCTTCGCCGGCACCGAGTACGTCATCACCACCTGGCAGGACGGCACCAACGAGCTGATCCTGCCCAGCGCCGCCACCCAGCGCGGCTACTTCGCCGTGCTCGCGACGCGAGACGGGACGGAGGTCACCGTCCACGTGGCGACCGCGACGGAGGCCGGCCCCGGATTTGCGGCGCTGCCCAAGGGCGGCTCGACGACCCTGACCCTGAACCGCGGCCAGGTCGTCAGCTTCGAGGCCAGCCCGCAAGCGACCCTCTTCGCCCAGCCGACCGACCTCACCGGCTCGCGGGTGCTCGCGAGCCAGCCCGTCATCGTCTTCGCCGGCCACGAGGCCGCGCTGGTCGGCCTGATCACCCCCGAGTTTCCTGGCGAGCCTGCCCCAGACATCTGCTGCGCCGACCACCTCGAGGAGCAGCTGCTCCCCGTCACCTTCCTCGGGACGGACTACCTCGCCGTCAAATCCCGCTCCCGCGGCAGCGAGAAGGACTTCTGGCGCATCCAGGCCGCGGCCCCGAACGTCGTCGTCACGACCCATCCGCCCCAAAAGGGCGCTGCGAACGTCACCCTGAAAGCCGTCGGCGACTTCGTGGAGGTCGCCACCACCGCCAGCTTCGAGGTCCACGCCTCCGGCGCCATCCAGGTCGCCCAGTACCTCGTCGGCCAAGCCCAGACCGACCAAGTCATCGGCGACCCCAGCATGATCCTCGCCATCCCCGTCGAGCGCTTCCGCGCCAGCTACATCGTCGCCACCCCGCCCGACTTCGCCCAGTCCTGGGTCACGATCGTCCAGCCGGTCGGCGCGTCTGTGACCTTCGACGGCGCCCCGGTCCCCGCCAGCGATCTCACGCCCTTCGGCTCGGGAGCGTTCGCCTACGCCTACCGCGCCCTCGGCCCCGGCCTGCACCGCGTCGAGGGCACCGCGGACTTCGGTTTGACCGCTTACGGCTATGCGCCAGCGACCAGCTATGGGTACCCTGCCGGCGTTCGCGGCCTGAGCGAGCCGCAAACCCAGCCCTGACGACCCAGCCCTGACGACCCAGCAGACCGCGGCCAGCGGCGGTCCCCCGCGTCGGAATAGATTGCCCCCCGATCCTCTTGTTGCCGCGACCACGCCACACGGTCGCGCGCTTGTTTGCCGGCCCCGCTGCGCCTCGCCGGCCCCGCCCACACCGAGCCCCGCGGTCCATCCATGCCCACGTTCCTGCCCCTTCTCATGCTGCTGATGCCGACCGCCGTCCCTGAGCCGCCGTCGGCCGGCGCCCTGGCCCTCGCCATCGACCACCTCCAGGTCACCGGCCGCGTGCTCTACGTCGCCGCCCACCCGGATGACGAGAACACGCGCCTGCTCGCTTGGCTGGTCGGCGAGCGCGGCTTCGACGCCACCTACCTGTCGATGACCCGCGGCGGCGGCGGCCAAAACCTCATCGGCACCGAGCAGGCCGAGCTACTCGGCTACGCCCGCACCCTCGAGCTGCTCGCCGCCCGCGCGGTCGACGGCGCGCGCCAGCTCTTCACCCGCGCCCGCGACTTCGGATACTCCAAAAACCCAGAAGAGACCTTGCGACTTTGGGGCCACGACCGCGCGCTCGCCGACGTCGTCCGCGCCATCCGCACCTTCCAGCCCGACGTCATCATCACGCGCTTCTCGACCGAGGGCCCCAACCACGGCCACCACACCGCGTCCGCGCTGCTCGCCGCCGAGGCCTTCGTCGCCGCCGCGGACCCCAAGCGCTTCCCCGAGCTGAAGCTGCGCCCCTGGCAGGCCGACCGCCTGCTCGAGAACGTCTCGACCTGGAACCGCCCGCCCGACGCCGACATGTCGGAGTTCCTGCAGATCGACGTCGGCGGCTTCAGCCCGCTGCTGGGCCTCTCCTGGGGCGAGATCTCGGCCACCAGCCGCACCATGCACAAGACCCAGGGCTTCGGCTCCGCACCCACCCGCGGCGCCACCATCGAGTATTTCGCCCCCCGCGCCGGCACCGCCCCCAAGACCGACCCCTTCGAGGGCCTCGACTTCAGCTGGAACCGCGTCCCGGGTGCTGAGCGCGTGAAGAACCTGCTCGAGCAGGCCTCGCGCGAGTTTGACCCCCGCGCCCCCCACGCGGTCATCCCGACGCTGGTCTCAGCCCACCGCGCGATGGCGGCGCTGAAGCCCTCGACCGTGCGCGACCAGCGCCTCCGCGACCTCGAAGACGTCATCGTCCGCGCCGCCGGTCTGTGGGTGCAGGCCCGCGCCGAGTCCCCCGCCGTCGGTCGCGGGCAGCAGGTCGAGGCCAAGCTCGAGGTGGTCCTCCAGTCCCCCGCCGACGCGAAGCTGCGCGCGATGACCCTGCCGGACGGCAAGCGCGTGGCCGTGGACTCCGCGCTGACGGTCGGCAAGACCGTCGCTCGCAGCGAGCCCTTTGCTGTGAAAAAGGACGCCCCCTTCGCCACGCCCCACTGGCTGCGCCACACGCCCGAGCCGTCCTTCTACGACACCCGCGACGCATCGCTCATCGGCCAGCCCGACACGCCCTCGCCCCTGGTCGTGGGCTTCGACCTCGAGATCGGCGGCCTTCCCATTCGCGTCGAGCGGGCGCTCGAGTACGCCGTCACCGACCGCGTGCGCGGCGAGGTGCTGCGTCGGGTCGAGGTGTTCCCGGCGGCCACCGCGACCGCCGCCCAGGACGTGGTGCTCTTCCCCGAGGGCCGCGCGGCCACAGTCGACGTGAAGCTGCGGGCCGGCTTCGGCCCGGCCAAGGGCACGCTGCGGCCCAAGCTGCCCGCCGGCTGGCGCTCCGAACCCGCGAGCGTGCCTTTCGAGCTGACGGAAGCGGGCCAGGAGCGCTCGGTCAGCCTGAAGATCCAGCCGCCCGCCAACGCCAAACCCGGTGGCAGCCTCGAGCTGGTCGCCGAGGTCGGCGCCACCCGCGACTCCTGGCGGCTCGACACCATCGACTACCCGCACCTGCCCCAGCGCTCGATCCTGCGGCCGGCCACGGTCGCCCTGGTCCCGCTGGCGCTGAGCGGCACGGAGCGTCGCGTCGGCATCATCCCCGGCTCGGGCGACAAGGTCGGCGACACCCTGCGCCAGGTCGGCTACTCGGTGGTCGAGCTGGACCCCGAGCACGTGGGAGACGCAGATCTCGGGCGTTACGACGTCATCCTGGTCGGCGTCCGCGCCTACAACGTCCACCCGCGCCTCGCCTTCGCCCACGAAAAGCTGATGGCGTGGGTCGAGCAGGGCGGGCTCTTGGTCGTCCAGTACAACACCGTCGGCCGCCGCGACCCCCCGATGGACCGCCTCGGGCCTTACCCGATGGCCGTCGGCCGCGACCGCGTCACCGACGAGACCGCGACGATGACGCCGGTGAAGCCGGACCACCGCCTGCTGACCACGCCAAATCGCTTGGCGGCGGCTGACTATTCGGGCTGGGTGCAGGAGCGCGGCCTCTACTTCGCCGAGACCTGGGGCCCCGAGTACCAGCCGGTCTTCAGAATCGCCGACCCGGGCGAGCAGCCGCTGGAAGGCTCGCTGCTCGTGGCCCATCACGGCAAGGGCGCCTTCATCTACACGGGGCTCTCGTTTTTCCGTGAGCTACCCGCCGGCGTCCCTGGCGCGGTCCGCCTCCTCGCCAACATCCTGTCCTATGCCCAGTAACTCCGCGCCGCCGAACCCGGCGGCCACTGCGCCCGCAGCGCCTGACGCTCCCCGCGCCGACCTGAACGAGCCGCCCCCGCTGCTGGGCACCTGGCCGCGCGTCTACGCGATGGTCTTGCTCAGCCAAGCCGCCCTGGTCGCGGTCTTCTATGCGCTGACGCGGTACTACGCATGACGGGACTCGACTGGGCAGTCCTCATCGGCACCATCGCCTTCATCGTCGTCTACGGCACCTGGAAGTACCGCGGCACCTCGACGATGGAGGGCTACCTGCGCGGCGGCAGCGATCTGCGCTGGCCGACCATCGGCCTGTCGATCATGGCGACCCAGGCCAGCGCCATCACGTTCTTGTCGGTGCCCGGGCAGGCCTACGAAGACGGGATGCGCTTCATCCAGTTCTACTTCGGGCTGCCCCTGGCGATGGTCTTCATCAGCAAGGTCATCGTCCCGATCTACTACCGGCTGCGGGTCTACACGGCCTACGAGTACCTGGAGACCCGCTTCGACCTGAAGACGCGTCTGCTCGCGGCCTTCCTCTTCCTACTCTCGCGCGGGTTGGCGGCCGGCATCACCATCTACGCGCCGGCGATCATCCTGTCGGCGATCCTCGGCTGGTCGCTCGAGTGGACCAACATCGGCATCGGCACGGCGGTCGTGCTCTACACGGTGTTGGGCGGGACCAAGGCGGTCAGCCAGACCCAGAAGCAGCAGATGGTGGTCATCATGATCGGCATGGCCATCGCGGCCGCGGTCATCGTGATGCGCCTGCCCGAGGGCGTGTCGGTCGGCGACGCCACGACCTTGGCCGGTGCCCTGGGCCGCATGAACGTGGTGGATCTCCACTTCGACCCGCAGAATCGCTACAACCTGTGGTCCGGCCTGCTCGGCGGCTTCTTTTTGTCGCTCGCCTACTTCGGCACCGACCAGAGCCAGGTCCAGCGCTACCTCACCGGCCGCTCCACCGCCGAGAGCCGCCTGGGCTTGCTCTTCAACGGCATGCTGAAGATCCCGATGCAGTTTGCCATCCTCTTCATCGGCATTCTGGTCCTGAGCTTCCACTTCTTCGAGCGCCCGCCGGTCTTCTTCAACGAGCCAGCCTGGGCGGTCGCCAGCCAGGGCGAGGCCGGCGCTGAGCTGCGAGCCATCGACGCCCGCTGGGACGACGCCTTCGAGTCACGAAAGGCCCAAGCTTACAGCTACTTGGAGGCCGACCGCTCCGGCGACCCCGCGGCCATCCAGACCGCGCGCCAGTCGCTGGTCGACAGCCAGGCGGTGATGAAAGACCTGCGCGCCGAGGCCAAAGCCGCGCTGCACGCCGCCGACCCGCGCGTCGAAACCGAAGACACCGACTACATCTTCATCGGCTTCGTCATCAAATGGCTGCCCTCAGGCCTCGTCGGCCTCCTGGTCGCCGTCATCCTCTGCGCCGCGATGTCGTCGACCGCGAGCGAGCTCAACGCCCTGGGCTCCACCATGGTGGTCGACATCTACAAGCGCGCCCTGCGCCCCGGCGAGACCGACGCCCACTACGTCAGAGCCTCCAAAGCCTTCACCATCCTCTGGGGCGCCCTGGCCGTAGCCTTCGCCACCTTCGCCTCGCTGCTGGACAACCTCATCGAGGCCGTAAACATCTTAGGAAGCATCTTCTACGGCACCGTCCTGGGCGTCTTCCTCACCGCCTTCTTCCTAAAGCGAGTCGGCGGCACCGCGGTCTTCCTAGCCGCCCTCGTCGGCCAGGCCGTCGTCACCACGCTGTTTTTCACCAGCGACCTCGGCTACCTCTGGTTCAACCTGGTCGGCTGCGCGGTAGTGACCCTGACCGCCTCCATCCTAGCCTTCGCCATCCCCAACCCGCGCGCCACCTGACGTCGCGAGACGCGCATGTCGCCGCCAGCACGACCGACGTGATAACCTCCCCCCCATGGACGACGCGCTCCATCCCGCCCAGATCGCCGCATATCGCCGGATGAACCCGGCCGAGAAGCTCGCCCAGTTCCATGCGCTGTACTGGTCGGCCCGCGCGCTGAAGGCCGACTGGGTTCGGCAGCAGCACCCCGAATGGTCCGAGGCCCAGGTCGAGGCGCAGGTTACGGAGATTTTCCTGCTTGCAACCACTTGATCTCTTGGGGCTTTTCACAGCCCCGCTCGACGCGCTTGGGCTGCGCTACTTCGTCACCTCCGTGACATCCGCGCCATGATCGCGACCCTCGGTGACGACGGGCTGGATCGAACCGTGCTGGACCCTTGGATCACCGAGCTTGGACTCGACGCCACCTGGAGACGAGCGCTCGATTCGAGCGGGCGGTGACGCGGCCCGCACGCTGAGCCATCGTCATTGGGCGCGGTGACCACGGACGCGCCCCACACCCACCGTCGTCGTCTTCTTCCGGGCGCGTTCGTCGACCTGGCTACGAAATCGGTCGTGGGACAGCCCGCCGCGGACTGCCGATCAATCCGCCCGGCGTTCCCTCGCGACGAAGCGCGCGCGGGCTTTGGCGGCCTCGACCTCGCGGTTCTTTGGCGGGGCCTGGGTCTCCAGGCGGTCGATGAGCGTGCGGGCGATGGACTGGATGGCCTCGACGGCTTCGTCGAAGGCCTCCTGGTTTCGCTTGGATGGGCGGGTGCTGCCGCTGATTTTTCGCACGAACTGGAGCGCCGCGGCGTGGACCTCTTCGTCGGTCGCGGGGGGCTCGAAGCCGTGGAGGGTTCGGATGTTTCTGCACATGGGGCCGGCCTCCGCGCGGCTGGGGCCGCGGGTTGGTGGGCGGCTACTTTAGCGTGAAGCTCATGTGGACGATGGTGATGATGTCTTTTTCCAGCGACGTGGTGTCGTTGTTGCCGTCCCATGAGGTCGCGGTCGAGTTCGCCGGGTTGACGTTGATGACCCCCATGTCGGCCGAGATCATCGTGTCGATCCCCGTGCCGCCTCCGGAGCGGACGATGTTCTCGGCGCGGCCCCTGGCGTCGGCGGCGGCTTCGGCGAGCATGTCGACCTTCACCTCGCTGAGCTTCGTGTAGAAATACTGAGGCGGATACGAGGTGATCGGGACGCCTTGCTCCAGCAGCGAGGTGATCTCGCGGCTGACCTTCTCCACGCGCGCCATGTCGCTCGAGCGCAGCGAGATGGTCTGTTCGGCGTGCCAGCCTCGCGAGACCTGGCGGGCGATGCGCTCCTCGCCGACCCCGACGTACTCGGTGTCGATGATCTCGCGCGTCGAGACCGACGAGACGCGCACGTCGCCGTCGGCCACGCCCTGGGTCTTCAGCCAGGTCAGCGCGGCCTCGGTGTGGCGGCGCAGCGCGCGGTACGACTCGGTGCGGTCGGCGTCGCGGGTGGCGATCTCGGCGTTCCACTCGATGAGATCACTGATGATGCGCTTCTTCGCCGAGCCGGTGACCTCGATGGTGCGCTCGACCGGGCGGGTCCGGACGCGCTCCCACGTGCTCGACGCCACCCAGACCGCGCCGACCAGCGCCAGGGCCGGGAGCACCACCAGCAGCGACCACGCACGCAGCGAACTTTCTGACGCCATCGGGGAATCCTGTGTCACGGGGTGCGCCATCTACGCATAGGGTAGGGGTACTATTCCCGGGGACGAGCACGCCGCCGCGGGGACTTGGCGGACGAGGTGAGGCGATGAATCGCAGGTTTCTGGGTGCGGCGCTAGGGTTGCTCTTGGGTGGGTGCGCGACCGCCGGGTCCGGGGCGCAGACACAGCCCGAGATCGAGGCCGGTCAAGGGGCAGAGGCGCAGCCCGTGTCGGCTCAGCAGGCGAGCGAGCCGGCCGTCCACGAGGGCGGGCTCAGCTTCATCGAGGACGACCTGGACAAGGCGCTCGCGCTGGCCAAGGCGACCGACCGGCCGCTGGTCATCGACCTCTGGGCGCCCTGGTGCCACACCTGCCTGTCCATGCAGCACGTCGTGTTCAAGGACCCCGCGCTCTTGGCGATGGAGCCGCGCTTCGTGTGGCTGGCGCTGGACACCGACCGCCCCGAAAACGCAGGCGCCATCGCGCGATTTCGGCCCGAGGTGTGGCCGACCTTCTACGTGGTCTCGCCCGACGGGCTGATTCAGGCGAGCCAGGCCGGGTCGACCACCGCGAAGGGGTTTCGCGAGTTTCTGGTGCGCGGCGAGGACGGTACGCGCGAGTCGGCGGCCCTGGCCAAGGACACCGCGCTCTGGCACCTGCGGCAGGGTGACCGGGACGTGGCCGCGCGGCGCTATAAGCGGGCCGAGGCCGCCTACCGAAAGGCGCTCAGCCTCGCGCCGCGGGACTGGCCGCGCGCGCCCGAGGTGCTGGTCCGCCTCGCGCGCACGCTGTACCGCCAGGAGCGCTTCAAAGCCTGCGCCGAGCTGGCCCTGGCCGAGCTGCCGCGCGCCGTCTCGGGCAAAGACGCCAGCGGCTCCGATTTCACAGTCTACGCCTCGCTCTGCGCGACCAGGCTGGGCGACAAGCCCCTGGCCGCGACCCTGCGCTCGGTCCTGGTCGCGCCCCAGGCGTCGCTCGCGTGGCTGGCCGCCGAGCCCACCGCGTCCTTGACCGCCGACGACCGCTCCGACGCGCTGTCCACCCTGCGCGAGGTCTACATCGCCCTCGGCCGCCCCGACGATGCCCGCCGCGCCGCCGAGACCCAGGCCCAGCTCCTCGACGCCGCCGTCGAAGCCGCCCCCAGCGCCTCCGCCCAGATGACCTACGTGTGGCCGCGCTCCGAGGTCTACGTGGCCCTCGGCCGCGGCGAGGCGATCCTGCCGTGGATTCACGAGCTCATCGCGGCGCTGCCCGACCAGTACGACCCGCCCTACCGCGCCGCGTGGGTGCTGCGAAAGCTGGGCCGCGACGCCGAGGCGCTGCCGCTGGCCCAGCGCGCCGCCGAGCTCGCCTACGGCCCGCGTAAAGAGCGCATCGAGGCGCTTGTCGCGGAAATCTCAGCCGCGATGCAAGATTGACGGGTCGCCGCACCCCGCCTCGCCGGAGCCCCACGCCATGCCGCTTCACCCGCTGACCGTCGGCCTCATCGTGCTGGTCGCCGTCCTCCATGTCGGCTTCCTCGTGCTCGAGATGTTCCTCTGGGAGCACCCGGTCGGCCGCAAGGTCTTCCGCACCAGCGACGCGGACGCGAAGTCCGGCGCGGTCCTGGCCAAAAACCAAGGCCTCTACAACGGGTTTCTGGCCGCCGGGCTCGCGGTGGGGCTTCAGACCGCCGGCACCGACACGGGCACGGCGTTCATCGTGTTCTTCCTCGGCTGCGTGGTGATCGCCGGGCTCTACGGCGCGGCCACCGCCTCCCGCGGGATCCTGTTCATCCAGGCGCTGCCTGCGGTCGCGGCGCTGGCGTCCTTCTACTCGCTGGGCTGAGGCTGGCGCAGCGGCAGGATCCACGGGCTGGCGCCGAGCAGCGTCCGCGGCTGGGCGGCGAGGTCGACGCGGGGGTCGATGAGCGGCTGGCTTGGGCGCCCGTTCAGCGCGGCGGTGACGTGGGCGTAGACCCGAACGTCCTGCTGGCCCTCGGCGCGGGCCCGGGCGGCGAGGAAGTGCGCGTAATCGTGGATCATGTCGGGCTGGGTCGACATCATCTTCGCCTGCAGCGGCGTGAGGTCGCGCTGCGGAAAGATCAGGCGCGGGCTGGGTGAATCGGCGGTGCGCAGCTCGAACTCGGCCTGGCCGGTCTTCTCGGTGAGCATGACGCGCCACGCGAAGCGGAAGCCCTCCTCGGTCCAGTTCACCGCGCCCGGGTAGGCGAGGTGGCGCAGCGGCAGGGCGAGTTGGATGAGGAGCCACGCGCTCGCCAGCGGGATCGCGAGGCTGGGGAGGCGGGGCGGGCTGGCTTGACTCGAAGCGCCGGGCGGCTCGGGCGCGCCGAACCAGCGGCGGGGCCAGTCGGGGTCGAAGAAGACGGTGGTGCAGACCAGCATCACCCACGAGAACATGCCGACCGGGAAGAGCAGCCAGATGCCGACGTGGAAGAGGGCGGCGGCGGCGAAGGCGAAGGGGCGGCTGGGGCGCCAGAGCAGGAAGCCCGCGATGGTGAGGTCGTAGAGCGCGCCGGCCCAGGACATGGCGAGGGCGGCGGCGGGCGTGGCGAGCAGGGGGCCGAGCAGCGGCAGGTGGGCGTGGGCTTGCAGCCAGGTGTGCAGCGGCTCGGCGCGGAGCAGCCAGTCGGCGTCGAGCTTGGCGAGGCCGGCGAAGACGTAGACCACGGCGACCTGGGCGCGCAGCAGGGCGTAGGCGCCGAGGGGGACGGGGCGCGGGCCTCCGCGGCGGCGGGCGTCGAGGGAGTAGGCGGCGCCCGAGGGGAGGACCGCCAAGAGGAGGGCGAGCAGGCTGACCAGGTAGTAGTGGTTGAGGTAGGTCGCCTTGTCGATGAGCTCGGCGTAGGTGAAAAACAGCCAGAAGGCGCCTGCGGAGACGCGGGTTCGGTAGCCGAGCGTGAGGCTGAGGGCGGCCAAGGCCATCAGGGCGAAGTGGACCTCCATCCAGGCGCCGGGCCAGGGGCGCACCCAGTCGAAGCCGGCCCAGGTGAAGTGAAAGGCGGGCTCGACATAGAGGGTGTCGACCCAGCCCTTGGCCCAGAAGCGCAGGGTCGCGGCCAGCATCAGGGCGCCGAAGAGGACGCGGAAGGCGGCGAGGCCGGCGGCGTCTCGCGGCGCAGCGAGGCGGGCGGCGAGCCGCTGCGGCGCCGCCACGCTCAGTCGCCGTCGTTGTCGTTGAAGCCGACGGTCACCGACAGCGCGTTGGCGATGTCGACCTGGATGAGGCGCTGGAGGTCGCCCAGGGCCGCGATGGCCGCGATGACGGACTCTGGCGCGCTGTCGACGGCCTCGGTGAGGGGGCCTGGGATGGCGTCCAGGGCGGCGTGGGCGGCGGCCAGCGCCGTCGCCATGCGCTTTGTAAACGGGCGCTCGCGCTCGATGAGGTAGCCGTCGAGGCCCTGGGCGCCGGGGGCGTCGCCGCCGTCGAAGAGCAGGGCGACGCCGCGCAGGGCGTCACGGATGTCCTCGATGGAGCGGCCGCTCGATTGGGACTCGGCCTTGGCGGGCTGGGGCGTGCCGCCGGAGGTGAGGCCGACGGGGCGGCCGAGGCGGTCGTTTCGGATGTTCTCGACGGTGAACGCCATGCGGCCGACCATCTCGGCCAGCGCCATCTGCAGTGTGCTGAAGGCGTCGTCCTGGCGCCCGGCCTCGGTCAGGTGGTTGAGGTAGGCGCCGGCCTCAGGGTCCCAGGCCGCGCGGATCTCGGTGGCGTGGACGCGCAGGTCGGCGGTGAGGCCGGTGAGGTAGGCGCAGCGGCGCGGGTCGGCGGCGAGCCAGTCGGCGTCGTCGCCGTGGGCGTAGAGCAGGACCTCGATGACTGGCATCCCCGTCTGGGTCGCGCCGAGGGTGGCGACCAGAGCGTCGTCGATGACGGCGTCGGAGGCGAGCAGCGCGTCGATCGCGTCGGCGCGGACTGGCCAAAAGTCGATCTTGGGGCCGAGGCGGACCGGCTCCTCGGAGTAGGGGCCGAAGCCGAAGACCTCGGCCTGTTTCCAGGGGGCCCTGGCCGCCCACCATGCGTCGCGAGCCAGCCCGAGATCGGCGGCGTTCAGGCTCTGGCAGAGAGTCTCGGCCGCGTCGTCGAGCTCGGCGGTGCGGGCCTCGAAGTCGCGGTAGAGCGGCAGGAGCACGTCCTCGCCCCAGGACTCGAGCAGGGCGCGGCGCTTGTCGGGGATCTCGGTGGGGCCGCACGCGACGCTGGACGCGGCGACGAGGGCGAGGGCCGAGAGCCCGAAAATCGCTGGCGCGGGCTGTCTCACAGGGACTCAACGAAGGCGATGAGCGCTTGGCGATCGGCGGCCGTCATGGCGCGAAAGGCGTCGCGGGAGGCCTCGCCCTCGCCGCCGTGCCAGAGGATCGCCTCGGCGGTGCCGCGGGCGCGGCCGTCGTGGAGCAGGCGGTCGTGGCCGTTGACGACGAGGTTGTAGCGCAGGCCCCACAAGGGCGGGGTGCGCCACTCGGCGCCGGTGGCGGCGAAGCTGGGGCGGTGGTCCGACAGCGCGTCGCCCATGTCGTGGAGCAGCAGGTCGGTGTAGGGCCAGATGTGCTGGTCGCGCAGCTCTTCGAGGGCGGCGTCCGGCGAGGTGCGGTGGTTCGGCGTGTGGCAGCTGTCGCAGCCGGCTTCGGCGAAGAGGCGTTTGCCGCGCAGGACCTCGGGTTTGGCGTGGGCGGAGCGGGCGGGGACGGCGAGGAGCTGGCAGTAAAGCTCGACGCGGTCGAGGAGCTCGTTCGTGAGCTCGGGGTCGCCGCCGCTGTGGGCGTCCAGGCAGGATTGCTGGGCCGGGGTGCAGTCGGAGCCCTCGAACATGGGCGAGCTGACGCCGATGTCGCCGTTGAAGGCGGCGGCGGACTGCTGGCGCACGGTGGGTTGCTCGGCTTTCCAGCCGAAGCGGCCGGTGACGACGTCCTCGAGCTCGACGTCCCAGACGCGGTTGCGGCGGCCGGAGATGCCGTCGCCGTCGAGGTCGTCGGGGTCTTCGAGGGCGGCGAGGCGGGCGTCGGGGATGGCCTCGAGCAGGCCCATGCCGATGGTGGCGGGGGCGACGCGGGGCGAGATGCGGAGGTCCGGCGACAGCGGGCCGTAGGCGGGATCCTCGATGGAATAGGTAGGCGCCAGCAGGGTGTACGGGGTGCCGTCGTCGTATTCGCCGTGGATCTCCTCGGTGGTGACGGTGGGGCGGCCCTCGGCGGCGACGCCCAGGACGCCGAAGGGCTGGAGCTGGCCGCCGTAGACCGGGTCGGGGACGGGCTCGCCGTGGGGGGCGTCGCCGGGGACGCTGAGGCGCAGGAGCAGGCCGAGGAAGGGCTCGTCGCTGTCGAGGGGAGGGCGGCCGCGGCCGTCTTTGAAGTGGCAGGCGGCGCAGGAGCGGGCGTTGAAGATGGGGCCGAGGCCGTCGTGGGTGGTGGTGCTGGCCGGGGCTTGGACCCACGCCTGGTTGAAGCCGCTGTTGCCTGAGTAAAAGAGCAGGGCGTGCGCTTCGGTGATGTTCTCGGCGGGGCGGGTGAAGGCGTTGCTGCCGAAGAGGAGCGTGTTGGTCGTCGCGCCGCCCGGCAGCCACTCGTCGGGGTGCAGGCTGGCTGCGTCGCCGCCGCCGTCGGCGCAGGCCGCCAGCGAGGCGAGGGTGAGGACGAGGGCTGCGGTGCGGGCGACGCGCATGGCGCTACTCCGGGGTGGGGATGGTCAGGCCGAGCTTGCGGAAGAGCGCTTGCAGGACCTGCTCCTGAAGGCGCAGGGAGGTCACCAGCGCCTGGACTCGCGCCCGGCCGGCCGCGTTTCCGATCGCGATCTCCTGGTCAAACGGCGGCTGGAGCGCCTTCGCGAGGGCCAGGCTCTCGTCGATGCGGGCGTCGATCTGGGCGGAGAGCGCTGAGTCCACGAGGACGATGACGTCGCGGAGGCCGACGCCGGTGACCGTGCTGCCGTCGGTGCGCTGGTAGCTGCCGTGCCAGACGTTGTAGATGCCCTGGACGTCCTGGACCATGTCGCGGTGCGTGTTGTCGCTGAAGCACGAGTGCTCGTCTTCCTGGTCGCCCGAGTCCAGCGCCGTCTGCAGCCGCTCGCCCCCGGTCTCGAAGCCGCTGAGGACGATCATGCCGGTCAGGATGCGGCGGATGGCCTCTTCGGGGCGCGCGGCCTCGAACTCGGCGCGGTAGTTGCTGGTGGAACCCGGGGCCCACGCGGCGGCGAGACCGTCGAGGTGGCCGACCAGCATGGTGGCGACGACGTCGAGGTAGGTCGCGCGGCGGTTGGGGTTCGGGGCGGTCGCGGCGCTGTCGGTGGCGAAGTCGGTGAAGGGGCGCTCGCCGGGGCCGCTGTCCGAGAGGTCCTGGCCCCAGAGCAGGAACTCGATGGCGTGGTAGCCGGTGGCGATGTTCTCCTCGCCGCCCTGCTCGTTGAGGGACTCGAGGGCCGCGGCGTCGATGGGGGTCGTCCCGTTGATGATGCCGGCGGTGGCGTCGCCCGTGACGTAGTCGATGTAGGCCTCGTCCAGCGGCCAAGCGTTCAGCAGGCCCTCGGGGCCGTCGTCGGGGTTGTCGATGGGGCCGTCGTAGAAGCGGAAGACCTCGCTCTGGAGGTAGGGCTCGCGGGAGGCGCGCCAGGCCGCGCGGGCGGCGGTCATCGTGGCCTCGGAGGGGGTGGCGATGAGCGCGTCGGTGCTGGACTTCAGCGCGGACGCGGCGGCCAGGGTGTCCTCGTAGGTCGCGTGGACGATCTTCGCGTAGGTGCTGATGGCCTCCGACGCGTTGGCCGGCAGCGAGGAGCTTGTGGCGCCGTCGTCGCAGGCGGATGCGGCGAGGGCGGCGGCGGTGGCGAGGGCGAGCAGGGAGCGGCGCAGGGTCATCGAGTAGGTCCTTCGGGCTGGGGTGGAGAGAGAGCGGGTTCTGCGGGGGCGGTGGGCTCGTCTTGCGAGGCGCCGCCTGGGTTGTAGAGGGATGCGGCCACGAGGAAGCGGGTCACGGCGACCTCGTCGGCCGGGGTGAGGCGGGCGCGCTCGCGCATGTCGGCGACGGCGTCGGGCCAGTCCTCAGGCGCCAGCTCGCTCGGGGCGATGGTGCGGTGGCAGCTCGAGCAGCGGGCGCGGTAGGTCCGGTGGCCCTCGGTGAGCTGGGCCAGGCTCGCGTCCGGCCAGCGCCCGCTGATGCGCGCGAGGTCGGCCTCCGTGGGGGCGAGCACCGCGGGGCCGCCGCAGCCGACCAGCAGCGCCGCGAAGGTCACGAACACGCTGAGCAGTGAGCGCTTCACAGGCCGATCCCGATGATGGCGCGCAGCCAGAACTTGCCCGCGTCGTCGCCCACGACGGCCTTCTTCGTGAGGTCGTCCATGCGGGCGTAGGCGCCCAGCGTCATCCAGAACTCGCCCGACTGAAGCAGCAGCGTCGGGCCGAGGTAGTGCACGGCGCCCTCGTTCGCGTCGTCGTCGAAGCGCCCGCGCGCCCAGTACTCAAGCCCCAGCGAGACGTGCGGCGACAGCTCGAAGCTGACCGCGGCGGTGGGGTTGTAGAAGAACACCCACTCGTTCTGCTGGAACTTGAACTCCTGCTCGACCCACAGGTTCGCGGCCAGGGTGGCCCGGCCGAACCGGCGCGAGAGGATGATCTTCTGCTCGAACTCGAGCTCGTCGTAGAACTGGGCGAACTCGATGTAGAGCGCGACGTCGATGGGCCAGTCGCCCGCTTCGGCCAGGCGCAGCCGGAGGCGCTGCTTGACGCCGGCGAAGCGCAGCGCGGGGGTCGACGCCGAGGCACCCTGGCGGAACACGAAGTACCAGCCGAGCTCCAGCCGGTCGGTGATGCCGTACTCAAGCTCGGTCTGCAGCACCGAGCGCACGGCGGTCACCGCCTCCGTGCCGCCGTCGCCTTCCTTCGCGACGCGCATCGGGATCAGGTCGGCGTACTGCTCGACCTCGAAGGCGCCCTTGGGCTGGGTCGCGTACCCGTAGGTGAAGGGCATCGGCCGCGGGTTGGCGTGGGCTGCGGCGCTCACCGCGAGCAGGGCGGCGGTCGTGGCGAGCAGCAGGACGCGGGGCTTCATACGGGCTTCCAGCTTGAGATTGAGGCGCGAACGCCGGGCGGCGGGAGAGCCGCCGGTGACGTTGGAACAGGGTTTTAATGATAAAGATTATCATTAGCAATAAGAATCTTTGTCGACGATGCCGACCGTCGCCAGAGCGCCGTGACAACAGGGCCGGGCGCTTGACAAGGCGCGGCCGGCTCCACGAGCTTGCAGGTCTCTCTTGCCCACCCCATGAGGCAGCGTTTCATGAGACTCCTCGCCGCCATCGCCCTCTGCGTCCTCTTCACTGGCGCCTGCGACGACGCGGCTTCCGGATCGGACGTGTCCACAGGCGCCGACGTCGCGGCCGAGCTTGATGCAGCCGCGGACGCCAGCCCGGACGCCGGCCCCGACGCGGCCGCCGACGTCGTCGCGGGGACCGACTCCACCGCAGGCACCGATTCCACAGCAACGCCCGAGATCGCGCCCGTCCCCTGGGGCCCCAACAACCCCGCCCAGGTCATCGGCGGCGCGCGTCCGGTCACCCCGGTGCTCCCCGACGCCTACGACCCCGAGGTCGCGTGGCCGCTGGTCATCGTGCTGCATGGCTACACGGCGACGGGCGGCGTGCAGGACCTGTACTTCGGCACCAGCGAGCGCGGCCGCGAGGAGGGCTTCATCACCCTCGCACCCAACGGCCTCGTCGACTCGAAGGGCAACCGCTACTGGAACGCCAGCCCCGCCTGCTGCGACTTCGACCTCAGCGGCGTCGACGACGTCGGCTACATCCTCGGGCTGATCGATGAGGCCGCGAAGCTGTGGCATATCGATACAGATCGAGTGTATCTGATTGGGCACTCCAACGGCGGGTACATGGCCCACCGGCTGGCCTGCGACGCCCCCGACCGCATCACCGCCATCGCGCCCCTGGCCGGGGTCAGCCTGCCGACGCTCAAGGACTGCAAGGCCGGCCCGCCCGTCTCCGTCCTGCAGATGCACGGGACCCTGGACGCCTCGGTGCTCTACGCGGGCACGGTGTACTACCCGGGCGCGGCCGCGACGGTCGCCCTGCGCGTGGCGGCGAATCACTGCGGGACCACGCCCCACATCGGGTTCGCCCGCGACTACGACGACAGCGTGCCGGGCGCGGAGACCGTGCCGTCGCGCTGGGAGGGCTGCGACGGCGGCAGCACCGTCGAGCTGTGGACCATGAACGGCACGGTGCACCTGCCCGGCTTCAACGACACGTGGCGCGACGAGGTGCTGGACTGGCTGCTGGCGCAACGCCGGGCGCCTTGAGCGAGGCGGCGCAGACCCAAGGCAGGCTCTGGAGGTACGCCGGCCCGGTCGTGCGGCGTCTGCTGGTGCTGGCGGCCATCGGGACAGGGGCCGCCGCGCTGGGGGCCTGGGCGTGGCCGCTCGAGCTGCCGGCCCATTTTCGTTGGCAGATGCTGATCGTTTCGGCGATCTGCGCCGGCTTCGCCCTGCTCGCCCGCCGCCCCAAAGAGCTGGCGGTGAGCCTGCTGCTGGCCGCCCTGAACGCGTGGAGCGTCGCGCCCTCGCTGGTCGCGCCCGCCCAGGCGCAGACCGCGACGCTGAAGCTGGTTCACCTGAACGTCCAGATGGACAGCGACGCGAAAGACCGAGCGGCGCGCTGGCTGGCCGAGGCCCGCCCGGACATCGTCACCCTGGTCGAGGTGGACTCAGCCTGGTTCGACGCGGTCGCCGCCGCCCTGCCCGAGCTGACCTACACCCACGCGGCGCCGCGCTCGGACTTCTTCGGCCTCGCCGTCCTCAGCCGCTACCCCATCACCGAAGCCCACGCGCACCGCGCCGCGCCGGGCGGCCTGCCCTGGCTCGAGACCCGCCTCGACGTCGACGGCCAGCCCCTCACCCTGGTCAGCGTACACGCGCTGCCGCCGCTCGGCTCCGCGTGGGTCGACGCCAGCGAGGCGCTGCTCCGCGATATCGCCGACGCCCGCCCGCGCTTGGGCGAGCGCGTCCTCGTCTGCGGCGACTTCAACCTCACGCCCTGGTCGCCGTCGCTCACCGATTTCACCGACGCCGCCTCGCTACACGACGTCGGCGCCGGCCGCGCGCTGCGTGGGACCTGGCCGGCCGCCATCGCCCCGATGCGCATCCCCATCGACCTCTGCTTCGCCAGCGCGGCCCTCGCCACCGCTGGCGTCAGCGAGGGGCCGAACCTGGGCTCGGACCACCTGCCGGTCGTCGTAAACCTCGGGCGCTAGCACCGCCGCTCAGACGCTCGGCGCGAACTCGATGTCGGCGAGGAAGCGGTGCATCTCGCGCTGGTAGGCGCCGCGGTCCAGGTGAATCAGGTGGCTGCCCGGGAACCAGTGCAGGCGGCAGCGATCCCAGTGCTCCCAGAGCAGGCGCGAGTGCTTGGGCGGCGCGAAGCGGTCGGCGACGCCGCCGATGACCATGAGGCGCTCGTGGTCGATGGCGGGCTGCCAGGTCAGCGGCGAATGGACCGCCAGCAGCTGACGAATCTCGCCGATGGACCAGCCGGTGACCTTCATCAGCGAGTGGACCATCGCGCTGATGGGGTGCCACTCGAGGACCAGGTCCACGAGGCTGGTGACCGGGACGTTGGGGACGGCGAAGGCGAGGCGGGGCTCGACCGCGGCGGCGAGCGCTGAGGTGTAGCCGCCGAGGCTGACGCCGGTGACGCCGACCTGGGGCGCGCGGCGATCCTCGAGCAGGTAGTCCACCAGGACGCGCAGGTCGCAGATGGCCTGGCCGAAGGCCTCGTTGAGGCGGTTGATGCCGCCGGCGAAGAAGCCGTGGCCCGAAAACGGCGCCGTCAGCTCGCGGCGCTGGCCGTGGAAGGGCAGCGTCATCAGCAAAACGTCATATCCCGCCTCGTAAAAAGCGGGCAGCGAGAAGAACCACTCGTTGAGCCAGTACGGGTCGGCCGTGAAGCCATGGATGGCGATGAGGGTCGGGCGCGGGGCGCCGTCGTGGGTCCAGTAGCGCGCGTGGGCGGTGCGGTTGCGTCGCAGGGACTCGTAGCGGGCGCGCTCGCGGGGGTTGGCGGTCTGGTAGGGGCTTCGGAACTGCAGGTCCCAACAGCTGCCGTCGGGCGGCTCGAAGCGCGGGCCTTGCGAGCGGGTGCGCTGGATGGCGACGCCCTTGGGCGGTGGGCGGAAGAAGAGCGCGGGGTCGCCGGCGTCGACCGCGGCCTTGTAGAAGGGGGCGTCCTCGACGGCTTCGCGCAAGCGCGCCGGGCGGTAGCCGGAGGGGAGGGCGAGGGCGCCGATGGCGGTGGCGCCGAGGGTGCGGAGCGCGAGGTCGCTCAGGGCGGTGGAGCCGACTTTGATCTTGTCGCGGGTGCAGAGGCGGAAGGGTTCGGTTTGGCGGTGGAAGTCGGGGGCGAGGCTGACCCACCAGGGTGGCGCTTTGGCCTCGGTGATTGGGGCGCGCGAGAGCGGCGCCTCCGCTTTGGAGTGATGGATGTTGGAGACAACCGCGAGCCTGACCATGGCGCCCTCCAGGGCTACACCCGCTTCGACGACGTCCGGAGACGGCGATTCGAAACGGAGTGTCCACCATACGAACGGCCCGACCTTCGCGCCAATTGAGCACTATTGTCCGCGCGGGTTAGGTTTGTCCGGCGCGGCGGCGTCGCGCGGCGAACAGGAACCGATGGAGGCGAGCGTGGCTGATTCTACTGGGGCTTCCGGGGGTTGCACCTGGCCGGGGAGCGACCCGCTCTACGTGGCGTATCACGACGAGGAGTGGGGCGTTCCCGAGCGAGACGATCGTGCGCTCTTCGAGAAACTGACCCTCGACGGCTTTCAGGCGGGGCTGGCGTGGATAACGATCCTGCGTAAGCGCGACGGCTTCCGCGAGGCGTTTCATGGCTTCGATCCGGTGGCGATCGCCGGGTGGGGAGCGCCCGAGATCGAGCGTCTGCTGGGGGACGCGGGGATCGTGCGCCATCGCGGCAAGATCGAGGCGACCATCGGCAACGCGCGCGCGTGGAACACCGTGATGGAGACGCACCCGGGCGGGTTCTCGGAGTTCCTGTGGGAGCTGGTCAACGGCGGCGACATGCGGGTGAATCGGTTCACGCGGATGGGCGATACGCCGACGGAGACGGCCGAGTCGAAGGCGATGTCGAAGCGGCTGAAGGCGCACGGGTTCAAGTTCGTGGGGCCGACGATCTGCTACGCGTTCATGCAGGCGGTCGGGATGGTCAACGACCACCTGGTCGGGTGCCCGCGGCACGGGGCGGTGAGCGCGATGGATGGGGCGCGGCGGGCGAGGTAGTGGGTCGCGATGCGGGCCGGCGGCGCGTCTTGTTGGGGCAGGGCATGTGTGGTCAAGTCCACGCCATGAAATGGCTTCTCGGGACTCAGATTCGGGCGCAGGTTCCTCGCGCTCGCGGGGCGCTGGCGGGGGTCGGGCTCGCCGCGCTGGTGGTGGTCTGCGGCCTCGGGGCGGGCGTCGCGTGGGCTGGCGATCCGCCGTTTGCGGTCGAGCCGGGCGGGGAGGTCGGGCTGGTCCGCGCGTTGCGTGGGGCGGGCGAGCCGTGGCCGGCGGGCTACGAGCTTGACGAGATTCAGACGCTGCCTGGTGAGGTGCGCGTCGGGTTTCGTGGGCCGCAGGGCACTCGGCCGTCGGTGCGGGCGCTGCACCCGAGCATCGCGCCGGCGGGGGCGCTGCGGGCGGGCGGGGTGGCGTTGATTCGGGGCGACGGGGCGCCGCTCTCGCTGGTCGAGGCGGTGGTGGCGCGGCTGGGGGCCGAGCCGGTGGTGAAGTGGCGGGCGGCCGGGGAGGGCGGGGAGGCCGTCGTGACCGCGCCGGCGGGCCGCGATGCTCCGAAAACCGAGGCGCCGCCTATGGATCTTGGCGTGATGGTGACCCACTGGGAGCACCTGGTTGAGCGGGGCGAGCCGGAGGCGGCGCGGGCCGAGCTGGACGCCTTGGACATGGGCCGCCTCTCCGGCCCCGTCGAGCGCTTGCTCATCGCGTCGGTCTACGTGCTGGCCGGCGACCGCGAGAAGGCTGGCCGGATCGCGGCCGAGGTCACCGACCCCGAGCTGGCGCCGCAGGTGGCCGCCATCACTCGGAACGACGTCATGCCGGCCGAGCTTCTTGGCGAGCGCCAGGGCGACGCGGCCTGCGCGCTCGTCCCGGTCGCGGTCACCCTGCGGCGGGCCGGGCGCGAGAACATGGTGGTGCCCTTCCTGCGCGCGGTGCTCGAGCGCGCGCCGAAGTGCGCCATCGCGGCCGAGCGGCTGGCGCTGGCCCTCATCAACATCGGCGAGGGCGAGGAGGCCGTCGCCATCGCGACCGAGTCGCTCAAGCACGACCCGGAGAACGCGGCGCTTCAGCTCGCCAGGATCTCGGCCCTGCAGATGACCGGGAAGCTCACCGAGGCCATCGACGGCCTGGAGCGCCTGGTGCGCAGCCCGCAGCGGCTGCCGGGCCACATGGGCCTGCTGCTGGCGATGTACCTGCGCGAGCGCCGCGTCCAGGCGCGCCTGGACTATTGGATGGACGCCTCGTCGAAATCGCCAGCGGACGTGGTCCCCCGCTTCATGATCGGCGTGCTGCTGCACTACGAGAACCACTTCGCCGAGTCCGACACCTGGCTGCTGCCGCTCTTCGAGGAGATGAAGGGCGAGCCGCGGCTCTTCGTTTACCACGCGATGAACCAGTACAACCTGGGTAACCCCGCGAAGACACGCGAGTTGTTGGACATCGCGGCCGCGCTTCCGGTGGTGGACCCCGACGTCTACTACTGCCGCGCGGAGGTGACGCGGGACAGCGAGCGCGACCTCGCCATCGCCGATTTCCGCCGCTACGTCAGCATCGTGAGCGGCCAGGCGAACACGAACCCTGTCAAAGAGGCGCGCGTGCAGGAGATGCTCGCCGCGCTCGAGCGCTGCAAGGCGGAGGGGATCGCCGTGTGCGACGGTCCTTGGGAGCACCCGCGGCTGCGTGGCTGGAACGCGCCGTGGGTGTTGCCCGCGGTGGCTGGGGCGGTGGCGGCGCTCTTCGCGGCGATCGGGATGGTGCTGTGGCAGCGCCGGCGGCGGTCGCTGGGCGGCCGGTGAGTTCGGTCGGGGCGTCACCGCGCTTGGTCGCCGCGGCGTGGTGCGCGCTCGTCTTGGCGTCGGCGTCGGCGACGTGGGCGGCGCCGGTGCTGCAGCCCGGGCAGGACGCGACGCTGCGGGACGCGCTGGCGACAGGCGGCGATTCGCTAGGCGCGGGCTGGCGAATCGAGGGTTTCTCGGTCGAGGGTGACCGGGTGGAGTTGCGGCTGGTCGGCGCCGACGCGCGGGCGGCCACGGCCACGATTCGCGGGGCGTCGGGCGCGGCTGGGGCGGTGGAGACGCCGCTCGGCTGGGCCGAGGTCCCTGCGGAGTTGCCGGCGGAGGCCGCGGAGGCCCTGCTGGCGCGGCTGCGGGCGGCGCCGCGGCCGCTGCGCTGGCGAGACGACGGTGGCCCGGGCGCGCCCGCCGAGGCCTCGGCACCCGCGCTCGACCCGGCGCGGGCCGCCGCAGCCCAGGCCGAAGTGAGCGCGCGCCTCGCCGGCCGCCTCGGTCTGGGCCCCGCCGCGCCGCCGCCCGCGCTGGACCCCGCCGTGAACGCCGCGCTGGACGCCCTGACCCGCGGCGACGCCCCGGCCGCCCGCACCCAGCTTGAAGCTCTCGTCCGCGCGGCGCTCGACTCGCCCACCGGCGAGCTATCCCCAGGCGCGCTCTCGGTCTGGCTCGCCGCCGGCGGCCAGCCCGGCCTCCCCCCCCACGCCCTCGCCGAGCGCTTCCCCGACGAGCCCCGCGTCGCCGCCCTCATGTCCGCCGCCCTCCGCGACGACGCGGCCTACGACGCCGCCGCCGCCTGGGTCGCCCACGGCCTCGCCGCCCCGCTCGACGACGCCCTCCTCGTCCGCGAGGCCCGCGCCCTCGGCCTCACCGTCGCCGACCCGCCCGCCCACGCCCTGCCTGCGCCGCCGCTGCCGCCCGGCCCGCCCGCGTGGCCATGGCAGCTCGCCGGCCTCGCCCTCGCTCTCGCCCTCGCCGCCACCGCCCTCGTCCACCGCAGCGTCGAGGCCGGCCTCGCCCTCCTCGCCGCCATCCTGGCCGCCCTCGCCGCCATCCCACCGCCGTCCGCACGCTCTTTTCCTCAGCTACCGCCTACGCTTTTGGCGCCCGTTGCCGCCGGCCCATGCCACAGCGGCCCCGCCCGCCGCGAGGGCGCCACCCTCCGAGTCCACGCGACCTGCCCCGCCGGCCCCCTCGAGCTGGTCGTGCGCCCCACCGCCCTCGCCGCCCCTGCCGAGGCCGCCAACCAGCGCGCCACCGCCGCCCAC
>JAWKRR010000081.1:0-27884 GCA_041389525.1 Myxococcota bacterium | reverse complement strand
AGCCGCAACCCTCGACATTCTCGGTCGCCGGGGTGTCGCGGGCGCTGACAACGCCGGGGATCTCGCGCCGAGCGCGCGGATGCGGTAGCAGAGCACTCCCATAAGGAGGGCTCGATGAGCGCTAATTCCATCCAGCCGCTGCGTGGCGAGGTCAGGGTCCCCGGCGACAAGAGCGTGGGGCATCGGTCGCTGATGCTCGGCGCGCTGGCCGACGGGCTGGTCGAGGTGAGCGGCCTCGGGACCGGCGAGGACAACCGGGCGACGCAGGCGATCTTGCAAGCGCTGGGCGTGCGAATCGAGCGCGACGGCACCGACGCGCGCGTCTGGGGCGTGGGGCTGGATGGGCTGCGTCCGCCGTCGGGGCCGCTGGACTGCGGGAACTCCGGGACGACGATGCGGCTGATGCTGGGGATCCTGGCCGGGCAGCCCTTCGAAGTGACGATGATCGGCGACGAGAGCCTGTCGCGGCGGCCCATGCGGCGCGTGCTGGACCCGCTGACGCAGATGGGGCTCGAGGTGATCGAGGCGCGGGACGGGACCTTCGCGCCGCTGCGGGTGCGGGGGCGGCGGCCGCTGCGCGGGATCGTCTACGATTCGCCGATCGCCAGCGCGCAGATCAAGAGCGCGGTGATGCTGGCGGGGCTCTTCGCGGAGGGCGAGACCGTCGTGCGCGAGCCGGAGCTGAGCCGCGACCACACCGAGCGGATGCTGGCGTGGCTTGGGCGGCCGCCGCAGGCGCGGCCGATTCGGGTGCCGGGCGACCTGTCGAGCGCGGCGTTCATGATGGGGGCGGCGATGCTGGTGCCGGGCAGCGAGGTCACGGTCGCGGGCGTGGGCGTAAACCCGACGCGGACTGGCTTTCTCGACGTGCTCGAGGCCATGGGGGCTCAGGTCGAGCGGCGCGCGCCGCGGGAGGACAACGGGGAACCGAGCTGTGATCTGGTCGTTCGACACGGGGCGCTGCGCGGGACCACGGTGGGCGGCGAGCTGAGCGTGCGGGCCATCGACGAGCTGCCGCTGGTCGCGACCCTGGCCGCCATCGCCGAGGGGCCGACGCGCATCCGCGACGCCAAGGAGCTACGCGTCAAGGAGTCCGACCGCATCGCCCGCACCGCGTCGATGCTGCAGAGCTTCGGCGTCCCGGTCGACGAGCACGAGGACGGCATGACGATCTGGGGCGACCCGGCGCGGGCGCTGCGTCCAGGCCACGTCAACGCCCACGGCGACCACCGAATCGCCATGTGCGGCACGCTGATCTCGCTGCTGGCGCCTGAAGGCACGCGGATCGAGGGGGGCGAGAGCATCGCGTCGAGCTTCCCGAGCTTTCACTCGAGCCTCGAGGCCATCGGGGCGAGGCTGCCCGCACGCGGGGATTTGGAATAGGATAGCGGGCCTGGGACTTCGAACCGGGACCGGATTTTCAGGGCGGGCGCTCGTGTGGGGCGCCGCCTAGGGTCGAATGGAGGGGCGAGCATGAGAGGGCGGCAGACGATCATCGGGCTTTCGGCACTGGGTCTGGTCTCGGCGCTCGGTGCGTGCGGCGAGAAGCCCGCGGCACCCGTGGCGGCGCCTACAGCGGCGCCCACGCCCGCCGTGGCGGCTGCTGGGGTGGAGGCGCCGGCGACGCCTGCCGCCGAGGTCCCCGCGGAGCCCGCCGCCGAGCCGGTCGCGGCGGAGGAGAAATCGGGCGATTCGACAGCTCCCACCTGGGGAAAAGACGACTACATCGAGGTCCGGCTCGAGCCGGCGAGCGAGCGTCCCACCGACGACCCGGCCGCGACCGGGCCCCGCGTGGGGCTCTCGTGGCCTGCCGCCCAGGACGACGTGGGCGTGGTCCGCTACGAGGTGACCTCGAACGGCCGCCTCCTGGCCACCGTGGAGGCGCCCGCGACCAAGGTCACCGTCGCAGTCCCGCCCCCGAGCAGCGATGACGACGAGGTGCCGACCTCGCGCGTGACCTTCGTGGTCGAGGCCATCGACGCCGCCGGAAATCGCGAGGCCTGCCCCGTCAACGGCGGCTACACATGGTCGTCGGTCGCGGACTTCAAGGGCCTGACCGGCGGCGGCGACGGCGCGCGGCCCGGGCTTGGCGCGGGGTTGGGTGGCGAGCCGAGCGGCGGACGGCTGGGCGGCAAGGCCGGGCTGTTGGCGCCTGGGGGGCTGAGAGAGCCGGGCGCCGCGCCTAGCGAGTCCGACGACGACGAAGAGTAGGCGCGGAGGCGGGCGCTGTGGCCGCGGGCGAGCTGGTCGAGACCGAACGCACGGCGCTCGCGCGGCGCGACCCACGGCGGCCCTACACGCGCCGCCTCTCGCCGGTCGAGCGGGTCTGGCTGGTCGCCGACGCCATGGAGCCGCCCTTCGCGCCGGTCTTCGTGCTCGAAGGCGAGGGCGCGCTGGACCCGGTGGCCTTCGAGCGCGCCGTGGAGCTCGCCGCGGCCGTCAACCCGGGGGTCGCGGTGGTGCTGCGCGGCTGGGTGGGCTGGACGCGCTGGGTCGGCACGGGGCCAGCGCCTCGCGTGCGCAGCGCCGACGGCTCGGGCTGGGACGGCCGCGGTCCCGGCGGCGCGCCGTGGCTGGCTGAGCCCATGGACCCGCGCCGCGGTCCGGTGCTCGATTTCACCCTGCTCAGCGGCCCGACGCCGCGGGTGCTCGTCCGGATGCACCACAGCGCGATGGACGGGCGCGGGCTCTTCGTCTTCCTCGACGATCTCTTCAGCGCGCTCCGGGGCGAGGCGCTGGTGGGGAGCCCGAGCGAGGTCACGGATCTCGAGCTGGCGCGTCGCCTCGCGCCTGCGAAGAACCCGCGCCGCGTCGAGGACTGCTTGGCGCCGACGGGCGAGCGCTCGGGCGCTGAAACCAGCAGCACCTGGCGACGGCTCTCCGTGCCGGGCCGCTTCTCACGCATCCTGCCGACCGTCCTGTGCTGCCTCGCTCGCGAGGCTCGTCGCCACGCGACCGGGGAGGTGCGCATCGGTGTGCCCGTCGACTTGCGTGCGCGGGCCGACGCCGACCGCTCCACCGCGAATCTCACGGGGATCGTCGACCTGGAGGTGCCCGAGGGCGCGACGCCCGACTCGGTCCAGGCCACGCTGGATGCCGCGCTCGCGTCGCACCGCGCCGCGGCCTTCGTGCTGGAGGCCGAGTTCATCCTGGGCGTCCCGCTCTGGCTGGCGACGGCGGTCGCGCGCGCCAGCACTCGGCGCGTGTGCCGAAAGAACCGCTACGACAGCTCCGGCACCGTCTCCAATCTGGGCCGCGTGCCCATCGAGCGCTTCAGCGGCGGCGGATTTCGCACTAAGACAGCGTTCTTCATCCCGCCGGGCACGCCGTCGCACGCGTGCTTCATCATCCTCTGCGGACATGAGCAAGGCATCGAGGCGGTCGTGACGATGCCCGGCGACCTCGCCAGCGATGACCGCCTCGACGCGCTCATGGTCAGGCTCAACGACGCCCTGGTCGCGGCGTCGTCGGTCCCACGCCTCAGCTAAGTCCGGCCGCGCTACTCGCGGTCGGTGCGCAGCACGGCGACGAAGGCCTCCTGCGGGATCTGCACCTCGCCGACCGTCTTCATCTTGGCCTTGCCGCGCTTCTGCGCCTCCAGCAGCTTCCGCTTTCGCGAGATGTCGCCGCCGTAGCACTTGGCCGTCACGTCCTTGCGGAACGCCGCGATGGTCGAGCGGGCGATGATGTCGCCGCCGATGGCGCCCTGAATCGGGATCTTGAACTGGTGGCGTGGGATCGCCTTCGAGAGCTGCTCGCAGTAGTGGAGCGCCCGCGTTCGGGCCTTGGTCGCGTGGACCAGGCACGCCAGCGCGTCGACCCGCTCGTGGTTGACCAGGATGTCGACCTTCACCACCTCGCCGGGCCGGTAGTCGAGCTCGGCCCAATCGAACGAACCGTAGCCGCGCGTGACGGTCTTCAAGCGGTCGTAGAAGTCGAAGAGCACCTCGGCCAGCGGCATCTCGGCGACGACCTCGACGCGCCCTACGGCCAGGTAGTTCATGCTCAGTTTGGCCGCGCGGTAGTCGCTGCACAGCTCCATGACCGAGCCCATGTACTGCTCGGGCACCAGGATGCTCGCGCGGATGTAGGGCTCGTCGACGCGCTCGATGCTGCCGGGGTCGGGCCAGTAGCTCGGGTTGTCGACGCCGACGTTGCTGCCGTTACGCAGCGTGACCTTGTAGTGCACCGACGGCGCAGACAGGACCAGCGACATGCCGAACTCGCGGTCCAGCCGCTCCTGCACCACGTCGAGGTGCAAAAGACCCAGGAATCCACAGCGAAAACCGAAGCCCAATGCCGCCGACGAGTCCTTCTCGTAGATGAGCGCGGCGTCGTTGAGCGCCAGCTTCTCGAGCGCTGCCGAGAGGTCCTCGTACTCGTTGTTGGTCATGGGGTAGATCGAGGAGAATACGACGGGTTTCGCGGGTTTGTAGCCCGGAATCGGCGCGTCCGTGGGGCGCGCGACGTCGGTGAGTGTGTCGCCGACCTCCATGTCGCGGATGGTCTTCACGCCGGCGATGACGTAGCCGACCTCGCCCGCCTTCAGGGCCTTGGTGGGCTTACGCTCGAGCTGCAGGAGCCCGACCTCGTCGACGACGTGCTCGGTGCCGCGGTGCATGAAGCGCAGCCGCTGGCCCGGCACCATCGTGCCCTCTTTGATGCGGCAGATGAGCACCACGCCGCGGTAGCGGTCGTAGTAGGCGTCGAAGACCAGGGCCTTCAGCGGGGCGCTCGGGTCGCCGGTCGGCGGCGGCAGGTGCTCGACGATCCCCTCGAGCACGTCCTCGATGCCGATGCCGTCTTTGGCCGAGATGGGGATCGCCTCGAAAGGGTCCAGCCCGAGATCGGCGTCGATCTCCTCGCGCACCTTCTCGACGTCGGCCGCCGGCAGGTCGATCTTGTTGATGACCGGCAAGAGCCGCAGGTCGTACTCCATCGCCAGATACAGGTTGGCGACGGTCTGCGCCTCGACGCCCTGGGTCGCGTCGACCACCATCAGCGCGCCCTCACACGACATCAGCGAGCGCCGCACCTCGTGGGAGAAGTCGACGTGGCCCGGCGTGTCGATGAGGTTGAGGCGCCACACCTGCCCATCGCGCGACGTGTAAGTCAGCGAGATGGTGTTGCTCTTGATGGTGATGCCACGCTCCTGCTCGATGTCCATCGAGTCCAGGAGCTGGTTGTGAAACGCCCGGTCCTCCACGCCGCCGCAGCGTTGGATGAGGCGGTCGGCGAGCGTGGACTTCCCGTGGTCGATGTGCGCGATAATACAGAAGTTTCGGATGCGTTCCACGGTTCTCCTGCCCGGCGACCGACGGGGCCGTCAGCGGGGGCGCGTGTATACGCCCTAGCCTGCACTTCTCACCAGACCTTCGAGTGAGAAGCGCAGGCCAAGCCTCTACTTTTCGCTACAGGTGTTGCTGCCGCCGCTGGTGTGACCCGCCACCTGGAGGCTCCACGGGCTGCAGGTGTTCGCCGAGCGGTAGAGCACGCGGATGTAGATGTCGCGGCCGGAGTCGCTGCCGCTTGGCACGCCGAGGCAGCCGATGAAGGTGAGGCACTCCTCTTCCCAACGTAGCTTCACCGTCTCGGTCGTGGTCCCGATGGTCAGTGACGACACGGTGGCCGTGCCCGAGCAGCCGTCGCACCACGCCTGCAGGTCGTAGTCGGTCCCCGCGGGCATCGTCAGGGTGATCGTGGCCGAGAGGTCGGTCAGGGAGAGGCCGTTTTCGTCCTCGCTGACGTTGACCCGGTACCACTTCTCGCCCACGCCGGTGGCGGTCGACGTGTCTGAGCCCTTGTCGCCGCGGACGGCGCCGAGCGTGCTGAAGGTCCCGCAGACCGGGTTGCCGTCGAGGCCGTACTCGCAGCCGTTGGCCTGGATCGTGTCGAAGTTGCAGTAGCCCGTGGCGCAGCTCTGCACCAGACAGGTCCCGGTGCTGCAGGTCGGCGTGGCGTTCTGCAGCGCGCACGGCGTCGAGCAGGTGCCGCAATCGGTGAGCGACCAGATGCTCTTCTCGCAGCCGTTGTTCGGGTTGGCGTCGCAGCTTTGGTAGCCGGCCGAGCAGGTCGGCACGCACTTCCCGGCCGCGCAGATGGTCTGGCCGTGCGCGTTGGTGCACTTCGACCCGCAGCCCCCGCAGTTGTTGATGTCGCTGCCGAAGTCGTCGTCGGTCAGGCCGTCGCAGTCGTTGTCGGCGCCGTCGCAGGACAGCTCGACGCCGGCCTCGTAGCCCTGAGCGCAGAGCTGATAAACCGCGAGATTGCAGGGCTTCCAGGTGCCGCCCTGGCAGAGCGAGGCCGGCTTGGAGCAGCCGAAGCAGGGGCCCTGGGTGAGCTCACATGCGTGGTAGTCGTTGGCCACGAGGTCCACGGCGTCCGCGGCGTCGGTCAGCCCGTCGCAGTCGTTGTCTTTGCCGTCGCAGATCTCGGCCGTGGGTTGCCCCGGCGTGCACACGCTTGGCACGCCGTTTACGCAGGCGGGGACTGTGCGTTTGCACTCGCCGATGCCGCACGTGATCGTCGCCGTCGACGAGTTCGAGCAGGTGCCGGGCGTGGTCCCGACGCAGCTGCCTGCGCCCGGCGTCTGACACACCGAGTCGCAGGTTGTGTAGGCCGTGCCTTGGCCCTGCGACGGGCAGAGGTCGGCGGCGACCTGACAGGACCCGCTGCCGTTACAGGCCGCGGTGAGGGCGCTGACGTCGGCGCGGCGATAGCAGGTGCTGCCGCCGAAGCCCCAGTAGTAGCCGACGCAGCTCACGCTGGAGCACTCGGAGTCGGGGTCGTCGCCCTCGCTGATGAGGCTGCACGTGCCCTTCTTGCCGTCGAGGTCGCAGCGCCGGCAGGAGCCGCCGCAGGTCGAGGTGCAGCACACGCCGTCGACGCAGGTCAGTCCGGCGGCGCACTGCGCGGTCGTGGTGCACGGGTTGCCCGCGTCGACGTTCGGCACACACGCGCCGGCCTCGCAGTGGGCGCCGGGGTCGCAGTCGGCGTTGGACGCGCAGCTTGGCAGGCACAGCGGCGTGGGCTGCACCTGCGCGGCCGAGCAGAACACCGAGACGTAGGGGCCACACTCGTTGGCCTCGAGCCCGGCGCACCCGGAGTCGTCGTCGGTCGGCGAGCCGAGCTGGCACTGGAAGTTCGTGCAGAGCGGGTTACGCCGCGTGCCCTGGCACGACGCGGTGTCGTTGCAGGCCGCGGGCGAGCCGTAAGTCCCGAGCGGGCAGTTGCCGGCGGCCGCGCAGCAGTCGCCGGTCTGGCAGCAGAAGCCGTTCTGGCAGTGGCCGCTGGTGCACTGGGCGTCGCGCTGGCAGACGTCGCCGTTGTCGAGGTCCGGCTTGCAGATCGCGCTGCCGCAGTAAGCGTTCGGGTCGCAGCCGCTGTCCGAGCTGCAGCTGTTGGCGCACTGCGGTTCAAGCTGGTCGAAGAGCCCCGTGCAGTTCTTGCTGGGGTAGAGCCCGCAGTCCTTGGCCTCGAGCGACGCGCCACAGGCGAGGTCGTTGGGCTGCTGCGTCTTGGTCGAGCAGACGTGGCCGACGCACTGGGCGATGTCGTAGAGGCCCTGGCAGGTCGTCGGGAACTTGCACTCGGGGGCCGTCGTGTAGCTGGCCGCGCAGTCGGTCGGAGAGTTGCAGCAGTCGCCGCCCGAGCAGCAGATGCCGTTGTTGCAGTAGTTCGAGACGCAGTCGGAGTTCTCGTCGCAGCTGCCGCCGTCGCCGACGTCGGTCGTGCAGACGCCGTCGCAGTGGGCTCCGAGGTCGCAGTCGTCGTCTGAGCCGCAGGTGGCCGGGCATTGCGGCGGCGGCTGGTCCTCCTCGCCGCTGCACACGATGGAGTTGAAGAGCCCGCAGGTGCTGGCCACATCGCCCGCGTCGCACGCGCTGTCGTCGGGCAAGGTGAGGGAGTCGCACATCGACGAGTTGCACGTGGCGTCGATGCGGTGGCCCTGGCACATCGTGGGCGTGTCGCAGAGCGGCGGCGCGGAGTAGGCCCCGGGGCAGTCGGTGGGCGCCGAGCAGCAGTTGCCCGACTGACAGCAGAAGCCGTTCTGGCAGTGCGCGCTGGCGCAATCGCTGTCTTCGTTGCAGCTGTCCCCGTCGCCGAGATCCAGGGCGCACACGTCATCGCAGTGGAAGCCCAGCTTGCACTCGCTGTCGTTGGCGCAGGTCTCCGCGCACACAGGCGGCGCCTGATTCGGTGTCCCCTTGCAGTAGACCGGCAGCAGCGGCGAGCAGTCCAGCGCCTCGATGGTCGGCCCGCAGGCCGTGTCGTCAGGGATCGGCGGGCTCTGCACGCAGGTGTGTGACAGGCACTGCGCGTCGTAGCGCGTGCCCTGGCAGGTGGTCTCGTCGTTGCAAATCGGCGGGATCTTCAGCGCCGCGGGGCACTGAGCCGGCTGCGCGCAGCAGTCGCCGGAGCCGCAGCAGTAGCCGTTCTGGCAGTGGTCGCTCACGCAGTCCGACGGCTCGAGGCACGCGATTCCGTCGGGCAGGTCGGCGACGCACTTGCTCGTGGCCTCGACGCAGTGGGAGCCGACCGCGCACTGCGCGTCCGAGGTGCAGGACTTCACGCAGGTCGCGCCGTCGCACACGAACTTGCCGCAGGAGACCGGGTCCGGCGCCACGCACCCGCCCGCCAGGCACACCGCCGCCCCCGTGGCCGCGAAGGTGTCGCCGGTGCCCACGCACTTCGCCGGCGCGCACCCCGTGGCCTGCTCGTCGGTCTGGTTGCTGCAGTTGTCGTCGATGCCGTTGCACAGCTCGACCGCGCCCGGGTGGATGCTGTCTGCGTTGTCGTTGCAGTCGCCGCCGCCCAGCGGACACACCGCCGGCAGCCCGACCAACCCCATCTTCTGGTCGCAGTACTTGTCGCCGTCGTCATCGCAGCCGTCGTCGGCCGTGCCGTCGCAGTTCTGGTCGATGCCGTCGCACAGCTCGGGCTGCGCCAACCCCGCCGTCGAGCACGCCGCCTGCGAGGTCCCCTTGCAGATCACGACGCCACCCGCGCACAGGCCGATGCCGCACGCCTCGCCGATCGCCGCCGTCCCGCCGCCCGGAGCCGTCCACACGAAGCCCTCGTCGGTCTGCCCGTCGCAGTCGTTGTCCTGCCCGTCGCAGGACAGCTCCTGCCCGGCCTGGTAAGTCGCCGCGTGCCCCGCGTACTCCGGAGTGCCGCACGGCTTCCACGTCCCGCCCTGGCACAGCGCCGGGACCTTCTGCGCCCCGGCGCACACGCCCACCTGATTTTCGCAGGCGGTACCTACCAGCTCGTCGTCCTTGGCGTCGGTCTGCCCGTCGCAGTTGTCGTCGATGGCGTTGCAGACCTCGTCAGAGGACTTGGACAGGCTCGGGCACATGATGCCGGTCTTCTCGGCGTTGCAGACCGTGCTCCCGCCCGCGCAGGCGCCGACGCCGCACGCCTTGCCGGTGCCCTTCACGCTGACGCCGCTGGGCCCGATCCACTCGAAGTCGTCGTCGGTCACGCCGTCGCAGTCGTTGTCCACGAGGTCGCAGGCCGTCTCGGCGCCGTCCTGATACTCGCTGCTCATCGCGCTGTAGACGTCCGCGCCGCACGGCTTCCACGCCCCGCCCTGGCACAGCGCCGCGCTCTTCATCGCGCCCACGCACACGCCGCCCTGCTTCTCGCACTGCACCAAGACCATGGCCGGGTCCGTCGCGTCGGTCTGACCGTCGCAGTCGTTGTCGACCCCGTCACAGACCTCGACGCCGGTCGCCGCGTCCGTGGTGCAGACCAGCGCGTCGCCGGCCTCGTTGCAGATCGTCTTTCCGCCCGTGCACTTGCCCGTGCCGCAGGCCTTGCCGATGCCGGTGACGGTGCTGCCGTCGCCCTGCACCAACTGGAAGTTCTCGTCGGTCTGCCCATCGCAGTCGTTGTCTTTGCCGTCGCAGCTCAGCTCGACCTTGTCCTCGTAAGAGGCGTCGCCCGCGAGGTACTCAGCGGTCCCGCAGGCCGCCCACACGCCACCTTGGCAAAGACTGGGGACCGCCACGGCTCCCTTGCACACGCCCTGCTGCACTGCACAGAGCCCCGCGACCAGATCCGAGTCCGCCGCGTCGGTCTGCCCGTCGCAGTCGTCGTCCGCCCCGTTGCAGATCTCGGCCTTGCTGGCCGCGTCGTCCGTGCACCCCACGACGCCGCCCGGCGCGCACGCCCACACGCCGTCCGCGCACATGTCCGCGTCCTCACCGTCGCAGGCCTCGCCAAGCTGCGCGAAGTCCTCGTCGGTCTGGCCGTCGCAGTCGTCGTCCAGTGCGTTGCACAATTCGGCCTTGCCCACGCCCGACTCGATGCACGCCAGGACGCCCTTGCTGCAGGTGGTCACGCCGGTGGCGCACGAGTCCTCGTCGGGCCCGTCGCAGGCCTCGCCCAAGCCCTCAAAGCCGTCGTCGGTGATGCCGTTGCAGTCGTCGTCGAGGCCGTTGCAGGTCTCGACCGCCGGCACGCCCGCCGAGCAGTCCGTCAGCCCCGCGGTCTCGCACCGCCGCTGGCCGGTGCAGGTCCCCGCGTCATTTCCGACCGAGCAGCTCGTCGACGCGCCCACCAAGGTCGCGTGAAAGGAACACTCGCACTGGCCACTCATCGGCACGCACAGCGAGAGCAGCTCCTCGTCGCCGATGGTGACGTCCTGACACGACGCGCCGTCGGGGCACTCCAGATCCGTCGCGCACGCAGTGCCGCAAAACGAGCCCTGGTCCGCGGCGCCGGGGATGCAGCGATGAGCCAGCCCGCCCGAGAGTGCGTCGCGGCAATCGGTGTCGGAGTCGCAGGGCGAGCACCAGGTCAGGTGCTGGTAGACGCAGATGAAGCTGACGTCGCCGCCACCGCCGACGGGTTTGCACGACCAGCCTGCCGGGCACTCGGACTCGCACGCGCTCGTGCACTCGAAGCCGTTGGGCCCCTCGACGCAGAACCCGCTGAAGCAGTCGTCGTTCTCGACGCAGGGCGAGCCCGGGCAGCCCTCGCACGGCGGGCCCCCGTCGGTCTCGGTCGCGTCCGTCGTATCGGGCGTGGCGTCCGGCGTCGCGTCGGGCTTCGCGTCGGGGAGGTTGATGATCTCCGCGGCGTCGGAGCCGTCCGCGGCGTCCTTGGTGTCGGTGCTGACCGCGTCGGTCTCCAGCAGATCGCCCTCGCCGCCCGTGCTGGAGCTATTGCACGCGCTCCCCAGGCCCGCGCCAGCTAGCAATGCGAACAGCAGCAGGCCAACCGGGTGCGTCGAGCGGAGTGGTCGCGCGGTCATCGTTCGTTCTCCCGTGTGCGGTGCGGTTGCGGTCGCGTTTCGCGTCTTCCGACGGGCCGGGCGGGGCCGCGCGAGCGAAACAAGGGCGTCAGCGAACGCAAGATGAGGCTTATCACAAATCGACTCAACAGCGGACTTCGCGAGGTGGGCGATTGTCGGGTCCGCGCCCTTATTTGCTGAGGATACAGACCGTCGGCAGGTGGTCGAAGACGCGGGCCTCCGTGACCGCCGGGTGCCCCTCCGTGACCCCCGCGGTCCAGCACTCGCCGCTGAAGACGTCGCTGAGGACGTGGTCGATATTGAAGAAGCCGCCGTAAGTCGGGGGCGCGTCCTCTCCCACCTCGGTGACGAAGTGAAAGGCCTGGCCCTCGCCCGCAAAGTCTAGCCATCGATCGGCGCTGGGCTCGCTGCCCGCCAGCCGGCCGGGGTCCGTGTTCAGGTCGCCGAGGACGATGTTCTCGACCCCGTTCGCGCCGGGCGCGCCGTCGCCCAGGTCGATGAAGACCTGCTCGACCTGCGCCTTTCGGCAGGCGTTTGACGCGTCGTCAAAGCCCGAGGTCCCGTGGAAATTGACCACGGTCAGCGGGCCGCCCGTGACGCGCTCGATGACCCCGCGCGCCACCCTGGCCCCTTTGCCGCACCCGTCTACCGTGCTGCCGGCGAGGCCCTCGAGGCAGAAGTCGGCGGTGCAGCCTTGGAACTCGCCAAACCCGCGACGCACGGCCAGGCACTTGTCAGGCTTCCCCGGGTGGCACGCGACCTGCCAGCCCGCGCCCACCAAGAGCTGGGCCACCGTGGGGTCGCCCGCGCTCCAGGTCTCGCACACGAAGCCGACGCGCGCCTCGGCCGGGACCTCGGGGCAGAGGCCCGAGTAAAAGATCTCCTGAAAGCCGACGATGTCGGCCGGCGTGTTCGCAAAAAACTCAGTCGCCGCCTGCACAAAAGCGACGTAGGCCAGACCGTTTCCATAGTAGGCGTCCGACCACTCGGCCTGGGTGGGGCCGTAGCCCTGGTTGTCCACGCCGCTGCCGACGACCTCGCTCGCGGTGCCTGTGTTGAAGGTGACGACCACGATGGGCGCGGGGCCGGGCGGGATCTCGGAGATCGTGTCGGCGTCGCTCGGGAGCGTCGTCGCGTCGCCGGGGGCGCCGTCGGGGGCGTCGTCCGCGGTCTCTCCCGTGTCGGCGATCGCGCCGGCGTCGGCGTCGGCCGCGGGCGGCGTGTCGGCCCGGGAGGTCGTCTCGTCCTGGGGCGTGCAGGCTGCCAGCGCGAGGGCGAGCGCGCTCAGGCTGGCGGCGAGTGCGGGGAATGGGTGCTGCACGATCAGGTTCTCCGTCGGCCGGGTGGCGCGAGCCGCTCAGTTACCGAATGGCGTGGGGCGGAATAGTAGTCAGCGAACTGCTGCGGATGCGAGTGGTACGACGTGCCCTGGCGGCGCCGCCCGACGACGCGAGACGCCCCTGGCGGCCGGAGGTAGACATGAGTGCTTGGTACGGGCCATTGGTAGTCGCGATGACGATGGCTATGCTCGGGGGAGCGTGCCGTTCCACCGATGCGAACCTGAAGGCTGTGGCCGCGACGACTGGAGAGGGCGAGGCGATGAGCGGATCGAGCGTCGAAGACAAGTCGGGATGGAAGCAGCTCAGCCCGGACGAGGCCGCCGTGATCGAGGGCGGCGGGACCGAGCGGGCCTTCACCGGGAAGTTCTGGGACCACCACGCCGACGGCACCTACCAGTGCAAGCGGTGCGGCAACCCGCTCTTCTCGTCGGACACGAAGTTCGAGTCGGGCAGCGGCTGGCCGAGCTTTGACGACGCGCTGCCTGGCGCGGTCCGCGAGGTCGGCGACTGGGGGCGGACGGAGATCGTCTGCGCCAAGTGCGGCGGGCATCTGGGCCACGTGTTTCGCGGCGAGCGCATGACCGAGCGGAACACGCGGCACTGCGTGAACTCGGCGTCGCTGGACTTTCAGCCGGCCGCGAGCGCCGCGCAGCCCGCGGCCGACGCGAAGCCGGCGCAGGCCACCCGCGCGGACGCGTACTTCGCGGGCGGCTGCTTCTGGGGCGTCGAGCACCTGCTCGAAGGCCAGCCGGGCGTCATCGACGTGGTCTCCGGCTACATGGGCGGGCACGTCAAAGCGCCGGGCTACAAGGCCGTGACCACGGGCACCACCGGCCACGCCGAGACGGTGCACGTCATCTTCGACCCGACCAAGACCACATATGAGACCTTGGCGAAGCGCTTCTTCGAGATCCACGACCCGACCGAGCGCGGCCACCAGGGCCCGGACTACGGACCGCAGTACCGCTCGGCGATCTACGTCACCGACGAGGGGCAGCGCCGCGTCATCGAAGGGCTGATCGCGAAGCTGCGGGCGAAGGGATACGACGTCGCCACCGAGGTCGAGGCCGCGGGGCAGTTCTGGGACGCCGAGGACTACCACCAGGACTACTACGAGCGGACGGGCAAGGAGCCCTACTGCCACGCCTACGTGAAGCGCTTCGACGACTGAGCGCCTGGCGGCGGCGGCGCGGGCTGGCTAGAGCCGAGCGGCAGGGTCGAGCGCGCCTTGGGTGCGTAGCTCTTCCATGTTGAAGCGGGCCTCGTCGGAGCGGTCGCCGCCCTCGGCGATGTACTGGCCGTAGAGCTCGATGGCCTTCTCGCGGCGCCCGCCCAGCTTCCGCAGGCACTGCGCGCGGCTGAACGTGAGCCCGGAGCGGTGCATCAGCTCGTCGGCCTTCGTGAACTCGTCGTACGCGTGGGCGTAGTCGCCCGCGTCATAGGCCGCCGCGCCCTTGGCGAAGAGCGCCTTGGTGACCGCCGTGTCGGCGTCGACGTCGCCGGTGGAGGTCGGCGTGCGCAGCTCTTCCAAGGCGATCATGGCGTCGGCGTTGCGCGTCCCGTCGCCCTCGGACAGGTACTGCTCGTAGAGCGCGATCGCCTCCTCGCGGCGCCCGCCCAGGCGCCGCAGCGACTGCGCGCGCGAGAACGTGAAGCCCGGGCGGTGCGACGCCTCGTCGCCCTTGGTGAACTCGTCGTAGGCGTGGGCGTACTGCCCGGCGTCGTAAAGTGCCGCGCCCCGGTCAAAGCAGGCCCTCGCGGCGGTCGTGTCGACGGCCTCGTTGCCGGTCCGCCCCGGCCCGCGCAGCTCCACGAGGGCCGCCTGGGCGTCGGCCGCCCGGTCGCCACCGCCCTCCGCCAGATACTGCTCGTAGAGCGCGATGGCCTCGGGCCGCCGTCCGCCCAGTTTGCGCAGGCACTGCGCGCGGCTGAAGGTCAGCCCGGGGCGGTGGACGTGCTCGTCGGCGCTTGTGAAGAAGTCGTAGGCGTGGGCGAACTGGCCGCGATCGTAGGCGCGGGCGCCGCGGTCGAAGAGCTTCTTGGCCACCGCGGTCGGGTCCTGCGGCTCCACCGGCGTCGTCGACAGCGCGCCCCAGGTCATCGGCCCGACGATGCCGTCGCAGGCTAGCGGCGGGTGGGCGGCCTGGAACTGGCGCACGGCCTTGTCGGTCAGCCCGCCGAAGATCCCGTCGACGGCGAGGGACTCGCTGACCTCGTCGGTGTGGTTGAGCAGGCTCTGCAGCCGCACGACCTCGTCGCCGTTGGAGCCGCGTCGCAGCGTCGGCCCCGGCGCGGCGGGCGCTGCCGCGGGGGCGACGCCACCTCCGGCGAGCTCGGGCAGGATGGCCAGCAGGTCGGTCACCTGCTTCGACGGCGGCTCGGCGGCGGGCGGCGCGGTCTCCGGCGCCGCGGGGGCGAGCCCGGCGGGAGCCAAGAGCGCCACCTGCTCGTCGTAGCCACGCCCGCGCAGGCCGCTCGCGGCGCCGCCCGAGGGCGCTGCGCCTTGCTCGAGCGCGCCCGCCTGCTTCGCTTGGTCCACGTCCCAGAAGTTGAACATGGCCTCTCCCCAGCATGTCCCGGCATGGTGTCGATGCGGGACAGCATAGCGCCAGCCACGCCGCCGCGTCACGCGCTCGGCACCGCCGAATACCCAGGCGGTAGCTGGCTGGACCTCACCCAGCGACGCGGCCGTGACCGCTCGCCGGCTCCCAGGGCGCGCTTGCCGCCGCTTAGGAGTTCGCGCCCGTCCGCACCAGCAAGAAGGTGTGCGGCAGCTCGACCGTGCCGCCCTTGTAGGCGCGCCCGATCGTCACGTGGCTCGACACCTTGCGCATGTAGTCGACCATGTTGGCGTACACGAAGCGCTGCAGCCCGCTCTCGTTGGGCTTGATGCTAGGCCAGCCCGCCGGGACCTTCGAATCCTCAGGCGGCACCTGCATATAATCGATGCCCACCTCGCCCCGCTCGGGGTACTCGTGGGCGACGTAGTAGCCGGGTCCGATCAGGGCGCGCGTCGCGCCTTCGTTGTAGCCGTAGAGCGCGTCCGAGCGACCCGCGGCCGCGCAGAACCGCTTCTCGAAGGTCTTGAAGACCGGCAGCGAGTTGCGGCCGGCGTGGATGACCTGGACCCCCGGCGGCGTCCCGGGCGGCACGAAGTCCGCCATGGTCGTGCCGCGCTTGGCGCAGGCGTCCCAGAGCTGACGCTGGAACTTTCCGTCCCAGGTCCGCACCAGCGCCACGCGGTCGGCGTCGGCCATGGCGTCGAGCGCCGCGGCGAGGCGCTTGATGTCGAGCGGGGTGGTGCTTCGGATGGTGGCGATATCGGCTGTGTGATTCATGGCGCCGAGGCTACACCAGGGACCGCCCGCGACCAACAGGTTCTGGCGCGCCGTCTGCGCTCAGAGGTGCAGGGCCAAGCCCAGCGTGCAGACCAGGGCCGCCGAGGTCGACGAGGACTTCGACGACTCATTATAGAGGAAGCCGCCGTCGGCCCCGGGGTTGAACGTCCCCGCCGCTTCGCCGAGGTCGCCGCCCAGCTTGTTCTGGTTGGTGACCGCGAGCGCCACCTGCGTGGTGATGGCCAGCGGGCCGATGAAGAAGTCGATCCCGATGTGCGGGCGCATCAGGAAGAGCGCCGGCTCGGCCGAGTACACGTCGCCGAACTCCTCGTAGATGACGTCCGGCTCGTCCACAGCTTGGCCGTTGACGCGGTCGACGGTCGCGCGGGCGGTCAGGCGGGCGCCTCCGTTCACCTCGCCCCAGGTGAAGCCCAGCCCGAACCCGAGGTAGGGATGCACCGGCCCCAGCTTCCACGCGAGGCGAATCTCCGGCAGCACCTGGACCAGCTTCCAGCTCGCCTGCGGAGCCCCCGAGAACTCATAGGTCCCCTCGATGGTCGCCGGTCCAGCCGTCGTCTGGGTGGTCAGGGAGTAGTCGCTCTTGAAGCCCGCGCCCAAGGCCAGCTTGCCGCCGTAGTACGATCCCCCGACGCCGATGATCAGCGCGGGTATGGCCCCCTTCGCCTGGTTGACCCGCCACCGCAGGCCCAACCCGGCCGAGATCATCGTCGCCTCGAGGCGCACCGAGTTGCCGTAGCCCACGTCGAGCTTCGGGATGAACTCCACGTCCACGGCGAGCTCGACGCCGTGGCTGAGCCCCACCCCCACGCTGGCGCCGAACTGGAGCCAGGGCAGGTTGCCTGGCAACTTCTCCTCGAAGTCGAGCAGCGTCGTCCCGTGGCCGACCTGGCTGAACTGATTGAAGATGCTCAGCCGCACCGGGAGCAGGCCGATGGTCACGCCCCCCGCCTCGTCACCGATCGTGACGCCCCCGCCGAGCCCGGTCTCCGCCATCGCCGCCGGCAGGTGACGCGACAGCCAGATCGGCGTGTTGACCGAGATCGCCGTCACATCCGACCGAATCCGCCGCAGCACCTCGTCGGTGTTCTCGTCGGCCCGCGCCGGGGTCGCGCTGACCACGCCGAACGCGGCGCAACCGGCGAGCAGCACAAAGACGACACGCCATGTGGAAGTAGGCTGCATGAGGCGCTCCGAGACCTGTGATTTGCCAGACACTAGCAGGCGGTCTCTCCCACCGCCAACCCGCCGGGGGCGGCCGTGCACAGCAGGCGCTCCTGCGCTATGCTCACGCGACCGCGCGGCCCCCCACCCCCGCCGCCTGCGGTGAAGGAGCCTCTCGCATGGCGTCCGATCCGCCTTTCGGCACCGCGGTGTCCGACCCGCGCGCGCTATTCGGCGCCGCGCTCGAACTGGCGGACGAGATCATCCTTCTCGTCGAACCCGACGGCCGCGTGGCCTGGGCCAGCCCGAGCTGGGAGCGCGTGACCGGACACCCAAGCGCGGCGATCCTCGGGCAGCCCTTCGACCGGCACATCCCGAGTTTCGACCGGCACATCGTCGCGCTCTCCGGCGACTCTCCCGCGGCTCACCGGCCCGGCGAGCACTTCTTCATGCGGCACCGCAGCGGCACGCCCATGAACTTTGCGGGGCGCGGGCGGTGGTTCGAGCAGGACGGCGTGCGCCGGCACCTCCTGGTCTGGCGCGACGCGACCCAGGAAGACGCTTACTCCGACGCCATCGTCCTCTTCTCGCAGACGCAGCCGTTTCGGGAGATCGTCACCCCGATTCTCCGCGGCGCGGGCGTGCGGCTCAATCACGGCCTCTTCTGGATCCAGTGGCTCGAGGCCGACGGTCGCCTGAAAAACCTCAGCGCGCCGCACCTCCCCGCCGGCTGGCTTGAGATCGCCGACGGGTTCGAGCCCACCGATCCCGCAGGTCCCACCTGCCTGCCCACGGGCGGCGAGAAGGTCGCGATCCGCGACTTCAAGGGCGAGCACGCGTCGCACCCTCTGGCGGCCAAGGCGCGGGCCTTGGGAATCGACGGCGTCTGGAGCATCCCCCTCCGCGGGTCGTCCGGCGCCCTGGTCGGCGTGGCCAGCGTGCTCTGTCCGGGCGAGCTCGAGCCCACGCCCGAGCGCCTCGAGATCCTGACGGTCATCAGCGGCGTCGCGTGGTTGCTCGGCGAGCGAGACCGCGCCGGCCGCGACCTCCAGCGCGCGCACAGCCAGCTCACCTTCCACATGGACAACTCGCCCCTCGCCTCCGTGGAGCTGGATCGCGCGTTCCGCGTGGTGCGATGGTCGCCGAACACCACACGGATGCTGGGCTGGCAGATCGAGGAGATCCAGGCGCTCGGCGCCGGCGTCATCGGGCTCTTCGACGAGCAGGACCGGCCCGAGCTGCTGCAGATGATCGCGTCGCTTCAGTCCGGGAACTCGAAGCGCGGCGTCGTCTCGGCCCGCATCCGCGCGAAGGACGGCCGCATCATCCAGACCGAGTGGCACATCTCGGCCCTGCGCGAAGGCTCCGGCGACACGGTCTCGTTCATGGCGCTCGGCCAGGACGTCTCGGCCCGACGCCACCGCGAAGAACAGATCCTCCGCACCCAGAAGTGGGAGAGCTTGGGCGTGCTGACCGGCGGAATCGCCCACGATTTCAACAACCTGCTGACCGCCATCCTGGGTCACTCCGAGCTCGCCGCCCTGGTCCTGCCGGAGGATTCGGCCGCCCGCGGCCACCTCGAGCACGTCCAGTCAGCGTCGGAGCGCGCGTCGCGTCTCATGCAGCAGCTGCTGCACTTCTCCGGCCGCGGGATCCTCCACGCGGAGCACCTCGACCTCAATCGCGTGGTCCTGGACATGCCGGATCTGCTGGCCGTGCCGCTGTCGAAGGCCGCGCGCATCAGCTACGAGCTCACCGCGGACCCGCTCATCGTCGAGGCGGACGAGGAGCAGCTTCGCCAGCTTGTGCTCAGCCTCGTCACCAACGCCTGCGAGGCCCTGCGCGACGACGGCGGCGGCAACGTCGTCGTCAGCACCTCGCTGGTCACGCTGAACGCCGACGATGTCGCCGACGTGGTCGACCGCGACGTGAAGCCGGGCAGCTTCGTCTTGCTGGAGGTCCGCGACGACGGCGTCGGCATGACCCCCGAGGTGCTCGCCCGCGCCTTCGACCCCTTCTTCACGACCAAGGAGATCGGCCGCGGCCTGGGCCTGGCGGCGCTGACGGGGATCTTGCGCGGCCTCGGCGGCATCGAGCGCGTGCAGACCGCGCCGGGCGAAGGCACAATCTTCCGCGCTTACATTCCCGCCAGCCGGTTGCTCGCGGATCGAGCCACGGCAGCCCCACCTGAGCCGGTGCCCACCATGCCCGACAGCTTCGGAAAGGTCCTGGTCGCCGACGACGACGACACCGTGCGCGAGTTCCTGGCCGAGGTGCTGCTGGGCGAGGGCTACGAGGTGGAGTCGGCCAGCGATGGCGCCGGTGCCCTCGCGATTCTTCGCGGCCGCACCGACAGCTTCGGGCTGGTGATCCTCGATCGGTCGATGGACGGCATGGACGGCACGGAGGCGCTGCCGAAGATCCGCGCGTTGGAGCCGGCCCTCCCGGTCCTGGTCACCAGCGGCCACGATCTGGAGGACCTGCGCCACCAGTTCGGCGCGACGCAGCCCGACGCCTTCTTGCTGAAGCCCTTCCGCCCGCGCGACCTCATCGAGCAGGTCGCGGCCGTGCGCCGCAAGGTCTGACCGCCCGCGCCGGCGCTCAGCCCGGCAGGTCGAGCAGGTGGCCGAAGAACGCGCGCACGACCAGCACTGTGGCGACCACGCCCACGAAGTCGGCCGTCAGCCCCGCGGCGATGGCGTGGCGGGCGCGCGTGACGCCGACGGAGCCGAAGTACACGGCCATCACGTAGAAGGTGGTCTCGGTCGAGCCGTTGAGCACGGAGACCAAGGTGCCGACGTAGGAATCGGGGCCGTGGGTGTGGACGATCTCGGTCATCAGCCCGAAGGCGCCCGACCCGGAGAGCGGCCGCACGATGGCCACGGGCAGCGCCTCGCCGGGCAGCCCAAACGAGCCCGTGAGGGCGCCGAGCGTGCTGGTCAGCACCTCCATGGCGCCGGACGCGCGGAACATGCCGACCGCCACGAGGATGGCGACGAGGTAGGGCAAGATCATGACGCCGGTGTCGAAGCCCTCGCGCGCGCCCGCCACGAACGACTCGTAGACCTTGGTGCCGGAGCGCCAGCCGAAGGCCAGGATGGCCATGATGAGGCTCGGGATGATGGCGTCGCCGGTGGCCGTCGCGAAGTCGCGCATCCGCGGCACCAGCGGGTTTGAGCTTGGCAGCAGGGCGGCGAGCGCCGGCGGAATCACCAGGATCGCCATGGTCGCGAGCAGAAAGATCGCCAGCCCACGCACCGCGGCCTTCGAAGGTTCGCCGCCGATCTCGGGCTGGCTTGCGAGGTCCGGGCTGGGGAGGGGGGCTGGCGCGCCCGCGACGCCGGCCTGGTCTGCTTGGCTGGCCGGGGCTGGCGCGTCCGGCGGCGGCGCGCGGAAGACCCGCAGGCGGCGCAGCGCGAAGGCCGCCGTGATCCCCGCGATCGTCGACATCATCGTCGCGAAGAGGGTCGGCGCGATGATGTTCCACGGGTCGGCAGAGCCCTCGGCGGCGCGCACGGTGACGACGCCGCTCGGCAGCAGCGCCAGCCCAGACGTGTTGATCGCCAAGAAGAGCGCCATCGCGTCCGTGGCGGTTCCCTTGTGGGGGTTGAGGGTGTCGAGCTCCTTCATCGCCTTGATGCCGAGCGGCGTGGCGGCGTTGGTCAGCCCGATCATGTTGGCGGCGATGTTCATGATCATCGCGCCCATGGCGGGATGATCGGGCGGCACCTGCGGAAAGAGGCGGACCATGACGGGGCGGATCGCGCGGGCCATCACGCGCAGCAGGCCGCCGTCGTTGGCGACGCGCATGATCCCCAGGAACAGCGCCATGTAGCCGATGAGGCTGATGGCGAGCGTCACCGAGTCCCGCGCCGAGTCGAGCGCTGCGTGGGACACCGCGCCCATGGACCCCGTGACGATCGCGGTGGCGAAGGCGACGAGGATGATACCGAAGAAGACCGCGTTCACGTGGCGCTCACGCTATCGCGGGCGCGGGCGGCGGTCAGGAAATACGGTGGACTCAGGTTGAAGCATTCAAGCTTGCAGGCGCTTGGGCGATCGCGTACAACCCCCCTCCCGACCCCGCCTGGGAGTGAGCGATGGCGAACACTAAGAATCTTGATGGACCCGCACGAAAGACCGCCAAGCGTGAGCAACGGCGCGCCTTCAAGGCGGCCTTCGCGGCGCTGAACGTCAAGCAAAAGAAGGCGTTCAAGGTGAGCGAGACCAAGGGTCTGCGCGCCTGGATCGCTGAGCAAGCGGCTAAGTCCGAGTAGTTCGCCGCGGAGGATCCCGACGTGCCCATTCGCAAGGCCGTCATCCCCGCCGCGGGGCTCGGTACTCGTCTTCTTCCGGCCACCAAGGCCGTCCCGAAGGAGATGATGCCTATTGTGAACAAGCCCGCGATCCAAGTGATCGTCGAGGAGTGCGTCAGCGTCGGCATCGAGCTGATCGTGCTCATCAACGGGCGGTACAAGGGCGCACTCGAAGACCACTTCGACGTGTCCTACGAAGTCCAGGACGTGCTGGCGCTTCAGGGCAAGTCGGAGCTCCTCGACCGCATCACCCACCTCAGCGAGATGGTGGACATCGTCAGCGTGCGGCAGAACCGGCCCCTGGGCCTGGGCCACGCCGTCCACTGCGCGCGGCCGGTCATCGGCGACGACGAGCCGTTCGCCGTGCTGCTGCCTGACGATCTGGTGGACGCCGAGCGCCCCGCGACGGGCCAGCTCTGCGACGTCTTCGAGGACACCGGCATGGGCGCGCTGGCGCTGGTCGAGGTCCCGCCCGGCCACGAGCCCATGTACGGCATGGTCACCGGCGAGCACCTGGGCGGGCGGCGCCACCGCCTGCGCACCATGATCGAGAAGCCCCCGGCGGGGCAGGCGCCGTCGAACCTCGGCATCGTCGGCCGCTACGTGCTGCCCGGCAGCGTGTTCGGCTACATCGAGGCGACCCAGCCCGGCAAGAACGGCGAGATCCAGCTCACCGACGCCCTGGTCGCCCTGATGGAGCGCGAGGGCATGGTCGGCCATCTGCTGGAGGGCCAGCGCTACGACACCGGCGACGTGGGCGGCCTCATCGAGGCCAACCTTGCCTACGCCATGAAAGACCCCGCGCTGGCCGAGCGCCTCCGCGCGTTCATGCGGAAGCTGGTCTAGCGAGTCTCAATTTCCCTGACAATATCAGGGGAATTTACAGATCCGCACGACGGTCCAGGCGTTCTGGTTGACCCCCGTATCCGCGGCGAGCCACTGGCTGACCAGGTTGGTCAGCTCGGTCTTGCACACCATCGATGCGCCGCACTCCGCGCTGGTGCTGCAGTGTCGGGTACAGAAGCGGGTGGCCGAGTCTGGCAGCAGCGGCAGGCAGGTGTAGCTCTGGCAGTCCTTGTGGCCGACGCACACGCTGCCGTCGACCTTGGCGCCCGCGAACTCCAGGGGCGTGTAGCAGCCCATGACCGTGTCGTAGAGCGGGTACGGGATGCTGGGGTCGTAGTCGATCGCGTTCGCGTTGGGCACCGGCGCCGCGAAGATGATGTTGCACTCCTGGCTCGGGAAGCAGTCCTTCTTCGTGCGGCACATGGAGGCGCAGGTCGACTGAAACCCACTGAGTTGCGCGAGCAGGTCGCAGTGGCCCGAAGCGCACTGGCTCGCGTCGCCGCAGCTCGCCGAGAGTCCGGAAGTCCCGGGCGGGTTCTTGTTGCACGCGCCCCAGAGCTCGCCGGTCGCCAGCTCGCCGACGGGGTGGCAGGTCGTCGTGCCTCCCGCGCAGTTGACCTCGTTGAGGCAGGTCCCAGCGCAGACGCTGTCGCTGCACAGGCGCGTCTGGCACTGGATGTTGTCGCTGCAGCCGGCCCCCAGCGCGAGGCCGTCCGGACGCGGTTGGCAGAAGCCGACGTTCGCGCTGCCGGGGAGCTTGCTGCACATCTTTCCGCCCGCGCACTCCGCATCCCCACCGCACGGCGCGCTGCACACGGAGCCGGCGGCGCCCTCGTGCCGCGCGCACACGCCCCAGGGGTAGCAGTCGGTGTGGTAGCTGCAGGGCGAGCCTTCGCCGGGCAGGCAGCTCGCATCTGTCGACGGGGTGCCGCCCGCGCAGACGCCCCCCGCGCAGGACTCGCCGGTGGTGCAGACGTCGCCGTCGTCGCAGGCCTTGCCCTCGAGGCTCTCGAATCCGCAGGTGCCGCCTGTGCATTTGGGGGCCGTGCAGGGGTTGCCGTCGTCGGGGCAGGGCGCCTTCGTGCTGGCGCAGACCCCCCCGTTGCAGGCGTCCGGCCACGTGCACGGGTCGCCGTCGTCGCAGGGGGTGCCGTTCGCGGCGCCCGCCCAGGCGGAGTCGGAGAAGGTCGGGTCGCAGCGCTGGCACGTGTCGTTCGGGTTGGTCTGCCCGTTGCCGTAGCACTTGCCGCCGATGGCGCAGAGGCCCTCGGTCACCGTGTGGACGCAGCCGCTCGGGCTGCAGGCGTCCGTCGTACACGCCACCCCGTCGTCGCAGCTCGCGACCGTGCCCTTGCACTTGCCCTTGTCGCACACGTCGCCCGTCGAGCACGGGTCTCCGTCGTCGCAAGGCCCGCCCGACAGCGGCTGCGCCACGCAGGCCCCGCCGACGCAGACCTCCGCCGTGCACGGGTCCCCGTCGTCCTGGCACACCAGCGGCGCCGACGCGCACGCGCCGCCTGCGCACTGGTCGGGCCCGGTGCACGGGTCGCCGTCGTCGCACGGAAAGCCGTTATTCGCCGACCACAGCTTGGTGTTCTGCGTCGGCTCGCAGCGCTGACACCCGTTCTGCGGGTTGGCCTGCTGCGCGGTCCAGCACGCCCCGTCCAGCAGGCAGAACCCCGCCGCGATCGGGTTGGTGCACGCCCCGCCGACGCAGGTGTCCTCGGTGCAGGGCACCCCGTCGGTGCAGTCGATGGGCGCGCCGCGGCACTCGCCCGCGCTGCACTGATCGTTGAAGGTGCAGGGGTCGCCGTCGTTGCAGGCCTTGCCTTCGACGCAGCCCGCGTCAGGCCCCGCGACCTCGGTCTCCAGCGCGACGTCGACCACCGCGTCAGCCCCCGGCTTGGCGTCGATGGTCGCAAATCCCAAGTCCGTACCTGGCAAAATGACGTCTGGCTTGAGGCCGCCGTCGACCCCCGCCGCGGTGCAGCCCGCCAGCGCCGCCAGCCCGCCGAGCAGGGCCAGCGAGCACCAGGTCCGGGCCGCCGCCCTCGTCATGGCGCCTCGTCGTCCACGCCCTGCATCGCGCCGCGGATGGCGCTCAGCTCGCGCATCATCCGCTCAAACCGGTACGGCTTCAGCGACTGCGGGCCGTCGCTCATGGCGTCGGCAGGGCTCGGGTGCACCTCGACGATGACGCCGTGGGCGCCCGCCACCAGCGACGCGCGCGCCAGCGCCGGCACGCCGTGCCAGATGCCGATGCCGTGCGAGGGGTCGCCGATGACCGGCAAGTGCGTGAGATGACGGAGCATGTGAATGGCGGCCACGTCGAAGGTGTTGCGGGTCATCGTCTCAAAGGTGCGGATACCGCGCTCGCACAGCATGACCTGCGTGTTGCCGGCGTTGACGATGTATTCGGCCGCCATCAGCAATTCCTTGATGGTTGCCGACATGCCGCGCTTCAACATCACGGGCTTCTGCACCCGCCCGACCGCCTCCAGCAGCGAGAAGTTCTGCATGTTGCGCGCGCCGACCTGCAGCACGTCGGCGTACTCGGCGACCAGCGGCAGGCTCTCGGTGTCCTTCACCTCGGTGATGACCAGCAGCCCGGTGGCCTCGCGGGCCTCGGCCAGCAGCTCCAGCCCGTCTTCCTTCAGCCCCTGAAACGCGTAGGGGCTGGTGCGCGGCTTGTAGGCGCCGCCTCGCAAGAACGTCGCTCCGGCCGCCTTCACGACCCGCGCCGTCTCGAGGATCTGCTCGCGCGACTCGACCGCGCACGGCCCCGCCATGACCTCGAACCCGCTGCCACCGATCTTCACGCCGTTGGCGAAGGTGATGACCGTGTCCTCGGGCTTCACCTCGCGGCTGACCAGCTTGTAGGGCGCCGACACCCGCACGACCTCGCGCACGCCGCCCAGCGACTCAAAGCGGTCGGCGGGCACGGGGCCCTCGTTGCCGGTGACCGCGATGGCCGTCCGCTGCGCTCCGGGCAGCGCGCGAGCCGTGAACCCGAGGGTCTCGACGCGGGCCAAGACGATGGCGATCTCTTCGGCCGTCGCCTCGGGCGTCATGACGATAAGCATGGTGGCGTCTCCGTTTTGGGAGGAGTGCTTCTACTCGATCGCGGATGGCGCGGGCAAGGAATGCGTGGTAGCTGCGAGAGCCATGTCCGACCTGCGTGAAACCTCCGCTGGGGACGCTTCGGCCGACCCGCTGCAGCCGCCAGGCCCGACCGGCTCGCGCGCGGTTCATCCCGCGGCGGCGCTGGTCTTGGCCTTGCTGCTGCTCGCCGGCGTGGGCGCCCTGGTCCTGCGCCTCATCGACGGCGGCGAGCGCATCGAGCCCGCCGACGTGGACCTCAGCCTCCCCGACTGGCGCCCCAGCGAGGTCGAGGTGCGACGCCTTGGCGAGGTCGCCGACGTGCGCCGCGCCGCCGCGCCCGCCTTGGACGACCCCGAGCTGAAGGGCCTGCTCGAGAGCTACACAAAGTTCTGCGCGGTCGAGCTGCGCACCGCCGGCGACACCCGCAGCCCGACCCTGGCCGACGCCCACGCCGACTTCGAGCAGTGGGCGCTCACCTCGCTGCGCTTTCTGGGCTCCGAGCGCTACATGGGCGTCGGACAGGCCCTGGCCGACAAGCTCATGGCGGGCCTCAAGGGGCGCGACCGGGCGGCGGTCGAGGCCCTGGGCGGCCACCTGATTCATCATTTACTCAGCACGCACCTCATCGAGAGCGACCTCGCGCTGCAGCCGGGGGCCGAGTACGTCATCCCCGCCATCTTCATCGCCCGCTGGGCCCAGGTCGTCCGCGAGAGCCGCCCGCCCGACACGCTGCTCTCGGTCGAGGAGCGCAAGACCCTGCTGCGCTGGAAGCTGGTCGCCAACCCCGCGGTCAACGCCGAGCGCCGCCTCGAGGTCGCGACCGCCCTGTCGGTCGTGGACCCCGCGTTCCCGGCCCTGCGCGCCCTGGGCGCCCGCGCCGCCGACGAGCGCCTCTGGCACGAGGCCGTGCGCCTCTACGAGCTAGCCCTCGAGAAGTCGCCCGACGACCGCACCCTGCGCGCCAACCACGCCTTCGCCCGCGCCCACGCGGCGGCCGGCCCCCAGTAAGGCGCGGGTGGTTGGCGGTGCGAGGTAAGCCAGCCCGCACCTGGCCGCTTCAGTCCACCCGACCATCCAGCGAGAGCAGATAGATCTCGAGCTGGCTCAGCTCGGTCTCGTCGAGGTCGCTGGTCTTTCCGTGCTGGTCCATGGGGTTGCGGTCGGTCAGGACGGCTCGCAGCGTGGGGGCGGAGCCGTCGTGGAGGTAGGGGGCCGTGCGCCACAGGCCGTGTAGGGTCGGGGTGTCCAGGCCCTCGAGGGTGGCGGCGAGGCGCTGGCCGGAGCCGGGGGTCAGCGTGCCCACGTCGTGGAGTAGCGGGGTGGCCGGGGCGAGGAAGCCGCTGTCGGTGAGGCGGGGGCCGATGTGGCAATCTAGGCAGCCCGCGCCTGGGGATTCGAAGAGGAGGCGGCCGGCTTGGGCGTCGGGAGTGAGCTCGCCCGAGGGCGCTCGGTAGGGGCTGCGGAGCTCGCGGTCGAGGCTGGCGACGTAGGCCGCGAGGGCGTCCAGGTCGGGCGAGACGCCGGCTTTGGGGTCGCCGAGGGTGGTGTCGCGGGTGCCCGTGTGGAAGTCCGCGTCGGACATGAGGCCGGTGCCGCCGAAGGGGCCGCGGATGTCGTGCTCGAAGTCGTGGATCTCGTCGAAGTTGGCCGACCAGTGGAGGGCGCCGTCGCCCGCGCCCGCGTGGCCGAGCAGGGACGCGGTGTTGCGCAGGCCCTCGCCGCGGTCGGTGAAGTCCCAGGTGCGGCCGTCGGCCTCGCCGTCCAGGTGGCAGTGGGCGCAGGCGATGTAGCTGTCTTTGGCGAGGCGGGGGTCGAGGCTGTCGTTGAAGAGGCGCTTGCCGCGGAGGATGGGCTCGGGCAGCGGCTCGGCGGTGAGGGTGGCGAGGCGGGCGATGGGCTGGGGCTGGGCGGCGAAGCTGGTGACGTCGTAGACGACCAGCTCGCGGGAGAGCGACGCGTCGACCAGGAGGTGGCGGTCGTCGGGGGACAGGGCGAGGCCTTCGGGGGCGTAGCCGACGAAGAGGAGGCTGCCGGACTGCACGCCGGTCAGGGTGTCGAGGCGCTCGACGGCGCGACTGCCGCGGGTGGCCACGAAGAGGTAGTCGCCGTGGGAGGTGTAGGCGGCGGCGGAGGCGAGGCCGCGGTTGTCGAACTGCTTTCGGCGGTCGAATTGTTCGGCGCCGCTTGGGAGATCGACCCAGGAGACGACGGCGCGCAGGGTGGTCTCGAAGGTCAGGGGGTGGCCGTCGCGGTAGAGGCCGCCGCCGATATTGGCTTGGAGTGAGGGGAGGGCGGCGTCGAGGCCGGTGGGGGAGACGATGAACTGGTCGAGGTAGCTGGGGACGCCGCCGATCTCGGTGTCGTCGGAGAGTTGGGGGTCGACGGCGAGGGTGACGCGGGCGATGGCGCCGGTGTCGGGGGCGACGAAGGCGATCTCGGCGGCGGCGTCGGGGGAGCGCCAGCGGGTGACGGCGAGGCGGCCGTCGGGGAGCAGCGCGAG
>JAWKRR010000080.1:0-27953 GCA_041389525.1 Myxococcota bacterium | reverse complement strand
AAGACGGTCACCGTGCTGTCGAAGGAGCTCGACGAGAAGGTCGCGATGCTGCACCTCGACAAGTTCGGCGCGAAGCTCACCAAGCTGACCGAGGAGCAGGCGCGCTACATCGGCGTCTCGCCCGAGGGGCCCTTCAAGCCCGAGCACTACCGGTACTAAGGGACGCGCGTGCTCACGGCGGCGCCAGCTCGGCAGAGCCAGGCGCCGTCGTGAGGATCGCGGTGATCGCGGCGGCAAGTGAGGCCGCGTCGACGGCCAGCGGCGGCGTTTTCGGGCCGCCGCCGTCGACCGCCTCGCTGCCAGCCTCCGAGATGATCTCGGCCCACGGGCGGGCGTCGCTGGACCGCCAGACGATGGCGTGCACCGTGGCGTCGCGCACCTCGTGCAGGATGCGCGTGGCGCGCTCCAGTCGCGCGGCGCAGTCCGGCTCGCCGGTCTCGCACACGGGGTCGCCGGCCAGGACCACGATGACGGTGACCCCCGGTTCGCCCAGGAAGAGCGCGTCGTCGTCGCCAAGCCGCTCGACGGTCTCGATGAGCGGCGCCATGCCGGCCGGCGGGTTGGCGGCGAACACGGCGGCCAGGATCGACGTGCCGTTGAGGTGCCCCAGCGGGAGCTGAGGAAACGACGGCGGCGAGAGCGGCTGGATGTGGCTTGGAAAGATCGTCAAACCGAACTCGTCAAAGGGCGAGTTTGACACCGAGTGCCAAATCCCCGCGAAGAGTGCCGCCCAGTCCGGCCCCACCCGCACCGACCCGTCGACGACCAGCATGACGCGGCGCGCGGGCCCGGCGGGGATGCAGGCGCCGAAGCTGCAGCGTTGGCCCATGGCGCAGAAGCTGAGCCCGGGCTCCCAGCCGTTGCCGTGGGCGTTGCAGAGCGCGCGGGCCGACCCGTCGGCGCAGTCGTATTCGCCGGCCAGGCAGAAGGGCGGCGCGGGCACGCCGCAGGCCGCGGGGTGGCCGCTGCAGGCTGACATCGCGGGGCAGGCTTGGGCCTTGTAGCCGCCTACCGCCGCGTCGCAGATCTCGAGCTGTCCCGTCTCGCTACACCGCGTGGGCCCGTCGGCGCAGGGTACGCAGGCGCCGCCGTTGCAGATCTCCTGGAGATTGCAGGCGAAGACCGCGTCGCTCCAGCCCGTCTCGGGGCCCCGGCAGACGCGGTAGGCGTTCGGGCTCACGCACAGGATGCTGTCGCCGTCGCATTGGTTCGAGATGCAGCTGGCAGACGGGGAATGGCACAGGGTGTCACTTCCGCAGGTCAGGACCCGATCCCATCGCGCGCCGTCCGGGCGGCAGCGGGAAAGCTCGCGGTCGGTAGTGCAGGTCAGGGCGCCCGGGATGCACACGGTGCAGCGCCCGCCGTTGCAGGTCCGACCATTGAGGCACCGCTCGAGATCGGGCTCGTACCCGTCGCCGTCCTGGCCGCAGCGGCGCAGGTGGTCGGGGTCGGCGCAGCTGTAAGTTCCCGGCTCGCAGAAGGGCAGACGGCACACTCCGGAGCCGGGGTCGCACCGGAGGCCGTCGGGGCAGTCCAGCGGGGTGGGGCCCAGCGCGCCGTCGGGACCGCAGACCGCGCTGGTGCGCTCGTCGATGCAGAGCCTGGCGCCGGGGGAGCAGGCCAGCGGCGCGGCGGCGTCTGGTGAGGCGTCACCGGCGGGCTGGGGGGCGGCGGTGTCGTCGGTCGCGCACGCGCACAACGCCGCGGCGAGCAGCAGGGCGGCGGCCGCGGGCCAGAAGGAGCTTGGCGATTCGAAGGGCGGGGCGTGGGTCACGGGACACCTCACGCAAAGGACGACGGTTGTCGGCACCATCCACTATACGCCCGCCGCGAGGTGTGACCGAGCGCGCCGCGGGAATAGAGCGACGGGATAGTGACGTTGAGGCGCGCTTGCGATACGAAGCGCGCCGGTGGCCCGGTCGTCGGGTCGCGCCGCGCGATGGAGGGGGCGACGTGTACGGTTTTCGCGAGCACTGGGAGGGGTGGCTCAGGCCGCTGGTCTTCGCGCTGGTCGGTGGTGGGCTCTTCTTGGCGTGGTACTTGGGCTGGCTGCCCGACGGCACGGTGGGTTGGCCGCTGCTCCTGGTTGCGGTGGCGGCGCCTCTGGCCGCGGTGGCCTTCAACGCACGCCGCGCGCGGCTGGGTTCGACGCTGAACGTGGCCGTCGGCGTCACGCTGGTGGCCGCGCTGGCCGTGGCGCTGACGGCGCCGGTGCGCATCCTGGGGCCGGACGGGAGCATCGCGTCCGGCGAGATCGTCGCCCGCGGGGAGTCGATCGCCATCCCGCCGCTCAGCGACGGACCGGTCGGCGTCATCGTGTACGCCCACGGTCTGCCGGACAAAGAGGGGCGCAGCGACGTGGTGATGCAGCTGACCCCCGCGGGGCAGAGCGCGCTGGTACACCGGGGCGTGTTCTCCGACGAGACGCGCCATGGGCGGCGGTCGGCGGGCGTGGTGCCGCACCATGACATCATCTGGAACACCAGCGCCGACCTCTCCAAGGGCGCGGCCCTCGCGCTCGACACGACGGCCGCCAGCGCTCGGGCACCCGTGCATGTCGAGGTGCGCCGCGCGCCGCCGGCCCCGCGGGACCTCATCCTGTGGTCTGCGCCCGTGGTCTTGCTGGCGTTGGTCGTCGACGCCCTCGCCAGAAAGCGCGGCCGTACCTACCTGGCGCCGCTCGCGCTTGGGGCCGTGGTGTTCGCGCTGCTCTTCGCGGACTGGTTTGCCCCGGGGACGCTGACCAAGACGGCGTTCGGGGCGGGCTTTGGCGCGCTGGCGGTCGGCGGACTGGCAGGGGTCCCGCTGGCCTTCGTCGCGCGGAAGCTGATCGTGCGCGGCGCGGTGGCCTAAGCTCCGGCTGGTCTTCTCCGGTCGTCCCTGGCGGCGCGCGATGCTATCGTCCGCCGCCTAGCACGACTGGAGGGGACGTATGCGCGGCGGATACTGGCGATTGGGCTTGGGCCTGTGGCTCGCGGCGGGCTGCGGAGGCGGCACCCAGGCGGGCGCGGACCTGAGCCCCGACGCGGTGACGGACGTCGCGCCGGACGCGGTGGCGGACGCCGTGCCCGACGTGGCCGGCGACGTGGTCTCCGACGTGTCGGTCGACACCGAGACGGACACGCCCACCGCCCCGATCTGGCGTGTGCCCAGGGCCCAAGCCGGCGAGCCGCTGACCGACCAGGAGATCCGCGATTTTACCAAGCGGATCACCGGTTTTTGGAAGTCGACGCAGTACTTCCGCTGGGTGCGCCTGACCAGCCACGGCCTCGACGTCTCCAACCCCCAGGGGCAGTTCCACTACGCCCTGTGGTGGCAGGACACAAAGGTCGAGAAGTCCGGCGATACCGTGACCTTTACCCACACGGGGCGGGCCGACAACCTCACCCTGCGGACCTGCAAGGTGCTGTCGAACGCCATCTCGGGCTACCTGATGACCGGCGACGAGGACATGCGCTGGATCGTCGAGCAGTACTCGCGCGGGCTGGTGGCCCTGGCCAAGGCCATGGAGTTCGGGCCGGCGGACCCCGTGCCCTACCTGCAGGCGCGGGCCGTGTTCAGCCACGACCACAGCTACGAGACCGTCGGCGGGCGCAAGGTCGCCATCGACTACGGCCCTGTGCGCCGCGACGAGGAGGCGTGGAACGCGTCGATCATCCACAACCCCGACAACCCGACCTGGGGTGACATCTGGCTGGTCAACCAGCGCAGCAAGGACGACGTGCCTCACATGTTCCGCGTCGTGCCGGCGTTGCGCCGCGCCGTCGCCGAGGCGAAGGACCAGTCGGTGCGCGACGCCGCCCAGATGGCGCTTGAGTATATGGAGGGGTTCGCCGCCGACATCGTGGCCAGCGGCTACCAGATCCGCACGAAGTACGCGGACGGGAAGGCGGTGGTGCCGACCAAGCCCGAGGACGGGTTGGTCAAGGATCTCGCCAGCTTCGTGCTCTACGAGATCGCCGACCCCAACGCCGAGTGCAACGCCAAGCTGGGCGCCTCGCTTATCGCCGGGCAGGGGACCGACGGCCTGGACTGCGAGCAGGGCAGCGGGAATCTCTACGAGCTCATCGCGACCCAGGGGCACTTCTTCAACTACGCCATCATCCGGTTTTTCCACATCGCGGCGCTGACCAGCACGATCTCGGCGGGTGAGGACGCGGCGGCGAAGGGGCTCATGGAGGGCCTGGCGACGCGCGCGGACGCGGTGCTGCACGACCCCGAGCAGCCCCACCGCGACGACCCGGTGTGGGACGCGGACGCGGCGGCGTTCTTGCTGGCGGCCGCGGCGGCGGGCCTGCCCCTGACCCACGAGGAGGCGCGGCTGGTGCGCGACCAGTACACGGCCAGCGTCGAGCATTTCGAGGGCTGGCCTTACTGGGACGCCTGGGCGGCCACGGTCGGCGACGGCCCGATCCCGCTGCAGCCCGAGCGGGTCACCGCGGTGCGGCCAGAGGAGATGGCCTTCCTGCTGGAGTACTGCGACTCGCCGCTGCGCAGCGCCGACGGCGCGCCGCTGGTCGACTGCGCCGTCATCGCCGACCCGTCCAAGTGGGGCGAGTGAGGCCTAGCCCGCGATTCCCGTGCCCGAACGTCTGGTGCGAATCGCGGCCTACTTCCCGTCGTAGCCGATGACGAACACGGTGCCGGAGCCATCGCTGGTCACGAAGAGCTGGCCCTCCTTGCCCACCCGCACGCCGACGGGGCGGTGGGGCCACGCCGCGGCGATGTCGCCGGCGCCCGAGTACTCGAAAAAGGGCGTCGGATCCTGGGGTTTTCCGTTGTCGAAGTGGACGCGAACCACCTTGTAGCCGGTGGGGACGGTGCGGTTCCAGCTACCGTGGAAGCTGATGAAGAGGTCGCCCCGGTAGTCGGCCGGGAAGGCCGCGCCGTCGTAGAACTCCAGGTCCAGCGGGGCCGCGTGGGCCTGCATGGCCAGCTGCGGCGCGACGACGTTCGCCGGGTTCTTGCACCAGGCGTCGGTGTGGGTGCCGTCGTTGATGAACTGGGGGTGCGCCCACTGCGCCCCGGGGCCGTCGCCGACGCCGGCGGGCAGGATGAACTCGCTCCAGCAGTAAGGGTAGCCGTAGTGGCGGCCGGCGGTGTCGAAGAGGCTGAGCTCTTCGGCCGGGTTGTCGTCGTGGATGTCGCCGCCAAGGTCGGCGCGCTGCAGGTTGTCGACGCCGTTCTGCACGCCCCACAGGCGGCCCTGGCCGTCGAAGTCCAGGCCCACCTCGTTGCGGAGGCCGTCGGCGAAGACCTCGCCGTCAGCGAAGTTCACGCCCGACTCGGGGATGGAGGCCAAGGGGAAGCGGCGGATGCGCGAGCGGTCGGAGTTGGAGTCCACGTTGCCGGCCGAGCCGACGCTGACGTAGAGCAGCCCGGCGGCGTCAATGACGAGGGTGCGCGTGGAGTGCCCGCCGGACGGGATGCCCTTGATGAGGGTGGTGGGCGCGCCCAGGTCGCTGCGGGCCCCGTCGGCGTAGGCCCAGCGGAAGACGGTCGTCGCGCTCGACGCGTAGAGGAAGCCGCCGTGCACGGTGACGCCGTGGTTCAGGCCGGACGCCTTGGCGAGCAGCGCGCGCTCGGTGGGACCTGAGACGCGGTCGCCGTCGTCGTCCCAGAGCACCGTGACCTGGGCCTTCTGGCGCTCCACGACGAGGACGTCCCCGGACGGCGCCACGAAGATGCCGCGGGGCTGGCCGAGCCCGGTCGCCCACGCCGACGCGCAGAACCCTTCTGGGACGTAGGCGTTTGCTACCTTTTCGGAGGCCTTGCAGGCCGTGGGCGGCGGCTGCGCGGCGTCAGCGTCGGGCGTCGCGTCGGCGACCGCGTCCGGGGCGGCGTCGGGTGTCGCGTCGGGCGCGACGTCGGCAGCGTCTGGCGCGGCGTCGCTCAACACGTCGGCGACGCTGTCGGACTCTCCGCACCCGAAGGCGCACGTGAGGGCGATGGCAAGGGCGAACGTGGCGTGGCGCGTCATGGATTTCCTCGGCTGCGAGTCGCCCCGACCATAGCGGAGGCGCAGGTTGGGCGCGATCGGCGCCGGTAACTCTCAGCATCGCGCGGCCGCCCGGCGCTCCGGTAACCCTTTGTCGCCAGCCCCGGTGGCGAAAGCGCGCCGCCCCGCTTAGGCTCTGCCCTCGCGCGCGCTCGCTGCCCGCGCCCTCGCCCCCACGCCAAGGGAGCCGCGCCTTGGAAGTCGCGCCCGGACCATCGCCCGCCGCGCCGCCCGCCCCCGCCGCCGGCTCGCCCGCGCCCTCCGCCCTGCTGGTGGCGCTCTTCTTGGCCGGCTCCGGCTTCGCGGCCCTGGTCTACCAGGTCGTCTGGATGCGCGAGCTACGCCTCGTCTTCGGCGCCAGCACCGCGGCCTCCTCCGTCGTCCTGGCCCTCTTCATGGGCGGCCTCGGCCTCGGCGGGCTGCTCCTCGGCCGCCGCGCCGACGCCAGCCCGCAACCCCTGCGCCTCTACGCCCGCCTCGAGCTTGGCGTCGCCCTCGCCGCCGCCCTCAGCCCCTTCCTCATCGACGCCGTCCGCGGCATGTACCTCGCCGCGGGCGGGCGCACGGTCCTCGGCCTCGGCGGCGGCACCCTCTTTCGCCTGCTCCTGTCCGCGATTGTGCTGGGAATACCTACGTTTTTGATGGGTGGCACCCTGCCCGCGGCCGTGCGCTCTGTGGAGCGGGCCGGGGATCTCGGGCGTCGCACCACGGCTCGCCTCTACGCCGCGAACACGGCCGGCGCGGTGAGCGGAGCGTTCATCGCCAGCTTCGTCGCCCTGGAGACCGTCGGCACCCGCGGCACGCTCTGGGCCGCGTGCTTGCTCAACGGTCTGGTCGCCGCCGGCGCCCTGCTGGTCGCGCGCCGGGCCTTCGCTCGCGGCGGCGCGCTCCCGCCCGAGCCGGCCGCCGCCCCAGCCCCCGAGGCCACCGCCACCCCAGCCGCGCCCGACCTCGGCGGCGCCCCCCTCCACGCCCCGGCCCGCTTCGTCCTCTTCGCCTCCGCCGTCGTCGGCTTCGCCTTCCTCGCGATGGAGCTGGTCTGGTACCGGATGCTCGCCCCCATCCTCGGCGGCTCCTCCTACACCTTCGGCCTCATCCTCGCGGTCGTCCTGGCCGGCATCGCCCTGGGCGGCGCCCTCTACGGCGTCGGCGCCCGCTCGCACCGCCCCACCCTGGCGCTGCTGGCGCTCACCTGCGCCCTCGAAGCCGTCTTCATGGCCATCCCCTACGCCGCCGGCGACCGCATCGCCGTCCTCGCCATGTTCTCGCGCGAGCTTGGCAACCTCGGCTACCCCGCCCTGGTGGCCGGTTGGGCGATGATCGCCTCCCTGGTCGTGCTGCCCACCTCCATCGTCGCCGGCTATCAGTTCCCGCTGCTTGTCGCCCTGCTCGGTTCAGGCCGCGCCCAGGTCGGCCGCCACCTCGGCGACGCCTACGCCTACAACACCGCGGGCGCCATCGTCGGCTCGCTGCTGGGCGGCTTCGTCCTCATCCCGCTGCTCTCGGCCCCCACCCTCTGGGTCGTGGTGGTCGGCGGTCTCGTTTTGCTAGGTGGCGCCTCACTGATCGTCGGCCGCGTGCGCTCCCCGGCCGCCCTCGCCCTGCCCCTGCTGACCCTGCTCTTGGCGGTCGGTCTAACCACCGCCCGAGGTCCTACGGCCGCCTGGCGTCACAGCCCCATCGGCGCCGCCCGACTCGCCGCCACCTTCGAGGGCGACAACGAGCTTCGCAACATGCTGCAGAACCGCCGCCGCGCCATCGTCTGGGAGGCCGATGGCGTCGAGAGCAGCGTCGCGCTCCACGCCTCCGACGGCTACGCGTTCTTGGTGCACGGGAAGTCCGACGGCAACGCGCGCGGCGACGCGGCGACCCAGGTGATGGCGGGGTTGGTCGGCGCCGCCCTCCACCCTGCGCCCAAACGCGCTCTGGTCATCGGGCTGGGCACCGGCAGCACGGCGGGCTGGTTGGCGCGCGAGCCGGGCATGGAGCGGGTCGACGTCGTGGAGTTGGAGGCCGCCATCGCGGACGTGGCGCGCGTGTGCACCCCGGTCAACGAGGGCGTGCTGGACCTCGCCAACGTTCACATCGTCTACGACGACGCCCGCGAGGTGCTGTCGACCACGCGCGAGCGCTACGACATCATCTTCTCGGAGCCCTCAAACCCTTACCGGGCCGGGATCGCGAGCCTCTTCACCCGCGAGCTTTACGAGGCGGCGGCCAGCCACATGCCGGAGGACGGCATCTTCCTGCAGTGGCTGCAGGGCTACGAGGTCAGCTCGGAGACCGTCCGCACGGTGTACGCCACGCTGGCGTCGGTCTTTCCGCACGTCGAGACCTGGGAGACCCGCGCGGGCAGCGACCTGCTGCTGGTGGCCAGCCCCTCGCCCATCGTCCACGACCTGGACCAGGTGCGGCGGCGGGTGGGGGCCGAGTCGTTCAAGCGCGCGATGGCCAACGCCTGGGGCATGGAGGGCATCGAGGGCTTTTACAGCGGGTTTATCGCCAACTCCGAGCTGAGCCGGGCCATCGCGGCGCTGCCCGGGGTGCCGCGAAACACCGACGACCTGAACCACATCGAGTTCGCCTTCGCGCGCAACGTCGGGCGCCGCAATCTCTTCGACGCCAACGAGCTGCGCGCCCTGGCGTCGGCCCGTGGCGAGGACCGGCCGCAGTCCCGCGGCGCGGCGGTGGACTGGCGGATGGCGGCGGAGCTGCGGACGGCGCGGACGCTGTACGACGAGCGGCAGCCCCAAGAGATCGGCGGGCTGGGCGAGGCGGCGAGCGCGCGGATGAAGGCGCGGGCGGCATACGCGAGCGGGCAGGTGGCGGCGGCCGGGCGGCTCTGGGCCGAGCAGACCGAGGCGCCACACGCCCCCATCGACCAGGTGCTGGTGGCCGAGGCGGCCGCGCGGGCGGGGAGTGCGGACTTCGAGCAGGTCGTGGCGCCGCTGCGGGCGACGCAGCCGACCTTGGCCTTGGCGCTGCTGGCCCGCTGGCACGCGACCCGTGGCGCTGGGGGGCCGGCGGTGCGCGCGCTGGTCGAGGCGCTGGTGGCGTATCGCGCCGACCCGTGGCCCTTTCGGCCGGCCATGGTGCGCGCGCTCGAGCTGGCGGTCGAGCTGGCGCCAAAGGCTCCGGCGGCCGCGGCGGCGCTGAGCGCGGCGCTGTCGGAGCGCTTCTCGGTCAGCGTGCTGGACTACCTGCGGACGCGGGTGCGGCTGACGGTGGCCGGGGCGGATTTCCCCGCACTTTGCCGCGACGCGCTGGCGGTCTTCGAGCCCGAGGTGGTCTGGGAACAGGAGTTCCTGACCCAGCGATACACCTGCTACCGCCTGACAAAAAGCCCGCTCGAGGCCATCGCCGGCGAGGAGCTTCGGGAGTTCATGGCGCTGGAGGCGCTGCCCCTGGCCGACGGGTTGGAGCCGTGAGCGAGGCCGGCCCCTTCGCCTTCGGGGTGACCCTGCGGGTGCGGGCGGACCTCGACGCGATGCGCGACAGGTTCTCGCGGGGCGAGCTCTTGGTGTGCTGGCAGATCGCGTGGAGCCGCTACGACGGGGTGACCGGGTACTTCTTTCGGCAAGCGGAGGCGCCCGACGTCGTGCGCTCCTACGACGTGTCGGACGGCGAGGCGCCGCGCTGGGACACGCGCTTCGAGGTCGCCGCCCCCGTGCACCCGCTGGTCGTGGCGGCGCAGGCGGGCGCGGTGCCCGAGGGCGTCGCGGCGGACGGGCTGGTCGCGGCGCTGGCCATGGAGGCGGCGATCGACGCAGGCCACGCCGGAGCGCTCGAGCGGCTGCTGGCCTCGGCGAGCGGGCTGAGCGAGCAGACTCGCGTGCGCCTCTTTCACCACGCCGCGCGCGTCGGGAAGGCAGGCTGCGTCGAGGTTTTCTTGGGGCGGGGCCAGCCCGTGGACGCCCAGGACAGCGGCGGGCAGACGGCGCTCATCGCGGCGATCGGGGCCGGCGACCCGGCGACGGTGCGCGCGCTGCTGAACGCGGGTGCGGACCCGGACCACGCGACGTCCAGCGGCGTGAGCGCGCGGTCGCTGGCCGAAGCCTACCGGCGGCCGGAGATCCTCAGGCGCGCCGAAGAATAACCGCCCGAGATCGGCGGCTACGGGTTGGAGGTCCCGTCGCAGGACGGGATGAAGCAGGCGTCGGTGAAGAAGCAGGCCCAGCCGCCCGCGCTGCACTCGCAGACGAAGGACGAGAAGCACTCGCCGCAGCAGCACTCCTGGCCGTAGTCGCAGACCAAGCCCTCGTCGGTGCAGGCGCCGTTCGGGTCGGGGGCCGTGGCCGGGCAGGTGCCGCCGGGCGGTACGCCGCAGTCACCGCTGACGTGGATGGGGAAGGTCAGCGAGGCGGTGGCGCCGTGGCCGTCGTCGACGACGACCTGGACCGAGTAGGCGCCGGGGCCGGTCGCCTCGAAGACGCCCGAGCCGGCGCCGAGGTCGGTCAGGGTCGCGGTCTGGCCGGCGGGGGCCGACAGCAGGGTCCAGGTGTAGCCGAGGGTGTCGCCGTTGGGGTCGGACGCCGAGACGTTCATGGTGACGGGGGCGCAGTTCTCGCTGAACTTGCTGGGGTCGAGGCCGAGGCCGTCGATATGCGGCGGGTCGTTGAGCGCGGTGACGATGTCCAGGGCGCCGGTGGGGTCGCCGTCGCACTGGGAGATCAGCACGATCTCGACGGTGACCTCGGCGATGACGGTCGCGGTGCCCTCGACGGCGGCGCAGTCGGGCGAGGGGGAGCCGTCGGCGAGCAGCGGCGTGGCGCAGACGCGGTAGTCGCCGGGGGGCAGCACGAAGAGGGCGTCGCCGAAGGGGTGAGCGTCGCCGCCGGGCGGGTCGCCTTCGAGGTGAATCGGCAGCGGCTCGGCCTCGATGGGGCGCGTGGCCGTGGCGATGGGCGTGCCGGCGCAGGTCTCGGAGGCGTGGACGACCACGTAGCCGATGTCGGTGACGCCGTGATCGGGGCCGGGGAAGACCAGGGGTGCGCGGAGGGTGCCGGTGGGGGAGTCGCCGGAGGAGGCGCAGGCCGCCACGAGGGCGGAGAGCGCAATGATGACGGGGGTGAGCTTCATGGATTGCTCCTGGGCGGCGCGGGCATTTCGGCTTGAGGGATGCTGACAGCGTAGGAGCCTGGAGCGCGGGCTGTCAATCGGCGTCGCGGCGCGTTAACAGAGCGGGACGCGGGCGTGAACATCGCGGATAGCGAGGAGCCATCGATGAAATTGGAAGCGCCGTTGGGAAGTACGGCGCGCCGCGCTGAGGCGGTGGCGCGGCGCTTGGGGCCTCTGGCGGCTGCGCTGTTCGTGGCGGCGCCGGTGCTGGCGATGAGCGGGCTGGTGTCACCGCTGGTGGCGTTCCAGATGCTGGGGCCGGCGCTGCTCTGCGCGGTGGTGGCGCTGCTGGCGGCGGTGGTGTTGCTGGTGCGCGGGCCGCGGCATCGGGCGTGGATGCCGCTCTTGACCGCGGGGCTGCCGCTGGTGGTGGTCGGCGCCATCGTGGGGCAGAGCGCGGGTCTCCCGGTGATCAACGACGTCAGCACCGACACGGTCGACCCGCCGGCCTTTGACGCTGCGCGGCGCTTGGCAGGGCTCGACGGCGTGGACCTGGCGTGGCCGGCGGAGTTCTCGGCGATAGTGCGGGCGGGCTATCCGGAGCTTGGCAGCCTGGTGACCGAGCGGCCGCGGGCCGAGGTGATGACGGCGGCCGAGAAGGCGGCGAGGGCGATGGGGCTGGACGTGCACCACGTCGACTGGGAGGGCGGGCGCATCGAGGCGGTGGCGACCAGCCGGCTCTTCCGCTTTCAGGACGACGTGGTGGTGCGGGTGGGCGAGGCGCCAGGCGGCAAGGTCGCGGTGGACGTGCGCTCGCGGTCGCGGGTCGGCAAGGGCGACTTGGGCGCAAACGCCAAGCGAATTGCTGGGTTTTTGAGCGCGCTTCGGGCCGAGCTGGGGCTCTAGCGCGCCAGGGGCCGTGACTCGCCGCCGCCCGGCGCGTAGGCTCCGCCGATGGCCTCGCCCCACCACGGACCGACCCCAAGCTCAGCCAACGGCGGCTCGCTGCGCGGTGCGCTGTCGGTCTTCGCGTACACGCTCCGCGCGCTGAAGCTGGTCTGGTCGACCTCGCGCGGGCTCACGGTGGTGCTCGCCGGGCTGACCGTCGCCGCGGGGCTCTTGCCGGCCGGTATCGCCTGGGTCGGCAAGCTCATCGTGGACGGCGTGGTCGCGGCCACCCGCAGCGGCAGCGACGCGGATCTGCACGCGGCGCTCACGGCCATCGCGCTGGAGGCCGGCCTCGTCGTGCTGCTGGCCGCCGCCCAGCGCGGGCTGTCGGTCTGCCAGTCGCTGCTGCGCGCGCTGCTCGGCCACCGGGTCAACGTCATCATCTTAGAGAAGGCGCTGACGCTCAGCCTCGAGCAGTTCGAGGACTCCGAGTTCTACGACAAGCTCACCCGCGCCCGCCGCGAGGCCTCGAGCCGCCCGCTCTCCCTGGTCAACCGCACCTTCGCGCTGGCCCAGAACGCGCTGAGCCTCATTACCTACGGCGGCCTGCTCTTCGGGTTCTCGGGCTGGATCGTGCTGGCCCTGGCCCTCGCGGCGCTGCCGGCCTTCTTGGTCGAGGCGCGCTACTCCGGCGAGGCGTTCCGGCTCTTCTCCTGGCGCGCGCCGGAGACCCGCGAGCAGGCTTATCTCGAGACGCTGGTCGCCCGCGAGGACTACGCCAAAGAGGTGAAGCTCTTCGACCTGGGGCCGCTTTTTCTCAGTCGGTATCGAGGGATTTTCGACCGCCTCTTCCGCGAGGACAAGAGCCTGACCCTGCGACGGGGCGTCTGGGGCTTCGTGCTGGGGCTGGTCAGCACGGCGGCGTTCTACGGGGCCTACGGCTGGATCGCGTGGGCGGCGGTCGCCGGGACCATCACCCTGGGCGGGATGACCATGTACGTCATGGTCTTCAAGCAGGGGCAGTCGGCCTTCGCGGCGATGCTGTCGTCCATCGGCGGGATGTACGAGGACAACCTCTACCTGTCGAATCTGTATGCGTTTTTGGAGCAGCCGACCCCCGCGGACGCGGGCACGGGGCAGACCGGCCCGGACCCGGCCGACGGCCTGCGCTTCGTCGACGTCACCTTCACGTACCCGGGGGCCGAGGAGCCCGCGGTCCGCAACGTCACGTTCCACCTGCCGCCGGGCGGAAAGCTGGCGCTGGTGGGCGAGAACGGCTCGGGGAAGACCACGCTCATCAAGCTGCTGACGCGGCTCTATCAGCCGCAGCAGGGCGCCATCATTCTGGACGGGCTGGACCTGCGCGAGTGGGACGGGCGGGCGTTGCTGCGACGCATCGGCGTGATTTTCCAGGACTTCGTGCGCTACCAGCTGGTCGTCGGCGAGAACATCGGCGTCGGCGACGTCAGCGCCCTGGACGACCGGCAGCGCTGGGAAGACGCGGCGGACAAGGGCCTCGCGCGCTCGGTCGTCGACGGCCTGCCCGACGGGTTCGACACGCAGCTGGGACGCTGGTTCAAGAACGGCCGCGAGCTGAGCATGGGGCAGTGGCAGAAGATCGCGCTGAGCCGAGCTTTCATGCGGGAAGACGCCGACATCCTGATTCTGGACGAGCCCACCGCCGCCGTGGACGCCGCCGCAGAAGCCCAGATATTCGAGCGATTCCGCGCGCTGACCGCCGACCAGATGGCGATTCTCATCAGCCACCGCTTCTCGACCGTGCGAATGGCAGACCAAATCATCGTGATGGAGGGCGGGCGCATCGTGGAGCAAGGCACCCACGAGTCGCTGATGGCCCTGGACGCCCGCTACGCGCGGCTCTTTACCCTGCAAGCGCAGGGCTATCGCTGAGACGCGGCCTGGGCGTTTGGGCCTCGCGGCGCCCGAAAGCGCGCGGGTGGCGCGCCCGCGCTAGCGAACGGATCTCGCGCCGTGTAGGGTGGAGGATGAGCCAGTCCTGGCACCGCTCTGGGGGCGATATGAAAGCTGCTTATCTGGTGGCCCTCGGGGCGGTTGTGGCGATCGGTTTTGGTTGCGCCGAACCGTCGGAGGCGGCCGGCGAGACCGGGACCGGGAGCGACGCGGAGACCGGCGGCGCGTCGGTGCTGGACGTCGGGCCCAGCGAGGACGCGGAGGCTCCTGACGCGCTGGACGCCAAGGCCGACGCGGTCGCGAGCCCTGACGCGGTGGCCAAGCCTGACGCGGTGGCCAAGCCCGACGGCGGCGGGACGAAGCCGGCGGTCATCCCCGAGTGCCAGAAGTGGACGTGCACCAACGGCGTCGGGACCTGCTCGCTGCAGCCGCTTGAGGACGGGACGCCTTGCGATGACGGCGACAGCTGCACGCTCGGGTCGGTGTGCGACGGCGGCGCGTGCTTGGCCGGGTCGGTGGATGCGTGGCCGGACGAACCGCCGGCGCTCTTTCCGCAGACGTGGCCGCCCGGGCCGCCTCAGTTCGTGGGGAAGCCTGATGGCTGCGGCGCTTGCCCAGGCGGGCGGGTGTTCAAGACCGTGTCGGATGGGCCGCACGAGTCACAGGCGCTGGACGCCGTCGCCGAGGACGGAGAGGGCGGCTTCGTGGTGCTGCAGGGCCGGCGCTTGCTGACTGGGTTGGACTCGGGCTTCAACCCGACGTGGTCTGAGGAGCTGAGCGCGTTGCCCCAGCTCTTTCACTCGCCGCGGCCTGCGACGCTGATGCGGACGGCGAACGGCGGCTACTTCGCGGCTGTACAAGGAACGGGCTCCGCTGGCCTTTCGGGCGTGTGGCTGGCGAGCTACGGCCCCGACGGGGTGCGCCAGTGGGAGAAGACGTCCATCGAGGGCGACGCCGACTACGCCGCGCGGTCGCTGCTACACCCCGACGGCACGATCTACACATTCGGAACGCGCCCGACATCGGAGCCCAGCTACTCGGGCTACGGCGGCCACTTCTCTGCCATCAGCGCGGCCGGTGAGCCGCTTTGGAGCGTCGGGGTGGGTACAAACCTGCATCGGGACGTGTGGCACCACGCGATGGCGTGGGTGACGGCAGACTCCGCGCTCGTCACCTATATCGAGTACTCGCTTCTGGAGGCCCCCTCGCCGAACGAGGGAGTCCCCGGATTCCCCGTGGTTGCACGGTTAACGACCAGCGGCGAGGTCCTGTGGTCGCGGGACGACAGCGCGCCGGACGCGATCATCGACTCGTACCATCTGGCGGCGCCGGTAGGGAGTCGCCGTGTCCTCTTCGTTGGCGGCGAGGACCGCCCAGATGCCGAGAACCCCGGTGCGGTCCTGCGCTACGTGACGGTGAAGGTGGTCGATGAGGACGGGCTCGCGATCAGCCGTTCGAGGCTGACCACGCCCTCGGCGCAGAGCCCCGAGGCCCATCCGGTGGCCCTGGCCGCAAGCTCAACCGTGGATAAGGGCGCGATTCTAGTGGGTGAAATCCGCGGGCACGTCTTTGACCCCGCCAATCCGGCGCCGACGCATTTCCCCTTCGCCATGAAGGTGGACGCCTGGGGAAACATCGACTGGATCCGCTACTTCGGGCCCGGTCCCCTCGGCTACCCTAGCCGGTTCACTGGCGCGGTCTCGTCCGCCGACGGGAGCCTGACCTTCGTGGGCTCATTTCCCACCGGAGCCGGCAACACGGCCAACCTAGAGCCCGAGCGCGGGCTCATCGTCCACACCGACTTCTGGGGGCGGACCTGCGGGATGCGGCTGGGGGTCTGCGCGGACAAGCCGTGGCAGGATTGCGAAGACGACAACCCGTGCACGGCGAACTGGTGTGACCCGGACCTCGGCTGCACGCATCCGGCGCGGCCCGACGGGAGCGTGTGCGGAGTCGGGAAGACCTGCGTGAGCGGGGTTTGTGAGTAGTCTGTGGCGACGAGGCGAAGCTAGAGAGAGGATTTCGGGCAGTGTAGGGTGGAGGATAAGCCAGCCCGCGCGGGGCTCTGGGGGGCAGATGAAAGCTGCTTGTTTTGTGGCCCTCGGGGCGATGATGGCGGCGGGCGTTGGCTGCTCGGACTCGTCTGCGACGGGCGGCGATGTGGGCGTGGTGGTGCTCGCGGATGTGGGGCCGATCGAGGCTGACGCGAAGCCGGACGTGGTCGCCCAGCCTGACGTGGCCGTGGAGCCCGACGTGGTCGCAGCGCCGGACGCGGGGGTCAAACCAGACGGCGGCGGGGCAAAGCCCGCGGTCATCCCCGACTGCCAGAAGTGGACCTGCACCAACGGCGTCGGGACCTGCTCGCTTCAGCCGATCGAGGACGGGACGCCTTGCGATGACGGGGATAACTGCACAACCGCCTCGGTCTGCGGTGGCGGCGCGTGCTTGGCCGGCTCGGCCGAGGCGTGGCCGGACGAGCCGCCGGCGCTCTTTCCGCAGACGTGGGCGCCCGCGCCGCCTCGGTACGTGGGGAATCCTGAGGGGTGCGGGCCGTGCGCGGGCGGGCGGGTGTTCAAGACTGTGCGCGAGGAGCCGCACGAGACTCAGAGCTTCGACGCTGTCGTCGAGGACGGCGCGGGCGGCTTCGTGGTGATTCAAGGGCGGAGGTTGCTTACGCGCTTGGACGGCGACCTCAACCCCACCTGGTCCCGAGAGTTCTCAGCGCTGCCGCAGTGGCACCACGCGCCGCAGTCGGCGACGCTGTTTCGTGGGGCCGACGGGAAGTACGTGGCCTGCTCTCAGGGCGGCGCGGACCATTTCACCGACCGTACCTTGGCGACTTTTGACAGCGATGGGGCGCGGGAATGGGAGCGCGCCTTCGTGGAAGGGCAGGCCGACCACGTGGGCGACGTTCTGTTGCATTCCGACGGTACGATTTACGCGCTGGGCGCGCACGACACGCCAAAGACCACGATCACGTGGCTAGGCGGGCACGTATCGGCCTTGAACCCAGCCGGGCAGGAGCTGTGGAACGTGGGGCTAGGCGAGGAGATCACCGGCGGGTCTTGGCATCGCGCGATGGCCTGGGTGACGCCGGAGTCGTTTCTCGTCACCGGCGCCCGGTGGGAGTTCAAGTCCCCTGCCGAGCCGGAGTTGGGCGTGAAGTTCTCCCCGACGCTCGCTCGCGTCACCACGACGGGCGAGGTCTTGTGGCTGCGGGACGACCTCAATCCCGAGGCGTTCACGGAACATTTCTGGGTGGCTGCGGCTGTGGCGGACCGGCGGGTCCTCTTCGCGGGGAGCGAGGGTTTGGGTTTCGGCGACGACGGCGGTGACCGCTATCTCGCCCTCAAGGTCGTGGACCGCGACGGCGACGTGGTGGCACGGCAACACTTTGAGAGCCCCTGGCAGGAAGGGGGGCGCAGCTTCCCGCGACCTCTGGCGGCCATCTCGGCGGTGGATGGAGGTGCCATCTTGGTGGGGGAGTCTCGCGAGTACCTCAACGTGCAGACGGGGCCGCTGGTCTTCGAGAATCCCTTCGTCATGAAGGTCGACGCTTGGGCGAATATCGAATGGATTCGGTACTATGGGCCTGGTCCCGGCGCGTACCGCAACGCCTTCTTCGGGGCGGTGATGTCCGCCGACGGCAGCATGGTACTCGTGGGTGGATTCCCGGTCGGCACGAACACACCGGGCTTGGAACCAGAGCGCGGGTTGCTCGTGCGAACCGACTTCTGGGGGCGGACCTGCGGGATGCGGCTGGGGGTCTGCGCGGACAAGCCTTGGTATGAGTGCGAAGACGACAACCCGTGCACGGCGAACTGGTGTGACCCGGACCTCGGCTGCACGCACCCGGTCAAACCCGACGGGAGTGTCTGCGCGGTAGGCAAAACCTGCCTAGCTGGCGTGTGCCAGTGAGTGTGGCGGCGCCTTACCGCGGTAAGACGAGCATGCGCTCTTCGGAGTAGTCGGCGATGGCGTAGCGCAAGCCCTCGCGGCCGAGGCCGGAGTCTTTGACGCCGCCGTAGGGCATGTGGTCGACGCGGAAGGTGGGGACCTCGCTGATGAGGACGGCGCCGACCTCGAGGGTCTCGAAGGCCTCGGTGGCGCGGTCGATTCTGGCGGTGAAGACGCCGGCTTGCAGGCCGAAGCGGCTGCGGTTGACGCGCGAGAGGGCCTCGGAGAAGTCGGTGTAAGTGTCGATGATGACGCCGGGGCCGAAGAGCTCGGTGCGGGCGAGGCGCGTGTCGGGGGCGACGTCGGTGAGGACCATGGGGTCGAAGAGGCGGCCTTCGCGGTGGCCGCCGCAGAGGCGACGCGCGCCTGCCGCCTCGGCCCCCGCGACGAGGTCGTTCACTTTCGTGACAGCCCGCTCGTCGATGAGCGCGCTCATCACGACGCCGGGCTGGTCGGGCGCGCCGACTCTGACCTGGCTGTCGATGGCCGCGAGCAGGTCGGCGGTGAAGCGCTCGGACACGTCCTGGTGGACCAGCACGCGCTGCACGGAGATGCAGACCTGGCCTGCGTAGGCGAAGGCGCCCGCGGCGATCTTGCGGATCATCGCGTCCCAGTCCGGCGCGTCGGGTTCGACGATGACCGCCGCGTCGCCTCCTAGCTCGAGGATGACTCGCTTTTTGCCGCTCTGGCTCTTGAGCTGCCAGCCGACCGTGTCGCTGCCGGTGAAGCTCAAGACGGCGACGCGCGGGTCGGGGACCATGGCCGCGGGGGCCTCGTGGGGCGCGTTGAGGACGCTGATGGCCGCGGGAGGCCAGCCCGCTTCCAGCACGATCTTCGCCAGGGCGAGCGCTGTCTGAGTGGTGCTGGCCGCCGGTTTGACGATGATAGGGCAGCCCGCGGCCAACGCCGGGGCGACCTTGTGGGCGACCAGGTTCAGCGGGAAGTTGAAGGGGGTGATGGCGGAGACGACGCCGGCGGGGAAGCGGCGGGTCATGGCCCACTTGTCGTCGGCGCGCTTGGCGGCGTCCATGGGGATGACCTCGCCGCGGGCGGAGCGGACCTCCTCGCCGGCGAAGGTGAAGGTGTCGACGGCGCGCGCGACCTCGCCGCGGGCGTAGTCGATGGGTTTGGCGGCCTCCGCGCTCAGGGTCTGGGCGAGGGGTTCGGCCTGGGCGGCGATGGCGTCGGCGACGGCGCGGCAGATCTCGGCGCGGCGCCAGGTCGGCAGGGCGGCGGCCTCGGCGCGGGCGGCGTGGGCGCAGGCGATGGCGCGCTCGACCTGGGCCTCGGTGGCCTCGGCGACCTCGGCGAGCACCTCGCCCGACCAGGGTGAGCGCACGGTCGTGACGCGGTCGGCCTGGGTCCACTCGCCGGCGATGAGGTTGGGTTGCATGGGGGCGCTCTCCTTTTCGATTCGCTCGATATTATCTGGCGATTTGAAGGGCGGGAAGGCCGGGGAAGGCGCGCCTCGGGCGAGTCTGGTAGCCTCGGCCCATGAACGACTCCGATGGTGACGGGCGCCTCTTCTTCCCAGCGACGGACCGCAACCGCGAGCCGATCCTCGAGGTGCTGCGGCGCGTCCTGCCGCCGCGCGGGCTGGTGCTGGAGGTCGCCAGCGGCTCGGGGCAGCACGCGGCGCACTTCGCGCGGGCGTTGGCGGGGCTTCAGTGGCAGCCGACGGACCGCGAGCCGGAGCACCTGCGGTCCATCGAGGCGTGGCGGGCCTCTGAGGGGCTGTCGAACATGCGCCCGCCCGTGCGACTCGACGTGCTGGAGACGCCCTGGCCGGTCGAAGCCGCCGACGCGATATTCTGCGCGAACATGGTGCACATCGCGCCGAGGGAGGTCGGGCTGGCTTTCCTTGCAGGGGCGGGGCGCGTGCTGGGCGCGGGCGGCGTGCTGTGCGTGTACGGGCCGTATCGCGTCGGCGGCGAGCACACCGCGCCCTCGAACGCCGAGTTCGAGCTGCGCCTGCGGGCGATGGACCCGCGCTACGGGATCTGGGACGTCAGCGAGGTGGCGGAGGCTGCGGCGGCCGCGGGGTTCGGCGCGCCCGAGCGGGTGCAGATGCCGGCGAACAATCAGATGCTGGTGCTCAGGCGCGAGTGAACGCCGACTTGGTGAAGCGGCGGGTCACCAGGCGCAAGAGCTGGGCCGGGACGCGGGAGAGCGGCGTGTCGCGGGCGCGCTCGGGGAAGGCGCTGGCGGCGTAGTTCGCGAAGGCGGTCAGGCTCGAGAAGTCGGGTCGCAAGAACTCAGGCAGCGACGCGGCGTCGGGGTAGTCGAAGGCCGCGGCTTGGTCCAGCCAGCCGCCGGGCTCGAGGAAGCGGGTGCGGTAGGCGCTGGCGTTGGGGATGACGAGGTCGACGAGGCGGCGCTCGCGGGCTGCGGCCGGGGTGGCGGCGGACTCGACGGCTTCGAGGTGGGCGCGGAAGCGGGCGAGGCCGTCGGGGTGGGTCTGGACCAGCTGCATGTCGTAGGTCGGGAAGCCCTCGTGGAGCACGTAGCTGAGGTGGCGGAAGACGCCGAGGGCCGTGCTGTGGAGGCCGTGGCCGATGCGTAGCTGGTCGCGGCCGATCTGCGAGAGCACCAGCGGCGTGCGGAGGATGGGGTGGCCGAGGCGGGTGCCGGCATAGCGGGCGGAGTCGCCGTCGTCGGCCATCACGACGTAGGGCGCCATCTCGACCTGGGCGCAGAAGAGCTGCCAGGTGGTCGGGACGCGGGCGATGAGGCCGCGCTCGACGAAGGGGGCGAGGCGCAGGGCGTAGTCGTGGGAGGGGCGGGCGGAGAGTGGGGCGTAGTTCACGGGGAAAACCGGGCGCGAAGTTCGGGGGGGAGCATCGGGCAGGCGTCGGCCTTTTTGCCGAAGAGACGGTAGCGGATTCGGGCGACGCCGTCATAGGCGAGGTCGGCGAGCGGTAGCGGGATGATGCGCGAGGCGGCGCCCAAGATGCGCCAGAGGCCGCCGAGGCGGGCGAGGAGGTGGCGGACGGCGGCGGCGCGCATGAGCAGGGTGCCGGACGCGGTGCGGACGATGAGGGAGTCGGGGAGGGTGGCTCGCACGTCGGCGGGGACGAGGGTCTCGAAGGTGTCGGACTGGAGCGCGGCGAAGCGGAAGGCCGAGCCGCGGGGGTCTTCGGCGAGCAGGAAGCGGACGGCGCCGTGGCAGAGGGCGCAGGAGCCGTCGTAGAAGACGTGCTCGGGCTCGTCTGCGGAGGTGCCGGAGAGCCAGGCGGGGTCGAACAGAAAGATGTGGGCGACCAGGGCGAGCCAGTGGCCGGGGCTTGTCGCGTGGGACAGCGTCGCGGCGAGCTGGAGGCCGACGAGGGCGAGGAAGACGATGGGGCGCAGGCGGGGGAAGGTGGCGAGGGGGAGCGCGGCGATGGAGAGCGCGCAGAGGAGGGCGGTGGCGACGAGGGCGGGTGGTGAGGCGGTGGCCCAGCCGTGGGCGAGGAGGCGCTCGAGGCCGGCGGCGGCGTGGGCGAGGCCGACGACCACCCAGGCAGCGGCGTAGAGGCGGTGCGGGAAGGTGAAGCCGGCGCCTGGGTCGGTGCGGCCGCGGGCGCGCAGTGAGCCGTAGGGTGCGCCGGGGACGAGCGCGTGCACGATGAGCAGGGACTCAGCGACCGGCCAGCCCGCGACGCCCGAGAGCGGCGGGGTGATATCGCGCACGCAGAGCAGGGCGTAGGCGAGCAGGAACGCGGCGAGGCGGTCCGCGCGCCCCAGAGCGACCAGGACCGCGAACAGCGTGGCGACCGCGGCGTAGGCGACCGCCGGGACCCCTAGCAGACCCGGACCATCAGAGAGTAGGGGCAGCACATTGGGAAAGACCACGCCCAATGTGTGGCTATGGCCACCACCGCCCGAGATCGCGCTCCACAACCAGGGGATCGCCGCGATCGCAAGCCACGCGCGGGCTACGCTGTATTGGCCGCCCGTCCACCCGTTGCGCACATCCCGATCTGCTGTGGCACTCAGTGTCATTATGGTGGACGGTGCGTTGGACGCGGGCGGAGGTCAATAGGCGGGAGGCGAGGTCTCGTCGGGGTAGGCCGCGTGAATCGCCAAGACCTCGTCGATGCAGTCGACAAAGATGTCCAGCAGCTCGGGGTCGAACTGGCCGCCGCGCTGGGCGCGCATCATGCTGAGCGACTCGTGGGCGTTCATCGCGGGCTTGTAGACTCGGCGCGTGGTGAGCGCGTCGAATACGTCCGCGATGGCGGTGATGCGGCCGACGACCGGGATGCCCTCGCCCGCCAGGCCTCGCGGATACCCGCCGCCGTCCCAGCGCTCGTGGTGCGTGTAGGCGATCGTCGCGGCGACCTCGAGCAGCTCGTAGCCCGTGTCGGCGAGGATGCGATAGCCGATCTCGGCGTGGGTGCGCATGATCCGGCGCTCTTCCGCGGTGTGGGTGCCGGGCTTCTGCAGGATGCGGTCGGGGATGCCGATCTTCCCGACGTCGTGTAGCGGGCTGGCCACGCGGATGAGCTCCACCTGTTCGGGGGAGAGCATCGCCCGACGCGCGAGCAGCTCGCAGTAGCGGCTCATGCGCTGGATGTGCGCGCCGGTCTCCTCGTCGCGGGTCTCGCTGGCGATGGACAGGCGGTGGATCGTCTCTTCCTGGGCGCTCTTGAGGCCGGCGTGGGCGACGCGCAGCTCCTCGACGGTGGAGCGCAGCGCGGTGGTGCGCTCGGCGACCAACTCCTCGAGCTGCTCGCGGTGTCGGCGGTTCTCGATCTCGAGCTCGCGTCGGCGCAGCGCGTTCATCACGCCGATGACGATCTCGTTGGGTTCGAAGGGCTTGATGATGTAGCCGTAGGCGCCGATGCGCACGGCGTCAGCTGCCACGCGCGGGTCGTCGACGCCGGTGACCATGACGATGGCCGTGGTCGGGAAACGGTCGCAGATGCGCGGCGCCAGCTGCATGCCCGACTCGCCCGGCATGTTGACGTCACTGAGCACGAGGTCGAAACGCCCGCGCTCCAGGACCGTCATGGCCTCGTCCGCGGTCCCGGCCACCTCGCACTGATGCCCGTCCCGCTCAAGCAGGCGCTTCAGCAGCATCCGGATGTGGATTTCGTCGTCGACGACCAGGATATCGGCCATCCCCTCCCCATGGTGCGCAGCGTGGCCGAGTGTGGCATTATGACCAGGGCGCTGCAACTGCGGCTGGCGGCGAGGAATCGCGGGGTGCCGGAGGCGCGAGTCGGGGGTGCGGTCCCGGCTCCGAGAAGTGAGGTCACGCGTTGCTTAAGCGTCTCCTGGTCTGTGCGTCCGAGATGGATGTGCAAGTCGCCGTGGCGCACGCCGCGCAGCCGCTGGAGTTGGCGGTTGTGGTGGCGGCGACGTGCAACGAGGCGCGGCGGCGGGCCGAATCGGGCGACTTCCAGGGCGCGGTCATCACCTTCGCGAACCTGCAGGACCCGGACCGGGAGATTCGGGCGCTGGTGTCGGCGCTGGCGCCGCGGCCGGTGATTGTGCTGGCGGCCCTCGACCAGATCGATCGCGCGCTGGAGCTGCTGAAACACGACGTGCGCGACGTCGTGACCTTCCCCGCGGCGGGGGCGCTGCTGCGGCATCGGCTGGCGCGCTGTTTCGACTACACCCCGCGCGACTCCGGGCCGGATCCGCAGCTGCGAACGGCGCAGTCGGGGGTGCGCGAGCTGCTGGGCGACAGCGCGGAGATGCGGGCGGTTCGGCAGCGCATCGAGAAGCTGGCCAGCACGGATCTGCCGGTCGCGATCTACGGGGAGAGCGGCACGGGCAAGGAGCTGGCGGCGTCGATGATCCACTCGGCGTCGCGGCGGCGGCATGGGCCGCTGGTGGTCGCCAACTGCGCCGCGATGCCGGAGACGCTGTTCGAGAACGAGCTCTTCGGGCATGAGCGCGGGTCGTACACGGGCGCGCTGTCGACCTCGGGCGGGCTTATCGAGGAGGCGGCGGGCGGCACGCTCGTGCTCGATGAGATCGGCGAATTGCCGTTGATGTTGCAGGCGAAACTGCTGCGTCTGGTGCAGTTCAGCACCTATCGCCGGGTGGGCGGGGCGAAGCATCTCCAGGCGCATGTTCGGATCATCGCGGTGACAAATCGCGATTTGCTGGAGGCGTCCGAGAAGCAGCTGTTCCGTCGCGATTTGTACTATCGAATCAACGTGTTACACGTTTCGCTGCCGCCGCTGCGCCAGCACATCGAGGATCTGCCCACGCTGGTTCAGGACATTGCCGACCGCTTTTGTCGGACGCACCAGCTGGCGCCGGTGACATTCTCGCCCGACGCGCTCGAGCTGCTGCAGGTACACCGGTGGCCGGGGAACGTGCGCGAGCTCGAGAGCATCGTCCAATCGACTTTGGCGTTGGAGTATGGCGCGGTCATCTCCGCGCGGCACATCGAGCTGGGGCTGGACCGGGACCTGCCGCCGAGCCGCACGCACGTGGGGCTGGAGTGGGATCTCTCCCTGGGCTTCGCCGAGGGGAAGCAGCGGCTGCTCGAGCAGTTTGAGCGCGCGTATCTGGTGCAGGCCCTCGAGCGGTCGGGCGGGAACGTGGCGGCGGCGGCGCGCGACGCCGGCATCGACCGAAAGACGCTGTGGCGGCTGCTGCGCAAGTACGCGCTGGAGGCGGACGAGTTCCGACCCGACTCCGACCTGCATCATTAGTATAGGCGCACGATGGGGCGGGCTGGGGCTGGGCGAGCGGGCTAGTTCGGGAAGGTCGCGTCCTCGAGCGCCGGGAGCGTGAAGCGGAACACCGCGCCGCCGTAGGGCGCGTTCTCGGCCCAGATGCGGCCGGCGTGGCGCTCGACGATGTGGCGCGCGATGGCGAGCCCGAGCCCGAGGCCCTGAGAGCGGCTGCGGTCGGGGCCGGCCTGGCCAAACTTCCGGAAGATGCGGTCGAGGGCCTCGGGCGGGATGCCGGGGCCGGAGTCGTGGACTGAGATCTCGACCTCGCCCATGCGCGACACGTGGTCCTGCACCGAGGCCAAGAAGCGGCTCGGCGGGACGGGGGGGCCGAGCTCGGCTTGGTCGACGGCGCGGCTGACGCGGCGAGCGGACAGGCGAATCTCGCCGCCGTCGGGCGAGAACTTGATGGCGTTGGAGAGCAGGTTGGTGACGACCTGGATGAGCTGGTCGCGGTTGCCGATGACCAGGGGCAGCTCGTCGGGGACCTCGGAGCTGACGACGATATTACGGGCGCGCCAGAGGCCGGCGAGGTTGCGGGCGACGGAATCGAGCAGCTCGGCGACCTGGACGCTGACGACGGTGTAGAGGGTGTCGTGGTGCTCGAGGCGGGCGAGCTTGTTGAGGTCGACCACCATGCGGTTGAGACGGCCGAGCTCGTCGGCGGCGACCATGAGGTGGCTCTGCATCTCGTCGGGGAGCTGCTCGGCGTCCATGCGCATGAGCTGCACGTAGCCGTAGATCGAGGTGAGCGGGGTCTTCAGCTCGTGGACGACGAAGGCCATCGCCTCGGTGCGGGCGCGCTCGCGTTCGACCAGCTCGGCGTGGGCCAGGGAGGCGCCCATGATGGCGGTCAGCGCCTCCAGCAGCGGGACCGAGGCCTCAAGTGCTGCGTCGCAGGGGGTGCGGCTGTCCACGTAGATGACGCCGTGGTTGCGGCCTTCGCTCTTGATGGGGACGGCGACGACGGTGCGCAGGCCGAGGTGGCCGACGCTCTGCGCGGTGCGGTAGCGCGAGTCGGCGGACGCGACCGGGACGATGATGGTCTCGCCGAGGCGGTGCGCGTCCAGGGTGATCGAGCGGCTGAACGCGACCTCTTTCTCGTCCGGGGCGTCGGTGTCGGCGCGGCGGACGGTCTTGGCGACGGGCCGGCCGGAGCGGTCGAAGGCGATGACCAGGCCGCGGTCGGCGGGGACCAACTCCATGATCCGCTTGAGGGTGTCGTCGAGGAAGGTCTGGAGATCGTGGATTTGGTCGATGCGCCGGGCGAACTCGACGACGGCGGCGAGCTGGGTGCGCGCCATCTCTTCGCCGAGGCGGCCGGTCTGCGCCGCGGGCTGGGCCGAGACGGCGCCGAGGGCCTGGGCGGTCTGCTCGAGGTCCCAGCCGGCGTCCATGCGCGAGAGCTGCGCCAGCTCGGCCTTGAGCCGGACGCGCGCGTCCTCGACCTGCCCCTGGGCCGCCAGCACAAGCGCTTCCTCGCGCTCAAGCCGCAGCAACTCGAGGGCGGCGCCGGTGTCCTGGAGCGCGCCGAGGCCGGTGCGCACCGACTGCGTCGCTCCGACCAGGTCGCCGTCGCGCCGCAGGGCCATGGACAGCAGACGGTGGAGATTTCCCAGCTCGAGGCGCAGGTCGATCTCGGCGGCGCGCCCGATGGCCTCGCGGATCGCGGTGATGTCGAGGGCCTCGGGCTCTTGGAGGGCCACGAGATCCATCGAACGCCGCACCGCCTCGATCTCCTCGTCGTTCGCGTCGATCGCCCGCGACAGCGTGATGGTGGCCCGCAGCCGCCCGCGCGCCTCGTCCCAGCGGCCGGCGCGCAGCAGCGTGTCGCCAAGGTTGCCGAGGATCATCGCCTCGACCCGCGGCGAGTCCGACTCCCGCGCGAGCTGAAGCCCCTCCAGCAGCAGCGCCTCCGACCGCGCGAAGAGCCCGCGCTCGCGGTACACCGAGCCGAGATTGTTCAGCAGCCGCATGCGCTCGACGCGCTCGCCCGTCTGCTCTAGCACCTGCAAGAACGCCTCGAAGCGGTCCGTCGCGCGCCGGTAGTCGCCCCGGTAGTAGTGCACGATGGCCATGTTGTTTTCGCACTTGCCGACCATGCTGAGCAGGCCCATGCGGCGGAAGCTCTTGAGCGCCTCCTCGTAGACCTCCAGCGCCTCGTCGTAGCGCGCCAGATGCCGCAGCGCCGTGCCGATCGACATCTCGGCCTCGGCCTCGCCGTGCTGGTCGATGACCGCCCGGAACCCGTCCAGCGCCTGCCGGTCCTCGTCGAGCGCGGCCTCCCATCGCCCGGAAGACCAGCAGATGTTTCCTCGCAGTTTGCGCACTCGCGCCCGCTGCCACGGGTCGCCCGACGCGTCGGCCTCCGAGCGCGCCTGCTCGGCCGCGCCCCACGCACGCTCCCAGTGTCCCTGCTGCTGCGCGGCGTGCCCGATATAGTAGGCCGCCTCGAGCCGGCTGGCCTGGTCGGCGTGGCGGTCGCCGAGCACGAGCTCGAGGGTGCGCCGACCCTCCTCGTAGTCGCCTCTCGCGATGCCGACGTGGCCGACCCGAACGCGCAGGCTCGCCGCCACCGTCCCATCGGCCATCGCCAACGCGCGCTCAAAGGCCTCGCGCGCCTCGGAGAACCGCCCGACCTGCCGCGCGAGGTCGCCGAAGCTCGTCTCCAGCGCCACCCGCTCGCTGCGCGCCTCGGGTTCGTCGCTCGGAACCACGGCCAGCGCGGACTGCAGCAGCGCCCGCGACCGCGCGTAGGCGCCGCTCAGGAGCCAGCGCGCTGCCGCTTGCCGCGCGATCGGCGCGCCGCGCCGCCACTGTCCGCCGCCCAGGAGGTGCCGCGCGACGTCGCCGAGCAGGCCGGCGGAGTCGAGGTCTTCGACGGATTCGCCGCCCGCGCGGTCGATCAGCGACGAGGCGAAGGCCAAGTGCAGGCGCCGGCGATCGTGGTCGGCCAGCTCGTCGGCGAGGATGGTGCGCAGCGTGGACTGCCCGAAGCGCAGCGGCCAGACGCCATCGACGTTCGCGGCCAGCAGGTGCAGGCGCGAGAGCTCCAGCAGCGCCTCATCGGCCGGCGGCGGCATCCCGATGGCCTGGTCGATGAACTCGGGGTCGAAGCTCTGCCCCATGACGGCCGCGATCCGTAAGAACCCGCGCACTTCCGCCGGGATCAGCTCCAGCCGGCGCTCGGCGAGGCGCCGCAGCACCGACTCGCCACCGGCGGTGCTCGCCAGCCCGAGATCCCCCGCGACGTACCACCGGCCGCGCCGCAAACGCAGCCGCCCCGTGGTGACCAGCCAGTGGATCGTCTCAAGCGCGGCGGCCGGGTTGCCCGCAGACTCCTCGGCCAGCCAGTCGACCAGCGCGTCGGCGCCGTTGACCTGACCGAGGGAGGTGCGCACGAACTCGGCGATCGCGGCGCGGTCCAGAGGCAGCAGCGGCAC